>NZ_JBITGN010000005.1:0-366593 GCF_044457245.1 Nocardia sp. NPDC050630
GGGTGGGGGGGGTGTTGGGGGTTCTGGGCCCCCGCGGGGGGGGGGGGGGGGGGGGGGTGGGCCCCCCCCCCCCCCCCCCGGGGGGGGGGGGGGGGGGGGGGCCCAACCCCCCCCCCCCCCCCGGCGGATCGGGCGTGACGGCACGGCATACCCGATGGATGCGAGCGCGCGCCGGCGACGGGCCCGGGAATTCTTGGAAGCCGATCCGGCGGCGTCGACTCGCGAGATCGCGGCGGCGGCAGGTATCTCGCCGACTACCGCGAAGGATGTCCGGCGGCGTCTGCGGGTGCAGCTCGGTGCCGCATCGCAGTATCGGCGCCATGGTGAGGTGGCACCGGAAGCGTCGCCCGCTGGCCTAGCCAGCGGGTCAGCGAAACCTCCTCATTCGCCCGATCGCACACTGATGGTGCGCCGTCTGCGCGCCGATCCGTCCTTGCGTTTCACCGAGGTCGGCCGAAGGTTGTTGCGGTTGTTGGCGATTGCCGATCCCGCGCCGGAGGAATGGCAATCGATGGCCGACAGTGTGCCGCCACACTGTGCGTCCGCGGTTGCCGAACTCGCGAGGTGCTACGCGGAAAGCTGGCTGTCGCTGGCGGACTCGGTAAGTCGTCACCTCGGCACTGACACCTGACCCACTACGAGGGCAACTGCCGGGCCCGCGCCATCGAGATACTCGACACCTGGATGTGAAACATGAACACGAGCACCGGCGCTTCGTCCGACCGGGTGGACCTACGCATCTTCACCGAGCCCCAACAGGGGGCCGACTACAGTCGGCTGCTCCGCGCTGCGACAGCGGCCGAGGACGCCGGTTTCGACGCATTCTTCCGGTCCGACCACTATCTGAGGATGGGGATGGCGTCCGGGCTCCCGGGATCTACCGATGCTTGGATCACGCTCGCCGGCTTGGCACGGGAAACGACCCGGATCCGGCTCGGCACCCTGGTCACCTCCGCCACCTTTCGGCATCCATCCGTGCTGGCCATCTCGGTGGCGCAAGTGGATCAAATGTCCGGTGGCCGTATCGAAGTCGGCCTCGGCTCGGGCTGGTACGACGCCGAGCACATCGCCTACGGTATCGAACTGCCCGATTTCGGTACGCGCTTCGACCGCTACGCTGAGCAATTGGAGATTGTGACCGGCCTATGGGAGACCTCGGCGGGTGCGACGTTCAGCTTTCACGGCAAGCACTATCGACTCGAAGAGGCTCCAGCCCTGCCCAAGCCGACGCAGCGTCCGCGCCCGCCGGTCATCATCGGCGGTGTCGGCAAGAGACGCACCCCGGCGCTGGCGGCCCGCTTCGCCGACGAATTCAACCTACCCTTCGTCGACTCCGCCACGGCCGCGGCGCAATTCGAGCGAGTGGACGCGGCGGCCAGGAAGTTGGGGCGCGACCCGAAGGAGATCATCCGCTCGGTCGCCCTCACAATGTGTGTGGGCCGTGACGACGCCGAGGTCGCCCGCCGTGCCGATACCATCGGCCGCGAGCTCACCGATCTGACGCGGCGCAACGAGCTGGTCGGTACCCCCGCCGAGGTCGTCGACAAGATCGGCCGATATCGCGAGGCGACCGGTATCACCCGTCTGTACCTGCAGTACTTGGATCTCTCGGACCTGGACCACCTGGACCTGGTCGCCGCGGAGATCGCACCGCAGCTGGACTGATCCCGGCGACACACGGCGGCGATCAACGCTGGCGGCGACCCCGCCGCCGCACTGGCCAAACCAATCTGTGGCCCTTTTCACATAACCGCGCGGGTATCGTGCATTATCGAGATGTCGCACCCGAATTCGCCATTCCTGACCCTGGGAATATCTAGCCCAGCGGCGGAGGCTCTTATATCATCGCGCTGATCTGAAATCACAGGAATTTCCCGGCGTGGCTTTCGGTCGATGATGATCGAGCCGATTTGCGCGCGAAATTCATGGACTATGGGCCGGCCATCGCTCGCTTATCGTGCCGCCGTCCGTCGTAGAGTTAGCAGGAGTAGAACCGATGGTCTCGATCGCACCAGAACTCGTATCGCATCCGCACATGCAACAGCGCCACATACAGATCGGCGAGTCCTCGTTTCCATATCTGTTCGGCAGCAATTGTCTCGACGCCATCGGCGAGACCCTGGATAAGCTCGACGCGGACAGATTCATAGTCGTTACCGACAACCATGTCTTCGGGCTGCACGGGCAGACATTGCTGCGCGCCCTCGGAACCGAGACACCCGTGACGGTCCTAGGCCATGAGCCAGGTGAATCCATGAAGACCCTTTCCTGCCTGGGTGAGCACATCGAGCAAGCCTTGCGAGATGGCGCCACGCGGAGATCGGTTGTCGTCTCCTTCGGTGGTGGCGTACCGGGAAATCTGGCCGGGCTCATGGCCAGTCTGCTGTTCCGTGGGGTTCGTCTCGTTCATATACCGACCACAACTGTCAGTGCGATGGATTCGGTGCTGTCACTCAAGCAGGCCATAAATAGTCAGGTCGGCAAGAATCATGTGGGAAGTTACTACACGCCGACCGCAGTCCTGACCGACGTCGAACTTTTCACCACGCTATCTGCCCGGGAACTCCGCTCCGGACTCTGCGAGATGACCAAGAATTGTCTGGCCATCAAACCCGCAATCATTTCCGAGCTGCAGGAAATCTTGGCCACAGCGAACCTCGCCGCACCGGAGTCGCTCCTGTGGCTGTTGGATGCCAGCATCAGCGCGAAGGGGCAGGTAACAAAGAACGACACATACGAACGGAAGGACGGCCTCGTTCTCGAATACGGCCATACGGTCGGGCATGCCATCGAATTGCTGGACCATCGGCAACGCGATGCCGATGGGCTCTCTCACGGGGAGTCCATCGCACTCGGTATGTTGATTGCCGCGCGAATATCGTTCGCGCGCGGGTGGCTGACGGACACCGACGTCAGCATCCACGACGAACTCGTGACATCCCTCGGCGTGCGGACGACGATCCCGGACGGCGTCACGCCGGATGGCATCATCGACACGATTCGTGACGACAACAAACGGGGATACCTGCCACTGGCGGACGACGCCGCGGCTTTCGTGCTCCTCGAACAGCTCGGCCGCCCCGCACGATCGGGTGGCCTGCCACTGGTTCCTGTTACCTTCGACGAGGTATATGACGCATTGGCAGCGTTCGAAGCCGCGGGAAGCGAGATGGCAGCCCTCGGGGTTACCGGCCGATAGGCTGCGTCGTGGCCGTCGCCTCAGCCCGGAACTCGCGGCAGGCGGCGGCCAGAAGCAGGCTCTTCCCCGACTGAGCTATCAGCGACCCAACATTGAATCCGACGTCAACTTCAACTAACCTCTGAGCCATCCGGCAACCGGCGCTCGAACACGGACGCCCCGGTCAGCGCGCATGGACATGGAGGTTTCTTGTCGTGAAGAGCCGAGAGGTGCATCTGGTGGCCCGGCCCACCGGCGAGTCCACACCATCCTATTTCCGGATGGTGACCACGGATGTTCCGGCTCGAGGCAGCGGGCAGTTGCTGGTACGGCTGAATGCCGAGGCGAACTGATGCGCGTGCAGAACGCGGTCGCGATCGTGACCGGCGCCGCGGGCGGCATCGGTGCGGCCATCGCGCAACGCCTACTCGAGCACGGCGCCCGGGTGCTGATCACCGACCGCGACGCGGACCGGCTCGCGGCGACGACCCGACAATTGACCGATGCATTTCCCGGCAAAGTGTCCGGACACGCCGGTGACGCCGCATCCGAGGCCGACCTCCGCAAGCTGATCGAGACGGCCACAACGGCGTTCGGCCCGGTCGATATGTTCTTCGCGAACGCCGGTGTCGGCGGCGGCCCCGGCCTCGACGCGACCGACGCGCAGTGGGAGCAAGCTCTGGAGGTCAACGCCCTGGCCCACGTGCGGGCAGCGCGCTTGCTGATCCCCGGGTGGCTCGAGCGCGGCAGCGGCTACTTCGTGAGCACCGCATCGGCGGCGGGACTGCTCACTCAACTCGGTTCGGCCACCTACACCGTGTCCAAGCACGCGGCCGTCGGCTTCGCCGAATGGCTGGCGGTGACCTATGGGGATCTGGGTGTGCGGGTCAGCTGCCTGTGCCCGATGGGTGTCGATACCGCCCTGCTCACCGGACTCGGCACGGACGGCGGATCCGTCGGCGATCTGGCCACCCGGGCCGTCACCGGGGCCGGGGCCGTGCTGGCGCCACTCGATGTGGCCGATCGGGTGATCGAGGCAATCGAGGCCGAACGGTTCCTCGTGCTGCCACACGAGGAAGTCCGAGAATTCCTGCAACGCAAGGTGTCCGATCACGACCGGTGGATCGCGGGCATGCAGCGCTACCGCAGGTCGCTGTCATGAGCGCGCGCACCGCCGTGCTGTTCGACTTCGGCGGAGTCCTCACCACCGCCGTGCTCGCCGCCTTCGCCGAGTTCGGCGCGGAGATCGGCGACCCGCGGCTGCCGCTGCGTTTGCTCGCGCGCGATCCGGAAAGCAGTGCGCTGCTGGTGGATCACGAGGAGGGGCGCATCGGCCAGCGTGAATTCGAGATCGGGTTCGCGCGGCGACTGCGCGCGCATGGGGTCGATATCGCCGATGAGGGCCTTATCGATCGCATCCAGTCCCGGCTGCTTCCCGACCCGGCAATGATCGAGTTGGTCGCCGGTATCCGCGCGGCGGGTTATCGCGTCGGCCTGCTGTCGAATTCGCTCGGCGACGACTGCTATGCGGGCTTCGACCTACCAGCCATGTTCGACGCGGTGACCATCTCCGCGGAGATCGGCACCCGCAAACCGTCCCGCCGGGCCTATCTCATCGGCTGCGAACGGCTCGGCGTCACGCCCGAGCAGACCATCATGGTCGACGACCTCGAGCAGAACATCACCGCGGCCGAACTGCTCGGCCTCGGCGGCATCGTGCACCGCGACGCCGCATCGACGGCCGCCCAGTTATGGCCCGCACTACGAACCCCCAGCTGACCCACTTTGCGGCGCGGTCGCTTTCGACCGCACGCACCGACGATCGGAGCCTCATGGACCTGTTCAGCACGTCCGAGCGCACCCAGCAGTACCAACGAGATCTGCGCGCCTTCATGGACGAATGCGTATACCCGGCCGAGTCGGAATACGAAAAGCAAATGGCGGCATCCGGCGATCCGCACCACCATCCGCAGATCGTCGAGGACCTCAAGACCGAGGCCCGCGCCCGCGGCCTGTGGAATCTCTTCCACCCGCACCCCGAGTGGGGTCCGGGCCTGACCAATTTGGAATACGCTCCGCTGGCCGAAATCATGGGCCGCAGTGCGCATCTCGCGCCGGAGGCGTGCAACTGCTCTGCACCCGACACCGGCAATATGGAGGTGCTCACCCTCTTCGGCACTCAGGAGCACAAGGAGCGCTACCTGGAGCCGCTGCTGAACGGCACCATCCGCTCCGCCTTCGCGATGACCGAGCCCGCCGTCGCCAGCTCCGACGCAACCAATATCCAGCTGCGCATGACGCGCGACGGCGACCACTACGTACTCAATGGCCGGAAGTGGTTCGCCTCCAACGCATTACACAAGAACTGCAAGGTGCTCATCGTCATGGGCAAGACCGATCCGGACGCGCCCAAGCACCGCCAGCAGTCGATGATGGTCGTGCCCATCGACGCGCCCGGTGTCACGGTCATGCGTAATCTGCCGGTCTTCGGCTACGCCGACCGCGAGGGCCATGCCGAGATCGATTTCACCGATGTACGGGTCCCGGTCACCGATGTGTTGAAGGGCGAGGGTGAGGGTTTCGCGATAAGTCAGGCCAGGCTCGGTCCGGGTCGCATCCACCACTGCATGCGCGCCATCGGCATGGCCGAACGCGCGCTGGAGCTGATGTGCGCACGCGCTGAATCGCGAATCACGTTCGGGCAGAAGCTGAGCGAGCGCGCCAATATCCAGGACTGGATTGCCGAGGCCCGCATCGATATCGAGCAGGCGCGGCTGCTGACACTCAAGGCCGCCTGGATGATGGATACCGTCGGCAACAAGGCGGCGCAGGTCGAGATCGCCGCGATCAAGATCGCCGCACCGGAGATGGCGCTGCGGATCGTGGACCGGGCCATCCAGGTGCACGGTGGCGCTGGTGTCACCGATGACTTCCCGCTCGCCAGCATGTACGCGCACCTGCGCACATTGCGTCTGGCCGATGGACCGGACGAAGTGCACAAACGCGCCATCGCGCGCGCCGAACTCGGTAAGTTCAGGGCCGGGGCGTAGGACGGACAGGAATTGATGCAGACAAGTAACGGGCTTATTCAGCCCAACGCGGACGCGACCGGCTTCGATATCGATGCGGCCGTGTTCGCGGACTGGGTGTCCTCGCTCGGCTCGGCCTGTACCACGCCGGTGCGGGCCGAACGGGTGGGGATCGGCCAGTCCAATCTGACCTTCCTGATCACCGACGCGAACGGGCGGCGGTGGGTATTGCGCCGTCCGCCGCTCGGCCACCTGCTGGCGTCCGCGCATGATGTGGCGCGGGAAGCTCGCGTCATGTCGGCACTTGCGCCCACCGATGTCCCGGTGCCGCGCGTCCACGATGTCCGGCAGGAGGGCGATATCGCGCTCGTGCTGATGGAATTCGTCGACGGGCTGGTCATCGACGGGGTCGAGACCGCCGAAGCACTCAGCCTCGACCTGCGTCGCAGTGCCGGGCTGTCACTGGTACGGACGCTGGCCCGCATCCACGCCGTCGATCTGGAAGCTACCGCGCTGATCGACCTTGCCAGTCACAAACCGTATGCGCAGCGACAGCTCAAACGGTGGTCGGCACAGTGGGAGAAGTCGAAAACGCGGGACCTGCCACTGGTGGACCGTCTCACCGAACGGCTCCGGGCCGCGGTTCCCGAACAGCGCGAACTCGCGCTCGTACACGGCGATTACAACCTGCGCAATGTGATCACCACACCGGAGACGGGCGCGATCGCCGCCGTACTCGACTGGGAATTGTGCACCCTCGGCGATCCGCTGGCCGATGTCGGCAGTCTGCTCGCCTATTGGCCGATGCCTGGCGAAGCGGCGATTCCGGGTACCGAAATGGTCATGCTTCCTGGTTTTCCGTCCCGCGCCGAACTGGTCGAAGAGTATCTCGCGATCACCGGGCGCGATCGGCGGGCGCTCGGGTTCTGGCATGCGCTCGGTCTGTGGAAGCTCGCGGTCATTGCCGAGGGTGTGTACCGTCGCACGCTCGACGACCCCCGCAATCGTGCGGCCGCGGGTATTCCGACTACCGATATGGTGGACGGACTCGCCGAAACCGCCGATCGGATCGCCACCGAAGCCGGGTTCTGAGACGACAACGGCCTGTTTCCCGATATAACCAGGGAGACAGGCCATTTCGCATATTCGCTGGAAAGTAGTGACCGCCGGGCACAGGATGTCCGGCGGTCACAGTTGTCTCAGGGCACGAGTACCGACAGCGCTTCGGCAATGCAGGCGGGCTTGTCCCCGCCCTCGCGTTCGATGGTCACCCGAGCCGTCACCTGGACCCCCGCCTTGGTCGGCTCGAGCTTCACCAGCTCCACTCCCGCCCGCACGCGACTGCCCGACGGCACCGGCGACGGGAAGCGAACCTTATTGCTGCCGTAGTTGATTCCCATCTTCACCCCGTCGACGCGATACACCTGCCAGACCAGCTGCGGCAATAGCGACAGGGTCAGATAGCCGTGGGCGATGGTGGTGCCGAACGGTCCCTGCGCGGCCCGCTCCGGATCGACGTGAATCCACTGATGGTCACCGGTCGCCTCGGCGAACAGATCGATCTGCTCCTGGGTCACGGTGTGCCATTCGCTGTAGCCGAGATGGGTGCCGACGGCCTGCTCGAGTTCGCCGATCCCATTGAATACCTTCATTATTCGCTCCTCAGACCGTCGGCGCACCGGCGACGTAGAGTACCTGTCCGGTCACATACGACGCGCCCTCACTCACGAAGAACGACACCGTGTGCGCGATATCCTCGGGCTTGCCGACACGTCCCACCGGAATCCGCGCCACCAGGGTCTTGCTGAACTCCTCGAACGAAACACCCATGCGCTCAGCGGTAGCGACGGTCATCTCGGTTTCGATGAAGCCGGGCGCGACGGCGTTCACGGTCACCCCGAATTTGCCGAGCTCGATCGCGAGAGTCTTGGTGAATCCCTGCAATCCGGCCTTGGCGGCGGCGTAGTTGGCCTGACCGCGATTGCCGAGTGCCGAAGTGCTGGAGAGATTGACGATGCGGCCCCAGCCCGCATCGGTCATATACTTCTGTGCCGCGCGGCTCATCAGGAAGGATCCGCGCAGGTGGACGCCCATGACCGCGTCCCAGTCGTCGACGCTCATCTTGTAGAGCATGTTGTCGCGGATGATGCCCGCATTGTTCACCAAGACGGTCGGCGCGCCCAATTCGGCGGCGACCGTCTCGACCGCCGCGGCGACGGCCTGTTCATCGGCGACGTTCGCGCCCACCGCGAGCGCCCTGCCACCGGCCGATTCGATCTCGGCGACAACGGTTTTACAGGCCTGCTCATCGAGGTCGAGGACGGCGATCGCGAATCCGTCCGCCGCCAGCCGCTTGGCGACGCCCGCGCCGATGCCGCGTGCGGCGCCGGTCACGATGGCGGTCCGGGTTGTCTCACTGCTCATTCGGTTCTCCCTTGTCGAATTGGGTTGGTACCGCTTACGGTTCGAATACCACGCGGCCGACGGTCTTGCCGTCGGCGAGGCGCTGCAGTCCGGTAGCCACGCTATCCAGTGGCAGCCGCTCGCCGATCAGGGGTTTTACCGAACCCCGCTCGGCCAGCCCGGTCAACTCCAGATGGCAATCGCGGACCGCCTGCGGATCCTTGGCACGGTAGAGGCCCCAGTGCAGGCCGAGGATCGAATAATTCTTCACCAGTGCGTGATTCAGTGCGGTGGATTGGATCTGCCCGCCCGCGAAACCGACGACCAGGATGCGTCCCTCGAAGGCGATGCACTTGGTGGACCGCCGATACACCTCACCGCCGACCGGGTCGTACACCACATCCGCACCGCGACCGTCGGTCGCGTCCCGCACGACCGAGACGAAATCCTGTGCGCTGCGATCGACCACGATGTCCGCGCCGAGCGCCCGTGCGACTTCGGCCTTGGCCGCGCTGCCGACCACGCCGATCACCGTGGCCCCGGCCGCCTTACCCAATTGCACTGCTGCACTCCCGACGCCACCGGCCGCCGCATGTACCAGCAGCGTCTCCCCCGCCCGCAGACCGGCGCGCCGATGCAGACCGAACCAGCCCGTCTGGTAACCGATGAAGAGGGCGGCGGCTTCGGCATCGTCGAGCGGCGCAGGGGCGGGAAAGACATCCGCGGCATCCATGACCGCCAGTTCCGCGAATCCGCCCCACGGCAGCGCGGTACTGCCCAGGACTCGGTCACCGATCGCGATGCCGTCGACGTCGGCGCCGACCGCGACCACCTCACCGCACAGTTCCACGCCGGGGGTAAACGGGAGTTCGGGCTTGATCTGGTACTCGCCCCGGCACATCAGCACATCCGGGAAGTTCGCGGCCGAGGCGCGGGTCCGCACCACCACCTGGCCTGGACCGGGTTTGGGCTCCTCCAGTTCGACCAGCCGCAGTACCTGCGCCGGTTCGCCTAATTCCGTTACCCGCCAAGCCTTCACGCCACACCTCCGGTAAGAGTCACACCGCCGTCGACGACGATCAGTTGGCCGGTCAACCACGCCGCGTCCTCGGAGAGCAGGAAGGCGGCGACACTGCCGATGTCCTCGGGTACGCCGAGGCGCTTGAGCGGATAGGCCGAGGCGACCTGCTCCTCGCGGCCGTCATAGAGCGCGGTAGCGAATTGGGTTTTGACCACGGCGGGTGCGATCGCGTTCACCCGGATCGACGGGCCGAGTTCGACCGCCAACTCCTGGGTGATGTGCACCAGCATCGCCTTGGTCGCCCCGTAGAACCCGATGCCGGGCGCGGGCTTTATTCCGGCCACCGACGCGACATTGACCACCGAGCCACCGTGCTCGCCCAGCCATGCCTTGTGCGCCTGCTGCACCCAGGAGATCGCCGCCAGGCAGTTCACCTCGAAGACTTTACGGGCCGCGGCCAGGTCGAGTTCGACCATTGGGCCATACACCGGGTTGATACCGGCATTGTTGACCAGGAAGTCGACCGAACCGAAGGTCTCCAGGGTGCGCTCGATGGCCTCGGTCTGATGTTCGACGTCATCGGCTCGTCCCGCGACACCGATGGCGCGTTCGGGTCCGCCGAGTTCGGCGACCACCGCGTCCAGCGCGTCCTTTTTGCGGGCGGTCACGCAGACCCGCGCACCATCGGCCACCAGCCGCTGCGCGATGGCCAGCCCGATACCGCGGCTGGCTCCGGTGACAATCGCCGTCTTTCCGTCGAAACGACCCATTACGTAAGCCTCTCCTGATGCCCGATCTGCGTGACCAGACTCACCGAACTTGATTCCGACGTCAAGTTCAAGAGTGGCTCCGCGTCACGTGAGACAGGTCACACGAATGTCGCTCAGCGAGCTTCTTTCAACTGAAGAGCGTTGAACCACAACTGATTCAACGTTTTCACCAACTTCTCGAAGGAGACCTTGCGCCCCTCGACGAATACGAAATACGCCATGCGGCTCACCATGCTCGACAGGGCCAGCGAGGTGACTTCGGCATCCAACTCGACATCCACCAGGCCACGGTCCTGCAGGTTCCGGATCATCACGGCATTGCGATCAACGAATGCCAGCGCGCGTTCGAAGCGCAGCACCCGGAACTTCTCATCGATCTTCGACACCTGCTCGAGCACGGCCATCAACCGAGCATTACGCCGATACGAGAGCAGATACTCGCGATTGGCGGCGGCGATCAGCTCGCGGGGATCGTCGATGCCGACCCGCTCTCGGACGTGCGGGTGCAGCATTTCCTCGCGCACCTGCTCGACAACCGCGGCGAAGACCTCTTCCTTGCTGTCGAAATAGGTGTAGAACGATCCGGAGGCAACCCCGGCCGCCTTGGAGATATCACTGATTCTGGCATCGAGGAAGCCATCGCGTTCGAACACTTCGCGCGCCGCGGTCACCAGCGCGGACCTGGTGCGCATGCCACGCTTACTCCGTGGGGGCACCCGACCTGGCTGGCCCTCGGTGGCTTGCTCGTTCACTGCCTCACTCGCTGTCGTACGGCTCGCTGACGTGGTGGATCGTAACAGCGCGCGCCGCTCCCGCGACCCCACGACGCCGCAGGACAACCAGGATCGGCACAACATCTATTGAACATGACGCCAAATTCAAGTAGCGTCCGACCCACTGACGTGGCCTGGGTCACATCAGTTCTCGCCTACTCATGGATCTGGAGCAAGCCATGCCTGCGAATCAGGCTTCCCCGACCGCATCGGATCAGTCGAGCAATGTCGCCGACCGATGCTGGCAGCACGCCATCGAACGCCCCGACGCCATCGCGTTGCTCGCCGCGGAAGCACAGTTATCCTACGGCGAATTGGCCAGGCGCAGTGCGGCTTACGGCGGCCTGCTGCGCGAATCCGGTATCACCGCGGGCGACCGAGTACTGCTGGTCGCGCCCACCGTCGGTGAATTCGTCGTCGCATATCTCGGCGCGCAGCTCATCGGCGCCATCGCCATCACCATGAACACCATGGCCACCGCGCCCGAAATCGGTTATGTACTGGATGATTCCGGCGCCCGGATCGTCATCGTTTGGCACAGTGCGCAGCAAGGCGCACAGGAGGCGGCCGCCGAACGGAATCTGCCGTTGCTCGTACTCGCGCCGGGCGCGCACGCCGAGCCGTCGCGGCCCGTGGCCGAACCGGTGCGCCGCCGCACACACGACACGGCGGTGCTGCTCTACACCTCCGGAACCACCGGCAAACCGAAGGGCGTCGAGCTCACCGTCGCCAATCTGACCGAGACCGCGCGGACCTTCACCGACCAGCTGCGGCTCGGCCCGGACGATCGCTTCGGCACCGGACTACCGCTGTTCCATGTCTACGGGCAGGCGGTGTGCCTGCTCACCGCACTGCATGCGGGGGCATCGTTCGCCATGGTGACGCCCTTCGAACCGCGGGCCATGATCGCGATGATCCGCGATCGGCAGCTCACTCACGTCGCCGGTGTACCGACCATGTGGAATGCGATGCTGCACGCGGCTGGTGACTATAGTGCGGCGGATTTCGCGAGCCTGCGGCTTGCGGCATCCGGCGGTGCGTCACTGCCCGGCGAGGTGATCCGGGCCTTCTCGGAACGCTTCGGCTGCACCATCCTCGAGGGCTACGGGCTGACCGAATCCACTGGCGCGGCGACCTACAATCCGCTCGACCGCGAACAGCGGGTTGGATCGGTCGGCGCTGTCCTGCCCGGGACATCGATCGAAGTTCGCGATCCCGACGGCAAGGTGTTGCCTGCCGATACCGTCGGCGAGATTTTCCTGCGCGGCCCCAGCATCATGAAGGGCTACTGGAACCGGCCCGACGCCACCGCCAGCGATTTGTCCGACGGGTGGTTGAAGAGCGGCGATCTGGGCCGCGTCGACGCCGACGGCTATGTCTATATCGTCGACCGCGCAAAGGACCTCATCATCCGCGGCGGATACAACGTCTACCCGCGTGAGGTCGAGGAAGTGCTCTACCAGCATCCCGACATAGTCGAGGTAGCGGTTGTCGGCATTCCGGACGAGCACTACGGCGAGGAGGTCGGCGCGGTCGTCGCCGCCACGCCGGGGGTCGAACTCGATCCGACCGATCTGCGGTCCTGGGCCAAAGAGCGGCTCTCCGCATACAAGGTGCCGCATCGCTTCGCCTTCACCGACCAACTCCCCAAGGGGGCCACCGGCAAGATCCTCAAGCGCGCCCTCGACCCGGACCTCTTCACAGACAAGGCTTCCCGATGACCGCGATCCCCACCGTGACCGGAACCGCCGACTCCGCCGAACTCGGCCGCGTCCTGGTGCACGAGCACGTCTTCGTACTCAGCGAGAAAATCCGGCAGAACTATGCCGACTGGGACGAGGACGATATCGACCCGATTCTGGTGCGCAATCCGCGCCGGTACTTCGAGAAATGATCCGAATAGATGCCGTTGACTCCCGTCTCCCCGCACAGCGCCCATCTGACATTCCGGGCCCTCGAGCCGATCCACGGAATGATCTACTTCACCCCGCACGGTCCGGATTCCTACCGCGAGTTGGGCATCACGGATCCGCGCATGATGTACTTCGCTTCCCGATCCGCCGCGTTCGGGCCGGTGACCGCCGAGGTCACCATCGCTACGTTCTTCAATTTCAATCCGGCCGCGGTGCGAGCGGTCATCCCTGCCGCCTGGGAAATCGCTTCGCCCGCGGAAATTTTCCGAGCTCGTATGCGTGCCGTCGATCGCTCGCTTCGGCAGGCATGGGGCGATGACATCACCAGCCCTGAGGTGAGTGAAGCCGCCGAGCTTGCCCGGTGCGCCGCTGAACGTGCTTGCGAACGGCCGCAGGGGCGTGCGTTGTTCGCGGCGCATGCGGCGCTGCCGTGGCCCGATGAACCGCATCTGGTGCTGTGGCATGCGCAGACACTGTTGCGCGAGTTTCGCGGCGACGGACACGTCGCCCTGCTGCTGACGGAGGGGTTGGACGGAATCGAGGCATTGATCACGCACAGTGCGACCGGTGAAATATCGCCGGAAGTGTTGCGCGCCAGCCGATCCTGGAGCGAGCAGGACTGGGCCGACGGTATGCGACGGCTTCGTGAGCGTGGGTGGTTGTCAGGTGATGGTGTCGCGCTGAGCGAATACGGCTCGCAGCGGCGTGGCGAGATCGAGAGCCGGACGGATGAACTCTCGGTCCACCCGTACGAAGCGCTCGGCGAAGCCGGATGTGCGCGCCTACGTGCGCTGGCTGCGCCGTTGGCGATCCGGGTTATCGAAGGCGACCTGGGATTCCCGCCGACGCTGTCCGCACGCTACCGGCAGGTGGTCGATAGGCCTGTCAGCTGACACTGCGGGCGAAATCGATCAGTGCGGCGCTGACTTCGGCGGCGCGTTCCTGTTGAATCCAGTGTCCCGCCCCATCCAGGACAATGGACGCCCGCAGGTCGGACAGTATGGCGGCCATCTTGGTGGTCGGAGTGAAGCGGATGACAGCATCGTCGGATCCGGCGATGAACAGCGCGGGCTGGTGGATCTTCGCATCAGCCAGGTGCGCGCTCTGTTCCCAGTTGCGGTCGAGATTGCGGTAGTAATTGAGTCCGCCGGTGAATCCGGTGGTCGTGAAAGTCGCTATGTAGTAATCGAGTTCGGCCTCGTTCAACCAGGCCGGAGTCGCTATCTCGGAACCGTTGCCGCTCGTCAGATCCCGCGCACTGACGACATCATCCTGCAACAGGGTGCGACGCACATCCGACGCTAGTTCCGCGTCCGCACGGCCCGGCTCCTGGAACCAGCACATATAGAAGTCGTCACCCAGCCGGGACCGCAGAATCGGCAACGGCGGCGCAACCGACCGCGGCGTAGCCGGAACACTCAACCCCGCGACGGCCCGGACCCGATCCGGATGCCGAAGCGCCAACTGCCACACCACCGACGCACCCCAGTCGTGACCGACGAAGATCGCATCCTCGACACCGACCTCATCGAGCAACCCGACAAGGTCACCACACAGCGCGACCATGTCGTAATCCTCGATCCGGCCCGGCCGAGAACTGCCGCCGTATCCACGCATATCCGGCGTCAACGTCCGAAAACCCGCTTCGGCAAGCGCGAAAACCTGATGCCGCCAAGAGAATCCGAGCTCGGGAAAGCCATGACAGAACACCACCACGGGACCCGCACCGTGCTCGACAACCCGCAACTCGATCCCATTGGTCGCGACCTGCCGACTACCCAGCCCCAGCCACTCGTCCAGCAGATTACGTGATTGCATGGGTCACCTCGTCTACCACGGCAATATAGATCGCCACCGTATTCGATTCTGACGTCGAGTTCAACTTCCGGTGACCGATGCCGCGTATCCTTCGGCCGCCGATCTCCGACGGCTGCGCGTCGAAGTACGACCGGTTGCCGAATTCATCGCCCGTAAACTCGCCGACGTGCGCGACCGGGCTCGGTCAGACGGGAACGACGCGGAAGACCGCGATTCGATGCGCCGATGCGGCCACGCCATCGGGAGTGGCGGCTTCGGCGAGCCCGGTGGTGACGAAACGCTTGCCGACGCTCTTCGGACTCGTCGACACCAATTCGTGCAGCAGCGGCGGACGCTCGTCTACCGACACCTCGACCAGCCGCGCCGTCGATGACTTTCGGCCGCGGGTCAACGTAACCGTCTCGGCGGCACGCGCATTCGCGACCCACGCGGCCTTCGGGAACGCCTGGAAGATGAATCGGCCGCCATCGAGCTTGTTCACCGCGATCGGAAACGTGCGCAACTGCCCGCTGCGCCGACCCGCGACCGTGAGCAGTTGCATCGGGCCGAAGGCGATGCCTATCCGCTGCAGCCCGACGATGACCTTGTTGATGGTGTTGGTTGTCCGACGGTAACTATCTGCACTCATGCCCACAATCATAGTACGAGATTATATGTATTTCATATCTTCTACTCCACATATCAGCACCGGTCCTCCGAAACCCCCTGAACGCGACCGGTTTCGGCGAGTATTACGGCCTGGGCAGCTCGACCACGCTGACCTCGACGTATTCGAGGGAACGGCCGCACGGCGAATATGTCACCTGCTGCCCACCGCCGATTCGTCGCCGACGTAGGCCGACCACAGCCTGCGGTACGGGCCGTCGACTTCGAGAAGTTCGCTGTGGCGGCCGGTTTGGCGCAGGCGGCCCTCGCCGACAACGAGGATGAGGTCGGCAGCGGCGGCGGTGGCCAGGCGGTGGGCCACGACGATGGTGGTGCGGTCCGCGGTGAGCACGTCGACGGCCGCGCGAACGCGGGCATCGGTGGCCAAGTCGAGGGATGCCGTGGCCTCGTCGAGGATGAGGATGTCAGGTTCCACCAATTGGGCGCGCGCCAGGGCCAGTAGTTGGCGCTGTCCGGCGGACAGACCCGCACCGTGCGCACCGATCGGCTGACGGTAGCCGTGTTCGAGGGCGGCGATCATCTCGTGCGCGCCGACGGCCCGTGCCGCCCATTCGATTTCGGCCGGGGTGGCGTCGGGTTTGCCATAGGCGATGGCGGCATGCACGGTTTCACCGAACAGAAAGGGTTCCTGCGGCACCACGCCCAGGCGTTTGCGGTAGTCGCGCAAGCGGTAGCGGCGGATATCGACACCGTCGACGAGTACCGCACCATCGGTGGTGTCGTACAGCCGCGCAAGCAGTTTCACCAGTGTGGACTTGCCCGCACCGGTTTCGCCGACCACGGCCACCTTTTGGCCGGGCGCGATCGTCACATCGATATCCGACAGCACCCGCGCAGCGGTACCGTCGTAGGCGAAACCTACACCGCGGAACTCGATTTCGCCCGCGAGCCGGTCGACAGTGCGGGCATCGGATGCGTCCGGTGTGGTGACGGGTTCGCGCATCAGCACGCCGATGCGCTCGACACCGACAACCGCCTGCTGATAGCTGTCGAAAACCTGTGACAGCTGCTGGATCGGCGCGAACAGCAGATCGATGTAGAGCAGGAACGCGATCAAAGTGCCTGCGGTGAGCGCATTATCGCGCACCTGGTGCACACCGACAGCCAGTACGGCGGCGGTGGCGATCACCGACATGATCTCGATGAACGGGAAGAACAGCGCCATCAGCGTCTGGCTGTGCAGCCGCGCATTGCGGTAACCCCAGGAACGGCGCTCGAATTCGCGCTGATTGATCGCCTCCCGGCGGTAGGCCTGAGTCACCGCGATGGTGTCGACATTCTCCTGCAGATAGGCGTTGGCGGCGCTGACCTGTTCGCGCGCAAGGTTGTATGCGGGAACCGACGCTCGGCGGAACGCGACCGTAGCGGCCACCAGCACCGGCAGCAGTGCGAGCACCACCAGCGCCAGCTCGGCGTCGATCACGACCAGCGCGACCACCACGCCGGCGATCGTGAGCGTGCTGGTCAGTGCCACTGTCAGGCCGGTCTGCAGGAAGGTGGACAGCCCGTCCACGTCGGTGATCATCCGGGTCATGATGCGGCCGGCCAGTTCTCGCTCGTAGAACTGCAGCCCCAGTCGTTGCAGTTGGGCGAAGACCTTCACGCGCAGCCCGTACAGCAACCTTTCCCCGGCCCGCCCGGTCACTCGCACCTGCGCGACGGTGATCGCCCAGTCCACGACGACCAGCACCAGCGCCGAGGCCGCGGCGAGCAGCAGGACGTCACGGGCACCCACCAGCACACCCCGGTCGATCCCGTAGCGCACCAGGAATGGAATGAGCGTCTGCGCCAGCGCGTCCAGGGCCACCAGTCCCAGCCCGGCCAGCAGCGGCGTTGCGAACGGTCGCAGCAGCCGAGGCAGATCGAAGTCCGACTCGGGCGTGTGCGAAAACTCCTCGGGCACATCGGGTTCACCGGTCACCGCGGGCAACCGGTCGATCAGTGCGCGCACATCGCCGCTGGGTGGCGCACTCGACATCATGCCGCCGCCGAGATGACCGCCCATGCCTGCGGGCCCACCAGCGGCCCGCTGGGAGAATGCCTTCGCCATCTGCTCCAGCGTGCGCGACTCGTCACCGTCGGTATCGGTGTGCACCCACAGACCCGCGGTGGGCACGGGTTCGGTGACCGCGGTCAGATCGGTGGCGATACTCGCCGGATCGGGCGGGGTGAACAGGGTGTGGAACAGCTCGCCGGAAGTCTGGAGATCATGCAAAGTGCCGAGTTCGGCCACCCGCCCGCCGTCGAGCACGGCAACCCGGTCGGCCAGTGCCAGCGTCGAAATGCGGTGTGCCACGACGATTGTGGTGCGTCGATGCACTTCGGCGGCGATGCGGGCGAAGATCTCCTCCTCCACCTGTGCGTCGATGGCCGAGGTGGCATCGTCGAGTACCAGCACCGGGGCGTCGGTGATCAGAGCGCGCGCCAAGGCCAGTCGTTGCCGCTGCCCGCCCGAAAGCCGTTGTCCGCGTTCCCCGACGAGCGTATCCAGCCCCTCGGGCAGCGCGGCGACGAATTCCTCGGCCGCCGCCAGATGCAATGCGTGCCAGACCTGTTCGTCGGTGGCATCCGGACGGCCATAGGAGACGTTGGCTCGCACCGTGTCCGCCATCAGCGAGGTGTCCTCGAAGACCATCGCTACCTGGTCCCGCAGGTCCGCGAGCTCGCGGATATCGGTCCCGTCCAATAGGATCCGGCCGGCATCGAGATCGAATAATCGCGGCAGCAATTGCACCAGAATCGATTTGCCGGAACCGGCGGTCCCCGCGATGGCGACCGTCTCCCCAGGCTCGACGGTGAGATCGAGATCGTGCAGTACCGCCGGTTGGCCCTCGAAAGCGAAACGCACCCCGCGGAATTCGATCCGCGGCGCACTGACCGAGGAGTCGGCGACTTGCCCGGCCGTCGACTCGCTCGGCGGTGGCGTCTCGATCACCTCGCGCACCCGCTCCAATGATGCCTTCCCCTGCTGGCTCACGGTCAGCAGCATGGAGAACATGCGGACCGGCGTGACGAACGACCCCAGGTAGGTCATGAAGGCGAGAAACGTGCCGAGCGTAATGGACTGCCGCAACGCCAGCAGTCCACCGACCACGAGAACCAACGCCTGCCCCGCGGCCGGCACCGCCTGCATAACCGGCGTGAACCGACTGGTAATGCGCGTGACCCGCAACCGCGACCGATACAGGTCACGAGCGGACGCGGCCAACTGCTCGAGCTCATGCGACTCCTGCCCGAACCCCTTCACCACCCGGACCCCGGCCACCGCGGCCTCCACCCGCATGGCGACCTCGGCGGCCCGGGCCTGCGCATCCCAGTTGGCCGGGAACAGCACACGCTGACTACGCGAGGTGATCAACCACAGCGCGGGCACCACCAGCAGCGCGATCACGCTCAGCACCGGCGACATCGACGCCATCAGCAACAGTGACACGGCGATCAGCACAACGTTGCCCGCGACCAGCGGAACCAGTTGCAGGAACATCTGGATCAGCGTCACATCGGTAATGGCGCGACTGACCACCTGCCCGGTGTACAGCCCCGCCCGCTGCCGTCCGTTCAGGCGCAGCAGCGCCGCGAACAGGTCACGGCGCAGATCGTGCTGCACATCCAGTGACAGCCGCGAGGATCCGGTCCGCCGCAGGTATCCCGCGACGAACCGGACGGATCCGATCGCCAACAGCACGAGCACCCACGGCAGCACCGAGGTGGCCGTGCTGGTCACGGTGTCGACCACATGCCGCACCAGCAGCGGCAGAATGGCCGTGAGTACCGCGGCCACCACCGAACCCACACACGCGAGGACTACCGTCCACCGATGCTCCGCACAGCGCCGCAGCAGATAACGAATCCATCCGTCGACAGCCGCGTCGCCGCGACAGCCCGAGCCCGAACTCATCCGGCGACCACGAGTGCGTCCGCTTCGGCGAACTGGTTGGCGGGCCGGTCCAGGCCGTAGTGTCCGCGCAGTGTGGTTTCGGTGTACTCGGTGCGGAAAAGTCCGCGCCGCTGCAGAATGGGCACCACCTCGTCGACGAATCGTTCCAGCCCCGATGGCAGCACGGCGGGCATGATGTTGAATCCGTCCGCGGCGCCACGGGTGAACCACTCCTCGATGGTGTCTGCCACCTGTACGGCGGTGCCCGCGAAGGTGTGATGACCGCGGCCGCCGCCGAGTCGTCCGATCAGCTGGCGCAGCGTAAGCCGTTCGCGCCGAGCCAGGTTCACAATGAGAGTAAAGCGGCTCTTGGCGCCCTGGATCTCGTCCTCGGTGGGCAGATCGTCGGGCAGTTCGCTGTCCAGATCGAGGTCCTCCACCGGAATGCCCCAGGTGCGGGCCAGCTGGCGCTTGGCGTATTCGGGTGAGATCAGCCGCTCCAACTCGGCGTCCAGTTCGCGGGCGTGCTCCTCGGTGTCACCGATGACGGGCACGATGCCAGGCAGGATCTTGATGGTCTCCGGATCGCGGCCGACTGCGATGGCACGGCGCTTCAGATCGGTGTAGAACTCGAGGCCGTCTTCGATCGTCTGCTGTGCGGTGAACACCGCTTCGGCGTAGCGAGCGGCGAATTCCTTACCATCTTCGGAGGATCCGGCCTGCACCAACACCGGATAAGCCTGCGGCGAGCGCGGCACATTCAGTGGGCCCGCGACTTTGAAAAACCGACCCTCGTGATCGATCTTGCGGACCTTGTCCGGGTCGGTGTGGATTCCGGATTCCTTATCGGCGAGCACCGCATCGTCGTGCCAGCTGTCCCATAATTTCGTTGCCACATCGACGAATTCGGCGGCCTTGTCATAGCGCAGCTTGTGGTCCGGAACATCGTCGAGCCCGAAATTGCGCGCCGCGTCCGCACCGGCGGTCGTGACGATATTCCAGCCGACCCGCCCGTTGGAAACCCAATCCACCGACGCTAATCGGCGCGCCAGGTTGAACGGCGAGTTGTAGCTGGTGGACGCGGTGGCGATGAGCCCGATCCGCGAGGTCTGCACGGCGATCGCGGTGAGCAGAACGGTCGGCTCCAGCTTGCCGCTGGGGCGCCGGCCGGTATCGCCGAAGAGCACCGGGCTGTCGGCGAAGAAAATGGAGTCCAGTTTTCCGCGCTCGGCGATGCGCGCGAGGTTCACATAGTGCTCGATCTTGGTGTTCGAATGCGGATCGGATTCCGGCAGCCGCCACGAAGCCTCGTGATGTCCGGTCGACATGAGAAATGCGTTGAGGTGCAATTGTTTAGACATGATGTTCCCTTCGGATTCCGGCCGCGACGACGCCGAGCGCGGTCAGCGTCCAGCGCGCCGAAAAGGTGCGTCGATCGACTTTGACGGAAGATATTGCGATAGGGCAACATTCGTTCGACTTAAAATAAATGCGAATCAAAGTCGGGCCTCCGACGGTGGCAACGCCTCCCCCGGCACGGCGGCGGATACCACCGCGAGCGGATCGGTGAACAGCTGTTGCAGCACGACCGTGCCCGCGGCGGTCTCCAACGCATGTCCGAGGAACGACGAGCCGGTGATGACCTCCTCGGGACGCTCACAGGCCGAGAACCGTCGCACCGCATCGAGATAGGTGGCGCGCACGCCGGGCACTCGGACCAGGGCCGGATCGACGATCACCACCGCGTCCGGATCCAGCAGGTCGATCACGACCGCAACCACCCGCCCCAGTACCGTCGCCCGCTCAACGAACAGCGCCTGCGCTGTCTCGTCCCAGCTCGCGACCTCGATGAGATCCCGCAGACCACCCACCGGCAGCGACGCGCGCTGCGCACGGGCCACCAGCGCACGATCGGCGCAATCCGCCAGCGCCGACTCCGCCGCGTCACCGCCGACCAACCGGGTAATCGCGCCAGCGGCCGAACGCGGGCCGTAGTGCACCCGCCCGTGCACCGCGAACGCCACATCGATCACATTGCCCGCGAACAGGACCACCGTCGCTGCCGCATCCCGCGCGTGCCCGAACAACTGCTCGGCGTGTACCAGGGCGCGCGTGTGGCTGTCCAACGTCACCGGAAGGCCCGTCTCATCCGAAAGTAACTGCCGCACAGCGACATTGCGCCAGTGCAGGGTGCCGTGGTCGACGACCGCCCCGGCGGAGGTGTCGACCCAGCCACCGATCGCGACCCCGAGACCGAGTACGCGTTCGGTCAATTCGGCCCGCAGGCGGCGAACCTCGGCGGCAGCGGCGGACAGAATCGCCTCCGGATCCATGCTGATATGCGGCACCCGATGCGAAAGCCGCACCGCCCCGGCGATATCCAGCACCGCGGCCGTAGTGTGCTCGGCGGCGATATGCACGCCGATCACCACATTGCCCGCGATATTCAACATCAGCGGTGAATGCGGGCGGCCCATTCCGGCGGGTCCGGCTGTCTCCGGCAGTTCGGTCAGCAAACCCGCCGTCCGCAGGGCACGCACCTGCGCGGTGACGGTCGCAGGCGATAACCCCGCCAGGCGGGCGATCTCACTGCGCGCCGCGGTCCCCTGTTCGAGCACCGCACGCAACACCGCCCCCGCGCTATTGCCCCCAGCAACCACCGTCATCTCATCCTCGGTAAACCGACCGGCACATAGTCGCCCCGGTCGGCCCCCGAACGACACCCTTGCGCTCGAGCGGATTCTGAGAACGCCCCCACCGAACCGAGAGGGGCGGCGGGCAGAAGCCACCGATGTGCTGTCGCATTCGGTCGGAGGCCGTCGCTGGAATCGCCGCGGTGGGCGGTGCTGCTGTGCGCGGTGGCCTCGATGTTGTCCACGGCGGCATCATTCGCACGCGAATTCCACGCCCGCGCGGACATTCGCACTGTCCGAACCCGAGACCAGGGCGGGAGCCGAATTCAAGCCGATATCTTGGACCGGATATTCGGCAGACCGAAGTTATCGCGCAGCGTGGTCCCGCTGTACTCGGTACGCAGCACACCGCGGTCCTGCAGCAGCGGCACCACCTGGTCGACGAATTCATCGATACCCCATGGCACCAGATGCGAGCCGAGGATGAAGCCGTCGGAGCCGTTGTTCTGCACGAAGGTATCGATCTGTTCGGCGACCTGGGCGGGCGTGCCGACCAGGGGCCCGCGTTCGAACTGATCGATCACGACCTCGCGGAGAGTGAGCTTCTTCGCCTCGGCCACCTGGCGCAGGCGCTCGACCGTGGCGAAGCGGTCCTGATGCACGAAGGCGCGCCCCTGGATGATCGGCGCGGCATCGGGATCCGGGTCGATATCGGGTACCGGGCCCTCCGGGTCGTAGCCGGACAGGTCGCGGTTCCAGATCTGCTCCAGCAGGATCAGCGCGGTCTGTCCGGTGACCTGCTCATTGCGCACGGCATGGAACTTCTCGATCGCCTCGGCCTCGGTATCGCCGAGTACGAAACTCGCAGACGGCAGGATCTTGATGTCATCGGCCGCACGTCCGGCCGCGACCGCACGCGCCTTGATATCGCGGTAGAACTCCGCGGCCTCCGGCAGCTTGCCGTACGGGGAGAAAATGGCGTCGGCATTGGCGGCGGCGAAGGCGCGACCCTGCGGTGAGACACCGGCCTGCAGGATCACCGGCCGTCCCTGCGGGCTGCGCGGCACGGTGAACCGCCCGGAGATATCGAATTGATTGCCGTGGAAGGCGAATGCCCCGGCATCCGGGCGGGCCAGGTACCGGCCGGAATCCTTATCCGCGACGATATCGGTGGCATCCCACGAAGCCCACAGGGCACGAACAGCATTCAGCGTCTCCTCGGCCCGCACATAGCGGTCGGCCGGATCTAGGAAGCCGCCGCGACGGAAATTCTGGCCGGTGAAGGCGTCGAAGGAGGTCACCACATTCCAGGCGGCGCGACCGCCGGAGAGGTGATCAAGACTCGCGAGCTTGCGAGCCAACTCATACGGCTCGTTGAAGGTGGCGTTGATCGTGCCCGCCAACCCGAGATGTTCGGTGACCGCGGCGATCGAGGCCAGCACGGTGAAGGTATCCGGACGGCCGATAATGTCCTGATCGAAGATCTTGCCCGCGCGTTCACGCAGGATGAGACCTTCGGCGAGGAAGAAGAAGTCGAATTTGCCGCGTTCGGCGGTGCGCGCGGTGTGTTCGAAACTGCTGAAATCGATCTGGCTGCCCGCCTCGGGATGCCACCAGGCGGTGTGGTGGTTGACCCCGCCCAGGTAGGCGCCCAGGATGACCTGCTTACGTGGAGTACTCATGCTGACCTCGCTCAGGCAGTCGCGTAACGGTTGGGAATGCCGGTGGGCAGGCCGAGCAGTGCGCGCAGCGGACCATCCGGATAGCCGGTGCGGAATACACCTCGGCGTTGCAGGGCGGGAACGAGCCGGTCGGTAATGGCGGTCAGGTCATCGACCGCGACACCCGGTCGCAAACGGAAGCCGTCGATCCCCTGCGCGCTCCATTGGATGAGTAGTTCGGCGAAATCGTCGGCGCTGCCCGCGAAAATGCCCGCATCGGAAGCGAATTCGGTACCCGATAGCTCGTTCAACCGCGCCAGTCGTTGCGGACCGGTCGCCGCGTCGGTGTCGAGGAATACGACGATATCGGCATAGACCCGCAGCGGTTCGCCCGCGCGATCGACCCGGGCCGCGGCGGCCGCGACCTGCTCCAGAATCACACCGGGCCCGGCCTCACGACTTGGTGTGACGAAAACCAGATCAACTGAGCCAGCGGCGAATTCGTAGATCTGTGGACCGTGCGCCAGCGCCGCGACCAACGGCTGCCCCTGCGGCGGCCGCGGTGTGATGGACGGCCCACGGACACTGAAGAAGCGGCCCTCGAAGTCGATGTAATGCAGTTTGTCGCGATCGATGAAACGGCGGGTGGCCACATCGCGGATTTCCGCATCGTCCTCCCAGCTGTCCCACAGCCGCCGCGCCACCTCGACCGCATCGGCCGCTTCATCGAACAGCTCGCGCACCTCGCGCGGAAATACCCCCGACGCAACGGCTTCGGCGATCTCGGCGGCGGACAGATCGCGTACTTCGCGGCGGCCGAAGTGCGCGGCTTCCTCGGCGCTACTGGATACCCGCACCTGCCACCCCGCCCGGCCCCGCGAGGTGTAGTCCAGGGTGGCGATCGATGTGGAGACATGGAACGGTTCGGTGTGGGTGACCGTCACGGTCGGGATGAGGCCGATGTGCCTGGTGACCGGCGCGACCCGCGCGGCGATCAGATGGGCATCGATCCTGGCCCGGACCCGGTCGACGGCGTCATCGGAGGGCTCGTGCGGCGTGCGAGGAATCCGCAGGGTGTCCTCGATGCTCACGAAATCGAGCAGTCCGCGCTCCGCGGTGGCGACCAGATCAGTCCAGTAGCCGGGGGTGAACAGCTCGGCGGGTCGGGAGTTGGGTTCCCGCCACGCGGCCGGATGCCAACCCGCTCCATCGAGCGCGACGCCGAGATGCAGTTGTTTCGGTGCCATCGTCTCCCGTTCCTGTGCATGCGCGAATGTTGTGTCCTGCAACGCACGCGACCGCGGCCAGCTCGCTGAGGTGTGGTGATCCCAGCCGATGCCGTCTGCCAGGAATGACTTCGCTCAGACCTCATATCGCGTGGCCAGGCGATATTCGCGGCGGGACCGCTCCGATGGTGTCAACGATTGAGATCAGCTCGAGCGCTGGGAAATAACCTGCGAGCCAGCGGCATCGACGACAGCCACCGGATAGAAATTCCGCTGAGCACAACCGGTGCCGACACTCGTGCGCCTCGCTAACGTTCTCCGGTCGGACCCTGTTGCCGGAGGAGTGCGCGATGACCACCGAGTCGACCATCGACATCAATACCCCACTGCATCCGCTCGACGATCCGGTGCGGGCCTCGCTGCGCGGCGAGCACCGCCGGTTCGCCAGCTGGGTGGGTCGCATCGGCCGCTACGACCCGCAGGTCGCCAGGTTCGTCGGCCATCCGCCGGTACTCTACGAACAGGACTGGGCCGACCTGGCGACCCTGCTCGGCCCGGGCGGCAGCACCGCGCTGCGCGGCTACGGCCATGTGCCGCCGGATGGTTGGACCGTGCTGAACGAATTCGGTTCGGTGCAAATGGATGGCACCGGGCTCCGCGTGGCCCACGATCCGGAGCTCGAGATACTCACCGCCGCCGATGTGCCCGAGATCCTGGAACTGATCGACCGCACCGAACCGGGCCCGTATGCGCCTCGAACCATTGAAATGGGCACCTACCTGGGGATTCGGGTGGATGGCAAGCTGGTCGCGATGGCGGGCGAGCGCCTGCATCCGCCGGGGTGGACCGAGATCAGCGCGGTGTGCACCGATGCCGAGTTCCGCGGCCGCGGCTTCGCCTCCCGGCTTACCCGTGCTGTGGGTGCGCGGATCCGGGCGCGCGGCGAGATACCGTTCCTGCACGCCGTCGCCCACAATGCGACGGCGATCAGTCTGTACGAGACGTTGGGATTCACCCTGCGCAAGCGTTCGCTGTTGACGCTGGTACAGGCACCATCGTCAACAGGCCCCGCGTCGACGCCGAACTAGTGCCTCGTCCGAATAGGTTGTCTCGGTGACGACATGCGCTCCGGCGCGCCTTTTGTCACGCCGCACACGAAATCGCGGAGCGAAACAATGCGCGGCGCGCGGGAACATCCCGAGTGAGCGTGGTTGTTGGTCTACCGGTTCACCGGCGATTACCGACGCAACGGCGGCGGGCGAAGCACTAGCCGCCGAAGTATCACTCAGGGCGCAGGTAGCGGAGGAAGTTCCAGGTTCTCGCGGAAAGTGCCACCGACATAGTCGTTTCCGACGATTCGCCGTCGGCGCAATTCGGGTAGAAGTCCATTGGTGACGAAGTCCCGAGTTCGGGCATCGGCCAGCCCGCCCAACGAGATGACATCGAGAACGCCTGCGCGATAACGCTCTTCGACAGCATCGGCCAGTTGTTCCGGCGTCCCGGCTGCCGCCCAGTGCCCGGTATCCTTTGCCGCGATGATCAGCTCACGCAGCGTGCGACCCGATGCCGCCAGCTTGGTGAAGATCTCCACCCGCCCGCGGCGGCGGTTCACCGAATTCAGCTCAGGCAGTAGTCTTTCCGGGATAGGCCGATCCAGCGGCAGCTCCGAGAGATCGATACCGCCACCGAACATATCCGCCAGTTGGATGCGGCCCGCCTCGAAATCGGTCGCCTCGGCCGCCTCACGGACCAACCGGCGCGCCTCCTCATCCGTCGCTCCATAGGTCGCATGGAACGAACTCATGATCAGCGGTAATCCTTGGGCGCGACCCAGTTCCGTCGCGCGGGCCCGAATCGTCTTGGTATAGGTCACCGCATCTTCGAGTGTCGGCAGCGAGGTGAACACCACCTCGGCGAACCGCGCGCCGAGTTCGATACCGCCCGCGGATTGACCGGCCTGGAATTGGACCGGACGGCGCTGCGGCAACGGCGGGATATTGAGCGGTCCCCGCACCGTGAAATATTGCCCCGCATACTCGATCGGACGCACCTTGGTCGCATCGAGGACCGCACCGCCGTTGCCGCTGGGGGTCAGCGCCCCCGGCTCCCAGCTGTCGAACAGCGCATTGATGACCTCGAGGGATTCGGTCGCGCGCGCGTACCGCTGCTCCGGGCTCGGCAGATCCTGATCACCGTAATTCTCCTCACCCACCGAGGAGGTGACGATATTCCAGGCGGATCGGCCATTGCTCACATGGTCCAGCGTTCCGAAGAGCCGGGCGAGATTATAAGGGTGATGGAAGGTGCTGGTCACGGTGGCGATCAAGCCGACGTGCGAAGTCACCGCGCTCAATGCGGACAGGAATATCAGCGGCTCCTGTGCGCCGATCGCACCCTGTGCACCGAAGCTCAACAGGTCGGCGGCGAACAGGGCGTCGAACTTATTGGCCTCGGCGATCTTCGCGATCTCGATCGAGGACGCCACCGTCGATTCGTGCGGATCGATCGCCGCCGCATAGACGCTCACCGCCCCGCTGACTCCGGTAACTGTTTTCAACGCCCGACGTCGTGCAGAGCTCATTTGCTAGAGACAACCGTATTCGGTCGCCGCAGAACAGGTTTGCGATCAATCGGAATGCAAGTCCGCCCGGTTCAGAACCGGCTGTCGATCAGTTTCGTTTCCGCGATGGCGAATACGGTGTCGCTGATCTTGCCGAGCAAGGCCAGCAGCACAATGGCCAGCAGCATGATGTCGGTGCGGCCGCTGTTCTGGCTGTCGATCAGCAGGAATCCCAGTCCTTTCGACGAGGCGATCAGCTCGGCCGCGACCAGGAACAGCCAACCATTGGCCAAGCCGAGTCGCAGACCATTGACGACCGCCGGTGCCACCGCGGGCAATTGGATCGAGAACAACAGCGCGCCACGGTGTAGTCCATAGGCCCGGCCGAGTTCGGTCAGGTGCGGATCGACCTGCGCCAGAGCCGATGCCGTCGTCGTATAGATCGGGAAGAACGCGCCGATGGCCACCAGCACGATCTTGGGTTCCTCGCCGATGCCGAGCCACAACAGCAGCAACGGCACCCACGCCAGCGACGGCACCGTACGGAACAATCCGACGGTCGGTGCCAGCAGTACGCGGGCGATATCGAACAGCCCGACCACCGCGCCGAGCACTAGTGCGATGAGCGCGCCACTGGCGAATCCGAGCAGCACCCGCTGGATGCTGATCGCCAGATGGCTCCACAATTCGTCGCGCCGCAGCAACTCCCGCAGTGCGGCAAGCACTTCCGCGGGCGGCGCGAGCTGGCTCGACGAATACAGTCCGGCCGAGGTCACCGCTTGCCATAGCAAGAGCAGCAGCACGGGTACGACCAGTCCCAGGGCCACCCGATCCCAACGGATTCGCCGCGTGGCACGCGGCGGCGCGGTCCGAGTGACCGTCACCGAAGGGCCTGCTGTGCGAATTTCGGCTCGAAGAGTGCACCGAGGGCGGTCTCGGCCGCTTCCTTCGATCGCACATCACCATCGGCCACGATGATGGGCACGATCGGGGTGAGTACCACCCGTTGGGCCTCGCCCGGCACCGGATCGACCTTCAGCACGGTGCGCTCGAGCGTTTCCTTCGCGACGTCGAGGGAGGTCTTCGATTCCGTTGCCAGCAGCTGCGCGAGTTCGTTCGGATGCTCCAGCGCCCAAACCCGCGCCTGCTCATAGGCATTGACCACCGCTTGAACCCGGTCCGGATGCTGTGCGATGAAATCCGCACGGGCATTGAGTACGCCGTAGGTCTGGAAGTCGGCGTTGCGGTAAAGCAATCGCGAACCCTGTTCCTGACGGGTCTGCGCCATATAGGGATCCAGGCCCGCCCATGCGTCGACATCGCCGCGCTCGAGTGCGGTTTTACCGTCGGCGTGCTGCAGGTTGGTCACTTCCACGTCCCTGGCGGTGAGACCGGCCGTCTGAAGTGCTTGCAGCAGTGTGAAATAGGCGTCGGTGCCCTTCGTCGCCGCGATCTTCTTACCCTTCAACTCGGCCACCGAGGTGATGGGGGAATTCTTCGCGACGACCAGCGCGGTCCATTCCGGCTTGCTGTAGACCGAAATGCTTTGCAACGGTGTGCCATTGGCCTTCGCCAGCAGTGCCGCCGAACCCGCGGTCGAATTCACATCGATCGCATCGGCGCGCAGGCTTTCATTGGCCTTGTTGCTGCCCGCGGAGAACACCCAGGTCACCTTGGCGCCGGACTTCTCCAACAGGTGCTGGTCCCGGATGACCAGGCTCAGCGGGTTGTAGTAGGCGTAGTCCAGCCGCAGCTCATCGCCACTCGGACCGGACTTCTCGCCCTCCGCGCAACCCGAAAGCAGAGTCGCCAGCGTCGCCGTGACGGCTGCCAGGACAATGGTCGCTCGTCTCATCGAAGTGTCTCCTTGACGGTCGCGCGGCGCGCAACGCCGAGTCGTTCGAGTAGGTCGAGCCGCAACTCGGCCAACCGTGGATCGGTATCGTCGCGCGGCCGATCGGAAGACACCTCGAGCGCCGAGCCGATCGTGAAACCTTTTTCACCGCCGGTGGTTTCGAGTACCACGACGCGGTCGGCCAGGCGCAGCGCCTCGTCCACATCGTGGGTGACGAGTACGACCGTGATACCCGCGGCGCGCTGCACCTCGTCGAGCAGATCCTGCATACGCAGCCTGGTCAGCGCGTCCAGCGCCGCGAACGGCTCATCGAGCAGCAGCACACCCGGATGCCGAACCAGCGCGCGGGCCAATGCCGTTCGCTGTGCCATGCCCCCGGACACCTGTCGCGGCCGATGTCCCTGGAATCCGGCCAGACCGACGATCTCGAGCCCGCGCCGCACTTCGGCCTCGCCCTCGGCCCGCGATATGGTCGGTGGCAGACCCAATGCGACATTGCCCGCGAGATCGCGCCACGGCAGTAGCCGCGGTTCCTGGAACACCACCGCGCAGCGCGGGTCGACGCCGCGCATGCGGCGACCATCGAGCACGACCTCGCCCTCGGTCGGCTCGTCCAGTCCGGCGATGATCCGCAGTAGTGTCGATTTCCCACTGCCGGACGGACCGACCAACGCGATCACCTCACCCGGTGCGATCTCCAATTCGATATCGCGTAGCACGGTATGGGTGCCGAAACTGCGGCCGAGGCCGCGCAATGCGACCCCGGCGGCACGACTGGCAGTGGATGACACCTCGACTACTGAGCGGCCGCGAATCCGGCGCGCAGATCGGCCAGGATATCGTCGATACCCTCGATGCCGACCGCGAGCCGGACCAGGCCCGGGGTAACACCCGCCGCCAACTGCTCTTCCGGAGTCAGCTGGGAATGGGTAGTCGAGGCCGGATGGATCACCAGCGAACGCACATCGCCGATATTGGCAACGTGGCTGTGCAGCCGCAGCGCCTCGACGAAACGCTTACCGGCATCGACCCCACCGGCCAATTCGAAGCCGATCACCGCGCCGGCGCCCTTGGGTGCGAGAGTGCGACCGCGCTCGTACCACGGCGAGGACGGCAGCCCTGCGTAGGACACCGAGGTCACCTCCGGACGTGCCGCGAGGAAGTCCGCGACCGCTTTCGCGTTCTGTACATGCCGTTCGATCCGCAGACTCAGCGTCTCCAGACCCTGGCTGATCAGGAAGGCATTGAACGGTGAGACTGCCGAACCGAGATCGCGCAGCAATTGCACCCTGGCCTTGAGGGCGTAGGCGGGAGCGCCGAGGTCCGCGTACACCACGCCGTGGTAGCTGGGGTCCGGTGTGGTGAAGCCCGGGAACCGGCCGCCGGTCCAATCGAAGGTGCCGCCGTCGACGATCACGCCCGCGATGGCCGCGCCGTGGCCGCCCAGGTACTTTGTCGCCGAGTGCACGACGATATCGGCGCCGTGGGCCAGCGGCTGGATCAGGTACGGCGTCGCGACGGTGTTGTCGAGGATCAGCGGAACACCTGCGGCATGGGCGATTTCGGCGATGCCGGAGATGTCGAAGATATGGTTCTGCGGGTTGGAGATCGTTTCGCCGTACAGCGCCTTGGTATTCGGCCGGATCGCCGCGCGCCACTGCTCCAAATCATCCGGATCATCGACGAAGCTGACCTCGATGCCCAGTTTCGGCAGCGAGTAGCGGAACAGGTTGTAGGTGCCGCCGTACAGCCGCGGACTGGACACGATGTGATCGCCCGCACCGGCGATATTGAGGATCGCGAAGGTCTCCGCCGCCTGCCCGGAGGCGAGCAGCAGCGCCGCGACACCGCCCTCCAACGCCGCGATGCGCTGTTCCACCGCATCCTGGGTCGGGTTCATGATGCGGGTGTAGATATTGCCGGGTTCGGCGAGACCGAACAGCGCCGCAGCGTGTGCGGTATCCCGGAAGGTGTAGGAAGTGGTCTGGTAGATCGGCAGCGCGCGGGCGTTGGTCGTACCGTCCGGCACCTGTCCGACGTGGATCTGCTTGGTTTCGAAGCTCCAGTCGGCGCTCGGGTCGGCCTGGGTCTCGTCGCTGGTGGTCACAGCAACGGACACTAAGAAGCGCCCGGCATGGTGTCGAGGATTACATTCAACCGGAACCGAATCGGCTCGCCCGCTACCTCAGCCACGCCTTCGATGAACTGCAAGCCCCGACGGCACCGCGATCCGCGACCTGCGCCAACCGGCCGGAGATCGGATCACGAGTCCGGGTAGCCACGGTTTAGCGGACGGGCCAATGGCAACCCGCACAGTGATGCTGCTCGGCGAGTACGAGGATCAGCGCGTACCTCAGCTCTCCGGCCAGCTTCGACTCAGCAAGCCCGTCGAGCGGAGGACCATGATGCCGAATCCCACCAGCCACCAGCACGTGCGCAGGACGCCGGTGCGCGCGGAACTGCACAGTGCCGCATTCACCGACCACTCGACAATTCCGGACCGCTACTCCTACGACGGCGGCAATGTCGCTCCGCCGCTCGAGTGGAGCGGTATCCCCGATGACGCGGCGGAGCTCGTCTTGCTGTGCGAGGACGAGGACGCTCCGGGCGGACCGTTCACCCATTGGCTGCTGACCGGCATCGCGCCGAACGCGACCAGTATCCGGGCGGAGGCGCCACCGCCCAGGGCCGTCGCGGGTCCCAATGACTTCGGTGAAGTCGGCTGGAGCGGTCCGCGACCACCGGTCGGCGACCAAGCCCACCGGTACTTCTTCCGCCTCTACGCCTTGGACCAACCCGCCGGATTCACCAAGGACACCACGGCCGACGTGGTCCGCCAGGCCATCAGGGACCACGTCATCGCGAGCGGCACCCTCGTCGGCCTCTTCGCCGCCTGATCCCCCGCACCGCGCATTACACTACGCCGCGATAGCCTCGGCGCGCAGGCGCGAAAAGTCCTCGCGCGATAGCGGAGTCGCATCCGGTGCGCCGAGGTCTTCGAGCGCTGTCCACGGCGAATGTGCTGATCTCGGCCGAATTCGCCTGATGTTGGGCGGTTGCGGTGCTGTTCAACAGGACGCGCACGCCGCCTTTACTGCCACAGCTGTACCGGCTCTCCGGTGTCGGTAAACCTCTGGTGGACAACGTTTCCCCGATCTGACTCCAGCCGCGCCATCGACGCTGAATTCGATGAGGGCGTGGCAGTGTAGCCGTTGCGCGGCGATATCGGCCGCGGGTCCACCGTATTGGTCCCGAACCCCAGCAGTGACCACATCGCGTCACGGGCGGTACGGACCGGATGGGCTTCGCGGAGCACATCATTGAACACTTCGAGCGACGTCGGTCCGGCGTATCCGGCATCGAGGACATAGCCGACGAACGCGGGCAGCTCGAAGGCCCCTCGCCGGGAACAGCCGCTGGTGGCGGCTCCACTGCAGTCACATCCATGGTCAGGCGCCAACAAGTCGCCTTTGCTGGGGACTGCCAGCGCCGCACCTGTTCCCCACGGCATCGATCGATACATGGGACTTGAGTCACCATCGAATGCGTCTTACGATGTTCGCATAACAACCAATTGTACGCAATGCGCACAAAGGAGACGTGGTGAAGGCGGCTACCTACCTCGAGTGCGCCCGAGAGGGTCCTGGAAATGCAGCTGCTGGAACCGGGACGCAGGACTGGCGGTGTCCCGGTGCGCATGCCCGGCGGCGGACTGCACGGTTCGGATCTGTCCGTCTACCACGGTCGTCGCCAGGTTCCCGAGCTGCTACCGCGGATCATCGGCCACGAAGGGGTCGGCGAGATCGTTGCCGTCGGCGCCGATATCGACGCGGGACGGATCGGCCAGCGGGTCGCGATCGAGCCGTCCACAATTTCGAATGAGGAGTGATATGGCCAGGATTACCTCCTTGGCGGATGCGGTCGGCGAACTCGTCCGCGACGGCGATACGGTCGCGCTCGAAGGGTTCACGCATCTGATCCCGGTGGCCGCCGGGCAGGAAATCATCCGCCAGCGCAAACGGGATCTGTCGCTGGTCCGGATGACGCCGGATATCGTCTACGACCAGCTCATCGGGGCCGGCTGCGCTCGCAAACTCATCTTCTCCTGGGGCGGCAATCCCGGCGTCGGCTCGCTGCACCGGTTCCGCGACGCGGTTCAGCAGGCCTGGCCCGCGGCGTTGGAGATCGAGGAGCACAGCCACGCCGGTATGGCCAATCGATATGTCGCGGGAGCATCCGGATTGCCGTTCGCCGTGCTGCGCGGATACGTCGGCACCGATCTGCCGACGGTTACCGACACCATCAAACCGATCACTTGCCCGTTCACCGGTGAACAGCTGACCGCGGTTCCGGCGATCAATCCCGACGTCACGGTCATCCATGCCCAGCGTGCCGATCGGGCCGGAAATGTGCAGCTGTGGGGGCTACTGGGGGTACAGAAGGAGGCGGTGCTCGCCGCGCGGCGCAGCCTGGTCACGGTCGAGGAGATCGTCGACGAACTGACCCCGGTGCCCGGTGCGATCGTGCTGCCCGCGTGGGCGGTGACCGCGGTCGCGCAGGTGCCCGGTGGCGCGCATCCGTCCTATGCGCAGGGCTATTCCGAACGCGATAACGACTACTACGCGGCCTGGGACGCGATCAGCCGAGACCGCGCCGCCTTCACCCACTGGCTCGACGAGAACGTGTACACCGCCACCACGGAGACAGTATGACCATCGCCGAAACCCGCACCGCCACAATGGAAATGACATATACCGCCGATGAGATGATGACGATCGCCGCGGCCAGGGCACTCGGTGCGGGCAAACGGTGCTTCGTCGGGATCGGGCTGCCGTCGACGGCGGCCAATCTCGCGCGCAATACCCATGCGCCCGATCTGGTGCTCATCTACGAATCCGGCACATTGGGTTCCAAGCCGGATCGGCTGCCCGCGTCCATCGGTGACGGCGTGCTGGCCGAGACCGCCGATGCTGTGATCAGCGTGCCGGAGATATTCAATTACTGGCTGCAGCCGGGTCGCATCGATATCGGGTTCCTCGGTGCCGCGCAGCTGGACAAGTACGGCAATATCAATACCACCGTTATCGGCGGTGACTACACCAATCCCGAGGTCCGCCTGCCGGGAGCGGGTGGCGCACCTGAAATCGCCGCCTCCTGTGGTGAGGTGTTCGTCGTCATGCGCCAGTCGCGACGCTCTTTCGTCGACAGGGTCGACTTCATCACCTCCTTCGGGCACGGCCGGGGTAACGGCGAGCGCGCGCGACTCGGCCTTCGCGGCGCGGGCCCGACCCTGGTGATCACCGACCTCGGGGTGATGCGCCCCGACGACACCGGCGAGTTGATCCTCGTCGCGGTTCATCCGGGAGTGCGCGTCGAGCAGGTCCGCGAGGCCACCGGCTGGCAGCTGCGGGTCGCGCCGGATCTCGAAACCGGCGAGCCGCCGACAGCAAACGAACTCAGCACCCTGCGAGCATTGAAAGCTGCCTCATGACCAGCGCATTTCTGTACGACGGTATGCGCACCCCGTTCGGCAAGTACGGCGGGGCGCTGAGCGGTATCCGGCCCGATGACCTCGCCGCCGCCGTGCTGCGGTCGCTCGCCGGCCGCAACGATCTGGACCCCGCGACAGTGGACGAGATCGTCTTCGGGGCGGCCAACCAGGCGGGCGAGGATAATCGGAATGTGGCACGCATGGCGGCGCTGCTGGCGGATTGGCCCACCTCGGTACCCGGCACGACCGTGAACCGGCTGTGCGGGTCGAGTATGGACGCCGCGATGCAAGCCGCCCGGATGATCGAAACCGGTGATGCGGCAACGGTTGTCGTCGGCGGCGTCGAATCGATGAGCCGGGCGCCGATGGTTATGCCTAAGCCCACCAGGGCATTTCCCGCCGGCAACGAAACACTGCACTCCACGACGTTGGGTTGGCGGCTGGTGAATCCGGCGATGCCCGCGCAGTGGACGGTGTCCCTGGGTGAGAGCACCGAGATCCTCGCGGGCCGTTACCGAATCGAGCGCGCCGCGCAGGACGAATTCGCCGCGCGCAGTCATCAGCTCACCGCCAAGGCATGGGACAACGGCTTCTACGACGATCATGTCGTCGCCGTCCCTGGCACCGAGCTGGTCCGTGACGAGTCGCTGCGGGCGGAAACGACCGTGGAGCGGTTGGCGAGTTTGAAACCGTCGTTCCGGCCGGATGGCACCGTCACCGCCGGAAATGCCTCACCGCTGAACGACGGCGCATGCGCCCTGCTGCTCGGTGACGAAACCATGGCCGATCGACTCGGCCGCGCACCCTTGGCGCGGATCGCGGGACGCGGTGCGGCCGGAGTCGACCCGGATGTGTTCGGCATCGGTCCGGTCGAAGCGGCGCGAATCGCACTGCGGCGCGCGGGAATCGGCTGGGACGATCTCGGCGTGGTGGAATTGAACGAGGCCTTCGCCGCGCAATCCCTTGCCTGCCTTGCCGATTGGCCGGAACTCGATCCCGACATCGTCAATGTCAACGGTGGCGCGATCGCGATCGGCCACCCGCTCGGCGCGTCCGGGGGGCGCGTCATCAACCAACTCGCCCGCGAAATGCGGCGTAGCGGCAGCCGGTGGGGAATGGCCGCATTATGTATCGGCGTCGGCCAGGGGCTGGCGGTTGTTCTGGAGGCGACCTCATGAAAACCCCTGCGCTGCAAGGTTATCGAAAGGATCCCGCAGGCACCCATCCGTCGCTGGATGCTCCGGACTACCGGTCCACCGCCCTGCGTCATCCGAAAGAGCCGCTGGTACTGCTGCCGCAGCGGCTGACCGAACTCACCGGTCCGGTGCTCGGCGCGGAGCGGCTCGCCGAGACGGATAACGACCTGACCGCGCAGCACCGGGCGCAACCGCTCGGACAGCGCATTATCGTGCACGGCCGACTGCTCGACGGTGACGGCAAGTCGGTCCCGAACTCCCTGGTCGAGATCTGGCAGGCCAATGCCGGTGGCCGGTACCGCCACGACCGGGACCGTTGGGACTGCCCGCTGGATCCCAACTTCGACGGTGTCGGGCGAACCCTCACCGACAGTGCGGGCCGCTACGAGTTCACCACCATCAAGCCCGGCGCCTATCCATGGCGCAACCACCACAATGCCTGGCGGCCGGCGCACATCCACTTCTCGCTGTTCGGGCGCGCCTTCACCCAGCGGCTGGTCACCCAGATGTATTTTCCGGACGATCCGCTGTTCGCCCACGACCCCATTTTCAACTCGGTGCCCGAGGCCGCTCGCCCACGACTGATCAGCCATTTCGATCTGGACCGCAGCGAACCCGAGCGGGCGCTGGCCTTCGAGTTCGACATCGTATTGCGTGGCCGCGCTGCCACGCCTTTCGAGGACGACGAGGATGATGACTGAGCTGCCTACCACGCCTTCGCAGACCGTCGGCCCTTACCTGCACATCGGACTCACCTGGGACGACGGCCCATACGCCGTGCCGCTGGGGACGCCTGGGGCCGGCTGGATTCGTGGCCGGGTGCTCGACGGCGTCGGCGCGCCGCTCGATGACGCCATGGTCGAGATCTGGCAGGCCGACCCGGACGGGCATATCGCGCACCCCGACGACGGTCGCGGCGTCCGGGAAAACTTCCGCGGATTCGCACGCAGTGACACCCGAGCGGGCGAATTCGCGGTCTACACCGTCGTTCCCGGTGCGCTCGGCGATGGGCAGGCCCCGCATATCGACGTCTCGGTATTCGCCCGTGGTCTGCTGCATCGAGTGGTCACCCGCATCTACTTCCCCGAGCACGCCGATCAACACGCAAGCGATCCGGTGCTGGCCGCCGTGCCACCGCAGCGGCGCGGCACCTTGATCGCCATGCACGGCCCCGATGGATATGTTTTCGACGTGCACCTCCAAGGCGAGCACGAGACGGTGTTCTTCGATGTCTGACGGGTTGTTCGACAGTGTGCTCGCGGCCGGACCGGCCGCAACACAGGTCGGCGACCGGGCCTGGGTGCAGGCAATGCTCGACTTCGAAGGCGCGTTGGCGGGCGCATCGGCCGCGGCCGGAGTCATTCCATCCGAGGCCGCTGTCGCGATCCAAAGCTGTTGCGATGCAGATGATTACGACATAGCCGAGCTCGGCGCACAGGCCATCGGCATCGGCAACCCGGCCGGGCCGCTGGTGCGGGCACTCACGGCTCGTGTCACGGGAGATGCGGCCGGATATGTGCATTTCGGCGCGACCAGCCAGGACGTGATCGATACCGCCGCCATGCTGGTGACGCACCGGGCGCTGACCGTGCTCGATGACGACCTGCGCGCGTGCGCCGCCCGGCTGGCAAACCTCGCCGAAACTCACGCCGACACCGTGCTGGCCGGGCGCAGCCTGCTCCAACAGGGACCGCCGGTCACTTTCGGGCTCACCGCGGCAGGCTGGCTCAGCGGTATCGCCCCAGCGCGGGACCGGCTCGACGACATCCGGCGACACAGCTTGGCGGTTCAGTTCGGCGGGGCGGTCGGCACGCTGGCATCATTGGGCGACAACGGGATTGCCATCCTGAACGGACTCGCGCGACACCTCGGATTGGCCGAACCGGCCCTGCCGTGGCATACCGAGCGCGGACGCATCGCCGAGATCGCTGGGGCGCTCGGCCAGACCTGCGCGGCGGTGGCGAAGATCGCCCGCGATATCACGCTGCTGGCGCAGACCGAAGTCGCGGAAGTCTACGAGGAGGGGCCCCCGGGTACGGGCGGCTCCTCGACTATGCCGCATAAACGCAACCCAGTCGCCGCCATACTGGCCACCGGATCCGCCGGGCAGGCACCGGGGTTGGTTGCGGCACTGCTCGGCGCGGCCACGCACGAACATCAGCGCGCGGCGGGCTCATGGCATGCGGAATGGCGGCCGTACATCGAATTGCTGCGCACCACCGGTTCCGCGGTGCACTGGCTGCGGATCAGCCTGCGGCGACTTCGAATCGACCCAGCGCGCATGCGCGCCAACCTCGACCTCACCGGCGGCCTGGCGCTCGCGGAAAATGTTGTGACCGAATTGGTTTCGACCTCGCAGGGCGAGGTCGGCAGGCACACGGCTGGCGAGGTCGTCGCGCAGTGCTGCCAAGCGGCCCTTGCCGGCGTTGGGCCTCTCCCTGATCTACTCGCCGCCGATCCGGTAGTCGGAAAGTATCTGGATCGAGCGCATATTGAGCGACTGCTCGATCCGGCGCTCTACCTCGGGTCGACGCGCGAGTTCATCGAACGAGCCCTCGATGATTGGCAGGACCGGTCATGAGCGAAAGATCGAGCGCCAGCCGGGCCACATCGGAGTCCTGCGACAGTAAGGCGGAATTATGACCGTGGCCGAGGCTCTATGCATCCCGGACGGACCCTACGAGGAACCGTCGAGTAGATCGCCGGAGCAACCTACTGATTCGGCAAGCAGGGTCACAAGCGCCGTCGAGGTGAACTGGCTCCTGGATGGTCCCGATGACTGTGAACCGGTCGTGCTGAGCCGCTCGCTGGCCAGCAGCCAGCTGATTCGGCAGGTGCGCTCATGAGCGCCGTCGAGGTGAACTGTGTCATAGATGGTCCCGCCGACGGCGAACCCGTCGTATTGAGTGGATCACTCGGCAGCGACGTGCGGATGTGGGATCCACAGATCACCTCGCTGACCACTGCCGGATACCGGGTACTGCGCTACGACCACCGCGGCCACGGAGCATCCCCGATACCCCCGGGCCCGTACACACTGACGGACCTGGGCTCCGACGCGATCGGGCTGCTCGACCGATTCGGGATCGGACGAGCACACTTCGTCGGACTCTCACTCGGCGGCATGGTCGGCATGTGGCTCGGCGAACACGCACCGCACCGGCTGCGCACCCTCACCCTGTGCTGCACCTCCGCCGAACTGGGCCCGCCCAGCGGTTGGGCCGAGCGCGCCGCTTTGGTCAGAACCGAAGGGACCCAGGCGGTTTCACATGCGGTTGTACAACGTTGGTTCACCCCGCAATGGCGAGCGGACCATCCCGAGCGCATCCACTATTACGAGGACATGGTCGCCGCCACCAACCCCGATGGTTACGCATCCTGTTGCGCGGCAATCGAAACGATGAATATCGCCGACCAGCTGTCATCCATCACCGTACCCACCCTGGTGATCGCCGGTGCCCAGGACCCGGCAACCCCACCGGCGCACGGACAGCGCATCGCGCGCACGATCCCGCACGCCCGCCTCGACATAGTCAGCCCAGGTGCTCATCTGGCCAGCGCGGAGGCACCGGAGGCGATCAACGCTCTGATTCTGGCTCACCTGAAGGAGAACGCATGAACGAACGAGCCGATAGCGGCATGGCGGTCCGGCGTGAGGTACTCGGGGATGATCATGTCGATCGTGCCGTCGCCAGGACCACCGAATTCACCAGGCCGTTCCAGGAATACATCACCGAGTCGGTATGGGGCTCGATCTGGACCCGCGATGGCCTGGATCGGCGCACCCGCAGCTGCGTTACCCTTGCGGTGCTCACCGCCCTCGGGCGGCACGAGGAGATCGCGATGCATGTGCGCGCCGCGATCACCAACGGTCTCACCGCCGCCGAGATCGCCGAAGTATTGCTGCACACCGGCGCCTACGCGGGCGTGCCGGCCGCCAATGCGGCCTTCGCGATCGGCCAGCAGGTACTGGCCGAACTCGGGGACGATACCGCCCTATAGCACCCTGTCGAGGAGGACGACGATGACGACCGGCGGTAACGACGACGACGGCCAGCGCGGCACCCATTATGTACAGTCCCTCGAACGCGGCCTCGCGGTCATCAAGGCATTCGACGCCGAGAACCCGCAGCTGACGCTCTCCGATGTCGCGCGCCTGACCGGACTCACCCGCGCCGCCGCACGCCGGTTCCTGTTGACCCTCGCCGATCTCGGCTATGTCCGCACCGACGGCAAACGCTTCTCGCTCACCGCCAAGGTGCTCGAACTGGGCTATTCGTATCTGTCCAGCATGAGCTTGTCCGAGGTGGCCCAACCGCACCTCGAGCAGCTCTGCGCCGACGTGCACGAATCCAGCTCGGTATCGGTGCTCGACGGTCCGGATGTCGTCTACATCGCCCGTGTCGCCGCATCCCGGATCATGACCGTCAGCATCAATATCGGCACGCGTTTTCCCGCCTACGCCACCTCCATGGGCCATGTCCTGCTCGCCGGACTCCCAGCGGCCGAACTCGATGCCTACCTGGCGCACACGCCACTGACCCGGCTGACCGCCAACACCATCACCGATCCGAACGCGTTGGGTGCCGCCTTGGAAATCGTTCGCGCACAGGGCTTTTCCATCGTCGACCAGGAATTGGAGGAAGGTCTTCGGTCGGTCGCGGCCCCCATCCGGGACCGGTCGAGGGTGATCGCCGCGATCAATATTTCCACGCACGCCTCCCGTCGCAGCATCGAATCCATTCGGGCCGAACTGATTCCGCGCCTGCAAACGGCCGCGCACCGAATCGAAGCGGATCTCACCGCCGCGAAACCGGTTACTCGACTGGGCTGACCGACGAAAGATTCGCCAGCGCCGCCCGGATCACCTCCAGGAACCAGCCCTGTGCCGCCGTACGGCCGGGTGCGCGCCGGGTATAGGCCGCCACCTCCACCGGCTCGATCGGCCACGGGAGCGTGAACACGCGCACGGGGTGGGTACGCGCCAACGCGTGCGCCACCCGTTCCGGCACGATGGCGACCAGTTCGCTGTCCTGCACCACATAGGGCAGGGTGGCGAATCGGGTGACGCGCACGGCGACGCGATCTCCCAGATGGTGCTCGCGCAGCGCCTCGCGCGGACCCGGATGCCCCGTCACGCCTTCGACGACGATATGCCGCTCACCATCCAATTCGGCTTCGGTGGGTGCATCACTCCGCAACCGAGGGTGCCGCGCCGCGACCAACCCCGCATAGCCCTCGGTGAACAGTGGCGTCCGAGTCAGCCGGGTCGAGTCGAGTATCGGGCTGGCCACCATCGCGTCGACCTCGCCGCGGGCCAGCCGGTCGGTCGCGGTATCCACATCGAAAGCCTCGACCTGCAATGCCACTCGCGGCGCCCGTACCGCAAGTTCCGCGAGCACCAGCGGCAGCACCGTCACCTCGCCGAGATCGGAGAGTCCGAGCCTGAAGCGGGCCGCTCGGCTCGGGTCGAATTCCGCTGCGGCACCCAGTGTTTCATCGATACCGGCGATGGCCGCGCGTAGTGGCGGATACAGCCGCTCGGCCTCCGCGCTCGGCACGAGACCACCCGGACCGCGCACGAACAGTTCATCGCGCAGCCGCCGCCGCAACTTGCCGAGCCCGTAACTCACCGTCGGCTGGGTGACCCCGAGCAGGTCCGCCGCGGCGGTGACACTCCTGGTCTCGTACAGCAGCACAAATGTCCGCACCAGGTTCAGATCGAACTCGGCGACCATAGATCTCCTCTATGTGAATCAAGAAAAATATCAATTGGATTTCTGATCGCCGGTCATTTTAGCGTGAGAGCCATCACAATCAGGGTCCGCTATGACCGGCCGAATCTGCAGAAGCGAATCATCATGAACAAGCTGTCCTCGTGGCCGACCGCAGTGTGCTGGCTCATCGTCCTGCTCGAGGGCTACGACCTGGTCGTGCTCGGCGCCGTCATTCCCACTCTCATCGAGCATCACCACATCGGATTCACCGCGGCCGGTACGACTTTCGTCGCGACGATCGCGCTGGTCGCCGTCGCGATCGGCGCGGCGGGCGAGCCGCTGGCCGACCGGTACGAGCGCCGCAGGGTCCTCGCTTCGATCGCCTTGTCGGTAGAACCCGCCACTCTCCACACTTCGAAGAGGCTCGCACTATGAGGAATACACGCACACAGGTCGCCATTGTCGGCGCGGGTCCGGCGGGTCTGCTGCTGTCACATCTGTTGCACTGCTGCGGAATCGACTCGGTCGTCATCGATATCCGCACACACGAACAGATCGCGACCACCATTCGCGCGGGCATCCTCGAGGCGGGTTCGGTGCGCATGCTGGTCGATTCGGGCGTCTCCGATCGCGTACTCACCGAAGGCGACCGGCACGACGGCGTGGTGTTGCGCTTCGACGGAGACAACCATCGGATCGATTTCCGGGAACTGGTCGGCGAGTCGGTATGGCTGTATCCGCAGACCGAGGTGTTCATCGACCTCGCCGACCGCCGCAAGACCGATGGTGGTGATGTCCGCTATGGGGTCCGGGATACCGAGGTCCGCATCGATCCTGCGGTGGTGACGTTCACCGAGGCGGATGGCCGCCCGGCACGAGTGAAGGCCGAACTGATCGTGGGGGCAGACGGTTCACGTTCGATCTGCCGTCACGCCTATCCGGATGGCCTGCGCACCGAATGGTTTCGCGAATATCCCTTCGCCTGGTTCGGCTTCCTCACCGAGGCGCCGCAATCACATCCTGAGCTGATCTACGCGCGCTCGGACCACGGCTTCGCCCTGGTCAGCCAGCGCACATCGACGATGCAGCGCATGTATTTCCAATGCCCGCCCAGCGAGCGACCCGAAGACTGGGATGACGAGCGGATCTGGGCCGAGATGCGCCGCCGCGTCAACGGCAATGGTTTCACCCTGCAAGAGGGCCCGATCAGCGCAAAGACGGTGCTGCCGTTCCGCTCGTTCGTCACCGCGCCGATGCGCCACGGCAAACTCCTGCTGGCAGGCGATGCCGCCCACACCGTTCCGCCGACTGGCGCGAAAGGTTTGAATCTCGCACTCGCGGACGTACGCGTGCTGCACGAAGTCCTCGTCGCCTACTTCGCCGGGGGTGGTGAGGAATCCTTGCGGCACTACACCGAGCGCGCACTCGACCGAGTGTGGAAGGCACAGCACTTCTCCTACTGGGCGACCACCCTGCTGCACTCGGCCGAGGGGGCATCCCCGTTCGATCTCGAGCGCCAACACGGGGAACTCGCGATGCTCACCGGATCCCAACGCGGCGCGGCATACTTCGCTGAGGCGTACACCGGAAGCTGGGACCCTTCCTAGACACACCTGGAGGCATCGCGTGACCCGTCAGCCCACCATGGACGACAAATTCTCCTTCGGCCTGTGGACGGTCGGTTGGACGGGTACCGACCCGTTCGGTCTGCCGACCCGACCGACCCTCGCACCGGGGGAGTACGCCGAACGCCTGGCCGAACTCGGCGTCTGGGGAATCACCTTCCACGACAACGACCTATTCCCGTTCGATGCCGACGACGCCACCAAGGAGCGCAACCTCGCACGCCTCAAAGACACAACCGATCGCTGCGGTCTCACCATCGAGATGGTCACGACCAACACCTTTACCCATCCGGTTTTCAAGGACGGCGGGCTGACTGCCAACGACCGCTCGATCCGCCGCTTCGGTCTGCGCAAAATCCTGCGCGCGGTGGATCTGGCCGCACAGGTCGGCGCCACCACCTTCGTGATGTGGGGTGGGCGCGAGGGCAGCGAATACGACGGATCCAAGGACATCTTCGCCGCGTTCGAACGCTACAAGGAGGGGCTCGATACGGTCGCCGGATATATCAAGTCACAGGGCTACGACCTGCGAATCGCATTGGAGCCCAAGCCCAATGAGCCGCGTGGCGATATCTTCCTGCCCACCGTCGGCCACGCACTTGCCCTCATCGCCGAATTGGAGCACGGCGATATCGTCGGCCTCAACCCGGAAACCGGCCATGAACAGATGGCCAACCTCAACTACACGCACGCCCTCGGCCAGGCCTTGTGGAGCGGCAAGCTGTTCCATATCGACCTCAACGGCCAACGCGGTCTCAAATACGACCAAGACCTGGTCTTCGGACACGGCGATCTGATCTCCGCATTCTTCACCGTCGATCTGCTGGAAAACGGCTTCCCGGGCTATCCGAACGGCCCGCGCTACACCGGACCACGGCATTTCGACTACAAGCCCTCGCGCACCGAGTACCTCACCGGCGTATGGGAATCGGCCAAGGCCTGTATGGCGACCTATTTGATGCTGGCGGACAAGGCACGAGCCTTCCGCGCCGATTCCCGCGTACAGGACGCAATGGCCTACTCCGGCGTCCTCGACCTGGCGCAATCCACCCTTGACGACGGCGAGTCGATCGAGGCATTCCTGCGTGCGGACGACGGTTTCGACCCGGATAAGGCCGCCGAACGAGACTTCGGTTTCGTCCGACTGCAACAACTCGCACTCGAGTACTTGATCGGCTGAGACCCCCCCCCCACGCCATCATCCCCGCCGAGAAGGCTTTTGCGGCGCTAAACCCGAGAGCCCCCTCCACCAGCACATTCTCGTGGGATTTTCCTGAAGATGAACCGAAGGCCCCGAGCTCGCCACCGCGGGTTCGGGCCTGTCCGCGGTACCTGAATGCGCCGAAAGTAGTTCGCAGAATGGCCGTTGCTTATTCCGCAAAACGCGCGATCACCCGACGTCGCGACGCAGCCAGGTCACCTCCGCACCCGATTCGGTGCCATAGCGATAGACCTCGAGATCTTCGTCCCACGCGGTGCCGAGTGCGCGGTCGAGTTCGGTAGCCAGGTCATAGCCGGTGTAGTTGCCGAGTTCCCGGTTGGCCTGCAGCATTGCGCGCAGACGCATTTCGCCGATGGTGACATCGCCGTTGGCGGAGGTGGAACCGTGCCAGAGGCCGAGGGTCGGGACGAAGCTGTAGCGCTCACCGTCGACGCCGTCGCTGGGGTCCTCTGTGACCTCGAAGCGCAGCACCGGCCAAGACCGCAAGGATTGGGCAATTCGCGATGCGGTGCCGACCGGACCGATCCAGTCGGTGGTCGCACGCAGCTGACCATCAGCGGGTTGCGCGGTCCAACGCAATTTCGCGGGTGAGCCGAGGGCCGAGGTGAGTGCCCATTCGATATGTGGGCACAGCGCAGCCGGCGATGAGTGGATATAGACCACACCCGCCGTCGCGTCGGCGAACTGACTCGATGCGCGCACCACTGACACCTCCAGCTTCGACGAGAAACGTCTTCCCCAACGATCCGTCGTACTGGCGTTGCCCGAGTGTACTGGAGTGCCCCGAGTTACACATGTTACTTCGGAGGCGTGTCCGACCTGTTACTTCGCGACCGAGTTCCGAGCCAGGATCACCTCGGCGATCACCGCATCGGAAAAGATGGGCCAAGCCTCCCGTGCCCAGTCGCCGAAATTCTCGTCGCTCAAAGCGATACTCGCCACCCCTAATTCGGGATCGACCCAGAGAAATGTGCCGGACTGCCCGAAATGGCCATAGGTACCTGCGGAATTCGATCCGCCGGTCCAGTGCGGTGATTTCCCGTCGCGAATCTCGAATCCGAGTCCCCAGTCGTTGGGACGCTGCGATCCGTAACCCGGCAGCACACCGTTGAGTCCGGGAAACGCGACCGTGACCGCCTCGGCGTGGGTCGGCGGCGAAAGCAGCTGGGGATCGAGCAGTTCCGCACCGAAGCGCACCAGATCCGTCACGGTGGACCGGCCCGCATGTCCGGCCGGACCCGCCAGCACCGACGCCGTCATGCCGAGTGGCTCGAATACGGCTTCGCGCAAGTACTCCGGGAACGCGATCCCCGTCTGTTCCGCGACGAAGGCCGCGAGGATTTCGAATCCGGCACTGGAGTAAATGCGTCGCGTACCGGGCGCGGCGATCACCTCGGTGGTATCGAAGGCGATGCCGGAAGTGTGCGCGAGCAGATGCCGGACGGTAGCTCCCGGCGGCCCGGCGGGCTGATCGAGTTCGATCGCGCCCTCCTCCATCGCGACGAGCACCGCGTAGGCGACCAGCGGCTTGGTCACCGAGGCGAGTGGAAATACGCGCTCGGTGTCACCCGACGTCCGCGCCCTGTCCCGGGTGACGACACCCACCGCCGCATGTCGAACCGGCCAGTCCTTGATCTGCTCGAATGCACGCACGAACTGAGCGTACGAGACGCCCGATCCCGGCGTGTCCGCACCGTCCGCACGGAAATGTCGGTACCGCCGGTACCATCAACCGATCATGAGCGCACCCACCATCCACGGCGATGTGGCGGCCGGTTTCGGCCCCGTTGCCGACGCCTTCCGCCGCAATTTCGTCCAGCACGGCGAAATCGGCGCTGCCGTGGCCGTTTACGCTGGCGATCGTCCGGTCGTCGACCTGTGGGCCGGTCATCGTGACCGCCGCCGGACGCTGCCGTGGGAACGCGACACGATCGTGCCGGTCTTCTCCTCCACCAAGGGCATGGCCGCGTTCGTCGTCGCCACGATGGTGTCGAAGGGACTGCTGGACTACGAAGTGCCGGTCGCGAAGTACTGGCCGGAGTTCGCCGCGCAGGGCAAGGGCGCGGTGACGGTGCGTCAGCTGATCGACCATCAGGCCGGATTGTCCGGCCTCGATACCGTGGTGCGTCTGCGGCAGATCGCCGACCTCGACGGTCTCGCAACGATTCTCGCGGCGCAGCGGCCCGCGTGGCGGCCGGGCACACGGCACGGCTACCACGCCATCACCCTCGGCCTGTACCAAGGCGAACTCGTGCGCCGCGCCGATCCGCAACACCGCACACTCGGCCAGATCTTCGCCGAGGAGATCGCGAAACCGCTGGACTCGGACTTCTTCATCGGCCTACCCGCCGAACAGAGCATGGACCGGATCGCCACCTTGGCGGCAACCGAGGGCATGGACATCCTGCGCTACGAGCGCGATATTCCGATGCGCATCGGCGCGGAGATCTTCGCCAAACGCGGACTTTCCCATGCGGCACTGACCAATCCACGCATCGGCGCACCGGCGCGGGCGAGCAGGCGCGAGCTGCTCGAGTTGGAGATGCCGGGCTCCAATGGCGTCGGCAATGCCAGGTCACTGGCCAAAACGTACGGCGCGGCGGCGGGTCGAACGGGCGCGCTGCCGATCGACGACACGGTGCTCGATCGGCTCGCCGCCACCGCCGCCGACGATGTGCCCGCCGACGATCTGGTGCTGCACACCAAATCCCGCTACCACCTGGGCTTCCGCAAATCCCGCGGCTCGTTCCGCTTCGGCTCGGATCAACGCGCCTACGGCACCACAGGCCTAGGCGGCTCCTTCGGCTTCGCCGACCCCGCAACCGGCCTAGGCTTCGGCTACTCGATGAACCGCCTTGGCCTCGCCGTCCTCGACGACATCCGCAGCCGCAACCTCCGCACGGCCCTGCTTCGCTGCACCCGCTGATGCCGCGCACGTCTTGGTTCGCCACGCACCGATTCACCGGGCAAATTCATGCGCGGCACGCGAATTCGTGCGCGGCACCCCAGCTCAATGTCCGCAGCCGCAGCCGGGGGCGTTGAAATCGTCGCTCGGCGAGTCGGTTCGTGTGGGCTGAGCCTGGATCGCTACCGAACTCGCCGAGCGGTGACCCGGCGGTTTACCAGTCGGCCTCGGTGTACTTGATGATGCCGCGGATGTTTTTGCCGTCGAGCATGTCCTGGTAGCCCTCGTTGATTTGTTCGAGGGAGTATTGGCGGGTCACCATATCGTCGAGGTTCAGTTGGCCGGACTTGTACAGAGACAGTAGGTGGGGGGCGTCCTGGCGGGCGTTGCCGCCGCCGAAGATGCAGCCTTTGACGGTCTTCTGCAGCATGGACAGCAGGAAGCTGTTCAGCTTGACGTCGTTCTCGTCCATGCGGCCCATGGAGGTGACGACCAGGGTGCCCGCCTTGGCGGTGAGGATGAGGCCCTCTTCGATGTATTCGCCGTGCATCTCGCCCATGGTCAGGATGACCTTCTGCGCCATCCGGCCCTCGGTGGCCTCCATCAGCGGCATGATGGCGGCGGCCATGCTCTCGTAGGTGTGGGTCGCGCCGAACTTCTGCGCCTGCTCGCGCTTCCATGGATTCGGGTCGATGGCAACGACTTTGGACGCGCCGGAGAGCACCGCACCCTGCAGCGCGCTCATGCCGACGCCGCCGATGCCCGCGATCACCACGGTCTCACCCGGAGCGACCTCGGCGACGTGGGTGGCGGAGCCGAAGCCGGTGGGGACGCCGCAGCCGACGAGGCAGGCGACCTCGAACGGAATACTCGGGTCGATCTTGACCACCGAGGTGTGGTGCACCGTCATATACGGCGAAAAAGTGCCGAGCAGGCACATCGGGATGACATTCTCACCACGCGCCTGGATGCGGTAAGTGCCGTCGCTGATGGCCTGCCCCATCAGCAGGCCCGCACCCAGATCGCACAGCGCCATATTGCCGCTCACGCAGGCCGGACAGCGACCGCAGGCCGGGATGAACGACAGGATCACGTGGTCGCCGACCTGCAGATCGGCGGGGCAGTTCGGCCCGAGCTTGGTGATCACGCCGGCGCCCTCGTGGCCGCCCATGACCGGGAATGCGGGCATCGGCGTCGCGCCGGTCACGATGTGGTGGTCCGAGTGGCACATACCGGCGGTTTCCATCCGGATTTGCACCTCACCGGATACCGGATCGCCGACCTCGATCTCCTCGACCGACCACGGCTGGTCGGTCCCCCACAGGATCGCGCCTTTCGTCTTCATTCGTGTCGACCTCTCGCATGCACGGGCTTCTATGTGACTGCACCCACACTACGAGAAAACTGGAACGCGTTCTAGTACCGGATCGAAAATTCGTCGACACGGATTGACAGAAACCCCGAACGAGTTCCAGTTCAACCTGCCTGACAACCCGACACCGAGTGATACTGCCCGACTTCAGCCGCGCACGTCGTGCACATGATGGATTACGTCGTGCAGGAAGTAGACGGCCAAGGATTCGAGCGTGAAAACCGAGCCGTCGCTGCGTCTGGCATGGTTGCCGAGTGCGGCTTCGGGGACCGATTCGAAGGCGCGCGCGACGACCTCGGCCGCCTCGGTCAGCTCCGCGGCGACCTTGCGCGGATCCTGCTTGTCGTATTGGTCGACGACAGCGGTGAGGTCCTGATCCCAGTTGGAGAACACCGGGACATCGTCCGCGGACTCGATGCCGTTCGCGTCGAACCCGGGAACCTTCGGATCCACCGCATCGGTGCGAGCCGCGATCGCCGCGCGGTAGCTGAAGATTCGGCAGACGTCGCGCACGTGGGCGGCATACTCGAGCGCCGACCAAGTGGCTTCGTCCGGCCGCACGGCCGCGTCGGAACGCTCTAGCGTGGCCGCCAGACGGCCCGCGTATTCGCGGGCCAGATCGGGCACCGCCGCGTAGGTGATCGGCTCCGGGTCGAATCCGCATTCGGGACAGGAGCGTTCGAGGACCCAGGTCCAGTTCTTGACGTCGGGAACGATCGGCATGCGCCTACCCTAGATTGGCTGAATATCCTCAGCGATAGATATTCAGCCAGCTATCGGCAAGATCCCGACAGGCGTTCACTCCGTCAACCGACGCGCCCTTTCGAAGAGCTCGAGCGTGATGGCATGCAGGAAGTCACCGACCTGCTTGGGCGCTTTCCCCGCGAATGCGCGAGCATGCGTGCCCTCCAGCACAATTCCCAGCTTGAAACAGGCGAGCACGGTGTACCAGGTGACATTGCTCAGGTCGCGACCGGAGAACGTGCCGTAATGCCCGACCATCTCCTCCGGCGTCGGCAGACCCCCGACGGCGCCGAGCTTGCCGATCAGCGCCGCCCCCGTTGTGCCCGGCTCCGGACGAGTCGCGATCTGCCAACCGAGGTCGAGCAGCGGGTCGCCGATGGTCGACATCTCCCAGTCCACCATCGCAGCAACGTCCGGGCCGTCGTAGGAGAACATCATGTTGGCCAGGTGGCAGTCGCCGTGCAGGATGCCGGGCGTCCACTGCGCGGGCCGATTCCGATCCAGCCACTCCCCAACCTGCCGCACGCCAGGAATCTCCGGGCCCGGATACCCCGCATTGGCCGAATAGGACTCGAGTTCGCCGAGCCAGCGCGGCACCTGACGCTCCAGGAAGCCGTCCGGTTTGCCGTAGTCCTGCAGGCCGAGCGCCTGATAGTCGAGCGAGCCGAGACGGGCGATGGCCTCCACCGCCGACAGGCCCATCTGCCGCCGGATCTCCGGATCGCCCGCGTGCAGCAGCGGCAGTTCATTCTGCGGATTGAAGCCGGTAATGGGCTCCATCAGGTAGAACACCGCGCCGAGAACGGATTCGTCCGGGCAGGCGGCGATCACCTTCGGCGCGCGCACACCGGTTCCGTCGAGCGCGCCGAGCAACCGGGCCTCGCGCCGGATGACGTCATTGCTCTTGGCGCGCAGATGTTTCGGACCGCGACGCAGCACGTAGTCGCGACCCCCGCGTGCGAAGCGCAGCATGATGTTCTGCGTGCCGCCGCCGAGCGTGGTCACATCCTCGAACTCACCGGCAGGCAGGCCCTGCTCGTCCATCCATTTACCGACGACGGCGAAGTCGACGATCTCGCGGTCCACCTCTGACATGTTCCACATTGTGCACCACGCGCCGAACCCAACTGAAGGCGCGTGACAACAGTTTATGCCGACCGGCGCGGCGTAGGGTTCGTGGCACGATGCGCACGCTCTTGATCGACAATTACGACTCGTTCACCTACAACCTGTATCAGCTGATCAGCGAGGTGAACGGGGAAGAACCGACGGTCGTGCGCAATGACGAGGTCGACGATATCGCCCGGCTGCGACTGGAACGCTTCGACAACGTCGTCATCTCCCCCGGACCAGGTCGCCCGGATGTCGGTCGGGATATCGGCATTTCGGCCGCGGTGATTCGCAAGACCGAACTGCCGCTGCTCGGTGTCTGTCTCGGACATCAGGCCATCGTCGCCGCGGCGGGCGGCATCGTGCGGACCGCGCCCACCGCGCGGCACGGCTATCTCGATCACATCGAGCACGACGGCGACGAACTGTTCGCCGGGCTGCCCGAGGGTTTCACCGCGGTGCGATACCACTCGCTGTGCGCGCAGCGGCCGTTACCGGACAGTCTCGAGATCACCGCCGTCGCGGCCGATGGTGTGATCATGGGCGTGCGGCACCGAAGCAGACCGCAGTGGGGGGTGCAGTTCCATCCCGAATCGATCGCCAGCGAGTACGGTGCGGCATTGCTCGGCAATTTCGCGAAACTTACTGCGGGCCAGCGGATTAGATCAAGCATTATCGCGCCGTTCGAGAATGCCGAGCCACTCACGGGTAGACACGAGTTCCGCGAATCCCGGCGCTCCTGGCAACTGCGGCATGCCGTGATCGAGCGGGCGATCGATACCGAGGCAGCGTTCCTGCGGCTATATGGCAACTCCCCCACCGCATTCTGGCTCGACAGCGAACATGTCGAACCGGGACTGGATCGGTTCTCCTTTCTCGGCGATGCCAGCGGGCCGCTGGCCGAGGTGATCCGCTACCGGGTCGGTGAGAACAAGGTGACGGTCGAATCCTCGGACGGGAATCGGCGGACCGTACCCGGCGGAATTCTCGACTATCTCGCCGGACAGCTACACCTGAGACATACCGAACTACCCGATCTGCCTTTCGATTTCGCGTGTGGATACGTCGGATACCTGGGCTATGAGGTGAAGGCCGATTGCGGCGCGAATGCCACGCATCGGGCCTCGACGCCGGACGCGCAGTGGATCTTCGCCGACCGGATCGTGGTCGTGGACCATGTCGGTGGTCGCACCCATCTGCTCGCACTCACCGATCCAACGCCGGAAGCCCTTCGGGCCGGCGCGGATTGGTTGCGCGATACCCGCGAGATCCTGGAATCCCTGCCAACGTGGGCCAATCCGCCGACACTCGAGGTGCGCTCCGATACCGCCGCCGTCGCACCGCTGTTCGCCCGCGGGCGGGAGCGGTATCTCGCCGATATCGCGGTGTGCCAGGAGCGGCTACATGCGGGCGAGTCCTACGAAATCTGCATTACCGACACCGCGTCCATGGCGGCCGGCGAATCGGACGGGCTCGACTTCTATCGCACGCTGCGGCGCTGCAATCCCGCGCCGTACGCGGCGTATCTGCGCTTCGACGATCTCGAAATCGCCTGCTCCTCACCGGAACGCTTCCTCAAGGTGGACCGCGCCCGCACCGTGGAGAGCAAGCCGATCAAGGGCACCGCGCCGCGCGGGGACACGGCCGCCGAGGACGAGCGGCTGCGGCGCGAATTGGCCGACAGTCCGAAGACCAGGGCCGAGAATCTGATGATCGTCGACCTGTTGCGCAATGACCTGGGTCGGGTCTGCCAGGTCGGCAGCGTGCACGTGCCGAAATTGATGGCCACCGAGACGTATTCGACCATGCATCAACTGGTTTCCACAGTGCGCGGCACACTGCGTCCGAACGTCGACGTGATCGATTGTCTGCGTGCGTGTTTCCCTGGCGGCTCGATGACCGGGGCGCCCAAATTGCGCACCATGGAGATCATCGACGAACTGGAAACCGAAGCGCGCGGTATCTATTCGGGCACCATCGGCTTCCTCGGCCTGGCGGGCACCGCCGACCTCAATATCGTCATCCGCACCGCGGTCCGCCACGACGGGCACTGGCGCATCGGCGCGGGCGGCGCGATCGTCCTGGACTCCGACCCCGCCGACGAATACCACGAAACCCTGCTCAAGGCCGCCGCCACCCACCGCGCCGCACCCCACTGAGCACCCGTCATGGCTGCCCGCACGGGGTGCCGCTATTTGCGTCGGCGGCGTTTCGGCGGTTCGGGTGGCGGCGGCGGTTCGGCTGATTTGCCGGTGAACCGGCCGAGGAGGGAGACGCCAGGGAGTTTGGCGAGGGCCGTGAAGAGGTCTTCGCCGAGGCCGATCATTGCCTCCAGGCGGGGCAATAGTCGGTCGTAGGCGGCGAAGGCCGGATCCGCCAACGACAGCGTGCGGTCCAGGCGGTCGATGGTGGAGTTGAGCCGGTCGATGGCGATCGAGAGCCTCTCGATCAGATCCGGTAGCTGCGCCGCCAGCTGAGCCGAAGCGGGTGGCAGGCGCACCGCCGCATCGAAGGCCTGGCCAGCCGTGAGTTGTGCGGCATCCAATACTTGACTCGCCGCCGACTGTGCCGCCTCCACCGCCGACTGCGCGGCCGCCAGAACATCGCCGGGACTCGGCACTCGCCCACCCGGCACCTTCGGAGTCGAGGCCTTGCGGCCGCCTCCCTTCGGGGTAGTCATCCCTCCACTCTGCCGCACCCTTGGCGCACTGGGCCGGATATCCCCGACCGATCGGTTTGTGTCGTGTCGACGGGCACTCGCTCGCATCGCCGAAGGTATGGACCGCCGAATTCGGCGTGTCGGTGGTTCGTGGCATAGTTCGAGCACGATGAAACTGAGTAAAGGGGCCAATGCGGCGGTGCCGACTTCCCTTCTTGCCGTGATTATTTCATGGCGGTCGGGGCACGCGGTGGATGCGCACGCGCTGTTGCTGGCGGAGGCCGGGACCGTGCGCAGCGATCGGGATCTGGTGTTCTTCAATGCACCCCGACATATGTCGCAGGCGGTAACGCTCGATCAGGAACCGGCACCCGGAACGGCTCGACTGAGCGTGTCGTTACCGCGCACCGAATCGGATGTGGCGCGGATTGTCGTCGCCGGATCGATCGACGACGGCACCTTCGGCGATATCGCGGATCTGACCCTCACCATCGAGGCCGCGCACGGGCCGATCGCCCAATTCGAGATCACCGATCCCGATGCGGTCTCCGCGATGATGTTCGGCGAGTTCTACCGCCGCGACGGCCAGTGGCGCTTCCGCGCGATCGGCCAGGGTTGGGACAGCGGACTCCCCGGCCTGGTCACCGAATTCGGCGTCACCATCGACGGCCCCGCTGAACCGACACCCGATCACTCGCGCGCGGACCGGATACCCGCTTACCCAGTGCAGCAACGTGTTTCGACTGGCACGGCGTTGACCGGCTCACCTGGTCCTAACCAGCTCGACACTGCGCCGTGGGACCAGGAGGGCACCCACCTAGCCCCCACTGGACAGCATGATCGGCCCGATGAAGGACCGGCCCGACCACGCACGCTCGGCGCGAACCGCGCAGATCAGGCTCGGCGCCACAGCGCCGCCACAGGGCCCCGCGACCGAGCCGCCCATCGCCCGGACCCGACGGACGAACGGCCTGCTCGGCCGCGGCCCAGCAGGCCAGTGGACCTTCAGCGCCAGCGGCACGAGGTGGAACCGCCCATACCAGCACCGCCGAATCCCGAACGCGCCGACTGGCATGCGGACCCCGAGAACCCCGCGCGCATGCGTTGGTGGGATGGGGCCGAATGGACCAGTGCCACATTCGAGCAGCTACGGCCTGGTCCGCGCAGTTGTCAACGGTGCGGAAACCCCCGGCGCCGCAAGCTGTTCGGTGGGCTCGCGCCGTGCCAGAGCTGCGACCACGAGATCGAGGAATTCCTCACCCACTGGCATACCCAGGCCTGGCGGGCGCTGACCGCGGCCGGGCCGCGCGGTGCGGAGTGGGATGCGCTGTGGGCGTCGTTGCGGTATCAGCGAATCGACGAGGGTCTGGGACGGGCGGCGCTACGGGATGTGGCACTGACTTACGTCGAGCGGCTGGTCGCCTTCGCCTTCGCGGATGGCGAGATCGAGCAGCGCGAGTTCGAGGCGTTCGAGTACGCGATCGAGGAATTGGCGCTCAGCGGACCTCTGGTCGAGGATCTGCGCAGGCGGATGTATCGCGGGCGCACGCTGTCGCGGTTGCGCGGCGGTGATCTGCCGGTGGTGCGAACGCCGGGCCTGCATCTGGATCCGGAGGAGAAGGTGCATGTCGATCTGCCCGCCGTGCACGTCCGCCAGCTCGCGAAGGGACCGAAACTCACCGACGGCAGACTGATCGCCAGTAATAAGAAACTGAGGTTCGTCGGTACCGATACCGGCACCGAATTGCCTTGGAACCGGGTGGTTTCGGTGCATGTCGAGCAGCGTTGGGTGGTCGTCGCGGCGACCTCGTCCCGTGGTGGGGCCACCTTCGATGTCGAGGATCCGGATTACGTCGCGGCCGCCCTGGAAGGGGCGCTTCGGGTCGCCAAACGCCTGGTCCTCACCCCTGGCCAGCGCGACACACGCAGCATCCCACAGGAGGTCAAGGCCGAGGTGTGGCAACGCGACGGCGGCAAGTGCGTCGAATGCGGCGATGGCCACTACTTGGAATTCGATCACATCATTCCGCTGAGTCGCGGTGGTGCGACCAGTGCGACCAATCTGCAGATTCTCTGTCGCGCCTGCAACCGCGCAAAGGGGGCGCGGATCTGATCCGGATACCGCACGCCATCGCGCACCGGAACACCGATGTGGCGAACAATGCATATGTGATGAAGCACGTTGAGCGCTCCGGCGTGTCACCGTAGCGTCCAATACCGAACAGCGTCGTTTGGGAGGATCAATGCAGGTAGCGGTTATCGGCGGGACCGGGGTACTAGGGGCCTCGGTGGTACGAGAGCTGAATGCGCGCGGACATCGGGTTCGCGTGGTGAGCCGGAGCGCCCCGGCAGATCAGACCGTGGAACACCACGCCGCGGATCTCGCCACCGGCTCCGGCCTGGAGCCCGCACTGGAGGGCTGCGACACCGTCGTCGACGCGGTCAGCGCGCGCAGCCGAACCCGATCGGTGATGGTGGATGGCGTGCGTCGCCTCCTTGCGGCCGAGCAGCAGGCAGGTATCGGCCACCACGTCGAAATCTCCATCGTCGGTTGCGATCTCGTCCCCTTCGGCTATTACAACGCGAAGGTGGAGCAGGAACAGGTGGTCACCACCGGCGAGATTCCCTGGACACTATTGCGCGCCAGCCAATTCCACGAACTCGTCACCGGAATCCTCGCCGCGTCGGCACGCTGGCGGATCGCACCGCGCTCGACGGCGAAGATACAGCCGATCGATGTCGACGCCGTAGCGACAAGGCTCGCCGATGCGGTGGACAACGGCCCGGCCGGACGCGTCCCGGATATCGCCGGTCCGACCGTGCATACCCTCACCGAACTCGCCGACATCTACCGCGAACACACCGGCCGCAAGTTGCTTGCGCTCCCGGTGCCGATCCCGGGACGCGCTGGCCGCGCCCTTCGGTCCGGCGCCCTCTGCCTGGACGGCAACGGCGACGCGATCGGCATCGGCTACGCCGAATGGCTCTCCCGTCGACCTACTCGCTGATCAACCCTGCTGTGCGTCCCAGGTCGGCCAGCATCGCATCGAACAGGATCTCCGGATTCGACAGCGGGATCGGATAATTCCCGAACACCTCGAGTGTGACGTGCCCGTAGAGCCGGGCCCAGATCTGAATCATCAGATACGTCACACCGAGGTCGAGCTTTTCGGCTGGAAATTTCTGTCCGGACTCCGAAAGCGCTGCCAGCAGCTCGGTTTGGAACAGTACGAGGTCCTCGCGCAGCTCCGCCGGAATCACGTCGGTCGGCGGTGTCACGACATCGTAGGTGGCCAGCAGCCGTCCGGCGGCAGCGAGGAAGATCCGCCCGAACGGTTCGTCGAACCGGCGCAGCATGCGCGCGCGGCCCGCACCCGGCGAGGCGAACACCAAGGTGAATTCCCTGGTGTGTGCCAGCGCCCAGCGCCGGAATCCCTTGCAGATGGCGAAGAACTGCACCGCGCCGTCATCGGGCAGCATGGCGATCTGCTCGGACAGCTCGGCGGCGAGGTCCTCGCAGAACTCCAGGCGCAGACTCTCCAACAGGTCCTCGCGCGAGTTGTAGTACCGGTACAGCGCGGGCGCGGTTATGCCGAGTTCGCGCGCGATCGCCCGCAGCGTGACCGCATCGGGACCGTGCTCGACCAGCAGTGCGCGGGCCACCCGGCGGATATCCGCATCCGAAACCACCGGTGCCCGCCCGCGCGGCTTGGCGCTGTTCATAGGGGAATTCAAGCGTATTCGACCTCCCAGCGCTTGATTCCGTTCAACCAACCCGAGCGCAGCCGTACCGGATCGGAGACCTGACGCAGGTTCGGCATCACATCGGCGATGGCATTGAACATCAGATCGATCTGCAGCCGGGCCAGGTTCGCACCGACACAGTAGTGCGTGCCGGTGCCGCCGAAACCGACGTGCGGATTCGGGTTACGCAGCACGTTGAAGGTGAACGGATCCTCGAATCCGTCCTCGTCGAAATTGGCCGAGCTGTAGAACAGCCCGATGCGCTGTCCCTTCTTGATCTGCTGGCCGCCGACCTCGGTGTCCTGGGTGGCGGTGCGCTGGAATGCGGTCACCGGGGTGGCCCAGCGCACGATCTCGTCGGGCGCGGTGCGGGGCCGCTGCTCCTTATAGAGCTCCCATTGGTCCGGATTGTCGACGAAGGCCTTCATGCCGTGGGTGATCGAATTTCGAGTGGTTTCATTGCCCGCGACCGACAGCAGAATCACGAAGAACGCGAATTCGTCCGAGCCGAGCTGCTCACCGTTGATATCGGCATTGATCAGCTGGGTGACGATATCGTCGGCCGGGCATTTACGCCGCTCTTCGGCCATATTCCAGGCGTAGCCCATCACCTCCGCGGTGGCGGTGTGGTGATTGCCGTCGAACTCCGGATCGTCGTAGGAGATCATCTGGTTGGTCCAGTCGAACAGCTTCTTGCGGTCGTCCTGCGGCACCCCGATCAGTTCGGCAATGGCCTGTAGCGGCAGTTCGCAGGCGACTTGTTCGACGAAGTCGCCGCGCCCGGTCTGCTTGGCCTCGTGCACAATCCGGGCCGCGCGGTCGGTGAGCGCCGCGCGCAGGCTCTCCACCGCACGCGGGGTGAACCCCTTGGAAATGATGCGGCGGGTCTTGGTGTGCTGCGGCGGATCCTGATTGAGCATCAGCATATTGCCGAGCATGTCGATCTGCTCGCGGGTGGTTTCCTCGTTGAACCGGATGATCGCTGTGTTCTCGTGTGAGGAGAACACCTCCGGGTTCTTCGAGATCTCCTTGATGTGGTCGAGCTTGGAGATGACCCAGTAGCCGCCGTCATCGAAGCCGCTGGCCCGGCCGGACTGCGCGCACCACCAGACCGGGGCGGTCCGGCGCAGCTCCGCGAATTCCTGGATGGGCAGGCGGGTGGACAGCAGGTCCGGGTCGGTGAAGTCGAATCCCGCGGGAATCGACGGGGTGGTCACGGTCACGGCTATCTCCTACCGGTCTGGCATGGGCTGCAGACCTCACGACGTTGTGGGGACACGTTCCGAAGCCGATAAAACCACATATCCAGTAGTTTGTGAATACCGTTTAGTAAACCCCGTTAACTTCAGTTGCGACAGCGGTGCGGTCACCGTAATTGATAGCTATCAGCTATAAATAACTCTCTTGATCGCTTATCCACGAAACCGTGGACGCGACCGAGCGGACCAGCCTGTAATGGGACCAACATGTCACTGTTCGGAGGTCCCCCATGCCCAGCCTGTACGAGCACGCCGGTGGCGACGAGGCATTGCATCGCGTCGAAGAAGCCTTCTACGACAAGGTGCTGGCCGATCCGGTGCTGAAAACCCAGTTCACCGAACGCCGCCCCACACACGTCGACCATCTCACCTGGTTCACCGCCGAATCCTTCGGCGGCCCGGACCGTTTCACCCGCAATCTCGGCTTCGACTACATCATCGCCGTACACCGCGGCCTCGAAATCACCGACGAACAGCGCGAGCGCTTCGCCAAGCTGTATCTGGAGGCGTTCGAGGAGGCGGGGCTGTTCGACGATCCGGCCTTCCGGGACGCGGTGCGCGAGCATGCCGAATTCGGCGCGAAAGTGGCACAACAGAATTCGCATGCCAGATCAGATGCCGAACTGCATCCGATCCGCGCGGTGCCGCACTGGACCTGGGACGGCGACGACCGGCCCCCACCTACCCCGTCAGGCGCTTGACCAGAGCCAGTAGCAGAAACGGCACGGTGGCGGAAACATCGGCCGTCTGCTCTTCTGGTGTGCCGCGGGTATGGGCCGCGACCGCGAAAGTCTCGCCGAACGATGCCGAGGCCACCTCCAGCGGTCCGCTGTCCGACCAGCCCCATTTGCTGCCCTGGACACCGGGCAGCCGCGCGGTCCCCCAATCCTGTGCGGTGCCGTCGGCCGCCTGCGCACCCGCCGCGGCCATCCAGCCGAAGATCGGCGAACCGGGTTCGGTGCGCTTTTTGGTCGCCAGGAAGGTGGCCACATCCGCGGTGCTGGTGTACGACATGCCCCAGGCCGGGCCCGATTTTGTAGCGGTCAGATGGTATTCCGCGGCGATGGCATCGATCGCCTGTGGATACTTCGCGCCGAGTGCGTCGGCCGCGGAGTCGTCAGAATAGCGAATCATCCGTTCCGCCAACGCGAGGTCCGTCGCCGAACCGTCGCCTCGATGCAGCGCGTAGTCGACCATATAAAGCTTGACCAGTGACAAGCCGGTGCGCATCTCGTATTCGTTGCTGGTGCCCCACTGCACACCGGGCAGCACCGAACGGAAGGAGAACGCGGTTCGCGACGGCACACCGTCCTCATCACCCACCTCGGCGGCGGCGACGGGTGCGGCGAATACCAGCACCGCCGCGACGGCGAACGAGATCGGGAAAGTCAAGCGGCCCATGGTTGCTCGCCTCCTACGGCACTACAGTTGGGGCAGGCGGTAGCCAATGCCCGTCGGTGGCAATATCTTTCGGCGCATACAGCCCTGTAGTCAGCGAGAACTGGCCGGATGCCGGAATAGGCAGCCAGTTGCCCGGTACGCTCACACCCGGAGCCTCCTGCTGCACAGTGAGTTCGACCGATCGGTTCTGCGCGCGACCTTCACGAATCTCCTTCATCCGACTCGGTTCAGACTGGGCGGCTGCCAGCGACCATCGAGCGCGCGCTCCTCGGGCACATACAGGCGAAGCGCCAGCCGGAAGGTGCCGGTTTCCGGGATTGGCAACCAATTGCCGTACGGCACATCCCTTCCCGGTTCGGCAGCCTGGATGGCGAGTTCCACCGAGCCGTCCGGCAGCGGTACGACGGGACGCTGATGACCGACCGAGTAGATGCCCGCAGGGTTCGGCACCAGAAGGCGCTCCGCTGTGTAGGCGGTCAGCGACCAGAAGGCCCGCGCGGGCGGCGTCTGGCCCGGGGGAAAATGCAACCGGTACGAGCGCGGCGCACCCAACTCCCCCGCATTCGCGCTGATCTCCGGATAGACGATGTCTTCCGGCAGATTCGCTCCGAGTGCGGTCCACGCAGTCGAGGCACGCAGTGAGTAGTCGGTGCCGTAGGAGCCGAGATTCGTCGCGAAACCCCAGCCGTTCTCACGTCTGGCTTTGGGATTGGCGTAGTCCGGGATGCGCATCTGGCCAGCCGCCACCGCCGCGTTGAGATCGGCGACCGGAGCATAAGCCGTGCCGCCCGGCTGGATGCCGACCTTCGAAAACCGCTGCAACGCGGGGGCATCGTCGCGGGTGGGCGGGTTGGTGAGCATCAGTGCGCAGAGCCGGTCGAAGAAGGTGCGCCCGTCCATGCGCGCGACCTCCTGCGGAGGTGCGATCGGCGCGGTCATGAGTGGGTTGATCACCGGAGTCGGCCGGTCACCGCGCAACCAAGCGCTCAACGGTGCGAGCAGCACCTGCCGCTGCACACTCTCGGCGGCAGCGAAATCGGCCTCGCCGCGCAGTTCGACGCGCCCGATCAGCCATGCGGTCGCGGTGGGCATCGCCAATCTGGTCAAGTTATCCGGCAGCGCACCAGCCCAATTGGGGCCGGTGATCACATAGCCGTACGGCGGATCCTGCCCGGCGCGCACCCGAGGTGCGACGCTGCTGGGATTGTGGGCGGTATTGGTCCATGCATCCAGGATCTGCATGAGCCAGTACCGGTCGCCGTCCATCGGCGGAACCTGCAGCACCACCGGTTCGGTACCCACGTCGAGCCAGGCCGTGGCATAAAGGGTGTCGATATTCGGCATAACCACCGTATTCATCCCGGGATTAACCGGGCTGACGGCCCAGATCCGATTGGCGGGTACGGCGGCGGTATTCGACTGCAGCGTGACATCCATCAACACCAACGGATATCCATAGATATAGGCGTCGGTCGCGATCGAACGCGGATCACTCGGCGGCACACTACTCGAACTCGCCACGTTATCGGAGTCCGTCGATTTGCCGCACGCGACCAAGCCCGCGCCCGTAACGGCACCGGCCAGCAGCACAGATCGCCGCGACATACTCATGCCTTCTCCCTACTTTCCCGATCAGGTCGGACAACTTCGAGAGAGATCAGCCGGAGTATAGCCACATATTTGCCATAAATCGGTCAAGCGGCGATGCGGCCGGGATTTCGCCGATCAGCCGGTACCGAGAATCGAATTCATAATCGTGCCCGCACTGGTGGCCACGAGACCGCCGATCATCGCTCCCGCCACCATCTTCGGCGATTGCATTGCACTGCCGCTCCATTTCTCCCAGGCGAACCGGCCGCCCGCATAGATGATGCTGATTATTCCGGACAGCAGGGCGAACCAGGTCAGATAGCGCACCATCTGCAGCAGCTTGTCCGATAGCGGCGGAGCTTGCGGCGTCGGATTCTGGATCTGCGCCAACGTCGCATAGGCATCGCCGATCGACATCAGATCGATGTTCATCGTCTACTCCTCGACTATCACGCCCTTTCCATGATCCGCACAACGAGTGTTCTCGCAAGCGCGCAGGCATCGTGACTGCGCGGTCGCCGAGAAACCGATACCATCGCTCGCAGAGCGCGTTAACCCCCTGTCCCGCATCCAGAATGAGCTACACGAGATGATCCTGGCCACCGTTTTCGACACTTGGGCGCAGATCGGCAACCCCACCCCCGAGGCCCCTCCGGTGTCCGACAAGATTCTTCAACTGGTCCGCTACTTCACCTGGTTCGTGCTGCTCGCCGGCATTTGCGCCATCATCTACGCGGGTGGTCGCTTCGCCTGGGAGAAGTGGAGCGGCGGCGGTCTGGAATCCCCGAAGATGGTGGCCGGGGCCATGATCGGCGGTGTGATCGCCACCAGCGCGGGCACCATCATGAACGCCGTCATCGGCTGAGTCCGCGACTTCGGCTGCGGGCCGGCAGCATTCAGCCCAGAATGCCCGCCTGCCCGGCCGCGCGCAGCCAGTCCGGGAATTCGCCCAGCAACCGGGCATACAGCTGCGCGTCGTCCACCCGGTCTATGTCGTCGAGGGCGAAGAAGACCGCGTTGTCCACGACCCGGTCCGACATCTCGTCGAGGGTGCGCAGCAGGCCATAGTTCGCCCTGCCGAGGCCGACGAACTGCCAGAAGGCGGGCAGTCGGGACGCATCGCGCATGAGTGCGGCGATCTCGCGCTTCTTCGCGAAGCCGCCATCGGTGAAGAACAGCACCAGCGTCGGCCCATCCCCGTGTCGCAGCGAGGCGACGATCTCGCGCATGATCGGCAGTTCGTCATTGCGGCCGCCGATCCTGGCGTAGTCGATGCCCTGGTGAATGCCGGTGAGGTGCAAGAAGGTCTGGGCCCACGCCTCGCCGTGCTCGACGGTGATGTCCGGCAGTTTCGCGAACGACATCATGCCGAGACATCGGCTGGGGCGATGGATCGCACCGAGACAACGACATTCGACACCGCGAGCGGACCGTTTTGTCCCTTGACGAGTGAGATGCCCACCGCGACTCCTTGCCGGACCCGATCGAACCCGTACTGACTAGGCGTCTCACAGACCCCGGAGCAGTGTCAATACATCCAATGCCGTGTCGACGGAGTCGCTGAGCAGCCGGATCTCGGCCGTGGTCGGATCGTGCAGTCGAGGATCCTCCAGAGCCAGGCCATTGCCGTAGATCACCACGTTGTATCCGAGATCGGCGGCCCGAAGCAGCGGCCCGGTCGCCACGCCCGCACCGAGCAACAGGTCCAGACCCTCGCCGACGAAATAGAACCGCCACAGCGGACCGAGATCACCGTTGTAGATCTGCTTGGTCCGATCAATGATCACCTGGCCGGAGGCTGCGATGGCGTCCACAATCTTGAAGTAGTCGGGCGCGTTCTCCGGCCTACTCGCAACCGTCGCGACCGAATACGCGAGATCAACACTCAAATGGGCGTTGTAGCCCGCCATGGCGACGCGGGCAGGGGATACCTCGCACCGGCCAGCGAGTGCGAAGTACCGCGCCCACTGCGGCTCGACCGGCGCGCCGATGAATGCCGCATGCACATTGACCAGGAATCGCCGCAGCAATTCCAGGCTGATCGCATGCGCGTACTCCCGATCCTGGAACGCACCGGGGTCACGCTGCAATGGCATTACCGCCACCTGCTCCACACCGTCGAGTCCGAGCGGAAACAGTCCGCGCCGATCCCGGTGCGCGACCAGAATTTCGGTGATCTCATGGTGGCGCGTAACCGCGGTCTCCAAGCGCTGCGAAGCATCTCCGGTCAGCGTGCTGGTATCGGAGAGTTGCGCGATGGTGTCCAGTTCGCCCACCGACAGCGGAGTGCCACAGAACGCCGGATCAACCGGCTGCGCCGTAGCCCTTGGCATCAGCACGACGGTCATCGCGGTAATCAGCCCGAAGACGGCCGTGCGCAAGGAAGCTCGCATCGCCGAAGTCTAAGCGTGATTCAGGTTTCCGCTGAGTCGTGACACGTCACCCCCACGGATTCGCGGTCACCGTAGTACTACCGCCTCGAGCGTGACCAGCCGAAGGTCAGGGCTACGGCGCGTTTCCAGTTGTCGTATTCGTCTTCGCGGTGAATAGGGTCCATGTGCGGGATCCATTGACCGGCGAGGCGCCAATTGCCGCGCAGGCCTTCGAGATCGGGCCAATAGCCGACGGCCAGTCCGGCGGCGTAAGCGGCTCCGAGCGAGACGGTTTCGGCGACGAAGGGGCGCATGACGGGGATATCGAGGACGTCGGCGACGATCTGCATGAGCAGGTTGTCGGAGGTCATGCCGCCGTCGACCCGCAGGTTGCGGGCTTGGAGTCCGGAGTCGGCGTTCATGGCGTCGACGACTTCGCGAGTCTGCCAGGCGGTGGCCTCCAGGACGGCCCGGGCGAGGTGGCCCTTGTTGATGTAGGAGGTCAGGCCGATGACGAGGCCTCTTGCGTCACTGCGCCAATGCGGGGCATACAGGCCGGAGAAAGCGGGCACGATATAGCAACCGCCGTTGTCTTCGACTGTGCGAGCGAGGGTTTCGATCTCGGGTGCGCTCGACACCAGACCGATATTGTCGCGCACCCACTGCACCAGCGAGCCGGTGACCGCGATCGGTCCCTCCAGCGCGTACACCGGTTCGGGTTCGATCTGATAGCCGATGGTGGTGAGCAAACCGTGCGAGGATTGCACCAGCTCACGCCCGGTATTCATCATCAGAAAGCCACCGGTGCCGTAGGTGCACTTGGTTTCCCCACGGGTGAAACAGGTTTGGCCGAACAGTGCGGCGTGCTGATCGCCGAGCGCGGCGGCGATTCGGATGCCGGGCACCACACGGCTGGTCTTCCCATAGGACGCGGTCGAGGGCTGAATGCTGGGCAGCATCGCGGCCGGAATTCCGAAGAACTCCAGTAGTTCTCGATCCCAGGCGAGTGAGGCGATATTCATCAAGAGCGTGCGGCTGGCATTGGTGACATCCGTGCGATGTACACCGCCGTCCGGTCCGCCGGTCAGATTCCAGATCAGCCAGGTCTCCATGGTGCCGAACAGCACCTCCCCGCGCTCGGCCCGTTCCCGCAGGCCCGCAATGGTGTCCAGCAGCCAGCGCAGGCGCGGCGCGGCGAAATAGCCGGCGAGCGGCAGGCCGCACAGTTCACGGATCCGTTCCGCACCAGGCTTGCGCTCGAATTCGCGCACCAGCTCGTCGGTGCGCACGTCCTGCCAGACGATCGCCCGCCGAATCGGCACACCGGTGCGGCGATCCCACACCACCGTGGTCTCGCGCTGATTCGCGATGCCGATGGCGGCAACCTGTGCCGCGGCGATGCCGGAATCCCGCAGCGCCTGCGGCACGATCCGCTCGACATTGCGCCAGATCTCCAGCGCATCCTGTTCGACCCAGCCGGGCCGCGGATAGTGCTGCTGGTGTTCGCGCTGTGCGACGCCGACCAGGCGGGCGCGCTGATCGAACAGGATGCACCTGGTGGAGGTGGTGCCCTGGTCGATCGCCAGCACATAGCGTTGCGACATCGGTTACTTCCTGTCGGAGGGCGATTCGGTTGGTCGAGCCGGGCGAAATTCAGTGTCCCGCACCGAGATCCCGCGATACCGCATGCGCGGCCTCGCGGACGTGCCCGACCAGCGTCGGCCGGTGCCGCAGTTGCGGATCACAGAGCCGATCGACCGGTCCGCTGATCCCGATAGCACCGACCACGAGTCCGCCGTGTGTCCGGATCGGCGCCGCTATACCGGCCACCCCGGACCGGAATTCTTCGGTCTCCCCCGCCCATCCGGCCTGCCGAACCGCGGCAAGCGCCCGGGTGAGGGCCGCCCGATCGACAATGGTGCGTCGGGTGAGCGACACCAGTTCAGCACCGCGAACAGCGGCGGCGAGCTCGGCATCATAGGCGAGCAGCACCTTGCCGAGCGCGGTCGCATGCGCCGGTAAGAGTTCACCGACCTCGAGCGCCTGTTCGGTGTGGTCCGGCCGGAAGACGTGATGCACGACCACCACGCTTTCGTCCGCCGCGGCACCGATTCGCACCGACTCCCCGGTCCGCGCGGCCAGGGCATCGGCCCAGTTGATCGCCCGCGAGCGCAGTTCATTGTTGTCGAGATAACTCGTGCCGAGATGCAGTACGGCCGCGCCGAGCTGGTACTTGCCACTGGCCTGATCCTGTTCGACGAATCCGACACCGTGCAATGTGCGCAGGATGCCGTGCGCGGTCGGCTTGGCAAGCCCGAGCGCGCCCGCGATTTCGCCGACCCCGAGACGGCCGGAACCCCGAGCGAGCAGCTGCAGGACGGCCGCCGCTCGTTCGATCGATTGGATCGGACCGGGCATACGCGGAAACCTATCCTCGCGATTCGACGATGTCGAACGCCATGACCATCACAACCGTTCGGCATTGTCGAACGCACGCTATGTCCGTTTCGGAAATCCGGCCGTAACGTCGCCTGCGGTGGCCGCAACCGCGGCAGAAAGGACGGCGATGAGCCAGTATGTCGGCGCCATCGATCAGGGCACCACGAGCACGCGCTTCATGGTGTTCGACCACGGCGGCAATGAGATCGCCCGGCATCAGCTCGAGCACGAGCAGATCCTGCCGCGAGCGGGGTGGGTGGAGCACAACCCGACCGAGATCTGGGAGCGCACCCGCTCGGTCATCGTGTCCACCCTGAACAAAGCGAATCTCGTCTCGAGCGATCTGGCCGCGGTGGGCGTGACCAATCAGCGCGAAACGACCGTGGTGTGGAATCGCCGGACCGGGCGGCCGTATTGCAATGCCATCGTCTGGCAGGACACCCGTACCGACAAGATCGCCGCCGAAATCGAACGCGCGGGTCACGGCGAAATCATCCGCCGCAAAGCGGGTTTGCCGCCCGCCACCTACTTCTCCGGCGGCAAGTTGCGCTGGATCCTGGACAATGTGCCCGGCGTCGCCGCCGACGCGGACAAGGGCGAGGCGGTCTTCGGCACCACCGACACCTGGCTGCTGTGGAATCTCACCGGCGGCATCGACGGTGGCGTGCACGCCACCGATCCGACCAATGCCAGCCGCACCATGCTGATGGATCTGGAAACCTGCGACTGGGACGACGAGCTGTTGTCCCTGTTCGGAATTCCGCGCACCATGCTGCCGACCATCGCACCATCATCGAATCCGGAACTGTTCGGCAGGACCCGCGCCGACGGACCGTTCGGCGGCGCGGTGCCGCTGGCGGGTGTGCTCGGTGACCAGCAGGCGGCCACCGTCGGTCAGGTGTGCTTGCGTCCCGGCGAGGCCAAGAACACCTACGGCACCGGAAACTTCCTGCTGCTCAATACCGGAACCGAACTCGTGCGCTCCCGACACGGACTGCTCACCACCGTCGCCTACCAGTTCGGCGCCGAGAAGCCGGTGTACGCGCTGGAGGGTTCGATCGCGGTCACCGGCTCGGCCGTACAGTGGCTGCGCGATCAGCTCGGCATCATTTCCGGTGCGGCACAAAGCGAATCGCTGGCCAGGCAGGCAGAGGACAACGGCGGGGTCTACTTCGTGCCCGCCTTCTCCGGCCTGTTCGCACCGTATTGGCGTTCGGACGCACGCGGTGTGATCGTCGGGTTGTCGCGCTACAGCACCAATGCCCATCTCGCACGGGCCACGCTGGAGTCGATCTGCTATCAGACCCGCGATGTCGTCGAGGCCATGGAGGCCGATTCCGGTGTGCGCCTCGACACCCTGCGCGTGGATGGTGGCGTCACGGCCAACGAACTGTGCATGCAATTGCAAGCCGACTTCCTCGATGTGCCGGTCTCGCGGCCGGTGGTCGCCGAGACCACCGCACTCGGCGCGGCCTATGCCGCCGGATTGGCCGTCGGATTCTGGAGCGGCACCGACGAACTCGTACAGAACTGGCGCGAGGACAAGCGCTGGACCCCCACCGGAACCCAGGAGCAGCGCGAACGCGGTTACGCCCGTTGGAAAAAAGCGGTCTCACGCACGCTCGACTGGATCGACGTCGACGACTGAACACTCGCAGACTCAGTAGTACCGAAACAAGGAGACATACCGTGTCCGCACGTTTGGACTCGAACTATCGCACCAATGCATTGAACACATTGGGCGACAACGAAATCGACGTACTCGTTATCGGCGGCGGTGTGGTCGGCGCCGGCGCCGCCCTCGATGCCGCCGCACGTGGTCTGACCGTCACCCTGGTCGAGGCAAGGGATTTCGCGGCAGGCACCTCGAGCCGCTCGAGCAAGCTCATCCACGGCGGCCTGCGCTATCTGGAGCAACTCGACTTCTGGCTGGTGCGTGAGGCTTTGAAGGAGCGGGGTCTGCTGCTGCACCGACTCGCCCCGCATCTGGTGCGCCCGGTGTCGTTTCTGCTGCCGCTGCAACACCGGGTCTGGGAGCGCGCCTACATCGGCGCGGGAGTCGCGCTGTACGACACCATCGGTGGCGCCAGGGCGCTGCCCATGCACCGGCACCTATCGCACAGTCGCGCAATGGAATTGGCACCCGCACTGCGCGATGACGCGATGATCGGCGCGATCCGCTACTTCGACGCACAGGTCGACGACGCGCGCCACACCATGACCATCGCCCGCACCGCCGCCCAGCACGGCGCGACGGTACTGACCCGCACCAAGGTCACCGGTCTGCTGCGCGACGGTGAGCGAGTGATCGGCGCGCATGTCACCGATGTGGAGACCGGTCGCGAATACACCGTGCGCGCCCGCCGGGTGATCAGCGCGACCGGCGTCTGGACCGACGAGATGAACAAGATGACCGGCGTGGATTTCCCCTTCCACGTCCGCATGTCGAAGGGCGTGCACATCCTGGTCCCGCGCGAGCGGCTCGACCTGGATACCGGTCTGATCATGCGCACCGAGAAGAGCGTGTTGTTCGTGATTCCGTGGGCCCGACACTGGATCATCGGCACCACCGATACCGATTGGGCGCTGGACAAGAATCATCCGGTGGCCAGCGATGCCGATGTGCAGTACATCCTCGACCACATGAATGCGGTGCTGCGAGAGCCATTGACCCGCAACGATATTGTCGGCACCTACGCGGGTCTGCGGCCGCTGCTGTCGGGCGCGTCCGCCGAGACCGCGACGCTCTCGCGCGAACACGCGGTCGCGGAACCGGTTCCTGGTCTATTCGTGATCGCGGGCGGTAAGTACACCACCTACCGTGTGATGGCCGCCGATGTGGTGGACGCGGCCGTCAAGGGGCTGGGTCGCGCGGCCGCCCCGTCGGTGACCGAACACCTGCCGCTGCTCGGCGCGGTCGGATACCAGGAGCTGGCGGCCGATGTGAACAGCGTCGCGCAGCGGGCCGGTCTGCCCGTCACGACCGTCGAGCATCTGCTCGGTCGCTATGGCTCGGGCATCGGCGAGTTGTTCGATCTGATCGCGGCCGAACCGGAGTTGGCCGAGTCGCTGCCCGGTGCCGGTGCATACCTAGGCGCCGAGGTCGTCTATGCGGTGACCCATGAGGGCGCACTGCATCTCGACGATGTCCTGACCCGCCGGACGCGTATTTCGATCGAAACCGCCGACCGCGGCCTGACCGCCGCACCCGCGGTGGCCTACCTCATGGGCGCCCGACTCGGCTGGGATGCCGCGACCATGGATCGGGAGATCGCCCGCTACCGCGAGCGGGTAGAGGCGGAGTTGGCCGCGAACAAGGCGGCCGACGATGAGTCGGCCAATGCCGCGCGCTTGGTCGCCGTCGCCTGAGTCCCCGGGGCGCGCGGTATGGATTCCTACCGCGCGCCGTCGGCGTCAGATGTCCGAACCGCCGTAACCCTCGGGTGTCGATTCGTCGGTTTCCAACTGCTCCTCCTGCGGATGTTCGTCGGCATGCGTTGGTTTGCTGTGCTCGTCCGCGAAGTCGCCCTCGGCGTTCTCGGTTGTCCGCGGATCGATCTTTCGTCCGGTCATGCTCGTCGTATACCCCGGCGCCGGCTCCATAAATTGCCACATCACATATTCATCCGGAAGATCGACTGTTCCGAATGTAGGTAAGTAACAATCCCTCGTTCGGAATGAGGTTATTTATGGGCAAACATCGAGCGCCAGCGCGGATCCGCCCCATAGGTCGACGAACCGCCGCACTCACCTTGGCAAGTGCGGCACCGCTATCCGCCATCCTGATCAGCGCCGGACCCGCGACCGCTGACTCGCAACCAGTAGGCAATAGGTTTGTCATCGAGCCATCGGCTCCGGTCGGCGACAACATCGCATTCGCATCCTTGCCGCTGTGGAGCGCCACCGCACTGGTGGCCGATCCCGACTCCGCCGCGCCTGCCCCCACCGACAGCGTGGACGCGACACGACCCGACCAGGACCCACAGACGCCTGTCACCGACAATCGCATTCATATCGGCAATCTGCAGATGGAGCGCCCGGACTGGCTGCCGCCCGAATACGCCGCCCAGATCAACGATGCGACCGGTGATGCTAAAACCGCACTGTCCCAGGGAATTCAGTCGGGTGGAACCGACCGCGCCCGCTCCGACCATGTCGCCGATACGATGATCGGCGACGCCCTCATCGGCGCGTCGGTGGGTGCCACCCTGGCGTCCCCGCTCGCGGCCACCAGTGCGCTCGTCGGCGCGGCCTCGGGTTTCATCGCCGGAATTCCCTTCCTCCCCGCGGGACTGGTGGTCGTCCCCGTCATCGGGGCGGCCATCGGCTACGGGGTGATCGCCGTACCGGCCGCGGCGGCCGGCGCAGCCGTCGGCGCTGCGGTCGGCGCGATCGAAGGTGCAGTCACCCCGATACCGCTCCAGGAGCAACCGACAATCGCATAACGTACGTTGCGCGGCAATTGCCAGGTATGACCGTTGCCGCGGGTGGACAATCCTCGCGTGAGCCCGTTACGCCGAATCAGCCGCGCGGTGCTGGCGTTCCTGCTGGTATTACTGGCCGGCACCGTCGGCTACCTGATTCTCGGGTTCGGTTTGCTGGACGCGCTCTATCAGACGGTCACCACGATAACGACCGTCGGCTTTCGCGAGGTCCACCCGCTCAACGCCGCAGGTCAGCTATTCACGATGGTGCTCATCCTCGTCGGCGCGGGCACCGCGCTGTACATGTTCGGTGTTCTGCTCGAGGCGCTCATCGAAGGACATCTGCGCGAACACATGGAAAGGCGACGGATGGACCGGCGCATCGACCGGATGTCCGGTCATATCATCGTGTGCGGCTGGGGCCGCGTCGGCCGAGCATGCGTGCAATACCTCAGCGGGCTGGGTAAACAGATCGTCGTCGTAGATCGCGATCCGGCGCGGCTACAGGATCTCGAATATCCCAATGTGCTCGGCGATGTCACCGATGACAGCGTGCTCGAGACCGCCGGTATCCAACGCGCCCACGCCTTGATCGCAGCGCTGGACGCCGATGCCGACAATGTCTACGTGACCTTGTCGAGCCGGGCGCTGCGCCAGGACCTGGTCATTATCGCCAGGGCGCGCACCGAGAGTTCGAAGTCGAAACTGCTTCGGGCCGGAGCGAACCGGGCGGTGAACCCACAGTTGATCGGCGGTCGCCGAATGGCGGCGTTCGCACTGCAACCCAATGTCGCCGAATTCCTCGACGTGGTCATGCACGACGAAACACTCGACTACCGGGTCGAGGAGTTCGATATCGTCCCGGACTCGCCGTTGGTCGGCCGCACACTGAAGGACATCGCATTGCGCCAGACCACCGGCGCACTCGTGCTGGCCATTCGCACATCCAACGGGCAGTTCATCGCCAACCCCATCGGCGAAACCGTACTCGCGGCGAACTCGATTCTGATCGTGTTGGGCACAGCCGCCCAACTCGATGCGATACGCGGGCTCGGCGACAAATAGTTCGAGGGGGTGCCGCTGTGCGGCACCCCGACAACGCCTAGTCCAGCAGAACCGGCAGCGTGCGATGTCCGTTCGAAATGAAGCTGCCGACCGGCGCCAATTCCGATGGATCCACCGCCAACCGCATATTCGGGAAGCGCTCGAATATGGCCGGAAGCGCGATCGTCGCCTCCAGCCGAGCGAGCGGGGCGCCGATGCAGTGGTGCGCGCCGTGCCCGAAGGACAGGTGTTCCTTATTGACCCGCTGCAAGTCGAACGTCGCGGCGGTGGCACCGTGCAGGTTCGGATCGCGCCCCGCCGCGGCATAGGACGCGAGAATCGCCTCGCCCTTGGGAATTCGGATCTCGCCGAGCTCGATATCCTCGACCGCGTAGCGCAGCGGCAGATGCGCGACCGGCGCCTCGTAGCGCAGCGTCTCCTCCACCAGATCCGACCACGGGACCCGGCCCTCGATCAGATCGGCGCGCTGCTCCGGATGGGTGAGCAGGATGAAGATCGCCTGGTCGAGCAGATTGACCGTGGTCTCGTGACCGGCATTGATGACCAGCATCAGGGTGTCGACGAGTTCCTTCTCGCTCAGCTGCGAGCCGTCGTCCTCGTCGCGGGTGGCGATGAGGACGCTGGTGACATCGTCGCCCGGAGTCTCGCGCCGGTAGGCCACGAGTTCGCTGACCAGCCGGTACATCTCGAGGTAGTTGGCCTGTGCTTCTTCTGGGCCGAACGAGGTGTCGAAGAAGCCGTCGACGCATTTACGCAGGCCGGGACCGAGGTGTTCGGGCACACCCATCATTTCGGTGATGATCTCGATCGGCACCGGATAGGCGTAAGCCTCACGCAGATCGGCGATCTCGCCCTGCGGCGTGGCCGCGAGCGCGTTCAACAGCCCCTCGGTGATCGCCTCGATGCGCGGACGCAGCGCCGTGGTACGGCGGTGGGTGAATGCGGGCGAGACCAGTTTGCGCAGGCGACGGTGGTCGCTACCGTACGCGGTGAACATATTGTCGACCGCGACCCACGGCAGCAGCGGCCACTCCTCGGTGATCTCGCCATTGATGAACGAAGCCCAGTGCTGTCGTGCGTCTTTCGATACCCGCGGATCGGCGAGCAGACTCTTGAGCACGGCGGCATCGGTCACCGACCATGCGGGCACCCCACCGGGCAGGGCGACCAGCGCGACCGGCCCGCGCTCCCGGATCCGCTCGTTCTCGCCTTGGATATCGGCGCCGGTCAGATCCAGGACCAGCGGTTCATGCTCCATCGTTATCTCCTTTATGGCAAGGCTCCGGTACGACTGAAGTTTCGGCGAGTTCCCAGACGCGCTGGTTAGAAGACGGGCAGCGGAGGGGACTTGGGGAAGACGACCGGCAGTGCCGCAAGTGCCCGGTGGAATGGTCCGGGCCGCCACGTCAATTCGTCCGCGGGCACGGCCAGTTCCATTTCGGGAAGCGCGTCGAGCAGCTGATCGATGGCGTCCTGAACGACGAGGTAGGCAACAGATCTCGCGGGGCAGGCGTGCGGCCCGGCGCCCCAGGCCAGATGCGAGCGGTTGCCGGTGCGATCGCCGCCGCGGATCGCCGGATCGTTATTGCAGCCCGAAAAGCTGATCACTACCGGCTGATGGGCGGGCAGCCAGGTGTTGTCGATGAGGATCGGCTGGCGCGGGTAGGTGATGCTGAAGTTCGCCATCGGCGGGTCGTTGAACAACACCTCGTCGAGCGCGTCGCGAGTCGAGAGGCTACCGCCGAGCATCTCACCGCCGAACCGGTCGTCGGTGAGCATCAGCAGCAGGGTGTTCGTGATCAGATTCTGCATCGGTTCGATGCCCGCGCCGTAGAAACTGATCAGCTGGCACAGCATTTCGGTGTCGTCGAGCTTGGACGGGTGGTGGGCCATTCGCGAGGTGACGTCGTCACCGGGCTCGGCCCTGCGTAGCTGCACCAACTCCAGCAGCGCCTCGCTGAGCATCGCCATACCGGCGGCCGCCTCGACGGTGTCGAAGAGCATCGCCATACCGGTCGCGACCCGCTGCCCCACTTCGGTTGGGCAGCCGACCATCTGGTTGATGACCTCGAAGACAACCGGCAGCGCGTACTGGGTGACCAGGTCGACCTCGCCTGCCTCGCAGAAGCTGTTGATCACCGGGATGGCGATCTTCTCGACCGTCGAATGCAGTTCGTGCAGATCGATTCCGTCGATGCTGACGGAATAGGCCTGCCGGTAGCGGGCATGCGCCGCACCGGTATTGCGCAGTGCGTTCGGGTACCACATCATCATCGGCTTGATCGGTGAGTCGTCGGGAACCGTCTGCTCCCAATGCCGCGGATCCGCCGGGAAGTGTTCCGGATCGTTGAGGATTCGCACCGCGGTCTGATACCCGACCACCAGGGTGGCGGGCACACCCGGTGCCAACTCCATCGGCACCAGCGACCCGTACTGGCTGCGTGCCTCCCGATAGGCGCGATGCGGATCGGCCGCGAACTCCGGAGTATGCAACAACACTCGGGGTTCGCCGGGATCGAGTGGTGAGCCGTGCCCGGCGGGGCATACTCCGGTCGCGGTGGCGCGGGTTGACGATGGCGTGGTCAAGGGCGTGGCTCCAGACGTTGGATCAGCAAGGCGGCCAGGATCAATGAAAGCACCGCGGCGATAACACAGCCTGCGGCCACAGCATTCAGTTCAGCCCTCCTCGCGACGCCGACCGTATGTGACCCCGGCCATGAGGTCCGCGTCGAGAACTCGAACCCTGGCGAGGCAACTACAGCCGACTGCGGTCACCCCACAGTCCCTGTAGGACAGGCGATTTCGACGCACAATCACCGGACGCCCTACCAGCCGCCCCAGAACTCGACGACCCGCTCACGTTATCAGTATCCGGAAGAACTCTCTCCAGATCCGTCCGCAACGCCCGCACGCCGTGTACAAACCGTCAGCTACCGGCAAATATGTTGAGCCGCTATGGCTCTCGTCGCTCATCTAAGCGCGGCGAGCGGTCGTCCCGCACTCGCTAGGGCAATTGCACACCGGCCGTACCGAATGTGCAGCTGGCGCGCATCCGAAACATGCTGCTCGGGGCCGCTCAGTCGGCGCTGGGAAGTTTCGCTTGCCCCGCGGGCAGGCGGACCGCGGTTTCGACGAGTTCGGTGACTCGGGTTGCGGGAACGGGGATGCCGGGGGTTCGTCGGGTCCACTGGAGAAAGGCGTCGACATCCATCGCTGGGATTTCGCCGAGGTAGGGGCGGATATATGCCGGGGTGTTCGGTTCGGTGCGCCAACTATCGGTCAGCGGACCGATGTCCACCCCGTCATAGCCGAGAAGGTTCAGAAGGTGGGTGGCCTCGGCTTTGGCTGCCACGTTGTCGCCTGCGATGGGCAGGGCGCTGCGGTCCGGGGCATCGGCGGGGCGGGTGAGGGAGAGCAGTTGGTGTGGGGTGATGGTGTTGAATGCCTTGACCACGTGGGAATCGGCGAGGTGGTGCTGGATAAGGGCGCTGGAAGTCAGTGCGGCTGTGTCCAGTTCGGTCACTCGGCCGTCTCGTTCCGGGTAGTAGTTCGCTGTATCGAGGACCGTCTTTCCGGCCAGCGCTGCCGCAGGGAGTTTTTGATAGGCCATCAATGGAATCGCTGCGACCACCAGGTCCGCGGCGCATGCCGTTTCCGTGGGTGTGGCTGCTCTTGCTCGGCTACCGAGTTCGGCAACCAGGTCATCAAGGGTTTCGGGCCCTCGGGAATTACTGAGCACGACATCGAGACCTGCCGATATGGCCAGCCGAGCAATGGCAGTGCCGATCATTCCACTGCCGATGAGTCCGAGTGTTCGATGCACGACGTATCTCCGTTCGTTCGTGTGTGCCGCCTGACAGCGTGGAGCCGTCGCGGCCGCGCGGCCAGACCCGTGTGCTGCGTACTCACAGCGTGATCACCCACGGCGAGGGATAGCCGCCGGGCATAGGGTCGTCGAGTGGACGACCGGACCGAGCTCAGTGGTTTCCTCACATCGCGCCGAGCGCGGCTGCGCCCGCAAGACGTCGGGCTGCGCGATCACGGCGGTGTGCGCCGAGTCGCAGGGCTGCGGCGCGAAGAGTTGGCCCAGATCGCGGGGGTGAGCATCGCTCACTACACGCGTCTGGAGCAGGGCAAGGCGGACAGCGTCTCGGATAATGTCCTCCGTGCCATCGGCGCGGCGCTGCGCCTGGACACCGACGAATCGGCATATCTGCACCGACTCGCGCGGCGTCCGCGATCGTGCGCACAGGAAATCCCTTCCACGGATATGCCTATTGGCCTGCGTTATCTGCTGGATTCGTTCGTGATGACACCGGCACTGGTGGTCGGTCGCCACACCCAGATCATCGGTTGGAACCGACTCGCCGTCGCGGTGTTCGGCGACTTCCCCGCGCTGCCCCATGACCGCCGCACCCTCTCACACCTGCTGTTCACCGAGCCACACCTGCTTGAACTGCTCGGCACCGGTTGGGATCAGGCGGCACTCGCCCAGGTGGCGCATCTGCGCGTGCTGCTCGGACGCTATCGCGGACACTCCGAACTCGCGGCGCATATCGACACCATGCGCGAGCTGAGCCCGGAGTTCGCACGAATGTGGGCCGAGCACTCGGTCGCGCAGATCCGGAATCGGACTTACGCGCTGCACCACCCGCTCGTCGGCGAGCTGACGCTGCACGGCGAACTCATCGCCCTCCCCGACGCGCCGTCGTGCTGCGGCCTGGACCTATTCGCCGCCGAGCCGGGTTCGGCATCCGAACAGGCGCTGCGGGAACTCGGCAGTCCGTAGCCCGGCTCGGTTGGTTCGTCGGGCATGAGATCGCGGCCCGGCTGCCCGCGAATCGCAAGGCGCTGCGCCCGGATCCCAGAACCGAACGCTGGCCGATTGCTCCGCTGCGGCTCAGCCGGAAACTATGCGTTAGCTGCGAATCCGAGACTGCGGCTGGCCATGAGCGGCCGACCTGGCTATTGTCAGCGCCTGGCGGAAATGCCAGTGTAAATTTCCGCAGATCGTGAGGTTCCACCCGATGTTCATTGATTTACTGCCGTTGCGCTCGACAGGTAGCTGTTCGCCGCCGATCGATAGCGGGTCGCCCCTACCGACCAGCATTCGGCCATGGCACAACTGGTGAACGCGGAGTACACATGCTAGAGCTCGATCATTTCAGCCACGGCTGGTTGACCCCGGTCATGGCCTACCTGGTGTCCTTTATCGGATCCGCGCTCGCCCTGCGCTGTGTGGTGCACGCTCGATCTTCCGATTGGCCGGCCGGATGGCTCGCCACCGCCGCCGTCTCCCTCGGCGGCGCGGGCATCTGGGTCATGCACTTCACCGCCATGCTCGGCTTCTCCATCCATGGCGCCACGATTCGCTACGACGTGCCGATGACGCTGCTCAGCGCGGTCATCGCGATCTTGGTCGTCTGGGTCGGGCTATCCATCGTGGTCCGCGGTCGGAACGAATTCGTGGCACTGCCGATCGGCGGCGCGGTCACCGGCATCGGCGTGGCCGCCATGCACTACCTGGGCATGTACGCGATGAAAACCAATGCCCATGTCGAATACGACCGCACAACGGTCGTGGTGTCGGTGGTAATCGCGGTGGTCGCGGCCACGGCCGCACTGTGGTTCATGCAGCATGTTCGCGGTCTGTTCGCCACCATCGGCGCCGCGCTGATCATGGGTGTCGCGGTGTGCGGAATGCACTACGTCGGGATGACCTCGATGCATGCCAGCCATGCCGACCACCAGATCGGCGGCGGCATCGATCCGCTCCAACTCGTGACACCGCTGATCGTGACCGTCACGCTGGTCATGATGATGCTGATGGTGGTTGTCGGGCTCGCCGAGATCGACGAGCGCAGCACCCGCGAAGCGCTGCCCGTCCGGCACGAACCACGCGGACCATCGGCGACGACAACCGGAGCCTGGCCGGTAGTCACCGACGTACGCCACGATTCCCCGAGCTGGGGGCTGCGTAGTAGTTCGCAGACCGAACACCGAAATCGCCATCGCCATCGCCTCGACTCCGATCGGTAATCGGTTACTACCCGCGGCAGTAACGCGCGACGAACCGGTTCAGAATCACACTGGGCACCGTGATCGATTCGCGATGACCGAGCTCGATCAGGTCATCGGCCTCATCCGGCTCGAAATAGCCCGCATGCCGATAGACCTCGATGCGCAACGCCAGTCCATCGCTGTCCAGTTCGGGATGGAATTGGGTCGCGTACACGTGCTGACCGACGCGAATCATCTGCACCGGACAATCGGCCGATCCGGCCAGCAGCACCGCACCGGGCGGCACATTCTGACAGGCTTCCTTATGGCCGACGAACGCTCGAAACGTTCGTGGAACACCCACTAGCAGCGGGTCCGCGCGGCCGTGCTCGGTCAAATCGATGGTCTGCGCGCCGACCGGTTCGCTGTATTGCTGGACGCTTACCTCCCCACCGAGTACGTCCGCGAGGATGCCCAATCCGTAGCAGGCGCCCAGATACGGAAAATCCCGGCCGATGATCTCGGTCATCAGCTTCTTCAGCTTGGGTTCGAATGTCCGCTGGTATCCGTATTTCTCGGCGTCCGGACTGCTGACATTGCTCGGCCCGCCGCCGACGATGACCGCCGAGTAATCGTCGAGGTCGATATCCGGGAATTCCTGATCCATCTGCACCCGGACCGTGTCACCCACATCTAGGTCGGCCATGCGCAGGACGGCGCGGTATTCGTCATCCGCGGCGGGGCGCTCCGGCCGCAACTGCAGGACTAGACACGGCTTGGTCATGCTTCAGATTGTGGAAGATCGGCGGTCAGTTTTCATCCAAGACCGCCTTTAAGAATTCACGAGTCCGATCATGACGGGGATCGGTGAAGATCTGTTCCGGATCACCGTCCTCAAGCACCCGTCCGGCGTCGAACATCATTACGCGATCGGAAACCTTTCGGGCGAACTGCATTTCGTGAGTGACGCACAGGAACGTGATCTCGGTATCGGCCGCGATATCGGCCAGCAGATGCAGTACGCCGGTCACCAGCTCCGGGTCGAGCGCCGAGGTCACCTCGTCGAGCAGCAGCACTTCCGGTTCCATGGCCAGTGCCCTGGCTATGGCGACTCGCTGCTGCTGGCCGCCGGAAAGATGAGCCGGACGAGCGTTGATTTTGTCGGTGAGCCCGACCAGTTCGAGCAGCTTTCGCGCCCGCTCCTCGGCGGCGTCCTTGGATTGGCCGAGACCGCGGATCGGCCCCTCGGTGACATTGCGCAGGACCGTCATATTCGGGAACAGATTGAACTGCTGGAAGACCATGCCGATCTTGCGTCGCATCCGACGAAGGTGCGCCGGACCGGCGGGCACCAGTTTGTCGCCGCGTCGCTGATGGCTGAGCAGCTCGCCGCCGACCTCGATGGTGCCCGCGTCTATCCGTTCCAGCCCCATGAGCAGCCGCAAAATGGTGGTCTTGCCGGAACCGGATGGCCCGATCAAGGTGACGAATTCACCTGGTGCAATGGCGAAATCGAGTTCGTCCAGGCAGACCGTGGCACCGTAGCGCTTTTCCACACCGGCGAACCGGATCATCGGTTCAGACACGTCGTTCCAACTTTCGTACCAGGATCGAGCACGGATAGCTCAGCGCGAGGAAGGTCAGACCGGCCGCGAGCCAAGCCTCGGGTCCCGCGCCACCGGTATCGGCCGCGTATTCGGTTTTGACCTGATAGACCATGTCGAGAATGACGATCGAGGACAGCAGCGGCACCTCTTTGAACATCGCGATCGTGTAATTGCCCAGCGCTGGCAGCACGCGCGGTACCGCCTGCGGCAGAATCACATCGACCCAGGTGCGCGTGCGCGGCAGATTCAACGCCGTGGCCGCCTCCCACTGCGCCACGGGTACCGCGTCGATGCCCGCGCGGAACACCTCCGAGGTGTAGCACGCGTAGTGGACGCCTAGTGCGGCAACGCCGACGATCAGACGTTGCGTGTCGATGGAAAACCCGCCGAGTAGATCCGGGCGCACCACCCAGTAGAGAAAGAAAATCTGTACCAAAAGCGGTGTACTGCGGATGAATTCGATGAATGCCCAGAGCAGCTGATCGAGCACCGGAATCCGCAATCGTCGAATCACCGCGAAGATCAGACCGAGCACATACGCGACCAGCGATCCGAGCAGGGTGTACTGGATCGTGACGAGCAGCCCGTCCCAGATGAAGGGAAAGGCGTCGAAGAAGCGGTCCCACCGCCATTTCTCCATCACACCCCCACATGTGCCGAGAGTCGAATACTCGATCGCTTCGGCCGCCGCCCCACCCGCCGAGCCGCCAACTGCTCGAGCACCCGCATGATCACCGTGATGACCACCGCGATGAGCAAGTACACGACCAGCTGGATCCCGTAGATGAGACCGAGTTCGCGAGAGAATGCGGGAACCGCGCGCAGTTCATCGGCCTTCTTGAATACCTCCGGCACTGCGATAAAGCTCAGCACCGCAGTGGCTTTCACGAGTTGGATGAACAGATTGTTGAACGACGGCAGCATCTCGACCACGGCCTGCGGTAGGACCACCCGCCACATGCGTTGCGCCGGTGAAAGATTCAGTGCGATCGCGGCCTCGACCTGTGCCTGCGGCACCGATCTGATCGCACCGCGGACGATTTCGGCACCGTAGGCGCCGTGATTGAGACCGAGCACGATGATGCCGATGACCAACAGCCCCTTCGCCGTCGCCCCCAGCGATACGCCGAAGAAGATCGGTATCGCCACAGCGAAGAAGAACAGCTGTACCACCTCCGAGCTGCCGCGGAACCCCTCCACATAGATGCGAGTGACGAACCGCACCGGCAGATACGGCGACAGCATGGCAATCCCGGCGACCAAGGACAGCACGGCGGTCAGCGCGATGCCGCCGACCGCCGCCCACAGCGTGAAGGGCAGACCCTGCGCTACCCGCTCCAGGTAGGTCGAGAAATGTGAGGACACGAGGTCAAGCCGTGCAGTACTGCTCGGCGGTGGCCGCCGGATCCGCCTCGTTCGCCTTGGTCAGGCCGAACGGCTCCACCAGCTTCAACCACTCCCCGCTTTCGTGCAGTGCGCGCAGCTCGCGATTGAAGTCCTCGCGGAACTTATCGTCGCCGATGCGGAAGTTGAAGGTGCCGACATCCGGCTTATTGCCGAAACGGAAGGACGGGCCCACCGTCAGTTTCGCGTCCGGATTGTTCTTCACCAGCCATGCGGCGGTGACATCGAGCATTGCGGCGCCGTAGACGTCCTTGTTGCGCACCGCACGCAAGATATCGTCCTGCTTGGCCATCGGCTCGATGAGTTGGGATGGCACACCCGAGGATTGCGCGTAGCCGTTCTCGACCGCGCCACCCAATGTGGCGATCCGGACGTTCTCCCGGGTGATGTCCTCGAAACGGTTGATATTGCGTGGATTGCCTTCCGGCACAAGGAATGACGAACCGACCTGGTAGTCGGGAGTGGCGAAGGCGGAACTCTCACATCGCTTCGGATTGATGAACATGCCCGCCGCGACGAATGCGTAGTTCTTCGCCCGAACACCGTCGATCAATCCGTCGAAGTCGGTGACCACGCCTTCGATTTCATTGATACCGAGCCGTTTCAATACCGCGCGGGCGACGGTCGGCGCATATCCGGTCAGCTGGCCGTCCGCACCGAGGAATGCCCACGGCGCCTCATTGGCGAAACCGACCTTGATCTTGCCCGATGATTTCGCATCCTCGTAGGTCACCGCCGCCGCATCGTCGCCGCCCAATCCACAGCCGGCTACCACCACGAGGCTGGCCGCGGCGATCGCGGCGGCCACGGCGCGACGCAATCGTTTGCGCGCACCTCCGAATTCGAACTTCATGACCCCGTCCTTCCGCAGACACGCGAGTCGCCTCATGCTTGCGGATGAACTTTGCGATCGACCAGCCGAACTCTTTGCGATTACATGACGATGCGGACCTATGGTCGCGCGAATATCGAACCGTTCTCCACCAATTCGGCCGCACGGCTCGCAATGGCGCTGCCGAGCTCACCGGTCGTCGCGGTGCCACCGAGGTCAGGTGTGCGAATTCGACCTTCGCGCAGGACATCGCAGACGGCGCGATCGACCGCCGCGGCGGCGGCACGTTCGCCCAAATGCTCCAACAGCATTGCTCCGGCGAGAATCTGCGCGACCGGATTCGCGATGCCCTGTCCGGCGATATCGGGCGCACTACCGTGTACCGCCTCGAACATCGATGGCGCCGTGCGCTCGGGATTGATATTGCCCGATGGTGCCAAGCCGAGTCCACCGGTTACCGCGGCGGCGAGGTCGGACAGGATGTCGCCGAATAAATTCGATGCGACGATCACATCGAGCCGATCCGGATGCAACACGATTTCGGCGGCTAGTGCATCGACATGCAGCTGCCGGGTCTGGACCTGCGGAAATTCCGTGGAAATGCGCTCGAAGATGCTGTCCCAGTACGGCATCGAGTGCAGCAGTCCATTCGATTTGGTGGCCGAGCACAGGCGACCGTCACGTTCGAGGGCTCGTTCGAAGGCGTAGCGAATGATCCGTTCGCAGCCCACCCGGGTGAAGATCGATTCCTGCCGGACGAATTCGTCGGTGCGGCCTGGATGGTGCATGCCGCCGATCGCGGAATATTCGCCCTCGGAATTCTCCCGCACGATCAGGATGTCCAGATCCTCGGCGGTACGGTCGCGCAAGGCCGATTCGGTGCCGGGCAGCAGTCGAACCGGGCGCAGATTCACATACTGGCCGAAGGCGCGACGCAGCGGAATCAGCAAACCCCACAGCGAAATATGATCGGGCACACCGGGAAAGCCGACCGCGCCCAGCAAGATCGCGTCGAATCCGGCCAGCTGACCGGATGCGTCGGGCGGCATCATCGCTCCGGTGCGCAGGTAATTCTCACAGGACCAGTCGAATTCGGTCCATTCGATGCCGGGCAGCACCGCATCGAGTACCGCGACGGCCTCGGCGGTGACATCGACACCGATGCCATCGCCGGAAATGGTCGCTATCCGGTAGTTGGGCCCACCGGTAACCCTCACGAAATCGCCTCGCGATGCTGAACTCATATCCGCACTCCGATGTATTTGGTCTCCAGGAATTCGTCTATGCCGGTGAGTCCGCCCTCACGGCCGAGCCCGGATTCTTTCACGCCGCCGAACGGTGCGGCGGGATTGGAGACTACTCCCTGATTCAGACCGACCATGCCGGTTTCCAGTGCCTCGCATACGCGCAGTCCACGTCGCAGATTTTCGGTGAAAACATAACTCACCAACCCGTACGGCGTGTTATTCGCGCGCGCGACGACCTCGGCTTCGGTATCGAATGCCGCGACCGCCGCGACCGGTCCGAAGATTTCGGTGTGGCACATCTCGGCGTCATCGGGGACATCGGTCAATACCGTTGCGGGATAGAAGTTTCCGAGACCCGCCAGCGCCGCGCCGCCGGTGCGCACGGTGGCCCCGCGGCCGACCGCATCGGCAACCAGACTGGTCACCTTCGCCACCGCATCAGCGTCGATCAGCGGACCGACGACGACTCCCGGCTCGGTCCCGCGCCCCATCGGCAGCGCCGCAAGCCGGTCCGCCAGCCGAGTTGCGAACTCGTCAACGACACTGCGCTGCACAAAGATTCGGTTCGCGGCAGTACACGCCTGCCCGATATTGCGCATCTTCGCCGCCAGCGCACCTTCGACCGCCTCATCGAGATCCGCATCGTCGAAGACGATGAACGGCGCGTTGCCACCGAGCTCCATCGAGGTGCGCATTACCGTCCGCGCACACTGCTCGAGCAGATGCTTTCCGACGGCGGTCGAGCCGGTGAAGGACAGCTTGCGCGAGCGGGTGTCCAGAATCATCGGCGTCATCACCGCTCCCGGGTCGGATGTGGTGATCACGTTGACCACACCCGCCGGAACGCCAACTCGGTCCAGAATGTCCGCCAGCGCCAGCATCGAAAGTGGTGTCTGCTCAGCGGGCTTCACGACGCAGGTGCATCCTGCGGCAAGTGCCGGACCGATCTTGCGGGTCCCCATGGCCATCGGGAAGTTCCACGGCGTGATGAGCAGGCTGGGACCGACCGGCTGTCTGGTCACCAGGAAGCGCGAACCACCCGCCGGTGCCGGCATATACCCGCCGTCCAGGCGCACAGCCTCTTCGGCGAACCATCGGAAAAACTCTGCGGCATAAGCGATTTCACCGCGCGCCTCGGCCAGCGGCTTACCCATTTCCAACGTCATGATCAGCGCGAGTCGTTCGGTATCGGCGAGCAGCGCCCGGTGCGCGTCCATGAGGATGTCACTGCGCTGTCTCGGCGGCGTTCGCGCCCACTGCGCCTTTGCCCGGTCAGCCGCGGCAAGGGCGTCCAGCCCGGCGGTCGAATCGGCGTCGGCCACCTCGCACAGCAACTGGCCGGTCGACGGATCGGTGACCGGAAGCGTCGCGGCTGTCGCGCGCCACCCGCCGTCGATGAACAGTCCAGTAGGAACCGTGTCGATCGCGGCGCGTTCGGCTGTGGTCAGGGCGGTTTCGGTGAGCATGTGGGCTCCTTTTCTTCCCGACGCGGCCTTCGGCCATTGCTGCGAACCCCGTGCCCATGTTATGCATATTGTCAACAATCCGACAATAGACAATCACCGGATACGCGCCCGGGAGGCGGATCATGACCGAGCTATCCCCCGTTCTCAAACAAGCCACCCCGGTAACCGTCGATCACGGATCCGGCTGCTACCTCTACGGCACCGACGGCCGCCGCTATCTCGACTTCACCGCGGGCATCGGCGTCACCAGCACCGGCCACTGCCACCCACACGTCGTCGCCGCGGCCCAAGCCCAGGTCGCCAGCCTGATCCACGGCCAATACACCACCGTCATGCACCGGCCGCTGCTCGAACTCGTCGAGCGACTCGGCACCGTGCTGCCCGAAGGTCTGGACACACTGTTCTTCGCCAACTCCGGCAGCGAGGCGGTCGAGGCCGCGCTGCGTCTGGCCCGCCAGGCCACCGGACGGCCGAATATCGTTGTCTTCCAGGGTGGTTTCCACGGTCGCACGGTCGCGGCGGCGACCATGACGACCTCGGGCACCCGCTTCTCGGCCGGGTTCAGCCCGCTGATGTCCGGTGTGCACGTGGCGCCGTTCCCCACCGCCTTCCGCTACGGCTGGACCGAGGCCGAGGCCACCGACTTCGCACTGCGCGAACTCGACTACATCTTCGCCACCGTCACCTCCCCGGCCGAAACCGCCGCATTCGTGGTCGAACCGATGCTCGGCGAGGGCGGCTATATCCCCGGCAACACCACGTTCTTCCGCGGGCTGCGCGAACGCGCGGACCGGCACGGCATTCTGCTCATCTTCGATGAGATCCAAACCGGCTTCGGCCGGACCGGAAAGTTCTTCGGACATCAGCACTTCGACGTCCGTCCCGATGTCATCACCATCGCGAAGGGCCTGGCCAGTGGGTTCCCGCTGTCCGGAATCGCGGCCCCGCGCGAGCTGATGGCCAAGGCCTGGCCCGGCTCACAGGGCGGCACCTACGGTGGCAATGCGGTGGCCTGCGCGGCCGCGATCGCCACACTCGAGGTGATCGAATCGGAGGGGTTGGTGGACAACGCCGCCGCGCGTGGCGCACAACTGCTGAGCGGACTGCGCGACAGCGCCACCAAGGCCATCGGCGATGTGCGCGGGCTCGGACTGCTGTGTGGCACCGAATTCACCACCGCCACAGGCGAACCCGACACCGCGACAGCCGCCGCGGCCCAGCGGCTCGCGGTCGAGAAGGGGCTGCTGCTACTCACCTGCGGTGCGTATATGAATGTCGCGCGGATGATCCCGCCGTTGATCGTGACCGATACCCAGATCGACGACGCGCTCGCGATCTGGTCGACCGTGCTCGCCGAACTCCCCGCGTGACCAGGAGGCAGAACCCATGGCCCGCTACATCTCGATCACACTGACCAAGGCGGGCGTGACCTGCCGAGCCCGACTGCTCGACGCGGAGGCACCCCGAACCTGCGCGGCGGTGTGGGCTGCGCTGCCCCAGGAAGGCGACGCATTCCACGCCAAGTACGCCCGCAACGAGGTCTACACGCTGCTGCCCCGGATCGCGGCGGCACCGCATCGGGAGAATCCGACCGTCACCCCCATTCCGGGTGATGTGTGCCTGTTCGACTTCGAAGCGTGGGAGATCGGCAACCCGGCCTACGGCTACGAACCCGGTACGGCGGCGCACCACGAACAGGGCGCCACCGACCTGGCCTTGTTTTACGGCCGCAACAACTTACTGATCAACGGCGACATGGGTTGGGTCCCCGGCAACGTCTTCGCCACCATCGAAGAAGGCCTCACCGATATCGCGACGGCCTGCAACGCACTCTGGCTGCACGGTGTCCAGGGCGAAACCCTGGCGTTTGCCCGCAGCAGTGTTTGATGTGCAGCGCCTGCGGCGCTGCGTGTTCGCGGCCCCCTGGTGTCTCGCGTCCGAGCCGTCGAGACTCGCGACTTCGTCGCATGCGCTTCGACGGCTCGGACGCGAGACGGGCCGCGAACTCCTCGCTCGTAAGACTCGCTCCGTGGCGGTTGGGGGTAGCGGGGCGTTCGGCACCTGACGCACGCATGCCGCAAGGGCGCGACTCGCGCCTTCGTCGCATGCGCTTCGACGGCTCGGCCGAGTCGATGGCCGCGCCTTCGCGCGGACGCGAGACGGGCCACGAACGTCGCTCGTCAGACCCGCTCTGTCGGGGCTGGGAGAGGCTTGAAATGGGAAGTGGCTAACCCAGCACGTATTCGGCGTAGCGGGCGACCGCGAGGACGAGATCATCGGAGTGGCGCGGTCCGATGATCTGCAGGCCGACCGGCAGTCCTGCCGCGGTGGTACCTGCGGGGATGCTGATCGCGGGTTGCTGGGTCATGTTGAACGGATAGGTGAACGGCGTCCACTGCGGCCAGCTATCGAGCCCGCTGCCCGGCGGGACATCGTGACCCGCCTCGAATGCGGTAATCGGCATCGTCGGGGTGATCAACAGGTCATAGGTGGTGTGGAAGGCACCCATGATGATACCGAGCTGGGCAGCCACCGCGCGGGCGTCGAGATAGTCGACGGCACTGACGGTTTCGCCACGTTCCCAGACCGCGCGCAGCCCTTGATCCACATTTTCGCGCGCACCATCGGGGAATTTCGCCAACATGGTGGCCGCACCGGCGGCCCACAGCACTTCGAATGCGTCGCGCGGATCTTCGAAGCCCGGATCGGTCGTGATGACCCGCAGTTCGGCATCGGCGAGCCGCCGCACCGCCGCGTCCACGATCGCGGCGACCTCCGGATCGACTTGCGCATAACCGAGCGTCGGCGAGTAGGCGACGGTGAGTCCGCGCACCTCGCGCGACATCTGGCCGCGGAAGGTCGTCACCGTGGGCGGCAGCGCGGTCGGATCGCGCGGATCGGGCAGGGACAGGATGTCCATGAGCAGCGCGGCGTCCTCGACGGTCCTGGTCATCGGCCCGGCGTGCGCCAGTGGACCGAACGGGCTCGCCGGATACAGCGGAATGCGGCCGTGCGTCGGCTTGAAACCGACAATCCCGCAGAACGCGGCCGGAATGCGAATGCTGCCGCCGCCGTCCGTGCCGACCGACACCGGACCCATCCCGGCCGCCACCGCCGCCGCACTGCCGCCTGAGGAGCCGCCCGACGTCGTCGTGGGATCGACCGGATTGCGGGTGATGCCGGTCAGTGGGCTATCGGTGACCGCCTTCCAAGCGATTTCGGGTGTTGTCGTCTTCCCGAGGAACACCATGCCGTCCTCGCGCAGCCGGGCCGCGACCGGGCTGTCGACCTGCCAGGGACCACTCGGGTCGATCGAGGTGCTGCCGCGCCGGGTGGGCCAGCCCTCGGTCAGGAAGATGTCCTTGATCGAGATCGGCACGCCGTCGAGCAGTCCGCGGGCATAACCCGAATGCCAGCGCGCCTCCGAATCTTTGGCCTGTACCAGCGCACGATCCGGATCGACCAGACAGTAGGCGTTCACCGCCCCATCGCGTGCCGTAATGGCTTCCAGAATCGCCTCGGTCGCCTCGACCGGCGAGAGGGTGCCCGCCGCGTAGGCCGAGACCAATTCGACGGCGGTCATCGCGGCCGGTTGAGTATTGATGTCCGGGTAGCTCATGCCTGCGCCTCGCTGACGCTCGGCTCCGGCATACGCACGGCGCGCTGGCTCATGATTCGCTCACTTCGTTCGCTCATGGCAGGCTCCTTCAGCCGGGCACGTACCCCAGCTCTTTATCGACCACGTTGTCCAAAGTCCGGCCGGCGATCCAATTATCGAAATTGCGGGTGAACGCCGTGACGACCTCGGTTCGCCAGCCGCTGAAATCACCCGAATTGTGCGGAGTAATAAGCACATTCGGCAGATCCCACAGCGGATGCCGCGCCGGTAGCGGTTCCGGATCCACCACATCGAGTGCCGCCCCGGCTATCGATCCGGTGCTGACTGCGGCGAGAAGGTCGTCGGTCACAACGAGTTCCCCACGACCGACATTGACAAACCTGGCATGAGGTTTCATCGCGGCGAATGCCTTGGCATCGAACATTTCCCGGGTCTGCGGCGTCAGCGGTGCGACCGCGACGACATAATCGGCAATGGGAAGTTCAGCGTGCAGGTCGGTGCTCACGGTGCCGAAATCCGGGTCGGAGGCCCGCGCGCGACGGCCCACCGCGCGCACGGTCATCCCGGCAGCGCGCAATAACCGCGCGATAGCGCGGCCGATCGAACCCGTTCCGACTATCAGGACGCAGGCGCCCGCAATGCGTTCGGATTCGCGATGCCGCCATTCGTGCCGCTGCTGCAACCGCAGCGATCCGGACAGATCCTTCGCGAAACCGAGAATCTGTCCCAAGACGTATTCCGCGATGGCCGTATCGAATACGCCACGTGTATTGGTGATCACGACCTCGCTTTCCCGCAGTTCCCGAAACATCGCCGGATCCACCCCGGTCGAACCCATATGCAGCCAGCGCAACCGATCGGCCGCATGCCAGGCGCCGGGGAGCGCACGAGTCAGGAAGTCGTAGACGAATAACGCGTCGGCGCCGCGCAATGCGTCGGCGAGTCCGGGCGCTTGCGTGTACCGCACTTCTGCTCGATCGGCCACCGGGGCCATGAGGTCCGCCTCGGGCACACTGTCACTGTGCAGGACGGTGACAATCGGGCCCTGTTCCACATTGACACACTAAAATCGCATCGTATGATTGTCAACAATCCGATCGTTCTCGGAGGTCTAACGGCTGAGCGCGAGAGGGGCCGCATTGGAACTCGGCTTTCCTGATATCGAAGGACCCGTAGCACAGCGGGGAATCGGGATCATCGCACCGTTCGACCTCGCGCTCGAACGCGAACTCTGGCGCTGGGCGCCGCTGGATGTCAGCCTGCACCTGGCCCGCACGCCGTATGAACCGGTCCCGGTTTCGATGGCGATGGCCGAGCTGGTCTCCAATCCCGTACATCTGACGGCGGCGACGCGCGATGTGATGCACGTCGAGCCGGAAGTCGTTGCCTACCTGTGCACGTCGGGCAGTTTCATCAGGGGCCTCGCCTACGAGAAGTCACTGCGAGACACCATTTGTCAGGCCGGAGCGCTGGACGCCGTCACCACCTCCGGGGCACTGGTGGAGGCGATCCGGCATCTGGATATCAGCAGAGTCTCGGTGCTCACCCCCTACGACGAAATCCTCACCCACAAACTGCACGACTTCCTCGCCGAAGCGGGCTGCACCGTAATCCGTTCGGACCACTTGGGTTTGGGCGGTGGCATCTGGAAGGTCAACTACCGCACCATCGCCGAACGCATCATCGGCGCGGACGACCCGCAGGCGCAGGCCATTTTCGTCAGCTGTACCAACCTGCCCACCTACGACGTCATCGAGCCACTCGAACAGGCGCTCGGCAAACCCGTACTCACCGCGAACCAGCTCACCATGTGGGCCTGCCTGGGCCGGATGAAGCTGCCGATGACCGGTCCGGGAAAGTGGCTACTCAACGTTTTCTGATGGGAAGAACATGCAGGCACCAACCGTAGGTTTCATCTACCCCGACCACGCGGCCGAGGACGACTACCCACTCGCCGCGTCGCTGCTCGGCGTGCGGTTTCCGGTGGCGCACATCTATGGCACCGATCTGCACGCCATTCCTGAGCTGCTCGATCTGGGCAGTCCGGACAAGCTGCGCCACGGTGCCTCCTTACTCGCACCGGACAAGCCCGACGCCGTCGTCTGGGCCTGCACCTCAGGGAGTTTCGTATACGGACCGCAGGGTGCGCGCGAGCAGGTGCAAGCGCTGGCTTCGGCCGCTGAGGTACCCGCCTCGAGCACCAGTCTGGCCTTCGTCGCGGCCGCGCAGACGCTCGACGTGCGCCGCGTCGCGGTCGCCGCAAGCTACCCGGACGATGTCGCGCAGCTGTTCGTGGAATTCCTGGCCGATGCCGGAATCGAGGTGGTCGCCTTCTCCAGCGCCGGTATAGACACCGCAGCGGAGGTCGGCACTTTGACCGCCGCACAGGTGCGCGAACTGGCTGTGGCGAATGACCATCCCGACGCGCAGGCGCTGCTGATTCCGGATACCGCCATGCACACCCTCGGGGTGTTGCCGGAACTCGAGGCGCGCTTGGGCAAGATCGTGTTGACGGCCAATCAGGTCACCATCTGGGAGGGCCTGCGGCTCACCGGCACCGCTGTGGCATCCACTGTGCTCGGTTCCCTCTTCTCGGAAAGGCATATCCATGTCGGTCGTTGACTTCGAGCCGGTGAATCGGCAGTCGACCGCGGAAATGATCGCCGACCGGCTGCGCGATGCGATCATGCACGGCAACATGGCCCCCGGCGCCCAACTCGGCGAAGCCGACCTCGCAAACCGATTCGGCGTATCGCGCGGCCCGGTCCGCGAGGCTTTGCAACGCCTGCTCACCGAGGGCCTGCTGTACAGCATCCGTAACCGTGGCATTTTCGTCATCGAGCTGACCATCGACGACGTCGTCGACATCTACCGCGCCAGAACCGCCATCGAAGGTGGCGCCCTCGCACTCATCCTCGACGGCCGCCGAGATATCGCCTACGCGGCTTTGGAACCCAGCGTCACCGCCATGTGCGCGTGCGCCGAAAACGGTGATGCCGCAGGCGTTTCCGATGCCGACCAAGCTTTCCACGAGGCGCTGGTCGACAGCGCGAGCAGCCCCCGCTTGGTCCGAGCGGCCCGCACCTTGTTGATCGAAACCCGAATGTGTTTGGGGGCGTTGCAAACAACGTATCCCGACTTGCGCGAGCAGGCCCGAGAGCATGTCGAACTGCGCGATGCGATCGGATCGGGACCGGTGCGCCGGGCGCGCACGTTACTCGTCGAGCACATGGACGACGCGGTCCAGCGCCTGCACCGTCAGTACAGCCTCGGCGAACAGGCGACCTGACACGCTGCGTCGCTCACCGCTCGCGACGAGTCGATCAACCCTCGGCAGCAGGGATTCGCCCAGCTCGCCGTCTGGAGAATCGATGACCAGGGATCATGCAACACAACGATTCCCGATCCGCCGATGCATGAATCACATCAACCTATGGGTGCCTGCCCGATGGCGCGCGAAGGAGGTGGTTCTCGCATACGTACATCTAAACGCATGCTCCCGAAGAATTCAGGCCTGGCCAGACCCAAGTCAATGGCGGCTACCACCTCCTGGTCGCGTACGCCGAAGCAGTCTGTCCGACCAGCAGATTCATGCTATCAACCGGCTCGACCTGCGTTCCCCAAGAGTGGGGGTACACCTGGCGGCTCTACGACGCGCAACGACACGCCGCTCGGATACATTGCGACACTTCACCATCGACAAGGCGGGCGAACAGTTCCGGTTCCCGGCCGCCCAGGACTCGATACACCAGTGGAACGCATCCAATCGGGCGATGAGGCGGGCGATCACCTGCAACAACCGAAGCCCGCCGGGCGGGGAGCCCCCGTGCCGTCCCGCATGTGCCACGGAGTGTCGTGATCGAATCCGGTCAGCGATATATAGCATTTCCACATCAGAGCCCTCGTCTCGCCCACCTCGTGCGCGGACCGATCCACCGCAGTCGTCAGCGCCGTAACAATGCCGTCGGCGCATACTCATCGAAAGGTTTGCGCGATGACCATCATGGCCTCGACAGCGCGGTGTCTCGGATTGGTCGTGTTGCTGCTGGGACTGACCACACCGGCCGCTGCGGTACCGACGGCTCCCGAGCTCGGGCACGCTGGCCGCTGGCTCACCGACGACCAGGGCCGGGTGGTCACCTTGCACGGGGTAAATCTGGTCTACAAGTATCCGCCGTACTTCCCGGCAGCGGGAGGTTTCGGCGAGAACGACGCCCAGTTCCTGGCGGACAACGGCTTCAACGCGGTGCGGCTGGGTTTCGCATGGAACGCGGTCGAACCACAGCCCGGCGTTTACGACGACAACTACATCGCCCAAATCGAGCAGACCCAGCAGCTGCTGGCCCGGTACAACATCTACAGCCTTATCGATTCCCATCAGGACGGGTTCAACGAATCGGTGGGCGCGAGTTGGAGCGGGTTCCCCGACTGGGCGACGTTCACCGACGGGTTCCCATTGCAGCCGGATCCGGGCTTTCCGCTGGTCTACTTTCTCAGCCCCGCACAAAACCAAACGTGGGCGAACTTGTGGCACAACCACTCTGCCGCTGATGGCGTCGGGCTGCAGGAACACTATGCGGCCATGTGGGCGCATATCGCGCAACGCTTCGCGGACGAGCCGTACGTGCTCGGCTACGACCTGATCAATGAGCCGTGGCCCGGTTGGGACTACCCGACATGCTTTCCCCAGGGCTGCCCCCAATTCGAGAGCAGCGTGCTCGCGCCGTTCGAGGCAAAAGCAATGAACGCCATTCGCCGAATCGACCCGATACACCTGCTGTTCTTCGAGCCGTCGGTAACCAATGACCTCGGTACGCCCGACTGGATGCCGAATCCAACCGGCGATCCGAACGCGGGGCTGAGCTTTCACGACTACTGCATCGGCCCGGTCGACACCTGTGTGGGCAACGGGCTGGATCGCGCCGAGGCCGATGGCGTTGTCGGGCTGATTACCGAGTTCGGCGCGACCAAAGATTCGGCGAGGCTGACTCGTCTCGCTGATCGATTCGACGACCACATGGCTCCCTGGTTGTTCTGGTCACTAGCGCAGGACCAGACACCTGGTCATGCCCAAGAGCCGCCGACTGGCCCGAACCTGATGGACCCAACGCTCGTCCGCCCGTATCCCCGTGCAATCGCAGGAACCCCCCAACAGTGGCACTATGACAGCGCGACCGGGACGTTCACCATCCAGTACAGCGCCCGCCGAGTCGATTCCGGTCAACCGTTCCCCCGCGAGGCCCGCACCGAGGTGTATCTGCCGCAGACCAACTACCCCAACGGCTACCAGGTCCAAATACAGGGCGCCGACATCGTGTCGGCACCCGACGCCCGGCTACTTCAACTCACCACCACCCCCGGACAGGACAGCGTGCAGGTAACCGTGACGCGACGGTAATCCCAGCACCAACCGCAGGATGGGCACGTGGCTACCGAACGACCAGCAGTCTCGCGGGTAGATCAGCCACGAGACATGAACGCGCCGTGGTCGCTACCCCACCGCCATTGCACTGGTGATCGGCCATCAGCGGGATCGGCTAGTTTGGCAGAGAACCGTACGGTAAGGCACGCGGTGCGAGGTTGCGGAGGAGGTTCGGTGGATACGAACGCTGAGACGACGGGTACCGCGAGTTTCGACGAGCTGGCCGTCGAGATACGTCGCAGGATGGATTCGCTGTCCACGGCGCATAAGAAGCTGGCTCAGCGAGTGCTGTCGGATCCCGAAGCGGTGGCGTTCATGACTGTCTCCGAGCTCGCCGGCGCAGTCAATGTCAATGAGGCCACGGTCGTGCGCTTTGCCAATGGTCTGGGTCTGAAGGGGTATCCGGGGCTGACGCGACTGTGCCGCGAGCGGTTGCAGGAACAAGCGCAACTGTTGCGCCGCTTCGACAATCTCGAGCACCTGATGGCCGAGGGTGTCGGGGTGCGCGAACAGACCGTTGGGCTCGATCAAGCGAATATCGCCCGCACGTTCGCGCGTATCGACGATGCGACGTGGGATTCGGCCGTCGATCGGCTGGCCCACGCTCCACGGGTGCATGTGATGGGTCTGCGCAAATGCCACGCCCCGGCGTATCTGCTGACCTACCTGCTGCGGATGCTGCGCGAGGATGTGTCGGCGATCGAGGCCGGTGTGGGAACGCTGACCGATGAACTGCGTCGGGTGCGTGCGGGCGATTGTTTCGTGGCCATGTCGATCCACCGATATAGCCTCGACACCGTGCGTGCCGCGCAGTGGGCTCGACAGCGCGGCGCCCACGTCGTCGCATTGACCGATACCGCTGTATCGCCGCTGGCGGTGTCGGCGCACGATACGTTTTACGTCGATGCGTCCAGCGCCAGCATCCTGCGCTCGATGACCGCCTTCACCTCCCTCGCCCAGGCAATGACGGGTGCCGTCGCACAACTCCTGGGGCATGAAGTGCGCTCGACGCTGCTCGAGGAGGAAAAGCTGCTGAGCGAATTCGGCGTCTACGCACCCGATTGACCCGCGCGGTCGGCTACTCCGCCGTAGCCAGTTGTGCCGCACCGGCAGCCCGGCGCTGATGAACCAGGCCGGCAGTGACCGCGGTCGCGGTGACCAGCAGGGTCAGCGCGAGCGGTGTACGGGTACCTGAGTTCAGAGCCATTCCCCCGACGATGGCCAGCAGGACGATTCCGACCGCGTAGGACAGGTACGGGGCGCCCCACATCTTCACCGGCAGTGCGGTGATCTGCGCTGCGGTCTTGCGGCGACGTCCGACGATCTGGGTGGCGCAGATACACAGGTAGACCACGACGGCGACCGCACCCGAGGAGCTGAGCAGGAAGGTGAAAACCGCTCCGGTGGGCAAGAAGTAGTTCGCGACGACCGCCAGGAATCCGGCGCTCGAGGCGGCGAGAACACCGGCGACAGGCACCCCGGAGCCGGCGGTCCTACCCAGCATGCGAGGGCCTTCGCCGCGCCGCGAGAGCGAGAACAGCATCCGCGATGACGAGTAGAGACCCGAGTTCAGGCACGAAAGCACCGCCGTGAGTACGACGAGGTTCATGGTGGTCTGCGCACCGGGAACGCCGAGCAGGTTCAACACCGCTGTGTACGGGCTCTGCGTGACTTGCGTTGCGTTCCAGGGCAATAGCGTGACGACAACAAGTATCGAGCCGACGTAGAAGATCAGGATGCGTCCCGCGACGCTGCGCATGCTCGCGCGCACCGCGCTGACCGGATCTTGCGCCTCGCCCGCGGCGATCGTTACCAGCTCGGTGCCGAAGTAGGAGAAGAACACCGTCAACGACGCCACGAGCAGGGGCGTCGAGCCATTCGGGAACAGGCCGCCGTGCCCGAGCAGATTGGCCGTCCCGGGCGCCCGGTAATGCGGAAGCAGGCCACAGATAGCGGCGACGCCGATTGCGATGAAGGCGACGATCGCGACGACCTTGATCATGGCGAACCAGAACTCGAAACGCGCGAAAGACGTTACCGCCGCGAGGTTTACCCCCGTCAAGGCGGTCATGAAGATCAGCGAATACAGCCAGGTCGGCACCGACGGCAGGAGCTGATTGGCGACCGCCGCGCCGGCAATGGCCTCGAAAGCGACTGTGACACACCAGTGATAGGCATAGACCCAGCCCACCGAGAGTCCGGCCCAGGTACCGAGTTCACGGGAAGCGTAGCTCGAGAACGATCCCGTTTCGGGGCTGGCCGTGGCCAGCTCCGCAAGCATGCGCATTACCAGGATGATCACCAGGCCGGTGAGTAAGTAGACGATGACGATGCCCGGGCCCGCTGCGGAGATCGCTTTGCCGCTGCCGACGAACAACCCGGCGCCGATCACTCCGCCGATGCCGATCATCGTCAGCTGCCGAGTGTTGATGCTGTGCTTCAGATTTCCCGAGCTGGGCACGATGCCTTCTTCCATGAACCGATGGCCGTAGTAGTGACATGAAACACGCCAAGCCGAATTCATGCAATACCAATTGCAGAAGATGTATTTGATGCAAGATCTATGGCATAGTGCAGGGGTCGAACCGCCGAAGAAGAAGTGAGGCCCATGTCCACTGTGCTGGTGAGCAGATCCGGTTCCATCGCAACGCTCGTTCTCAACAGGCCCGAACGACTCAACGCCGTCAGTACAGAGCTGTACCGGACCCTGGTCGAGGAGCTGACTGCCGCCGACTCCGATCCAGGTATCCGCTGTGTTGTCCTCACCGGTGCCGGACGGGCGTTCTGCGTGGGTGCCGACCTGAAAGCGCACAAGTCCGGCACCAGGACTCCCGCGGAGCAGGCGCGCTACGTCGAGCTGGGCCAGCGCGCCTGTGAACAGATCCAGACGATGGGCACCCCAGTGGTGGCGGCGGTCAACGGATATGCCCTCGGTGCCGGTGCGGAGCTGGCCGTCAGCGCGGACTTCCTGGTCATGGCCGAGGACGCGCAGATGGGGTTTCCCGAGGTGAGCATTGGCACTTTCGTCGGGGGTGGCGTAACCAACCGGCTCCCACGTCTGGTCGGCCTGCGCAGAGCCACGGACATGCTGATCCTCGGCGAACGATTCACCGGGCGACAGGCACTCGATTGGGGATTGGCCCATTCCGCGGTAACCAGCGATCTTCTGCTCGGGTCGGCCAAAGCGCTCGCCGAAACGCTCGCGGCGAAGGCGCCACTCGCGCTGGCCCGGATGAAGGCGGCACTGCACCGCGATGATCCCCTCGACGTCGCGTTCGCGACTGAGCCGCGCGAGCTCCTGGCATTGATGGCCACCCGGGATTGGGCCGAGGGCGTCGCCGCATTCGCCGAACGCCGCACCCCCGTCTTCCAAGGAGAGTAGAGATGACCAGCATCGACGACCGCACGGTCAGCCTCGGCGCTCCCACCCGCACCGCACTCGAGCGGTTGTTCGACCCGCATTCGGTCGCCATCGTCGGCGCGTCCGCCAACCCGGCCAAGCGCGGGTTCCAGGCCATCCGCGCCCTGCAGCAGTCCGGCTACGCCTATCCCATCTACCCGGTCCACCCAACAGCACAGCAGATCCTCGGCCTCGGCGTGTACTCCTCGATCGATCGGCTCCCCCATGGCATCGACGTCGCGCTGATCGCCCTGCCCGCCGCTGCCGTCCCCGACATGCTGCGTCGATGCGCCGCCGCCGGTATCGCCGGAGCCGTCGTGCTCGCCAATGGTTTCGGAGAGATCGGGGAAACCGGCGCCGAACTCGCCGCCGCGCTCGCAGCGGTGATCGCCGAGACCGGCATTCGGGTCATCGGGCCCAACACCTCAGGCCTGCTCAACGTCGCCTCGGGCGCGAATCTCGTTGGCCTCGAGGGTGTTCCGTGTGGCCCGATCAGTGTGATCACGCAGAGCGGGAATATGCTGCTGTCGCTGGTCAACGATAATCAGGCGTTCAAAGGTCCCGGTTTCCACATCTGTGTGGGGCTGGGTAACCAGGCCGATATCCGGTACGACGAATGCCTCGCCGAATTCGTCCGCGATCCGGGTACGGGCGTCGTGGCCATTCATTCCGAGGGGTTTACCGACGGACGGTCGTTTCTGATCGCGGCCGCTCGTGCCGTGCCGGACACACCGGTTGCCGTGCTGCGTGGTGGGCGCTCGGAGACGGGGCGCCGCGCCGCGCGGTCGCACACCGGCTCAATCGCCGGATCGGATGCCGTGGCGGCGGCCGTGCTGCGGCAGGCCGGGGTGGAGCTGGTCGACCGCTCCGATGAGCTCGCGGTCGTCGCCGGAGCCCTTGCCGACTGCGCCCCGATCGCACCGGGACGAAAAGTCGCGATCCTCAGCGACGGTGGCGGTCACGCCACGCTGGCCGCCGACGCCCTCGCCGCGCGCGGCATCGAACTGGCGCGGCTCGGCGAGCGGACCCAAAAGCGGCTGCGACACCTACTCGGCGCCAATGCGGCTGTAGCTGATCCGGTCGACGTGGCCGGCGCCACCGACACCGATCCATTGGTGTTCGCCGAGGCCGCCGAGATCCTCATGTGCGATCCCGAAGTCGGTCTCGTGCTGGTCATCGGCCTCTATGGCGGGTATCACCTGCGCTTCGACCCAAGGCTGCGCGCGATCGAGGATGCCGCCGCCGGAGTGTTGCTCACACTCATCGCCGAACATGGTGTCCCCCTGGTGATCCAGAGCTGCTACGCCGGTCTCGACATCGCCAACCACGACCGCCTGCGAGCCGGTGGCGTGCCAGTGATCAGCTCCATCGATCACGCCGTGCGGGTCGTGGCGGCCCTGGACCGGCGTGGTCGCCTGCTGGCGACTACGCCGCAACGCTCTACACTCGCACTTCCACCGCCGGCCCCCGCTATCCCCGGATCGGGACTTCTCGATGAACCGACCGCACGGCGGGTGGTCGCCGCCGCCGGAATCGACCTGGGCGCATGGACTTTCGCACGCACCGCCGAGGACACGGCGGCGGCTGTCGCCGACTACCAGCGACCGTGTGCGCTGAAAGTCGTCTCGCCACAAGTCATCCACAAATCCGACGTGGGTGGAGTCCGAGTCGACGTGATGGCCGACCGAGCAGCTCAGCACGCACAGGCGATCATCGACTCTGTCCGTGGACATGTGCCCGACGCCCGCATCGACGGGATGATCGTCGCTCCGATGGCCGATGCCGGAATCGAACTGCTGGTCGGCGCCACTCGCGATCCGATTTTCGGGCCAGTGGTTGCCTTTGGTAGCGGTGGAGTGCTGGTCGAGGCTTTGCGCGACATCACATTTCGCGCCGCGCCCTTCACCGAGTTCGAGGCCAGCGAAATGGTCGACGAGACGATCGCCGCCCGCATGCTCGACGGCTACCGCCATCTCCCCGCAGTCGACCGGCACCAGCTTGCCCGATTTCTGGTCCGCGTCGGCGATTTCGTAGCCGCGCACCCGGAGATATCCGAACTCGACCTCAATCCGGTGATCGCATCCGGTTCCGACATAGTCCCGGTCGATATTCGAATTGTGTTACGCGAGAATTCCGGAGACGACAATGACTGAGCCGATTCGCATCGACCGTGTCGGCCATGTGGTCGTCTGGACACTGAACCGCCCGGCAGCGCGCAACCCGATATCCGCGGTCGACACGATTACCGCCCTGGAGGACGCGGTGACGGCGGCCAATCGAGACCACAGCGTACGGGCGGCGATTCTTACCGGTGCGGGGACGGCCTTCTCCTCCGGCGGCGACGTGAAGCAGATGCGCGATCGTGCCGGAATGTTCGGTGGCGCACCGGCGGAGCTGCGCCAAGGGTATCGGCACGGCATTCAGCGTATTCCAAAAGCGTTGTACGACTGTGAGATCCCCACGATCGCCGCCGTCAATGGTCCGGCCATCGGCGCGGGGTGTGATCTGGCGCTGCTGTGTGATCTGCGGATCGCCGCACGCACTGCGGTATTCGCCGAGAGCTTCGTCCGGGTCGGACTCGTGCCCGGCGACGGTGGCTCATGGCTGTTACCGCGGGCAATCGGTATGGCCCGCGCATGCGAGATGGCCTTCACCGGTGAACCGATCGACGCGCACACCGCGCTCGATTGGGGCCTGATCTGCGATGTCGTCGAACCCGACGCCCTCCTCAACACTGCCCACCGCCTCGCCGCCCGGATAGCCACCAACCCACCGCACGTACTCCGGATGACGAAACGACTACTGCGCGAGGGCCGACACCAGAGCCTGGAGAGCCACCTCGAACTGTCCGCCGCGATGCAGGCGGCCGCCCACCATACAGAAGACCACCGCGAGGCGGTCACAGCCATGCTGGAGCGCAGACCACCCGCGTTCAACGGCCGATGAGCGGTCGGGCATGGCTGTTAGTGCCGAGGCCGGACCAGTCCGATGTCATAGGCGAGCACCACCGCCTGCACTCGATCCCGCAGCCCGAGTTTGCGCAGAATCGCCGAAACATGGCTTTTCACAGTGCCTTCGGTGACATCCAGTTTCGCCGCTATCTCGGCGTTGGAGGCCGCTTGCGCGATGAGCGTCAGGACCTCGACCTCTCGATTCGTGAGATCGGCGAGATCCGGCATCGCCGCCGTTTCAGGGCGCATCTCCGCGACGAACCGATCCAACAGCCGGCGCGTCACCCGCGGCGCGAGCAGTGCCTCTCCGCTGGCCACCACCCGTATCGCCTCGACCAGTTCGGCGGGACGGGTGTCCTTCAGCAGAAACCCGCCCGCACCGGCGCGCAGGGCCGCGTACAGCAGTTCGTCCTCATCGAAGGTGGTCAGGATAATGACCGAGGGCCCATGCTGGAATGCGGAAAGCTGTTGTGTCGCCTGCACACCATCGACGCGAGGCATCCGCAGATCCATCAGCACGATATCCGGCAGCGTCTGCGCGGCAAGCCGCACCGCCTCCGCCCCGTCCCCGGCCTCACCGACGACCCGGATATCCGCACGTGCCTCCAGGATCATCCGAATCCCGGTGCGGACCAAGGCCTGATCATCGGCGACCAGCACACTGACAGTCATCCCCGCCTCCGTGTGATCTCCCGAGTGCGCGCGCGTCGCGATGGCCGTTCTTGGCGAGCATCCGAGTGTGCAGATCCGGACATTTCAGTCCTTCACCGGATCCGCTCCCACCTGCTTTGTCACCGCATCACCGACTTCCACCGTATGCCACAGCGCCCGGTTCACCCGGAGCTTTACGGTACTGCCGTCCTCTAGCCGGACAACCAAGCGCCGGTACAGATTTGCCCCGTCGAACAACCCACGCGACTTCTTGATAACCGTCCCCCGCCATTCCTGCTGTACCACTGATCGAATCCTTCCTCCACTGGGCATTCATGCCGCGGGTTCCTTGCGGTGTGACTCCAGTGTTTCGTGTTTCCGAGCCGGGAACATCGCCTTGCAGGCTGGTATTCGCCTCTGTCGAAAGTTGGAGACGAGCCGTCGGATGGCTGCCGGTCAGCGGCGTGATCCGCCACCTTGTTCATCGTGGTTGCGACCGGACCGGAAGCCATGCCGCGACGCGGAAGCCACCGGCAGCGTAAGGGCCGGCCTCGAGTCGTCCGCCCAACTCTGTGGCGCGTCGCCGCATCCCGTCCAGGCCCCGACCACTACCGTGACCGAGTCGGCTACCGCCGCCGTTATCGGTAATCGCCACCACGAGTTGCCCCGCGGCGATCCGGACGTCGATCTCGGCGCGTTCGGCTCCCGCGTGCCGCAGGACGTTGGTCAGCGACTCCTGCACGATCCGGTAGGCAGCTTCGGCAACCCTCGACCCGACAGCGATGCCAGCTGTCCCGTGCCGGTTCACGACCACCTCGACTCCGGCCTGTGACATCGACTCCACCAGCCTGTCCAGATCCCCCAGTCCAGGCGAAACGCTCGAGTCGCGGTCGATCACCTCGAGCAGTCGACGTACTTCGCCGAGGGCTTGTCGGCCAACGGACTCCAATGCGGCAACGGCATCCCGGGCCTTGTCCGGGTGAGTGTCGAAAACATCGTTGGCCGCTGCGGCTTGCAGCACCATCAGCGACACCGTGTGCGCGAGCACATCGTGTAGCTCACGCGTGATACGGGCACGTTCCTGCTGCACCATACGCCGGGCTTCGGAGTCGCGCTGGGCGGATCTCGCGCGTCCCAACGCACCCCAACTCCACGCCAACAGCGCAGCACCAGACCACAGCAGAGCTTGCAGGCCCCACCCGGTCGTTCCCAGGGCGCTCGCGAAGAACAGCACCGCCGCAGCAAGACCCCACAACGACGTCCGCGCGGGACGCAGCCAGGCGAAGGTCGTCAGCACGATCAAGGCGATACCCGCGCCAACCGGAACATGCAGCAGTTCCAACGCTGCTCCCACGAATAGGGAAACAATCGTGACGAAAGCAGGCTTGCGGTCCATCCACCAGACAACGACTGCCTGGCACACCACCAGCCCGACCACGACGACGCGGCCGCCGGTCGCGGGCACCGCCTGCGGAACGATCAGCACCACCGGCAACAACATGGCAATGGTGCAGGCAACCAGCAGTACCCTCCAACGCCGCGACAGCCCCACCTCGAACCGATCCCGCACGTCACCGACGCTACCGGTACCGACACCTCGACCGCCGCATCTCCCACCGGGCCGTCGGCTACTCCATCAACTCGCGCATGACGTCGGGAGATCGGGACTCCTTGCGACAGTTGACACCCCACGCAGCGGCGAGAAACTGGTAGTGGGTGGCGCCCGATTGGTACGGCCTGGCCCTCTACGCGACATGGGCCTTTCGAGTGGTCGACGTGCTCGGAATGCTCGCGGACGAGACCAACGACTGATCAAACGCGAAATCCGGCCTGCGTGCACCGATGTTTTGAAAGATGTTGGCAGACAAGGGATATGGACATTCAGGAACTTCAGACCCGCGCGAGCGCGATTCACGAACTCTACGACGTCCTGAATCTCGCCGAGCGAGGCCGCACATGGACTCGCCAGGACTTCATGCTCGGGTTCGTCGGCGATGTCGGTGATCTCGCGAAGCTGGTCATGGCGGCCGCAGGCACCCAGTCGATACCCGGGGGCCGCGCTGCACTGGAACATGAACTCGCCGACTGCCTTTGGTCAGTGCTGATCCTGGCTCACCGATACGAGATAGATCTCGAAACCGTCTTCACCAAGACAATGGGCGAGCTCGAGGAGACCGTCCAAGCCCGGCTGATCAATCATCCTCCTGCATAGCGACATGGCGAAGGATGGCATCCCTGTACGCGGACGATTAGGGTCTTGGGGTATCGCTGGCCTGACCAGTCGAAACGCTGGTCAGGACAGAGCATTCGAGCGAAATACATCGCTGTCGAGCCGCTCATCCAGCGATCTTGACGAGCCTCGAAATTACATATAGCTATAGACCCATCAGCTCACCAACTCAGGCCAAGTAGCGGTCAGGCGCAGACGCGATTGAGCTCGTCGGTGTAGGGGTCGAGGCTGGCGACGTTCTCATCTACCAGCGCGTAGGCGTAGGCGGTGATGACATCCTTCTCCGCGCCCTGGGCCAGATCGGCCAGGCCGCTCAGCCTGTCGGACAGTGCTGTCGCCGTCGCCTCATCCAGGGTGCCGCCGCTCGTGTCGATCGCGATATTGATCAGCTCAATGGCCTTGGCGCAGTGGGGGGACTGCGCGTGCGCGGGTGCGGCGGGTGCGAAGAGTAGAGCGGCAGCGGCCGCAAAGAGCACAGCGGCGAAGGCCGTCGACTTGGTCATGATTTCCTCTCAGAACGTTGGTCTGATCGTAGCGCCACAGCGTGAGACCCTGATCGCCTGCCTACCCAGGACAGCCCTCTTCGGAGGTGGGCAGGTCCCCCCAAATCGGCGCCGTCACACTGGGAAAGAAGTGTCTTCACTATGGGCCGGGTGAGTAGCTGTGCACTGTCGACTCGTACGGTCGATAGATCCACTCTGCGACATTCTTCATGTCCAGCGCATATGGATTCGCGCACAGCCACTGCCAAGCAACATGCAGGTGTCGTGGGGCGAGCCACTTCTTGCCGGCCATCGAAGTGACTAGAGCTCGAAGATCGGTCCAGCGCTGGCGATCTCGGACGGGCAGTAGAGCTACCGGTAGCCAGAGCCAAGGCGCCCAGTAGATTAGCGGCGCAAGCATGGAATCAGCCCTGTTCGCCCGACCCCTGTCGCCGCTGGCTCGGCGCGCTCACACGCTTCTAGTTGGCGGCATGATGCAGCGCTCCCAACACGATTGAAACGACACGCTCGCATACCATCCGCTTGCTACCTTGATGTTGCCTCGACTATGAAAGGACTCCGACCGTGGAACCCGGCTCTCCTGTCGACCTGCGGCAGAATCAGCCCCACACCGCCCGAATGTATGACTACTACCTCGGCGGCAAGGACCACTACAGCGCGGATGAGAAAGCGGCTGAACAGGTCGTGGCCATCTGGCCAGGAGTGCGGGAGGCCGCGCAGCAGAACAGGGCCTTCATACACCGCGTGACACGGTTCCTCGCAGGCGCGGGTATTCGTCAATTCCTCGATGTCGGAACCGGTATCCCGACTGAACCGAATCTGCATCAGGTGGCCCAACAGGTTGCGCCGGACGCGCGAGTCGTCTATGTCGACAACGATCCGATCGTGCTCGTGCATGCGAGGGCATTGATGGTCAGCTCACAGGAGGGGCGTACCAACTACGTCTCCGCCGACGTCACGACACCCGAAAAGATCCTCAACGCACCGGGATTTCGCGAGACACTGGACCTGAGCCAACCGGTCGCGCTCAGTCTCAACGCGCTGATGCATTTCATCCCCGACGAGCTGGATCCCTACGGAATCGTCGATACTCTGATGAATGAGCTCGTTCCTGGCTCGTATCTGGTGATGACACACGTCACGCCAGACTTCGATCCGACGGCAATAGGAACCGTGGTCGACATCTACCGCCGCAGCGGCTTGCCATGCCAAGTCCGCAGCCGAGACGAATTCATGCGGTTCTTCCAGGGACTGGAGTTGGTCGATCCCGGTGTAGAGGTGCCGCACCGCTGGCGCGCGGACGGTGTCGAACCCCCGAAGAAAATGGACGCGCAGGTATCCGCTTACGCGGGCGTTGCACGCAAGTAATGCAACCCCGCACCCCGCGGCGAAGGCAATCGGCACGAGGATCAGGTGTGTCGGACCGACTGTCGAGAATCCGGTCACGCACCAGCGAGCAGCGCAAACCGCTCCGCCGCCGGAGTGGAACACTGCGTCTCATGGATGACGTCTCGCCCATCGACCCCACCATCGCCTGCGGAACCCGGACGCGCAACCAGCACGACGCCCACAATCGAGCCGGCCGCCTCGCCGCCGCCCTCGTCGCCGACGGTATCAACCGCGGCGACCGTGTCGCGGTCATGCTGCGCAACGACATCGAGTTCCTGGAGACCTCGCTCGCGATCGCCGCATGCGGAGCAAATCCCGTCCCGATCAACACTCGATGGCAGGCACCAGAGGTCGCCCACGTCCTCACCGACAGCCGCGCGCGAGTCATCGTCGCCCACACCGAATTCATCGACACGATCGAACGAGCCATCGCCCGATCCGCCGTCGACGCACACATCATCGAAGTCGCCATGCCGGTCGAACTCCTCGATGAAGCCAGGCTCGACCGCGTGCTCGCGCAGCCGACGCACCGCCACTGCACCCTCGAGGAGCGGATCGGGGATCACCTCGAACCCCTGGGCTACCTCGAGGGAGCCATCGCGGATTCGATGGGACTGATCTACACCTCGGGCACCACCGGCACACCCAAAGGCGTTCTCCGCGAACGCATGACACCGCATCAACTGCTATCCATCGCGGGCGGCACCGCCAACCGCATGGGACTCACACCCGGCGGGCAGATGCTCGTGGCCGGTCCCCTGTACCACACCAGCCCGAACGCGGTCGCGGTGCTCGCGCTGCGGACGGGCACCAACATCACGATCATGCCGCGTTGGGACGGCGAGCGATTCCTCCAACTCGTCGACGAACGCCGCATCACTCAGGCCAAAGTCGTCCCAACGATGCTCTCCAGGCTCCTGTCGCTTCCTCCCGAAATCCGCAGCCGCTATGACGTTTCCAGCCTCACCCATCTGATCCACTCCGCCGCACCCTGCCCGCCGACGGTCAAACGCGCCGCGATCGAATGGTTCGGCGACGCCCTCATCGAGTTCTACGGCTGCACCGAAGCGGGCACCATCACCTGGATCACCGCTTCCGAATGGCTCGCACACCCCGGCAGTGTCGGCCGCAGCGCCGACGGCTCAGCCGCCGTGGTGGTCAATGACGACCGAACCCCCTGTCCCCCAGGAGAAATCGGGCAAGTATTCGTCCGAGGAGCCGACTACTGGCCGAGTTTCACCTACCTCAACCAGGACGCCGCGCCCGGCGGTTCGGTCCCCGGATTCATCACCGTAGGCGACACCGGATACCTCGACCACGACGGCTACCTGTATCTCACCGGCCGCTCGAGCGAGATCATCATCTCCGGTGGCGTCAACATCTACCCTGCCGAAATCGAAGCGGCCATCGCCGCGGTCAACGGTGTCGAGGATGTCGCTGTCTTCGCCATCCCCCACCATGGAGACCTCGGCGAATCCGTTGCCGCCCAGATCGTCCCACGACCCGGCACCCAGCTCACCGAAGAACACATCCGGGCGAGCCTGGCAGGACAGATCGCCAACTACAAAATTCCGGCCGATATCCGCATCGTCAGCATGCTGCCGCGTGACGACTCGGGCAAGATCTACAAACGGCAACTGCAAGCCGAATACCAGAGATGACCAAGCCGACATAGGCGCTTGGAGCCGACGGACATGATCCGCCGCCCGGACGAGCACAACAGCGTCCCAGCGGGACGGTACCGCGGCGAATTCATCGCCCCGACACCTCGAACTCTATGCGACCAACCGGTTCCGGGACGAAACCGCTCTCACACGTGGTCGACCAGGCCTTTGGCACCCTCGGAAACGGCGCAGTGCGCGCAGCAGAAGAATCGGCAATCTGACTCCACGCCGTGGCCGATGATCTTGCAGTCGCAGTGCTCGCAGATAGGTGCCATGCGGTGGATCGCACATTCGAAGCAGTCGAAGACATGCCGCATTCCCTGAGCCTCGACGACGATCGGCATAGCGTAATCGTTTCCGCAAACCTCGCATGCGCTCATAGAGCGTAGGATACTCCGCATAACCCGGCATGTAGCTAATTTTGAGTTATCTGCACTACGTCGAATTGCGCTGTGGTGGTCATCGCCCCGCGTTCGGCACCGATGTCCGGGCCGTCGGCACCCAGCAGCAGCCACATTCGATACGACCCGGTTGACGAATTCGTCGTAGATCGGGGCCTCCGCATGGATGCGATCGGTGGACACGTCTGCGAATGAGGTCGGGATAGGGTTCGGTGGAGGTTATGGGATGGGTTTCAGACTGGCGGCGTACGCCGTGTGTATCGAGAAAGGCCAGGTGCTGCTCGCCTGCCACGTGGTCGCCGCCGCCAGTGATCGTACGCTCAGAGCGCGCGAACGCGGTGAAGCCGGCCAAGACACCGTCGACCCGGATCTCGTAGCGACATAAGCGCTGACGCCGGATTTCCGAGCTGATAGGCGCCCCTTCTTCGGCGTCCGGTTCAGCGGATGCCGGGCGTGCGCGGATCCGGACCGAGGCAGACTTGGACGACGCAGCCCGGCGGGTTATCCGCTAATGGTGGCGCCAACGGGTAGTTCAAGCAGCTGAAGACATCGCAGCCCGGATATGCCGCAGGCCCGACACCGAAGACCGCGAGCAGCAGATTCGTATCCACGTACTCGCCCGGATCCTCGCGCAGCGGCGGTTCGACATACGGACCGGGATCGGGCACCGGATGGTCCTGGAATGCCGCGAACAATCGGCGGAAGAATTCGTGCGGAAGCTCCGTGGTGTCCTGCAGGGCCCCCGCAATGCCCTGGTTGCTGACACTTCCGAACAATCCGGTCCACACCACCGTCAAATCCAGACTCGGCACGATGAAGACATTCTGCATGCCGAGTCCGACCATGAAGTACATGTCGGCGGGCTGGAAGCCGGAGTTCTCGGAGCATCCGAGGCCGATCCAGAACAGGTAGCCGAAGCACTTGTTCGCTGGTGACGGCTGGCGTGCCATGCGCAGATAGGTCTCAGAGACGAGTTGCCGTGTGCCCCAGCGTCCGTTGTTGCTCACCAGCAGGCCGAGCTTCGCGAGATCGTTCGGCGGAATCAGCAGATGGGCGTATCCGTAGGTGTGACCGGCGCGATCGCGCGCCCAACTGATAGAAGTCGACTTCGGCGGGTTTCCCGACCTGCGAGAAGTATCAGAGACACAGAGGGTCGTGCGGGCGCTACTGCTCGCTCTCGTCGACTATGAGCTATCGAAACTCCCTGAGCGACGCCCAGATCCGGACTCGGAGACCGTGGAAAAGCTGATGCAGATCATCAACGAGGCCGCCGAAGATCACACCGAAGTCGGCGACTTGGTCCGGGGAATCCTGAAAACTCAAGACGCCGATGTACTGGCCACGGTCGTCTCCGGACTCGCGGGGCGACTACCCGCGCGGATCGAAGCGTCGCTATCGATCTCCAGCAGTGTGACGGTCAACCCGTGGCAGGAGGTCGTTCAAGTTACCGTTCCTGCCGTCACAACGGGTGGATTGATGGCTGCTGCGGCACGCGCAGGGTGGGTTGCATTGCGCAACGTACCGGCGATTCTCGATGTCATCGTGCGGGCAACCACAATCAAGGCGGAGCGAGCGGCCCGGATCGCAGCTTTGGAAGCGGAAGCGTCCATCCACCAGAACGAGGCGCTGCTGGAGATAATCCGAACCTCGACAGAGGCCGCAGCCGCTCGACGCTCGCTCGAGGCGATCTTGGACGTGTCACCCGATATCGCCAGAGGGATTCACGTTCAGTCGATTACCGATGAAGAGGCGAACGAACGACGACATCGCCTGCTACGAGCTGTTAGACAAGACGCGGAGCCATCCGATAGTCCATCTCGAGCACCATGACTACTGCCAGTATCGGCTGCTAGGGGCAGCGGCGAACGAGCGGTGCCATTGTTTGGTTCTGGCGCGAACAAGCGAGTGACTCGGTCGCCGCAGGCTGTGGCGTTGGGTCTCGGGATACCTTTGGCCCATCATCGAACGTGACATGATCGCATAGGCACGCAGACCGGAGGGGGCGCGGTGCGACGAGGTGATCGGCCGGATGGTGTTGCCGCGGTGGCCCATATGACTGGGTTGGCGATCGATGCAGCCCTGGTGCTGCACGCACTAACCCATCGTTCCTTCGCGTACGAGCACGCCGGGCAGGTCCGCAGTGAGCGTCTGGAGTTCCTCGGCAGTGCCGCCGTGTCGCTGGGAGTCTCCGATGTGCTGTATAGCAAAAGCGGTCACCTCTCCGAGGGGGAGCTGGAGAAGCTGCGTACGGCGGTGATCAACATGCATTCGGTCGCCGATGTCGCGCGCCGTTGCGTGCCTGGTGGCTTGGGGCAATACATACGGCTGGGTCGTGGTGAAGCCGCTACCGGCGGGCGGGACAAGGACAGCATTCTCGCCGGTGCGTTGAAGGCGATCGTCGGTGCCGTCTACCTGCAGCACGGCATGGATACCACATCGCGGTTGGTCGCACGATTATTCGAGCAGGCGATAGCAGCGGCGACACAGGACCCCGGCGGTGGTCCGGATTGGAAGACGAACCTGCAGGAGCTGACGGCAAGCCAGCAACTGGGCATGCCGGAGTACACGGTGCGGGATCGAGGGCCGCAGCATGAGCGGCGGTTTACCGCCACGGTCTTGGTGGGCGGCGCAGTCGTAGGTGAAGGAGAGGGCGGTAGCAAGAAGCAGGCTCAGCAGTATGCCGCGCAACAGGCCTGTGCCACTCTGGGTAGCGCGAATCTGGGCTAGCCGAACCTACGCCAGAATGCGATAATCGGCGTTGTCCTCGCCATCTGTCTCTTCTCTGTGGGGGTGGCCGCTACACGGCCACTGTTGTAGAGCTCCGCGCAGCTGGCGTTGTTTCTTCCCATGCCAGGAGAACAACGCTGATGTCTGCACCTATGGCTCTGTTGTCGATCACCTCGGTAGCCTTTGCCGTCTCGGTTGTCCTACGCACGTCGACCGATGCATTCACGATCCTTCTCGCGACGGTTGTCGCCTTGTTCACGCGTGAACTTCGCGCCCGCCGAGCAATATCCGTCTTGCGGCTGCTGCTCGACGCTCGCGCGCCCCGGCGATCACGCATCCACCGTGCGCTGAGCAGGGCTGAAAGTCGTTCGACACCGCCGCGACCATGATGACGTCAACGGGATGCCGAATACCGCAGACGGCGTTCACAAACCGCCACTGCGTTGATCACGGTGTGTGCGCCAGAACGCGCCAACTGCCTGGCTACAACGACCGAAATGACAACTGGTAGACAGCTGTTTGTTGGGATCGGCCATGGAAGTGGCCTGGCCACCGGTGATCTCGCGAGCGGTGTCGATCAGAACACCACCGGCGAGGGGTATCCGGATTCGGTGATGCGTTGGCGACAGGCTTCTTTCATGCGTTCGGCCGGTTCGTCGGTGCTAGCGTAGTTATCGACGCGCACGATAGGTCGGTCGGTGACGCCGTCTTCGGCGCCACCGATGCGGCGAACGAGGTTGTAGGGCAATGGTTGTCCTTGCCGCTTCGTCACTTGACCGTCGGCGCGATCGGGCTCAGCAGCGTGATGAGCACTTCGTACACGTTGAGGTAGGCGGGCATCACAGGCCCTCGATCATGTGCAGGAAGTCGGCCATGACATGTTCGGTTCCAATATCAAGGCACAGCTGCTCATCTCACGACCCGAGCGTTGGCAGCAGCTGTGGTCCGCGGTGGACGAGCTGCTTGCCGAGGAGCCCAGCCCCTGGAAATTCGCACCCAGAATGCCGACGGTTCTCTGTGCATGCCCTACGCCGTCTACAGCGACGCCGTAGGTCACGTCCAGCACGCGTTGTACGAAGTTGACGCGATCGTGGGGTTCGATTGGACGAATTGGGACGGTATCCGGCGATATCGAGGCGGCCGGGGTCTGGCCGATGCTTCGGTCGCCGACGCCTGCCGAATGCTGACCGCGATAACGCGGGCCGAGCGATTTAGCGACGGAACGATCGGGCACGCACTCGACGACGGCACGTTCCAGGCAGCCTTGCTGCGCCTTCGCAGGTGGTACGAGGGCATAGCGACGATCCACGCCGAGCACATTCACGCGCCACCAGGCCAGTCGTGGGTCTCGCGACGCGTCAGCGCGTTCCGTCGGTTCCAGGCGGTGCTACGAGAGTGAGTTAACGGTTCGCTTCGATGCCGACGCATGCCGCGACTCGCACGTCTCGAAGCGGCCAGACGCCACATCCCGAAGATCAACGGCCCGAGGTCATCTCGGACCATTTGGTATCGGCGGAACGTCCGCGGCCACCGAATGCCAGCAGCGCCGGGATTCCACCTCGAGCCTAGAACTGTCTGCTGTGGCGACGAATTCGGGGCCTGCACACAGATGCGCTCGGTACACACCCACACCCCGGGCGGACGAGGTCGGGACAGGGGCCGGTAGAGGTTACGGGATGAGTTTCAGACTGGCGGCATACGCCGTATGCATCGAGCAGGGACAGGTTCTGCTCGCCTGCCACGTTCCACCGAGTGGCGAAATCAGCTGGACTCTTCCGGGTGGTGGGGTCGAGCACGCGGAGGATCCGTACGATGCGGTGACCCGGGAACTCGCCGAAGAAACCGGATGCGACGGGATCGTCGAACGCCTGCTCGGCGTGGACTCGAGGATGATTCCCGCTGCCGCCGCGCGTGCCGGTGCCGAGCACCAGAATGTCGGCATTTTCTACCAGGTGCGCGTCACCGGCGGCCAGCTCCGGCCTGAGCCGAACGGTGAAACGGCTGAGTCGATCTGGACTCCGATCCCCGATGTAGCCCGCCTGCGCCGATCTTCACTTGTCGATATCGGCCTCAACCTGGCTCGAACGGTTCCAGCGACCGGCCACGTTGGTCCCGTTCCGGTTGGTGGCTTGATCCAGCACTGAGACAGCGCTCCGCAGTGGCCACAGCCAAAGCGCCGCTGGAGGATAAGCTCAGCAGCCGCGTTGCGCCGTCGAATGCGGCGGTATCGTCGGAAACCCCGATCGGCGCGCTTGCCGACCGCTGGCGAACCAGGACCGAACGATCGAACCTACCCTCGAATACCAAGCGCCGATACGGAGAGATCTCGATCTCCACATCACGCCGGAACTCGGCAAACACGATCGGCGAATGCACCAGCGCGGGCCAGTCCGGGAATTCAGAACTTGTCAGGGAACTGGGTGATGATGCCCTGGCTGAGGGTGTCGGCGAAATCCATCATGTGTGCCTTGGCCTCGTCGAACTTGGCGGTCCCGTCACTGTGCCTGCCGCCGATGACGGCGGCCGCGTAAGCGACGGTCTGGTCGATGTGAATGCTCATCGCCTCACGCATGTCCTGCTGCGACCAGTTGGGGTTGATCGCTGCGAGGAAGTCGGCGATATCTCGAGCGTTGGCATGCCACTGCGCGACTACCGTGTCGAGTGCTGGCTGGTAGCCGAGCCTGGCGGCGGTCAGGACTGGCACAGCCTGCAAGATGTGGATAGTCAGCAGGCTGGTGAGCTGCCTTGCGACCTCCTGGCCGTAGTACGGCGCGAACGCGTTACCGATGTCTACCTGATTGCGCAGCAGTCGGTCGAGACGAGGCGGCAGTGCGAGCGGGTCGTCGGCGAACGCGACCACGACCGCCCAGGTCCCGTCCATGTGCTGACCCCACAGCGTCCGCATCTCGGTGGAGAGCTCGGTTTGCGCTGTCGCGGCGGGCGAGGCGTGCAACACCTGCGCCGACGCGATTGCCACAGAATTGCACATGGGGAGAAAACCGCCGGTCAATGCGAGGGCTGCCATCGTCGCCGCAGTGACCATGCGGTAACGAACAGTGTGCTGGATTGGCATGATGGTGCCTTCCTGAAAGAATTCACCGTGGTCGGGCCTGATGCGCCGCCGACCTGCACTGGGTTCTATCCGATAGCGGCTCAATTTTACTCCGCAGCCTCGCTGAAGTGCTGGAATGCCTCCCAGCAAAGTGCGACGAAGGTCCGAAACGTCGCCGCGAATTCACCACTGAAACCGCGCCCATTCGGCGCCTCCGCCTCCCTCGACAGCACCCCAACAGCAAACCATCCCGGATTCATCTCCAGCAGGTAACTGGAATTATCTCCAGATGATTGCTGCCACGATGGCCGCCAACCCAGGCCGAGCGGACTGTCTGCTCGGCCTGGGTTGGGTCGGGTTGCACACAGAGGCGGACAGGCTCCGCCGCCCGATAGGGCCTCCCCCTTTTCGCGTAGCGGCTCCGAGGTCAAGGGTGGCCGTCAGGCCATCGGCGCAGCCGACGCCGGCAGGCACCCCTTGTCGCTGGAGGACCGCGGAAACAAAATGCAGGCCGACCCACCACCCGGGCCACGCGGACGGCGGCCGCCGCATCGACACGCCGTCGCTGCTCTCCTCGGGGAGAACACGTTATCGCCGAGCCGATGAAACTGGATGGGCTGGTGCAGTCGCTGGGCGGCGAGGAGGCGACGATGAAGAAGATCATAGAGAGCGTTCAGGGCGTCCCGGACGGTGTGTACAACGGGTCGAATCCTCTGGTGCGCACGATCAACGCCGAAGTGGCAATCCGCGAATGTACTTCTCGACAGGATATTTGGTCGCCGGACCGTCGCCGATCAGCGGCAGTCGCACCGGCACAGGCAAGTGCGGGGCCTGCCTCCAGAGATCCTGATGGATGTATCCCCGTGCGAGGGTGTCCGGCCACAAGTAGTTCTCTGATTCGACCGTCACCACGGCGAGGAGTATGACCGAACAGCTCTGATGCGCGTGGTGGCGGGCCCGCACAGCGCTGCTGGAGCGGGTCGGCGACATTCGTTCGTTTCGCACAGAAACGGAAACCACGCCCGGTCGCGGGGGTAGTGAACATGAAAACCCTTGCCCACGTGGTGAATACATGTGCATTGTGATGGAGTGCAAAAGCTGTTCGTGGTGTTGTTCGCAATCGTGGTTGGACTCGGGACCGTTGGCTGCAAGCCGGACGAAGCGACCGATACCGCGAAGGATGTCACCTGTCAGTTGGTGGAGCCCGTCGTGGCGGCCGTAGCGACGAAGCTCCGGGCGGGAGCGACGGTGACCGCGGGGCTGATTGTGGCCGCCACCGGGATCGCACTGAGTGCAGCGTGTACTTACCTGCTCGACCGGCTCGGCGCAGCCCCGGACGAGGAACACGATGTGGTCCTGGAAAGTGGCAAAGGTCTGGAATCAGCCAAGATCAGCGGAAAGACCTTCATCAGTGTGACAGACAAGTGGTGCAACACCACTGGCGGCTGCACCGGCTACGACCGCTGCCCCACCGACTGGGTATGTCTGTTCACCGGCAGTGAAGGCACGGGCAAAATGTCGCTGTTCACCACTGGTTCGCCCAACCTGGCCGACCAGCACATCGACGCCGCAGCGATATCGGTGTTCAACCGTACCGGCAAGATTGCCACCCTGTACGCCGCTCGCGACTACCACGGCGAAACCTACACGGTCGCGAAGACAGCGAAGGGTGATCTACCTGCCGAGTGGCGGGGGAAAGCTCGCTCGATCATCGTCGGCACACCGAAGACATCGAGCACGACCGCGACACGCACCAGCCCTACCACGACGAAGTCGACCACCACCCGCACCACCTCGGTCACGCCCTCGCCTGGGGCGTCGACTACGCGCTGACTACGCCGCGCACGCTCGCTGGCCTGTTCGGTAAGTCGTCGCAGATCGGTGCCTGTCGTGGATTCTGTAACGTCAATGGTGATGCAGCCGAGGGGTTCCGCACCCAGGGTGAACGCCGGTGCGGAACCCGTCGGCGTACTGATTACTCGACTGCGCCGACCACCATCTGTCCGGTGATCTTTTGGACGAACAGGCGCGGGTTGACGTGCCCGTCGGCGCGGTGGCGTGCGCCGTGCTCGCTGATTGCGACGTTGACGCCGTGGCCGTCGATGGCGCTGTAGCGTTCGGCGTCACTGTCGTCGTCGAGGACGGACAACAGTTCCCCGCCGACGAAGAGCCGCCAGCTCCGGGCTACACGAACTCCGCGCCTCCGACCGCAACAACCCGACGATGCTTTTGCCGCACCCGGCGCGCTCGGCCAGAACCCGCACCGGCACACCCTGGGCTTGCACGCCTCACGTAATGCTGTCCGGGACTTCAACATCGCCCGATAGACCATCCCGGCCTCCCTCCAGTGTCCTCCTACCCAACCGTCCCACAACGGGTCTCGCTTTCGGTCTACCAAACTGAGCAATGTCGCACTGGTAACCGCGATAGCGCGGGGGCCAGTTGCAGATCATGCGCCGAAGTCTGACCTCGGACTCTGTTCCCTTACCCCCGGCCAATACGGTTCCGGCCTAGAAACACGAGCCTGGCGGCCCATCCCTGGCCAGAGGCGAGAAACCTCACCCGATGTGTACGAACCGCCCATCACAGGCTATTGTTGATCAAGTGCGTGACATGTCACGCCAAGCGTCGTAGATCGCATTCGCTTCGCAACCAGCGCTTGCCGCATCCGCTCTTCATACGGCGATCGATTTTGCCCATTGGCAATCTCGCCATTTCGTGCCCCGGCGCGGACCCGGAAGGTCCACAGACGGCTCGGGCACCACCTGATGCCCGAAAGGCACCGCAACACCTATGAGTTCTGCTGACATTTCTTTTGCCGCGCTCGGCGTGAGCGCACCGCTGGTGAAGGCGTTGACTCGCGCCGGGATCACCGAACCTTTTCCGATCCAGACCGACACCCTGCCCGATTCGCTGGCCGGACGCGACGTGCTGGGTCGTGGCCGGACCGGCAGCGGCAAGACGCTCGCCTTCGCCATCCCGATGGTCAACCGTCTCGGCGGCGGTCTCGCCGGTAGGCGCGCACCGAGCCGCCCGACCGGCCTGGTGCTGGCGCCGACTCGGGAATTGGCCACCCAGATCACGGCCGCGCTGGAACCCCTCGCCGCGGCCTATCGCATGACCGTCACCACGATTTTCGGTGGGGTCCCGCAGAACCGGCAGGTCCGGGCGCTGCGCGCCGGTGTCGACATTGTCGTCGCCTGCCCCGGCCGGCTCGAGGATCTGATGAACCAACGTCTGATCTCCCTGGATGCCGTCGAGGTCACCGTGATCGACGAGGCCGACCACATGGCCGACCTCGGGTTCCTGCCAGGCGTGACCCGCATTCTCGCGGCCACCCCGAATGACGGTCAGCGCCTGCTGTTCTCGGCCACCCTGGATAACGGCGTCAACAAGCTGGTCAGCCGCTTCCTGCCGGATGCCAAGCTGCATTCCGTCGATGAGGCGAACTCCCCGGTCGCCGCCATGACCCATCACGTTTTCGAAACCGCGAGCGTCGAAGCCAAGCGCGAGGTCGTACACCGGCTCGCCTCCGGCTCGGGTCGGCGAATCCTGTTCATGCGCACCAAACATCAGGCTCGCAAACTGGCCAAGCAACTGACCCTCGCCGGAATTCCGGCCGTCGATCTGCACGGCAACCTCTCGCAGGGCGCCCGCGACCGCAACCTCGCCGTCTTCGCCGCCGGTGATGCCCTGGTGCTGGTGGCGACCGATGTGGCCGCGCGCGGCGTGCACGTCGACGGTGTCGAGCTGGTCGTGCACGTTGATCCGCCCGCCGAACACAAGGCGTACCTGCACCGTTCGGGCCGTACCGCGCGAGCTGGCAACTCCGGTGAAGTGATCACCCTGGTGCTGCCCGGCGAACGACGCGACCTGGCCGACATCATGCGCAAGGCCAAGATCACTGTGACCCCGCAACGGGTCACCGCCGATTCGCCCGTGGTGGCCGAACTCGTCGGCACGATTGCCCCATTCGTCGCGCCCTCCTACAGCGAGCGGGCGGCACGTGAAGACGACCGCCGCAGCAGCAGCAGCAGCGGAGCGTACCGTAGCAGTGGCGGAGCGCGCAGGGGCAGTGGCGGACCGCGCCAAGGCAGCGGTCGTCGCAGCGCGGCGCATGGTCAGTCGCGCGCCAAGCCGCGCGCTCACTCCGCGCGCGGAACGGCCGCATAAGGCCCGTTTTCGGTCGCTCCCCCAGACGAGCCCATGCCGAGATCGCCGAATCGCTGAGCATCGCCGGCCAACTGCCAGGCATCGAATGCTGGTGAACGTGGCTGATGACGCCGGTACTGACGGGCAACCCATCGAGTGCGAGGCAGTCGCGCCTGATGGGTTGCCGTGCGATTGCGTAGCCGGGAAATCTGCGGGCGTGGCCAAGAGGAACACGCCGGGACACGACACTTGGACCTTTCCGATCCAACCCGGCCATCTACCCCGCGCCCGGCCCCGCGGCTTCGACCGCGCGAACGGCCACCGATCCTCCCACACAGCGAATCCAACTCCGCCGCAACAACATCCAACACCGCGCCCAGCACACTACCGAACCGAGTGCCGTTGCAGTACCAGCCCCGAGAGAACGCGCGGCCATGCCGTTGAGCGGTCGGTGGGAGGTTTCCGAACTATTGTCCCGCAACGGAACTCGACCTGTGGCCGAACGCGCCCACATGCCGATTCCGGTTTTCGGATGCGCCAACGACGAACACTCCGGACGTGCACGTAGTGCGGAAAGTCTCGACGTGCCGCACCGCCCCCGTGCGAGCTCGAGATGCCGTCAGTCCTGTGTCGACGAGGGCGGTCGGCGCGGTCCTGCTTCGGACACGGCGGCAGCCTCACTCATCAAAGGAAAGCGATACGAGGTCATGAAGCGACACCGATGCTGCAATCCGAAACACGCGGTAATAGCCGATTACAGGATCCCTCTCGGCCTCGACACCGCCCGCTCCTGACCGCCGATAGACGTGCCTGTCGGATGCTGCCGCTACACGGCACCACAGGGATTTCGCCAGACCCATCGCAGGTCAAAGCGCCCGGCCAAGACCGCGGTTCGCGATGTTCATTTCCGAGCATCACTCGGCTCGAAGTCCTGGTGTCGGTCGGCGGACGTTATCGACGGCCAGAGGCACCCAGTGACCGCCCTTATTCGCCCGCGCTCTCGTCTTTACCTTTGCCTTTACCCTTGCCTTTGCCTTTACCTTTACTACCTTTACTACCTTTGCCCCCGCCCTTGTCCTCATTCCCGGCACCGCCCGTGCTGCCGCCATCGTCGGAACTCAGCGGCGCAGAGGGCCCGAAGACCTGCACGGGTTCGACAGCACCGGCCTGATTCCCGAAGTCGATGCCCGTGCCCGTGGCACCACTTCCGGGGGTCGGCTCCCCCGCCTGCCCTTCTCCCGGTCCCGGGTCCAGCGCCTGGGCGGTGGCGACGCCTGCGGACAGGACGACAGACAGGATGCCGACCGCGGCGGCGGTCGCGATTTTGTGAGTCACCGTGTAGCCCTTCTCGTGCCGGAAGTGGACATGCCTGATCAACCGATCCAGCCTAAAAGCGGGCAGGAGCCACGTTCCTGATCCTCAGTCCTGCGGCGATTCCCGCTACCGGTCTGCTGTGCTGTCCGGCGGGGAAAGCGTCGCGAGCCTGGTCGGGTTGAACATCCGCCCTCGGGAGGGAACCGCCAGTCCAGCCCCGCCGAAGCGGTGTCGATAAACGTGTCGAAGGGTATGGAGCTGCGAGGTGGCATCCCGCCCGAACGAACGTCTTTCTATGCCGCTGGTCGCGCTTTCCGTATACGAGATGGATTGCAGCTCGCGCCGTCCTGTCCTATCCGACTGTGCGCTTTGCGCTGAAAGGTTTTGGAAGGCATGCGAAGTCCAGGATGACCCGGCCCCCTCCAGCAGCTGGAACGGTCGGCTGCCCTCTGGCTACTGTTGATCCGCATGTCGCACACCGGGATCGACATCACTGCGGAGTTGGTGCGGCATCTGCTGCGTGAGCAGCACCCCGACCTCGCTGACTACCCTGTGCGGCTCGGCGCACGCGGCTGGGACAACCAGCTGTGGCGGCTCGGCGATGACCTCGCCGTCCGGTTGCCCTGCTCCGCGGACACGCTGCTGCGCAAAGAGCACACCTGGCTGCCTGTCCTCGCCCCGCACCTTCCTCTGCCGGTTCCCGTTCCCCAGCGGCTCGGTGAGCCCTCCGAGAGGTTTCCGCGCCCCTGGATCGTCACCACCTGGGTGCCGGGCACGCCTGCCGACCGCGCCCCCGTCACCCACGCCACGGAAGCGGCCACCACCCTGGCCGCCTTCCTGACCGCATTTCACCAACCCGCCCCCGAACAGGCACCCACCGGCCGAAACCGCGGAGGGCCGCTGGCCGAGTACTCCGAGGGGTTCGCCAAGCAGCTAGCCTCGGCCACGGAGCTGGGGCTGATCCCCGATCCAGACGCTGTCCGCGCGGTCTTCGAAGACGCCGCCGCCGCGCCCGACTGGGCCGGACCGGCGCTATGGCTCCACGGCGACCTGCATCCAGCAAACGTCCTGACCGCGGAGGGCACGATCTGCGGCGTGATCGACTTCGGCGACCTCTTCGCGGGCGATCCGGCTTGCGACCTCGCTGCCGCGTGGATTCTGCTGCCCGACGGTGCCGCCGAGCGCTTCCATGCCGCCTACCAGCCGACCCCGGACACCGCGACCCTGCGTCGCGCCCGCGGATGGGCGGTGCTGCGCGCCCTCAGCGGCATCTTCATCGCGGACGCCGGTGTCCACCGCCGCCCCGGCGGCAAGCCCACATGGGGCCCACCCGCCCACGCTGCACTGCGACGTCTCACCGCATCGACTCACCGCTGATCAATCGCTTCCGTGCAGAGGGAGCGGATTCCATCGGTCAGGCCATAAACAGACAATCTCGAACACCACGATCCGCGCGTTCGGCCGCGCACAGTCCTTGGCCAGCAGTCCATCTCGCGAAGACGAGTATCGAGCGTCTGCTCCGGATACAGACTCAGCCGGGGTTTCCGCAGTACTCGGTTGTTCGGGACCATCGCCCGACTTGGGGTTCGATTCCGCAGTATTGGTCTGTCCGGTGCCATCCGCCGGCCTGCTTCACAGCGGCGCCGATGGCAGGACGCGGGCCGGACGGCGCCCGCCGCGGATCCATCCGAGGTTGGCTTGTCCAATCGGGCGAGGCCTGGTGCCGCTGAGCGCGCCGTCAGCACAGCGTCCAGAAGAGGGCCGTCCGAGCGAAGGTGACGCCCCGAACGGTCCACCCGAATCCAATGACTTGGTCGCGCTGGCGGATTCTCCGTAAAGCGCTGTGGCCCAGTAGAATTGGAATGCACAAGACCGGCTAGCACCGGGAATTGATATCTACGGGAGTACAAATGAATAGTTGCGTTGTCGCGCGCGTGGTCGGCGGGGATGCCTGATGCCGCGCGAACGAATCAAGCCCGGACGGCACGGGAAGATCACCGTTACAGTCGTTCGGGATGCAGCCGGAAAACCGATCCGGCACGTAGCAAAGACCAGACTTCGCGACCTCGACGGCGCCCTGCGGCAAGTGGAGGCGGTCGGGCAATCTAAGTCCAAGGCCATAGCAGCACTCGAGGAAAAGCTGGCCCGGCGGGTCGCGCCCTCGAAGTCCGAAATCACGGCGGATACGCTCGTGCACCGCCTCGTCGAGCGATGGCAGATAAAGGTCGAGCGCTCCAAGCTATCCGCGAACACCAAACGCCGATACGGGGAGATACTGGACCTTCACATCGTCCCCAGAATCGGCAAGCTGACCATCGCTGAGTGCACCACTCAGGTGCTGGAAGGGTCACTCGAAGACATCGCCGATGAAGTGGGCAGGCCGACCGCGAAACTCACGAAGACCTGCTTATCCGGAATGTGGACGCTAGCAAGCCGATACGGCGCCAGTGCCGGAAATATCATCAAGCTGCTCGCACCGATCCAGGTCGAAGACAAACCGGTTGTGGCATGGTCGCTCAACGAGGTGCAACGCATCCGAAGCGGGCTGTGTGGTGACAAGCGCGCTGTCGCGAACGGTATCGCCGATCTGGTCGATCTCCTCTTGGCCACCGGATGCCGCATCGGCGAGACGATGGCGTTGAAGGGGAAGCACCTCGATCTCGACGCCACTAAGCCCACTGTGCTCGTTGAGGGGACCGTCGTGCGTACGCGGCGGGGGGATGATCATCCAACCGCATCCCAAGGGCGGCCCGAACGGCAAACGCCGACTGCTGCTACCTGAGTGGGCCGTAGAGAGACTGACCACCCGCCGTGACTTGATCCGCATGAGCCCAACGATCTCGTGTTCCCATCCCGAGGAGGGACCTTGCGCGATCCTCGCAATGCCCGCAAGCAACTACAGCGGGCACTCGACCGCATCGGCGCCACGGGAATACCCCAGAACCCCCATGCGGCGCGCAAGACCGTCGGCACGCATCTGGCCGAAGACGCCGACGGCGGGCAATCCGGTATCGGTGTCGCGGCCGCCCAACTCGGCAACACCGAAGCGGTGACACGAAGGCACTACGTCCAACGCACCCATCAAGGCCCGGACGCCCGGAATCGCTTCGCGGCCTTCGCTCTGCCGGATGAGCAAGACGGGACTTCCACGACGAGCCGAACATGATCCTCGAGAGTGACCAGCGATGCCCAGCGTCGGCCATCATTGGCTAGCAAACAACCAGCTCCCGATGCCCTGGCCGGGCAGAGTGTCGGAAGCTGGGGGGAGCAGCATGTGCCCGCAATTTGAAAAAGGTGAGTAAGTGGTGACCTGGGTGGTTAAGGCACGACCCAAACACCGACTGCAATCCCCCTGACCAGGGGGTTTGTGGGGCGGGCGGGGCTCGAACCCGCGACCAATGGATTATGAGATCAAACACTCCGAACAGTGTCCTGTCCAGGCGAAACCCTGGTCAGGAGGAAGCAAACCAGCAAAATACATTGCTGTCGAACAACAAGCGTTGCGATCTTGATGTGGTGCACAGTAATGCATCGGGTCGACTGGCCGTCTTCACCCGTTGCCGCGCCACGAACCCGTAGTCGGTCGCTAGGCCGGAGTACCGTTCGGCGTCGCGGCCAACCGTATTCGTGCCCAGGCGTCCAGCACGGCGGGGTATCTATTTGTCCTCAAGTTTGTCCTCAAGGCAGATGTCCAGTGTCGCCGTCTCTCGCGATCGACCACGATGATGCCGCCTGGCGGCGATGCGGTACATGAAGCCCGATGGCCCGGCTCCACCAACTCGCCCTGCACCTTCTACCAGTTACTTTTGCTGATTGGATACGTCAAACGTCAAGTCGGCGGTATCCGGATCACCCTTATGGTAATCCACCAGATGCATCTTCACCCCGCTCATGGACGAGTCGCGCATAACATTGAACTGACCAGACAAGTGTGCCACGCGCTGAGTCTCATCGAACAAATTTCCTATAACCTCCACGCTTATGGAGTTGTCCATCATCCAAGTAGGCCTTATTATGAATTCCCCCTTTGTGTCGCCGACCTGAGCTATACCAATTATTTCTTGATTGGGAGAGCTTGGACTCACGAGAACTTTGTCCGAGAAATCGACGTGCTTCCATTTGTCCTTTCCGACTGCCTTGAAGTCTTTTATGGAAATTTTTCCGCTCACTTCCACTAGCCTGAAGAATTCAGGAGGAACATTAGCGAGAGTCATTGGAGTCAAGAATATATCGGGACCGACTCCATGAAAATGTTCGTTGTTCTTATCTGCATGATGGTGCAGATGGCAGATAGACCAAAACACGATATCCGTGTCAATGCACGGATCATTTCGCACGAAGGAGAGCTCATCCATTTCCTTCTTCGGCCAATCCCGGTCTTCCTCCGGCCTGTATCTACGCACATATCCATCTATGCCAGAAAAGGGCGTGGGGCCTATGACCCCCTCGCTGGAACCTGGCTCGGGAGGAACGACAACAGCTTGAGCAGGATTGCGAATGGCCGCGACCGTGGGCGGCTGGGTGCTCGTGATTCGATACTCGATCATCCTGCCAAAAAAGCTGTTAACTACAGACCCCTCAGTATTTATATCAGCAATAAGATCGTTCCCGAACATCGACTGATGGTGAACCGACACTCGAGCTACTTCTGGAGAGCCGAGAGAGAAGTCAAATCTCCAATATGGATTATGGTCGTGGTCTATATTGCAGGATAATCCCTTGCTATACACTCGAGGTTGTATCATCCCGTCGTTGTGCAAGGTGTATTCCTGCTTAATGTGATAGGCGCCGATACGTGCGTACACAGAAGTCTGAAATACGTCTTCACCATTCACCACAACGGGCTCTGCGCGAAGATATCGCATACCCTCGTGTTGCGTATCCTGTTCTTCTAGGTGATAGGGGCCGACAGGTAATGTTACAAAGCCCTCTGCAAACTCTTCGGTATCCCAAGATATTCGATCATTGTAGGGGCCGCATCCACCCCCCAACTTCGGGGCCAGAAGCCAATCCTGATCTTCTGTATACTTTACCCGAATTACAGGTAGGCACAGCTTGTTGAACATTTTCTGACCTCGAAAGTACCCGTCTAGCAGGCAAAGCCCCTGGTGACCGAATACACCGCAGTCAAAGAACCAGTCTTGCCATTTCTTATGTAAGCTGCTGCTCTCACTCATAGCGACTTCCTGACATGTCTAGAGGCTTGATAACCGATTGGATTCATTCGGGGCGCATCGACATTTCGGCCCCGATCCCGAAGCGATAACAGACTGCAGATTCAGGTCAACTATGGCGCTATATAGCACTGGTAGCTCACGCATCGGATCATCTTGCTCGGTAAAGATTACCAAGATGCATCTATGCCCCTGGCTCGGCCCTTCTGATGGGACCTGCAGTATCCCGTGAGTCGCAAGTCCATCAATCCGCCCCAGAAGGCTTGGGGCTGCGCGTGCTATCGCTGCAGCTTGGGCAATTTCGATTACAGATTCTGGATGTTCATATGGACTTCTTTCTTCCATCGAGACCACTTCTTCATCCTCAACAAAGACCTCGACTAGGCGATTTACCGTGTAGTTGAAGATCGCAACCTGGATCGTGTGTGGTACGGATCGATGAGATCTTCTTCGCGCAAATGGCTGGCAGCTCAAGACTTGCCAGCGTCCCTCAAGGTATTCTTCGATGTCGGGATGACAAAGGGCAATTTCAACGCTGCGTTGAAGGTCGCGCGAACTGACGTACCGGTCAGAAGAGACTGAAGGGATTGAACGACTGGCTGTCGCGCCTTGGAGCCGGGGCGGCCAGCCAGCTTCGATATCGATCGTCCCGGACCCGTTCGGTCGTTGAGCTTGAGAGCGGGATACCTGTGCCGCATCAGCACGTGTTGATTTCTGGAGTTCGTCTATGGAGGAGACCATCATTGCTCCTTTATTTAGGGACAGAGTTCACTACTGGCCTGAGCAGGCGTTAGTCAGATTGGCCTGTTCGACTTGTGGGCTGTACACGCGGCAGCGATTAATAGAATCGGATCTGTATCTGCTGCGGCGATGCACCGGTGGTTAGAATCCCTAACCCTTCGTCCCAGCCCTTAGGTCCGCATCGCGGCGCCCGGTGGATCGTTCGCCGGCCCCTATATGCTGCGGCCATGGACCGGTCGGAATACTTCTCGGCAACGGCGGCAAGCCCTCCCTCGGCATCTCACCAATCCAGTTGACCGGCGACCAGGATGACCAACCCCAGCCTCATCTACTTGAGGGAAGAGCGCAGGTTCCAAAGACCTACCATCCCCAGTTTACACCGACGACGGCCTGCGCCATCCGGGCTGGCGCGGCCTGTACAACGACATGAACCCCAGCGAGGTCGGTGTACCCACATGAACCTGATCATTCGCGGCCCGGTCGGCCTTCGAGCGTGACCTTGTCGACGGGCACGGGCGCGGTGATGAGGCAGGCTTATAGCCCGGATTCGGACTGAAGTACTAAGAGGTTACCTGCGCGTGGACCTGCATCCCGACCACCCTCCTGTTGTGGTCCTCCACCTCGGGCCACCGCGGCCCCGCCGCCGCGCTATCAACCGTCTGTAAGTGTTTGTGGTGGCCGGCCTCGGGCTGGCTGGCAGGGTGGTGCTGGTCCTTCAGGCCGGGCGTGACTCGTGAACCGTCTGACCCTCTTTTGGGGGTGTCATTCCCGGGAGGTTTCCGTTCGGTCTGGAGGTCGGCATCGACCCGGCCCACCACGATGGCTTGATCAGAAGCCTGCCCGACCGAAATCGGTTGTGGCTCCTTACAGATTTGCCTCGTGGTGATCTGCACCCGGGCCGGCGCCGGTTACGACGTCCGCTCATCGACAGGAGACATCGTATTGTCCATCGTGGCAGATCACTACCGATTCGTCGTCGGTGTCGACACCCACTCCGCCACACACAGTTACGCGATCATCGAGTGCCCTTCGGGCGAGTCACCGATGAATCAACCTTCCCGACCACCAGCACCGGGCTCGAACGCGCGATCGGATGGCTGGCCCGCCGCACCGACGGTGACGTGGACGGTGTCCTGATCGCGGCCGAGGGCACCGGTTCCTACGGGGCAATCCTGGCCGATCGTCTCGAACGGATCGGCTACCGGGTCGTCGAGGCGCCGACACCATCGTCGAAGCGGTTGCGCGACAAGGGAAAAACCGATGCGCTCGACGCGTTGACCGCAGCCCGCTCGACGTTGATCACACAGCTGGCAAGCTCTGTGATCGCCGCCGCGGCCAGGTCCGGGGCTGGAACTTGCATGCTCGAAACCGCCACTGTCGCATCTGACTTGACCTACCGCATTGAGCCGTGCCCTGGCGCGCGAACATGCCAGGTGAGGCGAAAGAGCATCGAGGGTCCGGCGATGTCTCGGGCCCACCGGCAACGACGACGGGCTCCAGACCCAGGAACACTTGCTAAATCAGCATGCCCTGATATGGCGAATCTTTAAGATGATCTAAGGCTTCCCCGAGACCACGCCGTGACTTAACTTCACGTCCGCCGCTATCAAGCAAAATTCTGTTTCCCGGTGGGGTTTCATCTCCGAAATTAAGAACGAAAACTGGACGACCTCGTTTCAGTGCATCGCGCCCAGCCGCCAATGTACCGCCTTTTTCTCCAGCCTCAATAACGATTAGAGCCAGACCGAGGCCGAAAATAACGTGGTTTCGAGCCATTGCAGAGTATGAAGCCCATGGTTGCTGAGGATGAAACTGCGATACAACCAACACACGCTCCGGGTCGAACTTCTCGGAGAATTCCCTTTTAACCCTAAAGTGGTTTACCCCCTCTGCGAGAACGATGATCGTCCGACCGCCTCGTTCAAGGGCGGCGAGATGAGTCTCGGTGTCGACGCCCTTAGCATAACCTGAAACAACCGTGAGGCCGCGGTCGCTTACTTCCTCGCCGCACGCACGCGCGGCCTTGATGCCTAGAGAGCTAACCTTTCTGGAACCGCACATTCCTGCACCAGGTGCACCAAGGAGAGAGAGATCCCCTGTGCAGAAAAGTACTGGCACGATAGGTCGTCCATTAAACACGAGGGAATTCGGGAATCGCGGATCGTCCGCGCAAACAGCCAGAATTTTTCTGTTGCTTAGGTCTTCGGACTGTTTGTGCAGAGATTCCTGGGTTCCTCGATCCAAGGCCCGCCACGCACCTCGGAGCAGCTCAGGGTTCGGGTCGAGGAGGGCGCGCGTTATCTTCTGAGGCGTTTTGAACACCTCAAACGCCACAAGTGCCCGCAGGTTGTCTTCCCGGCTCACAGTGGCTAACTCCTCATGGTCTTGGCACCCGCCAGCCCGTACACACGTGACGCCCCAGCCATCTTTGCGACTGCAGCAACCGCTTCGGCCGTGGCACCGCTTCGTATCACATCGTCAACGATTACACATGGGTGTGACAACTTCTCTGTGATGGTGAACAAGCCATCCAGACTGTACCCCCGGTTCTCTTTCCTAGAGGCTCGGGCGGGCCCATTCGTTCGCACAAGCCGCTTTCCGGTGGCCTCGGCAACCGATGCGGCGAGCCACTCGCCGACGCTCTTGCCATCCCCTTTCGACCCCGGAACCGAGACGACGCATTTAGCCGAGTTAAGCGCGGGATGACGGTTGATGGTATCGACGAGGAGTGTTACCAACTGGCTAGCCGCCGATTTGCGTACATTTGGACTATAGATATAGTATTTCATCTTGTTCACGAGGCCACCAGATTCGGTGTTGCTCCAATTTCCAGAATCCCCGTCGTCGGGGATCTTGTACCAGTCTAGCGCAAGCGCTAAATCCAGAGGAGAATTTTCCGTTGGCAGCATCAATCTCTGGGTTAGAAGATTAATAAATGGAGGAACTTCAGCTGGAATTCCATTCGCCCAATACAGGAGGTGATTGTACAAGTGTAACTGATCTGCGGGAACTAGAACAGGATTGTAGAGTCCACGGAAGCAAGCCTCTATATGCCGGAGCGGTAAAGACGGACTGTTTAGATACAGCCATCGGACAGCTAGTGAAGTATCCGCCGAGTTGGCGTAAGCATGCTTCAGTACCCGGCACGGCCTCTCGGCTCCCGCTACCGCCATACGAATGGCTCCTCGTCGCTTGTGGATCATCGTCTACAGCTAGATCAACGGTACAGCGCCGAGTCGGATGACTTGGGGCACTGACACATTCGGCTCAGCACGATCGTGCCCACGGCCATTTGGGCGCGCGCCACGCGAGCCTCAGTATCCGGGCCTGGTGGAAACAAGGCGGCATGGCGCCTGGCGCCGCCGGACGCCCGAGGAGCAACCCTCGGCCGTTAGATACCGGACTCCGCCGGTTGGAGATGCGATTGGTGGTTCGCGACACCGACGAACTACCCCAGCTGTCGGCACCAGTCTCACGAGACAGCACAGCTAACTCGTGTGGGTCGCGGGGTTGCTTTCGTCGGTTTCATTGGGATGCCGTTTCGGGTGCGAGCGAGTTACCCGACCGGGGCATGCTGGCAGTAAGACGTTTGGTCACGAAGGATCTGGACCGAGCTGGGCAGAGAGATCACTTCTCCGCCCCGGCTCGTTTTAGGCCAGCATTGCACAAGCACCCTGCCTCGGCTGTCGAGGTGCGTAGGGACCGATTCGGAACACGACACGTGCCTCTATCGACGGAACCAACGGCTGATGTAGTGCGTCCAATCCGGGTATGAGCATCGATGAGTTCATTCGGGCAAGGCTCTGGGAGGACGAGGCCGCCGCATTGGCGAGTGGCGGCTATATCGACAAGGCGCGGGAACTGCGAGAAACGTTGGGCAAGCGGCACATCCTCACCACGGCGTTGATGCGCAGCGGAGGTGACCTCGAGGACTCGATGCTGCGATTCCTTGCCTACGCCTGGGCCGACCACGACGACTTCCAGCCGGAGTGGACGTTGTAGAAGGTCGGGCATCAAGTGGTTGTGGGCGTGTTCTTCGCCCACTTCGCGAACCGGCTTCCGTGCCGATGGATGGGACGGAGAAGCCGCGTGTCTCGCCGTAGAAGTCGTAGAGGCAGTCCAGGCACACCACCGCGTTGGCGTATCCCGGGTCAAAGATGAATCCGGCATTCTCAAGTACCCGTCGCTTGCACTCGATGCACCGGTCTCGGAATCGGTTGCGCTGCAAAGCTTCCCTCCGTCGTGGTCGAACGAGTAGCCCAGTCGTCACAGCGGCTGGATCGCGGCCGAGTGGTTGATGCATGGGCATCAACACGGGTCGTTTCAGCGTCCCACAGCGCAACTACCGACTCACCGGTCGCTGCCGCACGGCTACACCTGGACCGGTCCCCGCAACGAGACTCCGAACAGCTCGCACTCGACCCCCATGGAGCCAACCCTCATGAGATACCGCGCCTACTGCTCGACAGCCGTGGTCACCCCCAGCTGGAGACAGCAGCCTCGAAATGGTCGGTCAGCGCCGCCGTGCTGATATCGGTCACCTTCACCTGTGTTCCACGCAGCTCGCTATAGCCCGGGTAGGCGTCGAGCTGGGGCGAAACGACCACTTCCATGGTCGTCGGGTCAATCGCAATCAGCCCAGCGTCGAACAGCTTGTGGATGTCGGCCCGCAGCGGCAAGCCCTCTTCGGCCAGATGCGTTCCGTGGTCCGCGAACTTGCGCAGGTGCGCGGCTTCCAACGCCGTAGGATGGCAGCGGCCCGTGATCGCACACACCAACCCGTCCCGTTGAAGCACGGCATCCCGAAACTTGTCCTGCCCGTTTCGAACCCGCGACGCCACCATCCGGTGTCCACCCGCGATCGGCTTCGACACTTTGGTCAGCCCACCGGTTGGTTTCCCAGGTGCCAGGGTGGGGAGGAGGACCGCGGCCCGGTCGAGCAACTGATCGAGCAGATCTATGTCGAGCGGTCGGATCGAGCTTTGTCGATCGTTGTTCGACCTCGCTGTCATGAGGCGCTCTGTCGACACCGCGCCGTCGATGGCCTGCCAATGGTTGGCGATGTGCGCGGTGTACACGGTTCGTGTCTCGTCGCTCACGACCGGATCGTCGAACTTGTGGCCGCCCCGGTCGCAGCGGAACTTCGTCGGACTGCGCTTGAGCCGGCCGACCGATGCCCTGCCACACTCCGGGCATCGTTTGATCTGCACCGGCACGTCATGTTCGACCGCGATCGCATCTACGACCGAAACACCATGTACGAGTAAGCGATCGTGTACGACAACTGTGTCGCCCTCAGCAACGCGTAGGCAGTTGCCCACGGTGTTCGTGTAGACATACTGCACGCCTGGTATATCGGGGTACCCGTCGTTGCTGTGCCAGTCTCGATCCTCGCCCACCGACTTAAAAGCCCACGCTGGCATCGATGCCCCTCCTTCAGCTGAATATGTGCAGCCGAGACAACATCGACCACGGCGGCCAGCGTACGCAAGCGCGCCGACAACAACCCAGACCTGCGCAGCCGAACCATCGGGTCCGAAAGCGCTGGCGGCTCCGGGCTAACCACAGCTAGCCCCTGGATCGACGGCATTGTTTTGCCGTTCATTCAACGTCGCCCGGCCCAGCCGGACCTCACCGGGTGCTACGACCCGCGGATCAAGATGCCCATCACGTCTTCGGTTGCGTGCCCCTGGACGCCGATGCGGGCAGCTCGTGCCGAGCAGGGTGGCCCGCCTCCCCCGTAGCACCAGGATGATTGCTAACGCAATATTGCGTTAGCCTGAGAATTGACGACATAATACCAGGTCAGATGGCATACCGCGGATTTTGTCGCCAAACCATGCAAAGTTGCCCTTCCATTTGAACGGTTCGTCTGTAAGATACAACCGGATTGGTTGCGTTCCACAAACTTTCGACTAGATGTCGCGGTTCGCATGAATGCCTTCGGGGGGCATTCGCGAGGCTGACCGACTGTTCCAGGAACAGCCGATGTTGCGCCGCATGTCGAGGAAGTTCAGCAATCAGACCACTAGATCCACAGCTCGTTCGTTCTAAAACCGAAGATTTTTGGACGAAAGTTTGGGACATGCGAAAGCCCTTGATCTCCAGGTACTTCAGCGCAATGCCAACTGATCTGTTGTGCGCAGCAACGCAATCGACCGCACGTCGTTATCTAATCCGGTCAGGGTAGCCAAACCTTCCGGGAAGGACGTAGTACCCGGCGGTTTCCGCGAGCGAGGATTGCATTCCGGATAACCGCCGCTAGTTCGCTGCGAGCGAAACCGCGAGTAGCACACAGAAATTGGAATGCGAGGGATGTCGGTCGGCGTGTCTCTTCGTTTCCGGACTCTGTTCTGATCCAATATCTCTCGGCTCGCGAGCACGGTCCGTGAGGACGTGCTGGCGAGCCGTCCGATCGGATAGGGCGTTCGCCCGAATTCGGGCAGGGCGGCAACCGTTTTGCAGTGCTTCGAGTCTTTGACGGCGGCGCGCTGTACGCTGACCGTTTGTTCGATTCGAGCGTTCGCTCGAGCCGTCGAGTCTTCCTGCTGCACAGCCTCGTTCAGAGGGGAACAGGCCCTGTGCCCGACCGCCGACCTGGGTGGTCACCGCAGTAAGGAGGTTCGGTGGATCTCGATCCGTCCGAATCGGATGCAACCCGTCGCGAGCGCGTGAGCAGGACTGCGCGACTACGGCGGGTAAAGGCAGCCAAGCGATGGTGCGCGGCTGTCACGTCAGGACTCGACGCCATCGCGGTGGTCTTGTCCCTGACAAACAGCAACAGTCTGGTGGCAGGTGCCACCAGACTGTTGGCTCTGTCACTCCGCGCGATCATCGAATGGATCACGAGCTCGCGCAGATGACAACCTACTGAAGTGCTCGGGTTCGTCCAGGCTGGCACCCAGTGACGGATCCGAGCATTTCCTTTAGTAGGACATCCATACGGTAACGCCTCGTTTCCCGAGTGCCACCTTCCAAGCTTCACTCAGATGCGACCCAGTCCATCAAATGTGAAATCCATCACATCGAATTCGATATCCGACATTGGACTGTACTCGATCGGCGCGCGCGTGCATCAGGGGAAACGCATCACAACCCGGTGACATGCCGGTGTCCAAACCCCGTCCTCGCAGTGTTGCCAACAGGTAAACCCGCTGGTTAAGCATACCGGGACTTTCGTCTAGACGAAGTTCCCAAAGGGTCATACAAGGGGATTGCAATTTGATAACGGGGCTTGTGCAACACGGGCAAGACGGGAAAATGCGGCGATGTCCGACCGATCTGTCTGTGTTGTGAGTCACTCCGAACACGTTTCCTCTGGAGGGAAGCACCACGGAGGAGACAACACAAGAAGATCGCAGACCAAGGGCGGTGTCGCCCTCGCGGGCAAGCATCGATCCCCGCTAGCTTCCAGGTCACGCAAGCCTTCGGTTTCGCCGGAGCGTCCTGCGCGTTTGCGGCTGGCGCGCATACGGCACGCGGTGGAGCAGTAGCGCCCGGGCCGGCCGGTCGCGGCTCGGGTGAGGACCTTCGTGCATTTCGGTGCCGCGCATTGAGTTTCGTAACAGCCGCCTCCGGTCGCGGTGTCGTTGTTACGAAACTCCGGCAGTGGCAGCATGCCGGTGTCAGGGGTGTTGAGTGGGTGGTCGGACCATAGGATCTCGGTCCGTTCGTGGCGGGCTCCGCCTTGGGTGGTGAAGGCTGCCATCTCGTGGCGGTACCAGTGCGGGTAGAGCTCGTGGTCGTAGAGGTCGCTGGCATACCCGGACAGCACCACGGTGGCCTGGCAGGCGTGCAGCGCGGCCGCCAGCTCTCGATGGTGGGATTCTGCGCCCATTTCGTGGCGGTAGTTGCGGTCGCGGGTCGTGCCCAGATACGGCGGATCCACATACAGCAGCGCGGAACGATGACGGCCGTAGGTAGTGATCAGCTCGAGTGCTGGACGCGATTCCAGCGATACCGCGGCCAGACGTTCTGCCGCGGGCAGCATCCGCTCCAGGTATGCGGCTAGATATCCCGGCATGGATACTCCGGATCCGTTTGGGTCGACGTGGTGGCGCCAGCCGGTGCGGCGCAGGGTTCCGGTGCGGGACTGGGTGATCCGTACCCACACCCGGCGGGCCCGCTCCAGCTCGTCGAGGTCGGACAGGTCACCATGGGATGCCTCGTGCTCGGTACGCGAATGCGGAGTCAGTGCACATACCCGCGCCAGCTCGGTCGGGCGGTCGCGCAGGACTCGCCAGAACGTCATGAGGTCGCCGTCGATGTCGTTGACCGTTTCCATCCGTGCAGCCGGTTTGGCCAGCAGCACCGCTAGCGATCCCGCGAACGGTTCGACGTAATGCCCGTGCTCGGGCAGTATGCCCGCGATCTTCGACGAGATCGTCGTCTTGCCCCCGTAGTACGCCATCGGCGGTTTCATCAGGGCGAATCCTCCCTCAACAGATTTGACGCGTACGCGTCAATCAGGCCGCTGCGATCGCGAAGGGCTGCTGGCAGATACCGCACAGGATCGGCCCTGCGTCGATGGTGCGCTGTGCCGCGCGGACCCGCCGCACCGGATCGCAGCCACAGGTCAGCGCCCGACCATTGCGCGGTGCACGCTGATCGTCCTCGCCGTCTTCATCGCTGGTCTCGTCGTCGGAATCGCCAGCGACTCCGGCCGGGCCCGCCAGGGCGCCACCGCGTTCGGAGCGTCGGTAGGCGACCAGCACGCTGTGCAACGTGTCGATCTGCTGGCGGTACTGTTCGGCGATCTCGTCGGGGACGGTGGTCTCCGACCATCCGCGGCTGGCCTGCCGGACGACGGTGAGACCGAATTCATTGGCGATGCCACGGTATTTCGCATTTTGGTAGGCACCCCGGCGGCTGGTGTCCTGGACACCGCGAGCGCGGGCGACGCCGTGCGCGGCTTCGTGCAGCAGGGTGCCCAGGACATCGCAGGCACTGAGCGCGAACCCTTCACCGCCGACGAACAATTCCGGCATCCACTCCTGGCCGTGCAGCCAGCGATCCGGCCCGAAGTGACCGAGCCGCACGCCGCGCGGAGAGCCGATCGAACCGGCCGCCATCGCGACCACCACATCCGGTACGTCCGGATGCCGGTCCCGAATTGTCGCCCACGTTGATTCGATCGCGGTCACAACCGATCCGGCAAAAGTACTCATCTAAAGACCTCCCCGCCTTGATGATTGGGCATCAATTCTACCGCGAAAATCCTTGTAGCCCAATGATTTTGATGCATATACGTCAATCAGTTGGTGCATAGGAATCAAGTTGACTCGTAAGCATCAACCCCGCGTTTTCTTTGATGGTTAGGCATAAAACCGCCCGGAGGATGACTCTCCTTTCGTGGTCCCCATCTCGACGCACAATGTTCCTGCTGCCGCGCTCCACTTCCGTCATGCGCTGAAACTTGCGTGCTCGAAGCCGCCACTTGCGCACTTGAGTTGACCTGCCGCACTGAGCGCGACCTGGCGCGCGAACACGCCACCGGAGGTGGCGCTGCTCTAGACGTGATGTACGCACCTGACGCAACCCCGCACCCAACCCCTTTTGTGGTCCTCTCTTTTTGTGGTCTCTCTTCCTCTTTTGTCCTTGGTCTTTGGCTCTTTGTGTTTTGTGTTGTCTTCTGCCCTGCCCGTCCCCCACTCTCTATGAACAGCGAAGCCATAGAGAGTGGGGGACGGGCAGGGCAGAAGACGGCGCAAAACGCCCCAGGTAGAAGCGTTTTCGTGTTCGGATTGATCGGATTTTGATCCGACTCTGAATCCGGATCAGGTCCGCATCAGGATCGGATCAGGTCCGCATCAAGTCCGCATCAAAATCCGGTCCCAGAGATGCCAGTAGGCCCGCCTGGCGGTGCCTACTGTTCGGATGGCCGTCGGTTGTCAGGTGCCGGGGTTCATGGCGGATTTGATAGCGAAGCGGCATGCCCACACGCACGGTTCTGGCTACGCTTACTTGAAAGCGTTGCGAGGCAAGGGGGTTGCCGATATGCCTGTCGATGGGCCAGTGCCGTGGCCGCGGGTGGAACACACTGCCGCCAAACATGACATTTACGACCGGTACCTGCGTCGATGGTTCCCGATCATTCTCAGCGACAACTCATGGAACACGGCCACGTACGCCGAGGGATTCTCCGGCCCTGGCGTGTACGACCGCGGCGAGGACGGTTCACCGATCATCGCGGTCCGGGCCTTCGTCGAAAAGGTCTCCAACCCTTCGAAGAAGGCTCGCTTCCTGTTCATCGATGACGATCAACGTTGCGTCGCAATGCTCCCTGAACAGCTGAAGCGCGCGTTCCCCGATCGACCGCGACCAGAAGATCAGATGCCTGTATCAATCAAGAAGGGCAAGTGCGAAGAGCTTCTCGAGCAAGAACTCGACCGCGTCAGAGCATGGGAATCACCGATTCTCGCGGTTTTGGACTCTTGGGGCAACGCGCCGGTGCCGTTCCGATTCCTGCAGCGCATCGCCAACAACAGCGGCTCAGAGGTGATCGTCACCTTCAAACCGCAGCACTTCGTGCGGTTCGTCTCGGATCTTGGTGATGCTGCAGATGATGTATTCGGCGGCGACCGTACTTGGCGCCAAGCAGGCACGGTCGATAGCAGCGAGAAGCGTCAGTTCATCCTCACCTGCTACCGCACGGCACTCAAGACCGCGGGATTCAAGTACCTGCTCGACTTCGAACTGGTCGACCGTCGCGGCGACGCACTGTATCTGGTGTTCGGGACAAACCACCGACTCGGTGTGAAGAAGATGAAGGACAGCCTGTGGGAGGTGGACCGCACCTTCGGGATCGGCTTCCGAGATCCTCGCGACAGCCAACTCGAAGCACTCTTCGAGTTTGTCGATCCACAGCTTGGTTCGTTATCACGCCTGCTGCTCGACCAACTGAAAACGCGGGGGCCGACCCGTGTCGAGGCTCTACGCGACTTTGCCTTGTTCGACACCGTGTTCCGTCCCGAGCACGTCATCAAGGCATTGCGGCCGCTTGTCCACTCCGGCGCGGTTGAGGTGGACAGCGGGGGTCGCCAGATCCAGCTCAGGTCATTCGTTCGAGCCGCAACCAGCCAAGCCAAAGGTGCGTAGAACCATCTCAGCCAGCGCATTCATCCAGGTCAGGCAGGCCCAAGACGCAGCAAGACCCCTACCGATTCGGTAGGGGTCCAAGAGGTTTCAGCTCATGCGATCAATGCGGGCATACCGTCCCACAGTCGACCATCGAGCTCGCGTCCCATCGCTTTCGGGGTCCGACCACCCCACTGCTTGAAGAAGAACGGCACCGACATGTCTTGGCACACATCACGAATGCCACGGACCCAGGTCGGATCCATCGGCCGATGGCCCACCCCGGATTCCCCGCCCGCGATAACCCACCCGATGCCGTCGAGCTTCAATCCGTCCAGCGGCCCCAGAAGCGGCTCACACGACAGGAATCGCACCGCTGCGGGGACTTCGCGCAGGTGGTCGACGCGGTCGAGGTAGTCGGTGTTCTCGACCGACACTCCCATCCACACATTGGCCGGCCAGTCCAAACCATCGGCGAGGCGCTTCAAGCGCAGTGAGCGTTTCGTCAACACCTGGTAGGTGTGCTGCGGGGTTTCGCGCATCACGTCGAACACGTCGCGGATGAATCCGACCGGCACCTTGGCGTGGAACAGGTCCGACATCGAATTGACGAATACCACGCGCGGCGCGCGCCACCGTCGCGGTACATCCAACGCCTGCGGGTGGATGGTCACGCCGAACCCCGGCCCGGACGTGCGCACATCACCGTCACGCTGGTACTTGTCGGCACCCATCGCTTTCAGGCGTTTCGCCAGCACCATCGCATAGCAGTGGTCACACCCGGCCGAAACTCGGTCGCAGCCCGTCACCGGGTTCCACGTCGCCTCAGTCCATTCGATGCCCGACTTGTCCGACATGACACCTCCTCCCGAATCTTGTCGACACTACGTCCACACCGCGTATTCGTAGTCCCACACGCTGCATCGTGTGACTCCTTTCTCAAACGTCATCGCCAGCCACACCGGATTTGGTGTGGTGCTGCGCCGCGGCCAGAGTCCGGGTCACCGAGGAGGCGCTAAGTTCGACGTGCTCGGCGATACGCGCATGCGACCAACCCTCCTCATGCTTCAGCCGCAGAATCGCGGCGACCGTGCCCGGATCGCGCCGCCCGGATGGGTCGGTGCTGCACACCATCTCGGCCACCGTCGCCCATCGGTCGGTGCGTGGCTGCTGATCGGTGTCGCTAGTGCGCACGGGTGCTTCGATCTCGACTTGCTGCGCACCATTCAGCTGCTGTGCGCCTTGGTGGGCGGTCACTTCGCTGGTAGTCGATCGAGTCTCGGTGTGGACTTCACGTACCGAGACGGTGCGTACCGCTTCGGGCTTACGCACCGGCTCGGCATCGGCGCGCACGGCTGGTGCGTGGTGGTGCTCACCGATAATCATGTGCGCCAACGCCGCACCCATGCCGAGGACCACAACAGGAAGGCAAGCCACCAGCACGGTGACCGGCCACGGCGCCACGGTCACACCGGCGGCTTGCATGAGGTGGTAGGCGACCTGCCCAACGGCACCCAGCGCGAGGCTGCCGAACGCCGAATACTTCGCGTAGCTGCGGGTTCGGTTCGAACGGATCCGCCCGGACAGCCATACCGACAGCGCGTAGGAGGCATAGGCTTCCATCCCGATCGGCAGGGTGATCGCAGTGTTGATCTCGAAATCATCGGCGATACCGGGTAGCGGGTGCACCGGACCGAAACCGGTCAGCTCACCAAGACCGACCCAGCCGGACCAGATCGCGACGAACGCGGGCAGCGCCAGCAGCAGCACCGGCCACGCCCGCACCGGCCGTCTCGATGCCTGCGCACCGGGTTGTGCATCGTATGGTGCGTGGTAGTGCGCAGCGTCGTTGCTGCGCACCGCGTTTGCACCGGAGTCGTGTCCGGTCACGGTTCACGCACCGCTCTGCCCGGTGGTGTGGTTGTAGACGGCGGTGAACAACCGGGCCTTCGGGTAGTCGGGGTCGGGTCCGGTGTAGGTGACCGACAGCAACGCACCGATCGCGAAGTCCTCCGTGCCTGCGTTCTCCAACGCCAGACCGATGGCTTGTTCCATGCGCCAGGACACATACAGATTCCGCGGCCCGCTACTGGTGTCGAGGGTGATCACCAACTGCATGACGGGCTTGCCGTTGTCGTCGAGTTCGACCTCGTCGGGAGCACCGCCGTATTTGAGCTTGGGCTCCTCCACGATCGCGGCGATACGCCCGTACACGGTCGTGCCCGGGTTGCTGGTCTTGCTGAACGCGCTACTCGGGCGCGCGGCGCGACGGAAACGCTGTCCAAAAGTGCTGGTCATGATGCTGTGTCCTTCCAAGATGTGTTTCAGTGATGTGTTCAGCGGCTGCGGCGGCGGTCGCTACGCCGCAGCGGCTCTTCCGGGTCGCAGCTCCAGGTCTGGTAGTCGCGCAGGTCGGCACCCTCGGCGCTAAGCCAGTCCAGAAGCTCGTAGTCGGCCTGGAATTCGATGTCACGTCCCAGGTGCTCGCGATGCTGGGTCAGATGGTGGTAGTAGGCGGCCTCGGCGGTGACCACGCGGTCAGAGAGGTCGGGCAACGGCACGTCTTCGGGCCAGTCGGGGTAGACCATGTCAGGGTTGTTCGCCGCAGCGGTGGCGTTGAACACCTCACGTCCGAGTTGCTGGCCGCGATCGCGGATTTCGCGGGGTTCGGGGTTCGGGTGGTTCATCGGGTTTCTCCTTACGTTCTGCTCTGGTCAGCGGCTTCGGGTTCGGCTCACCGGCCGAAACCGCGGCCGCTGCTGTTGTTTGGGTTGATCGAGATACCGGACCGGTTCGAGGTCTTCGAGCATGTGACCAGCGGCGAAGTGGTCCGACAGGTCCTTGCCATCGCGGGCCTGCATGACCCGGACCTCACCGACCTGACCGTGTAGGGTTTCGGCGACTTTGGCGGCGTGTCGGTAGCCGGGGCGGTCGCGGTCGGCGACCACGATCACCCGGCCTGCCCCGCGCAGCCATTTGGCGTGTTCGGGGGTCCAGGATCCGGCGCCCATTGCGTTGCAGGTCGCGATCAGCCCGGCCCGGTTCGCGGCTTGGACGTCCTTCTCGCCCTCGCACACATAGATCTCGCGGCCGGTGTCGAGGGCTTCCCGGATGTCGGCGAGTTTCCATGGGATCGGGGCAAAACCGCCTTTCTCCCAACGAGTTCCGGTCCATCTGGCTTGCCAGAACGATTTGGCGTATCCGTGTTCGTGCGGGGTCCGCATCCGGAACACCGCGCCCTCGATCTGATCGGTGTGCCACCGGTAGACGTAGGTATCGACGTTCTCGCCTGGCCCGGTCTGTGCCCCGATATCGGGTTTGTTCAGGATCGGGAACGAGGCCGCGGCGATCGCCCGTTCCACCGGGGTCAACGGCCGCCGCTCGCTCACCCCGAAGCGCTGGCCGTGGACACCGCTGCTGGTGCGGCGGTTCGGGTCACGTTCGGGCAACCGGTCCCACAGGTCCCGCACCCGTAACCCGATCCGGTCCAAGACCTCTTCGTCGTTGCACTTTGCCCAACACCGCACCATCGTCTTGCCTTGGCGGGGGTCGTACCGCACGCCCAGTGACGGGTTGTGCTGCTGCCCGTCGCTCTCGTGTACCGGGCACAGGTAGTTGGTCCACTGCTCGGGGCCGCGTGGATACGGGGCCGGACCCATCCTGCGGGTCAACGCCTCGGTGACGACCTCGTAGGAATGCCCGTGCGGCTGTTGCGATTGCATCCTCACCGTCCCCGATCGATGCCGGGACGAGTGGAGTCCGCGAGGACCCGGCCCTGTTCGATGCTGCGGCGCTGCACCGGATCCAACTTCGTGCCCGCGCTCCGCAGGGATTCGACCAAGCTCCGCCGCATCGCGGTGGGGTCGCATTCCCATTGCGAGCGAGCGTGTTTGAGGAATCCCCACTGCTCGCGGTGCGGGCCGTAGTGCCAGCCCTGATCGATCGCGGCGCCGTCGGTGTAGAGGCGGTGGATATCGGCCTGAGTCGCCTCGGGCCGGTATGCCATGCGGGTGAGGCGATCGAGTTCGGTGAACGCCGCGCGCATCGCTTCCTCGTGCTCGATGTGCATAATGTTCACCTGCCTCGCTGGCTCCGGGGGCGTGGCCGGTCGTTGCCGGTCAGCTCACGGGCCTGCTGTTGGCTGCGGCGCTGGATATCGGTGAGCCCGTATCCGGCGTTGTGGTCGACGTTTTCCATGAACCGGGACATGGTCGCGGGCGAGCGTTCCCAGTCGTGCTGAGCGTCGGACAGGTAGTCCCAGTGCTCGGTGTGCGGGCCGTCTTGCCACCGTTTCTCGATCTCGATTCGGTCCGAGTCGAGCCGTTCGATATCGGTTTCGGTGATCCCGTCGCGGAACATATCCCGGCCCAGCTGGTAGTGCTGCTGGTAGTCGGCGCGCATCGCTTCCTCGTGTTCGCGTTCCATCTCAGCGGCTCCGCTCGATACCATCGCGGCCGTGACCGTTGCGTCCGGGCTGCGGCCATGACTGGGTGTCGGGACCTGGCCGCTCATGGCCGGTGTCGGTGAGGTCGTGCAGGTAGCTGGCACGCTTGCCCACCGGTCCCTGACTGCCGGTGTCCTCGCCCGGCCGTTGCTGCTGGGGATGGTTTTCGTCGGCGTCGATCACCACGTGGTGCTGTTCCTCACTGCGCCGTGGGGCTTGCTCACCCCGATTGGCTTCGCGCCCGTTTCGCTGGGTCCACAGGGTCTGGGCGAGTTTCTGCACGGCTTCGTCGCGTTCGCGCTTGTAGCGGTCGCGTTCGGCGGCAACGTGATCGACCTTGGGGCGGTCGCGCAGTTCACCGATCTCGTTGGCCAGGCGGACGTTTCGGTGCTTCAACTCCTCGATGCGGCCCTCGGCGGCGTCGAGTTTGCGTTTCATCTCGTCGCGGTCGGCGGTGACCGCGTCCAACCCGCGCTGCAACATCCCGACCCGGCTCTCCAGCCGGTCCCGGTCATCGGAGATGTCCCTCAACCGGCGTTCGATCTGTGCGAACCGCTCCGGATCCTCCGACTTGGCTGCCTGCAGCTCGGCGGGATGGGTTTTCGGCTGCTCGGTGGCCTGTCCGCGCTGGGGACGCAGGTGCTGTTCACGCAGGGCGCGGACTTCGTCGGTGACCATCCCGAGCGGCCCGTCGACGATCTCGGCGTCGTGTGCTCGGCCCTGTTCGCGGATGGTGAGCGAGAAGTCTTCCCCGGCGCGGCTGCTGGTGTCGCGGTAGGTGTCGAGCTGATGCAACGTCCAGTCGTATGCCTGCTCACGCGTTTCGAACGTGCGCGACTGCGTACGGTCCTGCGGTGGGACCTTGGCGTACTCGACGTCGTCGAGGTGCAGTACATCGGAGGGACCGACGTTGACCACGAATGGTTTGCCCGGCTGCTGGGGTGGACGCTCGGTGGCCGGATGCAACTGTTCGGCGTGCGCGTCGGCGACGGTGCGCTGGTGATCAGCGACGGTGTCGGCATCGGCGAAGAATCCCGCGCTTGGGTTCTGCCGGTACCCACCAAAGGGGTCACGGATGATGCCGAGGGGCTGTTCGAGTTGTTCGGCCACCGTTTCCGGGTCGCCGTGGCGGTGATATACCGGGCGTCCGGCCGGATCGCGCACGGTGGCGTCCACGGTTTGCCCGTCGACCCACATCGTGTGGTCGATATCGCGGTGCATCCACTCCAAACCCTCACGCGCGGTGTCGAACCCGCGCGTTTCGGTGATCGGGTCCTGCCCGGTCCCACTCATCCACGCCAGCGTCGCCTGATAGGGCGCGGCCTGCCGCTGCTGCTCACGCTGCGGCGCGGCTTGTTCCCGGATGGTGCGGGCGACCTGGGCGCGGTACCGCAACGCGTCCACACCACGCACTTTGTGCGCCTTGGCGAACAACCGGCCCGGCTCGAACCGCGGGAAGATCGTGGCCGCGTCCACACCGTCGAGGGCGATGCCCTGTTCGACCCGTGTCAGGCTGGTGTTGCCGATGATGCGGACCTGCAGATCATTCGCGTGCCGCGACAACGCCTGTGCGTCGCGGTAGCGGCGCTGGTGGTCGACACTCGGGTCGGAGGCACGGTCGGCCACGGCCAGTGAGTGCGTGCGGTAGCGGTCGATCATCTGCTGGGTCCACACCAGCTGGTTCTTACGATCGGCCTGCTCGGCACGGCGCTGCTCGCGTAACGCCAGGCTGATCTGCTTGCGCACCCGGCGACGCTCCAGCCAGTTCCCGGCCTGAGCGTGCAAACGCAGCATTTCCTTCATCGCGTACCCGAACTTGCGGGCCTCGGCGATCAACTCATCTTCGGGGCTGCGGTCGGTCATGTTGTTGTATTCCTTTCAGCGGTAGCGGTTTTCGCGGTTCATCGGGTCCGCTCGACGCGGTTGCGTCGGCGGTCGAGTTCTTCGGCGGCGGCGTCGGTGAGCTTGAGCCGGGTCGCGTACCGGCCACGTGCCCGCGCTATCCAGACCCCGGCGGCGTCGAGCTGGTCATCCGACATGGCCAGCGCGGTTTCGACGCGCAAAGTCGCCTCGACCGGGTCGAGTGGGTCACCGAGGGTGTCGACTGCCAGGGAATCCGGGTGCCGCCGCAGGGTGGCGTACTCGCGGCGGATATCGACGAGCTCGCGCCGCAGCTGGATCAGCCGGTCATCGACCTCATTCAGTCGCTCGTACAGATCCACCGGTGCGGTGTGGATCGGCTCGTCGGGGGTTCGGTTGGTGCTCAAGGGATTTCCTTCCTTGTGGTGGGTTACGGAGCGGTGGTCGGCGCCGTGCGTGTGGTTTCGTGCCGGGTGCGGGCGGTGTCGATCCGGTCGATCAGCCCGCGCACGATCGCGGCGATCGTGGTGACGACGACGGCGAATGCCGCGCTGACGCCGCTGGTGACGGTGGCGAGGGTCTGTGGGATCGAAGGACGCAAGGCCGCGTTCCACCACAGGTAGGCCAGCCAGCCCGTGCCGTAGGCGGCCAGTGGTCCGGCCACCAGCCATGGCTGCCCCCACGCCGCGAACGCGGTCGCAGCGACCACAAGAGCGGAGGCTCCCGCAGCGCCGCGAGCTACCCGCCGTCGTGCTGCCCGCCCGGCCGCGATGGCTGTCCCTGGGTCGGCGGGTGTGTCCCAACCGTTCGCGTCGTCGCGGTCTGTGGCGTCGTTCTTCACCAGGCGCAGCACCGGGCGGTCGGTGGATTCGGGTTCGCTGCTGCGGGCTCGTGTGGGCGGGTTGTCGACGGCGGCAACTGCGGCTGCGAGGAACTCGGCGACCTCCTCGGCCAGCTTCTCGCCCTGGCGTTTCGGGTCGGTGGGTTCGCGGCCCTCGTCGGGGTCTTCCCCGTTGTGGTCATGGTTGTTGTTGCGGATACGCATGATGTGTTGCCTTTCAATCGATTTCGGGATATCGGGGTGGTCAGGCGACGGCGGCGGCACCTGATGAGGGGTTCGGCTTGCCTGCGGCGTTGTCGGCGGCGGCTTGCGCGGCCGGTGTGCCCGGCATCGGGGCGAGTTCGTTCCGCTCGACCCGCACGATGCGGCCCCACTGGGCTCGACGACCGCGGGCGTAGACGAATTCGCCGGTGTCGAGCTGACGCAACAGATCCGGGTCGACCAGCCACATCTCACCGACCGACACCTGGCCTTCGTCGCCGTGGCGTTGACCCTTGATCAGATGACGGCTCGGCAGCATCCCGCGCACGGAACCGAGGTGTTTGCACAGTTCTCCGGCGTTCTCGTTGTAGCCGAGCAGCAATCCACCCGCGCAGGCTTTCAGCAGCCGGTTCAAGCCCCATACGTCCGCGGCGAGACCTTCTTGGGATTGGGCAGCGAACAGCAGTGCGACGTTCTGGGAGCGGCCCCGCTCGCACACGTCGATCACACCGATCGATCCCTTGGCCGTGGTCAGCGCCGAGATTTCGTCGATGATCGCGGTCACGCTGCGGCGCTGGTCTTTCGCGGTGCGCCCGGCGCGTTGCATCACCATGCGCAGGATCGCGGCGACCTGAGCGCGGGCGGCGTCTTTGTCCAGGCCCGGCACGGTCACATACAGCACGTCGATGTCGTCGAGGCTCTTGCCGCCGTCGAATACGAACTGCCCGTCGTGGTCCTGCAGCAGGTCGAACAGGTTCGATGCCTTGATCAGCATGTCGTCGAGCTGGGGGACCTTCTCCGCCTGCAACGCCTCGACCATGCGCTGCACATCGGGGGCGTTGTTCCAGATATCGAGCAGCTTCTGCTCGGAGATCCGCTCCAGGAACTCCGCCGACGAACGCGGCGGCCCGACCGGAGCGTCGACCACGAGAGAGACGATGCGGCGGCGCATTTCGTCGAAATGCTGGCCCTCGCTGGTGGTGGCTTCGCCCGCGTTGAGCATGTCGCCGATCACGCCGCGCATGTCTCGGGCGGGCATGTCCCACACGTCGAGCCGGTCCACCCCGGGCATCACCATCGCGATCCGTGCCGGGTCGATCCCCATCCGCACCGCGTAGTCACGGATCTCGATACCCAAATCGCGGTCGTCTTCGCCGCCCTTGCACGAAATCACCGCCAGCAGCGGACGCGGGTGACGGCGCCGCATCGCGGGCACGTCCTTCCACTGCACAAACGCCCGCCACTCGTAGTCGAGCATCCCGACGAAATAGCGTTTGATCAGCTCGGTCTTCCCGGAACCGGTCGTACCGACCGCCGCGCAGTGGCGTTTGGCCTGCTTGTGCGGGATCACCATCCACGACTGATGCCGCGTGGTGAGTTCCTGCCACAACCCGGCCGGTTTCGCGGTCGTGCGATCCGCCAACGGGCCGAGCACGATGCCGTCGCCGACGCTGTAGGGGGCACCGAGTTTCGCGGCGTGGGCGGCGCGGGCGAAGCGGCGGGCGACCATCGCATCCTTGACCCGCTCAGTACGACCGAGGGACTTCAACCCGACAGTGTTGGTCTTGTGCACGAACTTCGCCCACACATACGTCGCGGTCACCGCCGCGAACGGCACCCCCAGCGCCAGCATCATCCGCAGCCCGGACCAATCACCATCGGCGAGCTGGGACGCACCCGACCACAACAAGGCAGCTGGTGTTGTCCACGAACCACCCGCCAGCGCCGAAGACGCTGGCAGCAGCAAGGATCCGATCGCGAAGTTGCGCAACCGGTGCGGCGCCAACGGCCAGCGCGCCGCCACGGCCACGATCATCACCAGCATCGCGACTACCACCACCCCGCACACCGTCGCGGTGCCCGCGAAATGCGTGAGGGTGGTCAGGTCGGGCAAGTCGATACCGTCGAGCTGCTTGATCGGCGGCTTGACCGGATGCACCTCAATCGACGGTGGCGGATCCTGCACGATCGTCGACGACGCAGCCGGTGGTATGGCCGTGGTCGCCCCGAGCGGGTCGCAGTCGGTGGGAGTCAGGATCGGCTGGCAGTTCTGGTTGGTCATGATGCTTCCTTGGAGATGTGAAGTCCGTTGCGGGCGCGGCGTTTCGCGGCGCGGGCCTGGTTGCGGGCGGCCAAGAACTTGGTCCATTCGTCGTCGAAATCGCCGGTGGCGAACAGCAGCGACAGGTCCGCCAGTTCGCGTGGGAGCCGGTCGTAGGCGGCGTTGACCACGTCCTGCACTCGTGCCGAGCGGCACAGATACAGCAGCCCGACCACCGATTCCTCGACGCTGTCGCGCGCGGCCCGCAACGCGCCGGCCAGGGCGGCGTCCATCTGGGCGCGGTCTTTCTTCTCGGTCAGCTCGACTTCCAGCGCCCACCAGCCGTGTTTGCCGTCGACCTCACCGAGGAACCGGCCGTCGTGAACGTGCGGGCGGTCCCGCTTCGGGGCACGGCCAGTGCTGAACATCAGTTGCCCGGAACGGGTTTCGCTGGCTGCGATCTCGGCGCGGCGGCGCAGGATCCGTTCCGACACCCACAGCTGCGGGTCCGAGCCGACGAGCATGATCCGGGCTTGGGCGACCGCACGGTAGTGGTTGGCATACATCAGCGGCGGCTTCCAGTCCTTGGGCCGCCAACTCAGGTAACGGGCCGCGGTATCCGGCTTCGGGTACACCCACGCCCGCCCTGGCTGCACCTCCACCAGCGGATGCACCAACCCGCGCTCGATCAGGATGGCGGCGAGGTCGTAGGCGCTGCTCAGGCTGGTGTTCAAAAACCACGCCAGCACATCGACCTGCATCCCGTGCATGTCGGTCAGCGCGGCCAGCGCCGCGTCCTGGCGGGCGGTGACCGTCTTGCGGTGCGGCACCGACAAAACCCGGCCTAACGATCCGTACGGGACACCGATCTCTTCGGCGACCTCCCGCTTGGTCAACCCCTGACCACGCAACGCCGCCGCCTCACCCAGGCACCGCTCAACTTGACGCAGCGAAATGCCAAGCAACTGCGCGATCTCGCGATAGGTCAAAGGCTTTGGCAGATCACGCAAACCGCCGACGATCTGCGTGCGGTGGCGACGCTCCAACGACGCATACCGAGACTTCTTCGCGTTGTGGTTCATCGTGTTCGCTCCCTTCCCTGCCCCCGAGTTGATTGGCGACGGGCCGCGATATCGGCGCGGGCCTGCTCGATCACCTCCCGCATGTCGGCGGCGTCGATGCCGCGCCGCTCACACGCCCGCACCGACCGCTCCATCCGCGCCAGCTCAAGGGCCTCCAACTGCGCAGCAGTCGGAACCCGTTTCGGCACAGCGGTTTCCGCGTCGTACAGGTACGCCTTCAACGGACCCCGAAGGCCGCCACGCGACCGCAACACCTGCCCCTCGTAGTCGGCGCCCGGTCGCTGCCCGTCGCGCGCCAACTGGCGACGGGTCCGCAGATGCTGCGGCGCGAAACCCCACGGCCACGTCGGAATCCCGTGCCGTTCACCGTCTGGATCGTGAAACCGGCTCATCGCGACCGCTCGATCCGCCGCGAACCTGTTCGAGTCCGCTGCTGCGCGATATCCCGTTCCAACGCCGCCCGCCAGCTGCGCCGTGCCTCGCTGGTCTCGCGCTTAACCGAGTCACGAACCCCTTTGAGGTAATCGAGCTTGGCGCACTCACCCGTCGTCTGAGCGAAGTCGTCGCGCTCCATCGACGCCCACGCGGCCTCCGACATGTCGAACAACACCTCATCAGCGGTCGACAGCTGCTCGAACCGTGCCCGCGCATCGTCCAGATCACTCACGGCCGCGCACCTCCCCTGCGGGGACGCAGCTGCCCGGCTTCTCCGGTGACACGCCGGAATTCACCGAACGGCAGATGTTCGGCGACGGCGGATAGTGATGTCCGGTGTCCTTCAACGACGCACACGCACCGACCGCGACCAGCAGCAACACACCAACCGCCACCAACCGCAGCACCGGAGGCAACAACCCCAACGGCGCGTAAACCGCACCGACACCGATGAATTCAGGCCCGGCCATCGAATGCAACGCCGTATGCCCACGGCCACGGTCGACATGGGTGACCGTGTACCCCTGCGACACCCGCCCCGGCTGCCACGGCGCGCTCACCGCGACCGCCCCCGATCAACCTGCGGACGGTCCGCCTGCTCACATTCTGGCTGCGGGTACTCGCGAATCTTCGCCGCCAGCTCACGCGCAGGCCGCAAGTGATACTTCAGCGTCCTGGCCATGTCCCGAGCCGCATCACCGAGCCAAGCGGCGGTGTACTTGACGTTGACGCTGCCGTACTCCTCGCAGGACCAGGGCTTGCCGTCTGGACCCGGCTTGTTGAACAAGTCGGCGTACGGCTCCAACGCCCTGTACCGGGCCCGCAACGCAATCGTCCGCAGCTGCAACAACTCCTGCTCACGGATGACCGCGTCCAACTCGTCCAACAACTCAAGCGGATGGAACGACTCGTTCACACTCATCGCCGCACCCCCCACCGACGCGACAACCGCCAGAACGCGACCCCACCCAGCAGCATCACCGTGAAACCGACAACCGCGGGATGCGTCAAAACGAGATAGCCGATCGACACGGCCGCAACCGCGAAACCAAATGTGCGGGCGCGCATTACGAATCACCGCCTTCATGGCGGCTCTTGCCACCACGGCGCCGACGAGCCTGTGCCGACTTCAACGCCAGCCGTGTGTAATGGGCCTTCCGTGCTTGCGCCGCTCGGTAAGCCCGCTCTTCTGGGCTGAGCAGCCCATCAGGATCAACGAGGCGATCGAACTTGGTCAGCAGTGCATCGCGGGCCTTCGCCGTCCTGGCGGCTCGATCCGAGGTCTTTGCCCAGGACTCGTGCGCGGCGATCCGTGCCTGCAACGTCCTCTCGACGGGGGTGCTCACGCCGCACCGCCATCCATGATCATGACGGTCGGCTGAATCAGCGCCAGCAGCTCGTCACGTTCCACTCGCAGAAGGCGACCATTCACGCGGAACCCGCTGAGATCACCGGCCGCGATCCAATTCCGGATCGTCTTGGTATCGACGTCGACAAGCGCCGCCGCAGTCTTGAGGCTGATCAGATTCCGAGCCTCAGTAGAAGTCCTCTCCATCGGATGTCCGCTCCTTCGAAAGTGGGAAATTCCTTGCAGTTCCCCACTTTTCGTGGAATTGGGAGGCAGAAGCACCGCATAGGTGGACTTGTCCAGACGTCTCCGGTACGGTTAAGAAGTCCCTAGACGTCCCTTCATTGGAGGAGACATGGCGAACGAACGCCTCCGCAGTGCGATGCAGCAGGCTGGGCTCGACATTCCGGATGTCGCTGACAAGACCGGTGTGGAGCCCAAGACGGTTGAGCGCTGGATCACGAAGGCGCGCACGCCCTATCCGCGGCACCGGCACGCCGTTGCCGCCCTCCTCGGGGAAACCGAGAACTACTTGTGGCCGGACGCCCTTGCACCGGAACGGAAGATCGAGGTTGCCCAGTCAGAGGTGCTGACGGTCTTCCCCCACCGCAGCGCAATTCCAAGTGACTTGTGGAAGCGACTGCTCTCGAGCACGACCGAGCAACTTGACGTCCTGGTTCTCGCGGGCCTGTTTCTCGCCGAGGAGCCTGAATTCACACGGACGCTACGCACGAAGACCCGCGACGGATTGAAAGTACGGCTGTTGTTCGGTCGGCCTTCAGCAGCAGAGGCCGACAAACGTAGCGCCGAAGAACGCTTGGCGGCGGGCACTGTCCCTTCGCGCATCAACAACGCGCTCGCGCTTATCGAACCGCTGGCAACGATCGACGGCGTCGAGCTGCGGTACCACGACACGACGCTGTACAACTCAGTCTTCCGATTCGACAACGAGATGATCGTCAACATGCACGTTTACGGACTGCCGGGTGCGCATGCCCCAGCCGTTCATCTTCGACAACTGCCCGCAGGCGACATGTTCGAGACATACATGACCAGCTTCGAGCATGTGTGGTCGAACGCGACCTCTGAAAGGTGATCGTTCATGAGTCGGACCGACTATTTTCACGATCCTGATGCCCCCACGGCCAACAGCGTAAAAGTAGCCGTGAGCGCCGTTATACGCGATTCACAGGGCCGAGTCCTGATGATTCACCGCACCGACAACGACCGCTATTCGATCCCTGGCGGCGGGCTGGAAGCTGGCGAGACAATCACGCAGGCTCTAGTGCGAGAGGTCAAAGAAGAGACCGGAATCGATGTCCGAGTGACAGACCTTATCGGCATATTCTCGAATCCGGAGCACGTCATCGCATATGACGACGGAGAGGTGCGCCAAGAGTTCTCGATCTGCTTTCACGCCGATCCTATCGGCGGTGACCTCCGTACTAGCTCAGAGTCGAAGGAGGTCAGATGGGTTGCACCGAATGATATTTCGTCCCTGAACGTACATCCCTCGATTGTGCTTCGCATAGAACGAGGTCTAAGTCCCACAACAGGAACGTATTTCACGTAACAGCCAAATTCAGGACCGCATCAACCGCGCAATAGCTTCTCGGTGCGCTCGGCTGCCTCGATCAGTTCGGGTGCAGCCTCCACCAACGACTTGGACACAACATGCTCCGGGCCGTAGCGTTCGCGAACTTCGGCAACGCGACTGCGCACGTCCGTAGTCTCTCCGGTTGGGGTCGTCGTCATATCCGCCCACCATAGGGCGTCACGTAGGGCTGTCTGTTCGTCCGGCCAGTCGATCGCGATGTCGCGGTTTCGCGCTTCTACACGCGCGCATGAATGGTTTGCGATGAGAGCACACAGCCGCGAGGAAGCACCCTGCTGTCGCAGGAACTCGGCCCCGTCGACGGGATGGAATCCGGTTCGGCAGACCGAGGGCGCATAACCGATATCGTGCAGCCACGCTGCGGCAAGCAGTAGGTCAGAGTCGTCCACAATGCACACAGCCTGCTGGGCTTGCTGCGCGACGCCCTGCACATGCTGCCACCGCCGCGTCAGACCGACGAGGTGGTCCTGCGCCAGCTGCGCAGCCCAGGCGACGAGATCATCGGACATACCGCTAACGGTAACGCCTGACCGACAGGCTCAGGCGTGCCACCGGATATTCCAGCCGGTGCGCCTACAGCTTGTCGCCTAGCCGTGCCCGTCGGTGCGCAGACTTCGCCCGGCTGTCCGCGACGGCGGCGCCATATCTGCCGAGCATCTGTCGGGACCGCCATCCAGCGAGCATCATCAGGTCTTGCTCCTGGCCCCCGCTGTCGAGCCAGGTATGGGCGAAGAAGTGGCGGAGTTGATGCGGGTGGAGTCGCTCGATACCCGCGGCGTCGCAACGGCGTTCGAGCATCTGCCGTATGCCGGAGTCGGACATCGAGCCGCGGTATCCAAGCCAGAGCGCTGGGTTGTCGTTCTTTGCGCCGGAATGCTTCGCCCGAACCCGGAGGTACCTCCGTAGCGCCGTCCGGGTCTTGTCGCCGAACGGGCACGTCCGTGGTCGGCCACCCTTGCCTATCACCAGCACGGTGTTCTCGTTGAAGTCCAGCGAGTCCACCTCGAGCGGTGCGAGTTCTCCACAGCGCATCCCGGTATCAGCGAACAGCCGGATGATCGCGGTGTCGCGGCGCGCGTTGAAGTCGGTGCCGTCGCACTCGGCGAGCAGTGCCTTCACAGCGTCCATGCTCGGTACGGGCACCTGCTGCTCAGGAACCGCTGGTGGACTCATCTTGTCGAACGGGTTGGCGTCGATGATGTCCTCGGCCGCAAGGTATTTGAAGAACTGTTGCAGCGACCGGTATTGGCCACGCGCGTATTCCGGAGAGAGCGGCTCACCTGTGCGCCGATTCGGCCGCGTGAGCAGATCCTCGATGTAGCCGCCGATGTGGGCGCGAGTGATGTCCGGCGCTGCGGTCGACAGATCGTTCGCCTGCAGGTAGTCGGCGAAGTACCGGATCCGCGTGAGGTAGCCGTCGATCGTCTGCTTGCTCCGGTTCTTGCGGCGCAGCTCGGTCGCGAAGTCTTCCGCTAGCTCGCGGATGTCGTCCAGATCCAGCCCCATGGCCAGATTCTACGCGCAAAATACATTGCTGACGAAGCACTGTTCTGGACGAACCCGACTGTCGCTTTCAGCATTTCCGCTGGTAAAGTGCTGTTTGTGGGGCGGGCGGGGCTCGAACCCGCGACCAATGGATTATGAGTCCACGGCTCTAACCGACTGAGCTACCGCCCCGTGTGTGGGATATCCACAGCGTTGGGATGGTACCGGGTGGGGTGGGGTGGGCACCAGTCGGATGGGGTGGCGTGGTGACCGGAGGGGCGAAGTTGGGGTGGATAGGGTGGGGGTAAACCGGGAACAGGGTGGAGGGTGGGCTGTGGCTAGTTTGTTTGCGAATGTGTTGAAGGTGCATCAGTGGGTTTATGAGAACAGTGGTGGGGTGGTGGGGCATCGGGTGCTGTTCGGGAATCCGACGTTGTTGTTGCGGACGGTGGGGCGGAAGACAGGGCAGGCGCGGACTTCGGCGCTGACGTATGGGCGGGATGGGGCGGATTATTTGGTGACCGCGTCGAATGGTGGGTCGCCGCGGCCACCGGGGTGGTTGGCGAATGTGAAGGCTGAGCCGGAGTGTGAGATTCAGGTCGGGCGGCGCAAGATAGCGGTGATCGCGCGGGCGACGTTGCCCGGCGATCCGGATTACGCGCGGCGCTGGGCGATTGTCGACAAGGTCAACAAGGGGCGCTACAGCGAGTACCAGAAGATGACCAAGCGGCCGATCGCGGTGGTGGTGTTGACTCCGGTCAGGTGAGTTCAGTCGGTCTCCCAGCCGTCGTAGTCGTCGTCGACATCACCACGGTCCCAACCGGACTCGCCGCGCGGCGGGCGGCTGGCCCACTGCACGATGAGAGCGACGAGACCGAGCACGGCGAGGACGACGACTACGACGATCAGCGTTTCCACGCGGGGCACCCTAGCGCCTCGAAGGGGTTACCTGCACGTACGTGAGATAAGTTGTCACAGAAGGCCGTTCAGACCGTAAGAAGTGTGCGTCCAACGGCGGTTCGCGATTCTATTGCCACATGTGCGCGATCGGCCTGTTCGAGTGGGAAGGATTGGCCGATAACGACTTCCAGTCGTCCGGCCGCCGCTTCCTCCAGTGCACGGGTGGTCAAGGCGAGCCAATCGATATCGCCTTTTCCGGTCAGATCGAATAGTCCGACCACGTCGATTCCGCGCGCCGTCACTGCTTCTCGATCGAAGTCGGCGAATTGTCCTGCGGCAGCGCCATATCCGATGAAGCGGCCGCCGTTGGCCGCTGCTTCGATCGCGCCCGCACCCAATTCGCCACCCGCACCGTCCAATACAACGTTCGCGCCGGACCCACCGGTCGCGGCACGTGCCTTCGCCGACCAGTCGGGCTCGGAGTAGTCGATGACCGCATTCGCGCCGAGTCGTGCCGCGAGCTCCAGTTTGGCGCTGCCGCGGGCCGCGGCAACCACATTCGCTCCAGCCGCGCGGACGAGTTGAATCAGCAGGGTGCCCAATCCCCCACCGGCCGCGGTGATGAGCACCCATTCGCCGGGCTGGATCGCGGCTCGATCGAAGATGGCGAGCGCGGTCTTGCCGTCGTGGGCAAGCGCCACCGCCGCCGGCAGGCTCAGGCCCTCTGGCACGGCGACCAGGGTTTCGGCCTTGGCGAGTGCCTGCTCCGCGTAGCCACCGATCGGCTGGCCACCGCCGATGCCGCTAGCGGCGGTGTCGGTGACGACGCGTTTGCCGATCCAACTCGGCTCGACATCCGGACCGACCGAGGTAACCACACCGGCGACCGCGCCGCCGGGCACGTATGGCGGTTCGAGCTGGAAAAACTCGGTGCCCCAACCACTTCGGAGCTGGACGTCGAGGAACATGACATCGGCGGCCGCGACGTCGACGACCACCTGTCCCGGCCCGGCCACCGGCTCCGGCACCTCACGCACCGAAAGAACCTCGGGCCCACCGAATTCCGCAGCGTGCACAGCGCGCATGACAAACCTCCATCAATTCCTGACTTGATCCGACATGGACCAGCCTGGAACCTGAAGCAGTGTTGAGGTCAAGCCGAGGGGGCCGATTATGCTCAGCGCAGAACTCGGAATAGAAGCGACCCCTGATCCCAACACACGCGCTGAGGGCACACAGGGCACAGCGTGATGGAACCAGCGCTGTCAGGACGCCCCGCCGCAGCTGCTCCTGCTCGACAACATCCCGACGGGCACCCGCTGGAAGTCGGCAGCGACCCAGTCCGGTGGCCGTCGGGCACCCCGCCAGAAGCCCACAGCCCCAGCCCTGGTGGAACAGAGCCATCAGGAACCACCCCCGCCGCAGCTGCTGCGTCCATCACAAGCACCGCAGCTGCTGTTGGAACCACCCCTACCGCAACCGCTGCTGCCTCCCGCACAGCCCGAACCACCGGAGTCACTGCTATCCGAATCTCCGGAATCACCCGATGAAGAACTCGGCCCCCGATCCACCCGAACCCGCGCCGCAGCGGCCAACTCAGCAGCTAGTCACCGGCAGCGAATCGAGCGATCCCGCCCACGATCCCGGAGCCCAGGTCCCACCGGGCCCAGCGCCGTGGAACCAACGCGATCAGGAACCGCCCCGGCGCAGCTGCTGCCTCCGCCACTGCCACAACCCCCGACCCCCCAGAGTCAGTGCTAACCCAATCTCCTACCTCCCACAACGAAGAACTCGGCCCCCGATCCACCCGAACCCGCACCGCAGCGTCCCACTCGGCAGGTTGGTCACCAGCAGCAAGAATCCGGCGGTCCGCCCGTGATGAGGGCCGTAATCGGGCAGACCAGCAGCAGAGCGAGCATTTCAGGACCCGCCACCACCGCAGCTACTCCCACCACCACCACAACTGCTCCCCCCACCTCCGCAACTACTGCTCCCACCGCTACAGCTGCTACCGCCACTACAGCTGCTGCCGCTGCCACCATCGTGCCCGTGCCCGTGCCCGTGGCCATGCCCCCCACCGCTGCCGGGATCGAACCCCATCCCAGAATCGAACCCGGCGGCCCCGTAAACCCACGGCGAGTCATTGGAACCCCCATACCCCATCTGCCCACGCGACGATGCCCTGTTGGTGGACCGCGTGATCAGAAACGCGACCAGTGTCGTGATGCCACCGCCGACCAGGAGGATGATCAGCAGCAGTACAACGAAGAAAACCGCCATTCCGAAATGGTATAGGCCCACTCCCACGAGCAAAGGCTCGCCGAACAATCGCCCATTCGCCGTAGAGTGAATCGTGGCTTTGTTACGAAACCGGCCCCAGCGCCGAATCGACCTGGGCGATGTCGACCGAGTAGTGGCCGCACTCGAATTTCCCGACGCGGTTTTCAAAACCAGTCCATGGCAGCCACGGGAACTGGTGGAAACCGGACTGCGGCAGTGGCTGCGCTGTTGTGGCGCTGCCATGCGCGACGGTCAGGTCATCGGTATGCCCTCCCATGCGGTGGATGAGGCCTGGCACGGATTCATTCTGTGCACGCAGATGTATGCCGCATTCTGCACCGCGGCATATGGCCGATTCCTCCATCATTTCCCGGAAGGCGTTGCGACGACAGGCACTTCGCACGGATCCATGGGCGAACAGCTCGGCCGCACGGTAGTCGCTTGGTCGATGGTCGCAAAGCCTGGCGAAGCGTGTGTGCTTTGGGATCTGGACAGCAAGGTGGGCGTCGAACACCCGTGGGGCATCGGCGCCGAGCGAGTCGCGGCCATCGAGGCCGAACTCGCGAGCACACCTTAGAAGCTAGGTGAGCTTCACCCGCGCGGCGAAGAACCGCACCACCGCCGGGGCGAACTTGCTGAACTGGTACTGCAGCCTGGCCTCCGGAGTGACCGGCACGATGCTGCGATCCCGTTCGACCGCACGCACGATCTGGGCCGCGACTTTATCCGGCCCGTAGCGCCGTGCCTGATACAGCTTGTCGTAGCGCTCCTGCTTGCGCCGCTCCTCCTCCGCGCTGACACCCGAAAACCTCGTAGTGGCAACTATATTGGTGTGCACGATACCGGGGCAGATGGTGTGCACCGAGATTCCGCGCCCGGCCAGTTCGGCACGCAGGCAGTCGGAGAACATGAATACCGCTGACTTACTGGTGGAGTATGCGCTGAAGCCCTGCTGCGGACTGTAGGCCGCCATGCTGGACAGGTTGACGATATGCCCGCCGAGTCCGCGCTCGGCCATCGCCGCACCGAAGGCGCGGCACCCATTGACCACGCCGCCGAGATTGATCCGCATGATCCGATCGAACTCCGCCGACGGCGTATCGAAGAACCCACCGGCCTGCCCGATTCCGGCATTGTTGATCAGAATGTCGGGCACGCCGTGTGCGGCGAACACATCGACCGCATGCAAGTGCACTGCTTCCTCATCGGAGACATCGAGCTGATAGGCGTGCGCCACACCGCCTTCGGCGGCGATAAGCTCGCGCGTCTGCTTGGCCGCATCCAGATTGATATCCGACAGCACGATTTCCGCACCGAGCCGCGCGAACGCCAGAGCCGTCTCACGACCGATACCGCTGCCGCCGCCGGTGATCAGCACGAGCTGATCTTCGAATGGCCTTCGGGTGCGCCCGATTTCGGCTCGACGCAGGCCGCGCGGCGCCGCACCGCCGTTGACCGCGTCGATGAGCTCGGTGGTCGCGGTGGCGAGCAATTCGGGATGGGAGAACGGCATCCAATGTCCGGCAGGTACATCACGGCGCCAGAGCCGCGAAACCCATTTGCGCTCATCGTCATAGCCTGCGGGTCGTACCGCGACATCGCGACCGGCGACGATCAACTGGACCGGCACCTCGGTGCGCCGCTCTCGTGGCGCGAGCAGTCGCGGCAGGATATTGGCACGGTAGATGAGCAGGCCTTCGACGGCGTCGCGACGGAACGTCGGGCCGAGCACGATATTCGACGGCGCGGTGTCGTTCATGATCGAAACAATGCGCTGCCAACGTTTTTCGTGTGCGACCACCCGGAAGACCTGATCGAGCCCCGGCGTCATGGAGAAGATCGTGTATCCCGACGACAGCGCCTGGGAGAGCGGCTGCCACAGATTGCGCGGCGTCGGCCGGGACAACCTGGCACGCACCCACTTCGCGAGATGATCCAGGTTCGGCCCGGAGACCGAAGTGAACGAGGCGACCCGCTCGGCCGCTTCCGGTTCGCACACCGCCTCCCACACCTGAACCGAACCCCAGTCGTGCGCGAGGACGTGCACCGGCTGATCCGGGCTCACCGCGTCGGCGACGGCGAAGAAGTCACCGGCGAGTGCATCCAGGCGGAAGTCTCGGGCGCGCCGGGTGCGGGTGGACTCTCCGTGGCCGCGAGTGTCGTAGGTGACGACGTGGAAACGCTCGGTCAGCAGTGGCACCACCGCATTCCAGAGATGATGGGTATCCGGCCAACCATGCACCAGCACAATGGTTTCCGCGCTCGGATCGCCGTATTCGAAGACGGCGATGTCGAATTCGCCGTTGCGCACGATCCGCCGCGTCGCGGCCGAGTCCAGGTCGGTCGTCGTCATCGACGTAACTCCTCGGGGTTTCCTACTCACAGGTCCAATACCAATCGCCCACCCCGCGAACGCGAGACGCAGACGAGCATCTCCCCTGCCTCGTGATCGGCGGCGGTGAGCACGCTCTCGCGATGCTCGGGTACACCGGAGAGCACCCGCACTTTGCAGGTCCGGCAGAAACCCTGGCGACATGAATACGGTCGATCCGGGCGGCTCCGCAGAATCGTCTGTAGCGCCGATTCAGCCGCGGGCACCTCGACAACTTCGCCGGTGGAGGCGAACTCGATCTCGAATGGCACACCATCGACGATCGGCGGCGGCGAAAACCGCTCGGAATGCAGTTCGACGCCGGGCATTTCGCGCACGGCCGCGGCGACGGCGGTGGTCATCGGAACCGGGCCGCAGCAGTACACAGCGGTATCGGAGGTGATCCCTGCGAGCAGTGTTGCGGCGTTGGGCACTCCGTGTTCGTCATCCGCGCGCACGGTGACCCGAGCGCCGAATTCCGCGATCTCGTCGAGAAACGGAATCGTGTCCCGGTTACGCCCGGTGTATACCATCGACCAGTCGATGCCGAGCCGCATCGCCAATCGCGCCATCGGCAGAATCGGCGTAATCCCGATCCCACCCGCGATGAAATGCACACGCGCGGCGGGTGATCCGTGACCGGGTACCGCGAACGGAAACGCGTTGCGCGGACCGCGAACCACAATGCGCGATCCGACCGGCAGCTCGTCGTGCACTTCCACCGAACCGCCACCGCCCTCCGGAATCCGGCGTACCGCGATCCGATACGCCCGGGTATCGGCCGGATCACCACACAGCGAGTACTGCCGCAACCGACCCGAAGGCAACTCCAGATCGAGATGCGCACCCGGTCGCCACGCAGGAAGTGCGCGCGCATCCGGCGATTCCAGCCGCAGGCTCACCACATCCTGGTCCTGCGCCTCGATGCGTCGACCGGTCACAACGAGCGTCAGCCGGTGATCATCGGCGCGTGGTGACAGATCGCGGCGGTTGATGATCGTGGTCCACCGCAGCCGCGCCGAGGCGACCGCATCGAGCACCCGTACGGCCCGATCCCCCTCGCGCTTACCGAACAGATCGGCTGGCCGCTGCTCGGGCATCGGTCTCCAGTTCAAGACGCGACCGCCTGGGCCGCAGGGGATTTGGCCAGATACGCCACCGCCTGCGCGGTCGAACCGACTGATTCCGGATTGTAGCCGGGCTTGAACGTCGTCAGCGCACTCCACAGCAGCGAGGGCACACCGGGCAGCGCACCGCGCCCCATTGCGCCGAAAACCCGAGTGATCAGGCGCGGATAACCGAGGTCGGGCAGCGCGGGATCCTGGTGCACCATGAATTTGGTGCCGCGCACCACCAGCGTGATGAAAATCGGGAAGACGATCGTCATGATCGCCGCCCGTCGCACATAGCCCGCGCCGAAGTAGACGGCCACATCGTGGGCGACGTGCCGGTGCTCGACCTCCTCGGCACCGTGCCAGCGGAAAAGGTCCGCCACACGGGGGTCGGCGCCGAACTTCTCCAAATCGGCATTGAGCACCCAATCGCCGAGGTAGGCGAAGAAATGCTCCAGGCAGGCGATGATTGCCAATCGCTCCACCATGACCTGGCGCTGCGCGACGCCATCGACATTCTTGGGCCCGAGCGACTTGCGGAAAAGGTATTCCGCCTGCCGCACATAAGGTTCCGGATCTATGCCGTTGGCGGCGAGTACCTCGTGCAGCACCTTGTCGTGGGTCTCGGCGTGCATGGATTCCTGACCGATGAAGCCGAGCATGGCCTCGCGCAGTTTCTCGTCCTTCACGTAGGGCAGCGCCTCGGAATACGCGGCGCAGAACATCCGCTCGCCCTCGGGCAGCAACAGGTTCAACGCATTGATCAGATGCGAGGCGATGGGTTCTGCGGGCATCCAATGCAAGGGAGTGTCCGCCCAGTCGAACCGCACATTGCGCGCGTTGAGGGCGACCTCGCCGGGATCGACATCGACCCGCCGCTGTGCCCTGCGAAGTAACTTCATCGGTACTCCTTGATCTCACCGCCGCGCCTCAGCCCGAAAAAGACCGCGACATTGTGTACCTTCCTTCATCGCCGTAGCAATAATCATACACATATATGAAACCCTCGGTTACACACATGCTCGACCAGCGCGAACGCCGGCGAAAAGCCCCCTTGACGATAGAACGCTTCACTGTGACCGAGATCCCCGCGATCAGGCAGTAAACTAGAACACGTTCTAGTAGGCTTTGGCTATGGAACGACTAACCGGACTGGATGCCAGCTTCCTGTATCTCGAGACCGAGACCCAGCACCTGCACGTCTGTGCACTGCTGATCCTGGATCCCACCGCAGGGGGCGCGCAGTACACCTTCGAAAAATTCAAAGCAGAACTCGGCCGCAGGCTGCCGCTGATCCCGCAGATGCGGCGGCGCATCCATGAGGTGCCGTTCAATCTCGACCATCCGGTCTGGGTGGAAGACCCGAATTTCGATCTGGACCATCACGTCCGGCGCATCGAAACGCCGCGCCCGTTGGAACGCCCGGAACTCGCGGACCTGGTTGGCGAGATCGCCAGCGTGCCGATGGATCGCAGCCGTCCGCTGTGGGAGATGAGCGTGGTGGAGCACTTGTCGGACGGGAAAATGGCGGTGATCTGCAAGTACCACCATGCCGCCGTGGACGGCATCACCGGCGCCAACATGATGATGCATCTGTGCGACCTGGAGCCAGGGCTCAGCAAGACCGAACGGACCGAGGAGTGGCACGCCGAACCCCAGCCCAGCGACTTGAAGCTGGCCGCCGCGGCGGTGCTCAACCTGCCGAATAAGCTGGGCTTGTTCGGCATGGTGCCGAAAACCCTTGGTTTGGTTGCTGGTTTCGCGCAGCGACGTCGAAACAGCCAGGCGGGCATGGCCTTACCGTTGACCGCACCACGAACCCCGTTCAACGGCGCGATCAGCCCGGATCGCGTGGTGGCCTGTGCCGAGACCGAGCTCGCCGCGATCAAGGAAATCAAGACCGCCTTCGATGTGAAAATCAACGATGTCGTCTTGACCATCGTGGCGGGCGTGCTGCGCACCTACCTGGACAAGCACGACGAGCTGCCCGACAAATCCCTGATCGCCTCGGTGCCGGTGTCGGTGCACGACGCTTCCCGGCACACCGCGGGCATCAATAAGGTCTCCTCGCTGTTCTGCCAGCTCGGCACCGATATCGCCGATCCGGTGGAACGCCTGCGACAGGTCGCCGAGGCCAACCGCGACGCCAAACAGGAACACGAATTCGTCGGGGCGGATTTCCTGATGGACTGGTCGAAGTACGCTCCGCCGAACACCTTTCAGTTGGCCGCGCGCGTCTACTCGTCGCTGAAACTGGCCGAACTTCATCCGGTGGTGCACAACCTGGTGGTGTCGAATGTGCCGGGCCCCCCGATGCCGTTGTATTTCCTCGGCCTGCAGGTCGAAGCCATGTATCCGTTCGGGCCGGTGTTCCACGGCGCGGGACTGACCGTCACCGCGCTGTCCAATAACGGTGATCTGGACTTCGGGTTCATCGCCTGCCGAGAACTGGTGCCCGACCTGCAGGTGATCGCTGATGCGGTTCCCGACGCTGTCGATGAATTGCTCGCCGCGGCACGCGATCTGGGCTAATGCCTACCGCTGCCCTGTTCGCCATCGCCGCCGGACAGGGCCGCATTCGAAGTTTCCTTCAGTCTTGCGACAACAGCGGCGCAGGCCTCCAGCAGTACCGGCACGAAGCGGTCGGCCTCCAGCACGCAGGATGCGTGACCGGCCTTGACCAGATGAATGCTCGCACCGGGAATCATGGTCGCCATCTCCAATTGCCGATAGACCGGAATCGCACGGTCACGCGTCGTGATCACGACGGCGGTCGGCATGCGCAGCGTGGAAAGCCAAGTGGTGGCATCGAATCGGCCGACCTCGGCGATGACCTGCGCCATGGCCCAACCACTACTGCTGCGAAATTCAGTGAGCGCCCAGCGATTCAGCTTTCCCGGGGCCCACGTGCACTCCGGCAATTCGGGTAACCGACCCACATACTCCGCCGCACGGCGGTACGCATACGGGCCGATGGCTCCTGCCACCGCGCCGAAGGCCAGGTGAAATGCGCGCTCGCGCAACTTTTCCTGGAACCGATACGGCGTCGCGCACAGCACCAGGCCGCTCACCCGATCCGAATGCCGTCGGGCGGCAAGCAACGCCACGACACCGCCCAGCGAGTATCCGGCCAGGATCGCACGCTCGATCCCGAGCGCGTCCGCCACCGCGACGACGTCGTCGGCACAGTCCTGCACCGAGAACCGCTTCGAGCGGATGCCGCGGCCATGCCAGCGCTGATCGAAGACGATCACCCGGTAATGCTCGGCCAGCGTATCGAGCGCCGGGAACCAGGTCAGGTAGCCCGTGCAGGCGGTGGCATGCAGCAGGATCAGGGTGGGTGCGCCCTCGGGGCCCGCGATATCGACGACATAGGTGCGCCCGCGCCCCGGCAGCTGCACGAGCCGTCCACCGGGCACCTCGGCGATATCGGGCACCCCGGAACGCCGCGAGAACCGTCGCATAGCCACCGCCGCGGGATTCGAATTCGTCATCGTCGGCCTCCTCGCGGTCTCGCTAGAACACGTTCTATATCGATGATGCCATAGGGCCTGTTCAGGCGAGGGTGCGGACGATGTATTCGGCGATGCAGGCGGGCTTGTCACCGCCCTCGCGTTCGGATGGTCGCATGGATGACGATCTACAGGCCGCCCGGGAACTTCATCGACACGCACGATCCAAGCGCGGCCACGGGACGCGGGAACCGGCGGGCACGAGAGAACACACAGTAGTGCGGAGTCCCGTTGGTCGATACCGAACCAAGAGCGGAGCGGCAATCCTCTGTAACGTGTTTCAGTAAGTTCACGGGGATCGAGAGGAGGCCGCGATGGGGCGGTTGACCGGCAAGGTGGCACTGATCAGTGGCGGCGCGCGGGGTATGGGCGCCGCCCACGCGCGGGCGCTGGTGGCCGAGGATGCGCGGGTGCTGCTCGGCGACATCCTCGACGAGGAGGGCGCGGCACTGGCCAAGGAGATCGGCGACAATGCCGCCTACGTCCATCTCGATGTACGCGAAAAGCAGCAGTGGCAGGATGCGGTCGCCGAGGCCGTGCAACGCTTCGGTTCGCTGAATGTTTTGGTGAACAATGCCGGGATCGTCAATGGCAATCTGCTCGTCGACTTCGAATTGGCCGAGTGGCGCAAGATCATCGATATCAATTTGACCGGGACCTTCCTCGGCATGCAGGCCGCCACGCCCGCAATGATCGAGGCGGGCGGCGGTTCGGTCATCAATATTTCCTCGGTTGAGGGCATGCGCGGCAGCCCCGGCCTGCACGGGTACACCGCCACCAAATTCGCGGTGCGCGGACTCACCAAATCGACCGCACTCGAGTTGGCGCAGTATGGAATTCGGGTGAATTCGATCCATCCCGGATTGATCCGGACCCCGATGACCGAGGGTATTCCGGAGGATTTCCTGCAGATCCCGCTCGGGCGCGCCGCCGATCCCTCCGAGGTGTCCGCGCTGGTGACCTACCTGGCCAGCGACGAATCGTCCTATTCGACCGGTGCTGAATTCGTCATCGACGGCGGGCTGACCGTGGGAGTTCCACACAAGACGTTCTCGTGAACGCTACTTCGCGCCAGCGGGCAGCCTACCGATCGACGACTCACGCGGCGTGAACACACTTGCCTGCCACGGTATTTCGGCGCTGCTATGACATCGATCTGTTCGAGGTTGCCGCCGTAGACGCGCTCACCGTCGATGTCCAATAGTTGCCCCGCCCGGCGGCTGATCGCCACCGACCAGTCGACATCCGGCATGGGCGGCCCGATCCTCGAGGAAACGCACTCGCGTAGCAATCGAATCCGGGTGCGGTGCGTTCACCACGGTCTCCCCCACAGTCGGTGGCGGCGTGCGGAATCGGGGTGGATACGTCCGGCCGCCACCAGCGCGTCGAACGCGGCGTGCTTGCGGGCGCAGTCGTGGTCGCGGTGCAGTTGGCATCGCGAGATGGGCGTCGGCCAGGGTGAGCGGTTGATCGGGCGGCCCGCACGTCCATGCCTTCGGCCATTCGATCGGACGTAGACGGCAGCGACCCGCGGCGGGCCGGTGGCGTCGCGGCCGGTCGACCGGCCACACGCAAGCCACCCCGACCATCGCGAACGCACCGCCCCCGATGACCGCGAGCACGCTATGCACCACCTGCCATGCGCCCATGGTTGTTCACCACCCGCGATCCTGATCCAGGTGGGTCCGTCGGTACCGCTAGTTGTGTGAGCCCGTCGAGCACCTGCTGGAACGTCTGGAGTCCGGGCGTGCCGATGGGCAGGCAATGCTCGATGGTCTCGGCCGGAAAAGCGATGCCGCGCCGGTGGGCGCGCTCGCGCGGGCTCAACGCCTGCGGCGTGATCCGACCGTGCCGCACGAGTGTGTAGAAGGCAGCCCACTTCCACGCGCACCGCTCGATTCGGCACGCGCGGTGTTGCCGCATCTGCTGGTGCGCCAACTCGACCTCGGCGCGGCCGCAGATGGTGGGTGGGATGAGGATGGTGTCGTCGGTCATCACTCCACTTCCTGTTCGACGCTGGGCCCGGACATACCGGAGCGCATCCAGATGCCTTGCGGGCAAACGGTTTCCAAATCAAACCCCGCATCGCAGATCAGGGACGGTCGACAGCCGACATGCTCGAGGTCGAAGACAACGATCACCTCGACCTCGAGACCCGCCGCCAGCCTGAGCGCATACCCGATCGGATCATCGATATCGTCCGGTGGCCGAGCCGTGTAGACGTACTGGTAGCCGCGCGTATCCGCATGCCGCCGAACATCGGTGGCGTGGCGTGGCGCATCCGGACCGGACACGTCATCGCGGACGAACCCGATGGCTTTTGGTTTGTCGCTGGTGGATTGCGTATGTGTCATAGTTCCCCCGGAACGTGGTCGGTGGTCGGTATCGACGTCCGGCGACAACAACCGCCATCGCCCGCGGGCACGTGATCCGAGCCGCGCAGCCGGATAGCTGAAGTTGTTGTGGCTCCAGTGGATTGGCGCTGTTCTCGGGGAGCCGACCTGCGGTGTCATCCGAACGTCGGGGCCAAGCACACCACGAACTTCGAGTGAAACACGCGCTTCCGGAAGTTCCGGACCCAATTGGCCCGAATCACCAAGAAGAGGTCCACTGCCCGCGTAAAGTCCCTTCCGCGTTCGGGTTTCGTTTCGTTCCGCTTCTGCAAAGGATGCAAACACCATGACCAGCGACGATGAACCCTCGACCCTGCCCAGGCGACAACTGGGACGTTTCCTGCGCGAGGCGCGCGAAGGCACCGGGCTATCGCTCGAACGAGCCTCTCACCTGGTGGAACTGAGTAAGACCGCCCTGCATCGGCTCGAGACCGGCGGTGTCAAGAAGTCCCGTATCCGCGATATTCAAGCGCTGTGCGAACTGTACGAGGTCAAACCGGCCGACATCGACCGCGCCGTCGAACTCGCCAAACAAGCACGGGTCACCTCGTGGTACACCGCATTCGGCGGGCTCTACAGCGATGCGACGTTCAATATGTACGTCGAACTCGCGGCTGCCGCACGTCAACTGATCGCGTACCACGAGATCGTGCTCGGTCTCGTACAGACCGCTGACTATGCGCGGGCTCTGATCAGCGCGTTCTACCGTGACAGCGATCCGGAAGACATCGAACGCCGCGTCGAGTTGCGGCTGAAGCGGCAAACTATCGTTACCCGCAAAGCCGATCCGGTGAAACTCGAACTGCTGCTGCATGAATCGGCGCTGCACCGCGTTGTCGGCGGGCCGAAGGTGATGGCCGCACAGCTGAATCATCTGGCCGAGATCGGCAAGCTGCCGAACGTCTCGATCCGTATACATCCGTACGTCGGCGGGTGCACGTTGGGTGTGCTGCATGGTCCGTTCGTGCTCCTCGACTTCGGCACAGACGGCAAGGGCCACACAGTGGAACCCCCGTTGGTCTATCTCGAAGGGAATGGGAAGCCGGACTTGTACCTGGAACACACCGATGACTTCCGCCGCTACCATGACATTGCTTCGGCCATACGGAGTACGGCACTGGATGAGACGCAAACGCGAGAACTGCTCAGGCGGGCAGCAAGGAGTTACAGAGCGTGAATACCGAACTATCCAAAGCGAATTGGTTCAAGAGCAGCCACAGCGGCGGCCAGACCGACTGTGTCGAGGTGGCATGGCTCGATGGAGGCAGTGTAGGCATTCGTGACTCGAAGAACCCGACCGGCCCAGCACTGACCTTCGCCCCAGGCGAATGGGATGCCTTCACAGCAGGCATCACCGACGGTGAGCTCAATCCCGCCTGAGCTAGGCAAAATTCGAGCACCACAACGGCCCCGCGCGACGAGCCCAAGCGTCGCGACGGGGCCGTCTGCTGTCACCCCTGAAAGACCTCTCGCAACAGGTTCGATGGCACCGCAATCATGGCTATTCATGGACGGTATCTGCAGTTATACCAAGGGTTTCGCGATATCCCGCGTCGGAGTGGACACTCGCGACTGGTCGCTATGGCTGCTCCAGTACATCGAATGGGATGGTCGCCTCGACCGGGTCGTCGAGCAGCAGCACACGGCGGTGGACCGTGTGCGCTCGGTAGCGGCGACCGGACCAGTCGAGGCGGTATTCCTCGATCTCCTCGATGCGTTCTTCCTTCTGATCCAGCCGGACAATCAGATAGCGAGGGATACCCGCGGCTGCGTATTGAATTCGCTTGTCGGTGATATCGACATCGATGGTTGATTCGGAAGTGACCTCGACCACCAGCAGAATGTGCTCACGCACGGTGTTGACGTCGTAAGGTTCGCAGTCCCGGATCCAGATGTCGGGATAGCGGATATTCAATCGCCGATCCGCCGCTGCGGATTCCGCATCCGCGAACCGTGCGGCTATGTCGGAATCCACCACCATGCACGGACCGCCGTCGCGCCGGGCTGCCTCCAGCATCCCGGCCAGCCGCCGGACCACACGGCTGTGCACCGGGCTCTGGGCCATCAATCGGACCACGCGCCCGTCTACGATTTCGATGTCACCGAGCCCAGCAGTCGCCCCTTCAGCGAACTCCTCGGCCGTCACCCGCTCGTCGGGACCGCTCATACCGGACATCATTGCAGTCCGAACCCGGATCGGACCCTCAGGCCGCGCTAGGGCGGTATTCATCTATAACTTCACGTCGCACACGCTCACTGCTTCGCTCATACAGCAATTGCGCAGCATGCGGGCGGGAAATTTCATTCATCCTGCGCTGTGGGCGGCGAAGTTCGGATCACCGGAGTCGAACGACGGCCATGGCCGACTGCGGCGGACCTGGTGCGCGCGGAGCAGCACGAGGTCGATTCCCTCCCGGATCAGGTCGGCTTCCGATCGCCCGGATTCCGCCGCAGCCTTCTCGAGACGTGCGGCTTGCTCAGCTTCGAGATACACGCTGGTCTTGGTCTTCACAGAATGTAAGTACAACGTAGGGCGTTCTCGGCGCACCACGCGGCCGACAACGCACCTCGCCGGACAGGTGCACATTCCCAATGTTACGGAAGTCATATCTCATGACGCTCCAGATAATCTAATATGAGATTCATACAATATGTTTCTCAGAGAGAGAGTAGCGTCATGATTATTGTCACCGGAGCCACTGGAACCGTCGGTCGTCGACTCGTCGAACTGCTTGCTGCACAAGGCATTCGAGTGAGAGCCGTCAGCCGATCCCCCGAAAGTGCCGCACTGCCCGCCGGCGTCGAGGTGGTGGCCGGTGATCCGGCCTGGCCGGACACTGTTGCCGATGCTCTCGACGGTGCGGCCGCGGCATTCCTGCACCCACGGGCCGTGGGCGATGCCGCCTTCGACTTCGCGGAACTGGCCGGTAAGCGTGGGGTGCGCAGGCTGGTCGCCCTCTCCGCCATCAATATCGACGACCCGCTCGCCGCACAGCCGTCCCGCTTCCGTGGCGACCGGAACAAGGAAGCCGAGCAGGCAGTAGCGGACAGCGGTCTGGAGTGGGTAAGCTTGCGCGCCAGCAGCTTTGCCAGCAATGTCGTGCAGAGCGGCTGGGATACCCAGATTCGCGCGGGCGATGTGGTGCGCGGGCCCTTTGCCGAATTCGCCGAAAGTCCGCTGCACGAAGACGATATCGCGGCGGTCGCGGCGCATGCCCTCTTGACCGATGATCTGCTGAGCCGACGAGTGGAACTTACTGGGCCCCAATCCCTTACGCATGCCGATATGGTTCGGATGATTGGCGAGGTCATCGGTAGGCCGCTGCGCTATGAAGAAGTTCCCGCCGCCGTGGTGCGGCAAGGCATGGTGGCGCGCGGCTTTCCGGAGGATTTCGTCGACTCCCTGCTGACGCGCTACGCCGACGGCGTCGGCCAGGCCGCACCCGTCACCAATGATGTCGAGAAAATCCTCGGCAGCACAAGAAATTTCGCCGAGTGGGCCGCCGAGCACGCTGCCGCCTTCCGGAATTGAGTGCGAACCATGCGCGCAATCGCCCAGTTCGCTGCCCAGATATTCAGCGGTGTCTTCGCCGGCTTCCTGATCTCGATCCTCGTCCTCGAACTATCGATGCGTGACGTCAGCGCCGCCGTCTATACCCAGGTCAGACAGATCGAACTGGAATGGCTCGATGTCCTCGCGAGCGCCACCCTCCTCCCCGCTCTGGTCGCAATCGCGCTCATCATCGCGATCCGCATCCGCGACCGCGGTCCGGTCCGCTGGCTCCCGATCATTGCGTTCGCCCTGCTCGCGGGCGTGCTGATCCTGACGGTCATCGTCAACCTGCCGATCAATGCCGACCAACGCGACTGGCTCGTCACCATGCCGCCCGATGACTGGGCAACCGTCCGCGACCGCTGGCAGCTCGCCCATGCGGTGCGAACGGTAGCCGCGACCCTGGCCTTCGCGGCCCTGAGCGCGGCTCAGGACACCCGACGGTTCTGCACCGCCCACTCGGCGAGGGCATCGGCGGACACGTCCACACCGAGCACGCTATCGATGACAACCCGACCGACACAGATCGAGCGCATTACCCGATCGGTGAAGGCCTCCACATCGCCCCAGGGCAAATAGGGTTTCGCGATCAGCAGCGAGGCGATGCCGTGCGCGCTCGTCCACAGCTCCAAGACGACCGGCACCGGGTCGCCCGGCGCGATCACACCGAGGTTCATGCACTCGGTGATTGTCGCCGCGAAGTGGGCGAAGGCGCTGCTGGTCAGCACTTGGTCGACCGCGCCCGCCGTCTCGCCGGGCGTCATGGCCAGGCGGTACTGCTCGGGATGCTCCCTGGCGAACCGGACATACGCCAGGCCCTGTTGACGCAAACGCTCCATCGGCGACTCGTTCGGATCGGATGCGGCCAGCATTTCCGCATCCAGATCCTCGAATACCTGGGCCACCACCGACTCGATCAGCTGATCTTTGTCCGCGAAATGGCGGTATATGGATGGCGGTGTGACACCGACGATCTTGGCGATCTGCCGGATCGACACCGCGTCTACATGCCCGCTACGAGCCAGCAGCTTCTTTGTAGCATCGAGGATTTCGGCACGCAGTTCCGCACCGGAGCCACGTGCCGAACGCTGCCTCGGAGTAAAATTCACGGTCGTCCGGCTAGTTGATGTTTAGCGGATTCAGTTGTACCCCGCAGGGTTTCGCCCTCGCTCAAGCCGATCTTGGCGTGCAGCTTGGCAAGCGGCGCGGGGGCCCACCAGTTCGCGGTGCCGAGCAGCCGCATGAGTGCGGGCGCGAGCAAGCCGCGGATCAGCGTAGCGTCCGCGAGCACCGTCAAAGTCAGCCCCAGTCCCGTCATCTGGATGAACGACACCTTCGAGGTGACCATGGCGGCCATCACGATGGCCATCAAGAGTGCGGCCGCGGTGAAGATCCGGCCGGTGCGTGCGACGCCCAGCGCGACCGCGCGAGTGTTGTCCGCGGCGGTGCGCCCCGAGGCCAGCCACTCCTCGCGAATGCGCGAGAGCAGGAATACCTCATAGTCCATCGACATTCCGAAGGCGAGACAGAACATCAGGATCGGCATGGTCGGGACCAGATATCCGGTCGCTTCATTGCCGAAAACGCTGGACAAATGCCCGTTCTGGAAGATCCAAACCATTGCGCCGAACGCCGCGGTCAACGAAAGCGTATTGAGGGCAAGGGCTTTCAGCGGCAGCAGCACACTTCCGGTGAACAGGAACAGCACCACGAAGGCGGCGAGCGCGATCAGCGCACCGGCCAGCGGGAGTCGCGCACCCAGTGCGTCGAGGGAGTCGCGATTGATCGCGGCGGCGCCGCCGAAGAGCGCCGGTCCCGGGCTCGGGACATCGCGCAGCCGGTCCAGCTGCGTCTTACCCGCGGCGGTGAACGGATCGACCGTCGTCGCGACAGTGAGGAACGCGCCGGTGTCATTCGTCATCTGCGGCGATCCGGGCGCGACCTTCAAGCCGCGGCTATATAGTCCGGCACCCGACAGCACTCCGGACACACCGTCCACCTTCGACAGCGCAGCGGCGTAGTCGCCGATGGCGGCCGGATTTCCGTGGTAGTCGTCGAGCACCACGGTGGCATTTGTCGCGGCGTTGGATTGGAAGTCGGAGCGCAGTGCGTCGCCGACCGTGCGGCTGGTGGCGGAGGCGCCCGCATTGAGGACTCGGTCATCCGGATAGCCGAATTTCACACCGAGGAACGGGGACCCGATCGCCAGCATCAGCACGATGATCGCGATGGCGACCGGTGCGGCATGGCGCATAACCCACTGCACCGTGCGGTACCAGAAGTTCTGCTCCGGAGCGCGCTCAACGTGCACGTCGCGGCCGAGCAAGCGCGCCAACGGCTTTCGCAGATCCAATGCGTTGACCCGATGCCCCAGCAGCATCAGCACCGCGGGCAGGATCAGGATCGATGCGGCGGCGGCCGCGGCGACCACCGCAACGCCCGCGTAGGCGAAGGATTTCAGGAAGTACAGGTTGAAGACGCCCAACGCGGCCACCGACAAGGCGACGGTCAGCGCCGAATACAGCACCGTGCGTCCTGCCGTCTGCACCGCGCGCACCACGGCCGCCTCGATATCGAGACCATTGCCGAGTTCTTCGCGGTAGCGGCTGACAATGAACAGGCTGTAGTCGATCGCGAGCGCAAGGCCCAATGCCGTGGTCAAATTCAGCGCGTAGATCGACACATCGGTGAAGACCGTGAGGGTGCGCAGGATCGCCAGGGTCGTCAAGATCGCGAAGATCCCGACGGCCAGCGGCAGGAAGGCCGCGACCAAGCTGCCGAACACCAGGATCAACACGATGAACGACAGCGGGATAGCCACGCTCTCGGCGACCGCGAGATCATGGGTGATCTGCTCGTTCGAGTCGTGGTAGATGGAGCTGAGGCCGCCCTGATAGATGCTGACGCCGTCATTGGTGCCGGTGACTTCGTCGGCGATAGCACCGGCGGTCCGCTGGGCCACGGACTCCTCGCCGGTGATGTAGCCGAGCACCAACGCGCTCTTACCGTCCTTGCTGCGCAATACGGACGACAGTGATTGCGGCGCGTTCCAATAGGACTGAATGCCGATCACATCACCGCGCGAGCGCAGGGTGTCGGTCAACTTCGCGCCCGCGGCCTTGGCGGCCGGACTGTCCGCGCCGGATTCGTCGCGCACCAGCAGGATGAGGTTCGGTTCCGCGCCGCCGAAGTTATCCGCGATCAACTGGGTGACCTGCGTGGATTCGGCGTCGCCCGGAGTGAAACCGGCGGTCTTCATATGCGAGGTCGCCGTGGCACCGAATACGCCGCAGAGTACGGCCAGTAGTGCGGCGGCGAGCAGGATCGTCTTCGGATGCCTGGTGGCCAGATGGGCGATCCGTACCAGCATGAGCGACTCCCCTAGTTCGACTGCTCTCAGGTAACAGCGTTAGCGTAACGCCGTTAACTCAATGGCGATAGTGGGTGCACAGCTAACAATAGTGATCCCGGTCACCCGAGGAATGTGACGATCGCATCGGCGATGGCTTCGGCGTACCTCGCCCGCCCATCCGGCGATTCGATCAGCGCGGCGTCGCCAGGATCGCGCATATTTCCGCATTCCACGAGCGCGACCGGGCGTTCGGAAAGGTTGAGACCCGCCAGATCCGCACGCGGATTCATGCCATCGGAGCCGACATAGGTCGACGGGACGAAGCCGGACCCGAGCATGGTGTCACGCAGCATTGTCGCCAGTCGCCGCGAAGGCTCACCCTGCGCCGAGTTCAGTGGCGGCGACGAATAGGCGACGTGGAAACCGTGCGCGCCCGCAGCCGCGCCATCGGCATGGATCGAGACGACAGCCGCTGCGCCACTGCGGTTTCCGATAGCGGCGCGTTCATCGACGCAGGGGCCGACGCCCGCATCGTCGTCGCGGGTAAGCACGACGCGAATACCCCGCGCGGCCAAGGTATCCCGGACCCGAGTGGAGACGTCCCAGGTGAATTCGTGCTCGGTATAGCCATCAGTGCCGGATGTGCCGGTCGTGTTGCACGCCTTGGTTTTTCCGCGACCGTCCGGCACCTGACGGTTGATCTCGCCGCGCTGGTCGGCATTGCCGCCATTGTGGCCGGGGTCGATGACGACGACGCGGTCCTCGGCAATGAAGTGCGGCGGGGTCGTCGTCGGTTCGTCGCTTATTTGCGGCGTGGTGGTCCGCGCCGATGAACCGGAGGCGTCGTGCACGCATCCGCCGAGCAACATGCCCCACGCGCAGATCGCGGCGGTCGTCTTCCAGCTTCGCCAACGCATGACACCGACACTGCCACAGGCCGCATCGACACAGCTATCGGAAGGCCAGCGCGCCGAGGGTATCCGCGTGCCGGTACTGCAGATACTTCTTGACCGTGTCCGCGGCGACGGCCGCATTGGCGGTGGCCACCGTGACCACGACGAACTCCTTCTCGGTCCCGTCGCGCCATTTGCCGGTGGCGAAATTGTCGATGTAGGTGCCCGGCCGCAGGTGCAGGTCCGCATCGGTGAACTTGCCGAGCGCGGCCGTGGCCTGGCCCTCGGTCGGCATCGCCAGGACGAATTGGGTGATCTTCAGCCCGCCGCCCTCGGCCCGGTACACCATTTCGGCGGCGTACTGGCAGCCCAGGCCGGTGAGCGTGCCGTTGACCTCGAAATCGCGGCAGTTGGCGTGGTCGCGGCCCTCGACCCAGTCGGCGTGCAGTTCCACATTGTCGAATGTGAAATTCCAGTCCCCGGCGAAGTCGGTGTAGGTGAGCTTGCCCGAGGACGGTTGGCCCGGTCGCGGCGTTGTCGTGGTCGTTCGCGGGGTGCTCGTGCCCGGCGCGCTCGTCGCCGGGACCACGGTGGCCGTGACATTCGATGCCTGCGGCTGATCCTTGTCGCGCGCGGTGATGACAACCAGTCCAACACCGACCACGGCGAGCACCGCGACCAGTCCGAGCACCACCGCGACGATCACACCGGTCTTCGGTTTCGGCGGCGGACTCGGCGTCGGTGCGCTGGGATAACCCATCGGATAGTCGGTCTGCCCCCAGCCCTGCTGGGCCGAATATTCCACCGGCTGCCCCCATGGCGCCGGATCCTGTCGCGGCGGCTCCCCGCCGTACGGATTACTCACTGCCTGCCCACCTCTCCCACCGGGGCGGCGACCCCCACCCATCATGTGCTGATCGCGATCCGATCCCACGGCGTTGCAGGTCCTAGCAGCTTAGCCGGTGAGCAATAGGCCCAACGCAAGGCTGAACATCACGACCGCGATCACCGAATCGAGTACGCGCCACGCGCTCGGGCGGGCGAACAGGGGGCCGAGTTTGCGGGCACCGTAGCCGAGCGAGGTGAACCAGATAATGCTGGCGACCATCGCGCCCGCGCCTAGGAACCAGCGGTCCGGGCTGGTGTAGGTATTGGCGAAGGAGCCGAGCAGCAGCACAGTGTCCAGGTAGACGTGCGGGTTGAGCCAGGTCAGGGCCAGACAGGTGAGGACGGTCGCGCCGAGTGCGACAGTGGCGCCGGTGGATTCGATGGTCAGGCTCGATGCCGCGCAGACGCGGCGGGCGGCGAGAATGCCGTAGCCGAGCAGAAACGCGGCTCCGGCGTAGCGGATCACCGACAGCAGCACGGGTGCGGATTCGACCACGACGCCCAACCCGCCGACTCCCGCCGCGATCAGCACGATGTCGGACACGGTGCAGACCGCGACCACGGCGAGTACATGCTGGCCGCGCAGACCTTGGCGCAGGACGAAGGCGTTCTGCGCGCCGATCGCCACGATCAAGGAGAGTCCGAAGCCGAGTCCCGAAATAGCCGCCATGGCCGCCGATGATGCCGTCACATGCATTGACGCTAGATCCGCGGCTGTGACCAGACCAGCTAAAGATTCTGAAGTACCTTTAGGATTTCTTAATGGACCTCCAGCTCGATCAGCTCCGTGCGCTCAACGCGGCGGTCACCGAGGGCACCTTCGATGCGGCCGCGCGCAGTCTGCGCGTAACGCCGTCGGCGGTCAGTCAACGCATCAAGGCGCTCGAGGACGCCGCCGGTCGGATCCTGCTGCAACGCACAAAACCGGTGCGGCCCACCGAATCCGGGCTCACGGTGCTGCGCTTGGCGCGCCAGATCGAACTGCTGGCTGGAGATGCCGCACGCGAACTCGGCGATACCGAGCGACCCGCGGATCAGCCGATCCGGGTGCCGATCGCGGTCAATGCCGACTCACTGGAAACGTGGGTGATGCCCGCATTGCGCCAGGCGCCCACCGGGGTGTGTTTCGAAATACATCGCGAGGATGAGGAACACACGACTCGATTGCTGCGCGACGGGACGGTGATGGCGGCGATCACCGCCACCTCATCGGCGGTGCAGGGGTGTCGGGTGGAACGGCTCGGCGCCATGCGTTATCGACCGATGGCGAATCCGCGGTTCGCGCGGACCTGGTTCGCCGACGGTCCGAGCGCTGAGGCGTATTCCGTTGCGCCCGTCGTGCTTTTCGATCGCAAAGATGATCTGCAGGATCGGCATCTACGGCGGCGGTGTGGGCATCCGGTGGATCCGCCGCGGCATTATGTGCCGTCGTCGGCCGGATTCGCGGAGGCGATTCGGATCGGACTGGGGTGGGGCATGTTGCCGGATCTGCAGACTCGGGATGGTCGGGACCTGGTGCCCATCGATGGGGATTCGTATATCGATGTACCGCTCTATTGGCAGCAGTGGAAGGTCGATTCGCCGGCGCTCAGCGGCGTTGCTGGTGCCATTGCGGCTGCCGCGGCCGAGGCGCTGCGCTGACTAAGAATTCGGGTGCGTCGTTCGGGGCTTTGGGGTGGGTCCTGATCACCATTTCGGTGGTGTGGCCTGTTGTTGTCGGTGGCTGCTGGGATGCTGTTGTGGTGGCGCGGTTTACGAGTTTCCGATTCTGTCTCGACCCGACTGTCGAGCAGCAATCAATGCTGGTCCGCCACGCCGGTGCGGCGCGGTTCGCGTTCAATCAGTGTCTGACGATGACGAAGGCAGCCTTGGATGAGCGCCGCCGCAAACCGGACAGGTCAGTGCCATGGACCAGGTTCGATCACATCAACGGGTTCAATGCGTGGAAGAAGACCGAGCAGGCCGGACGGGTGTTCACTGTCGACGCGACCGGTGAGGTGGCATTGACAGTGGTCGGGCTCGTGTGGCGAAACCAGGTGTGCCAGCAGGTGTTCGAAGAAGCCGCCGGCGACCTCGCACAAGGGTTGGCGGCGTGGCGGGACTCACGGACCGGCAAACGCACCGGATGCCGTGTCGGGTTCCCGAAATTCAAAACGAAAGCCTCGACGATTCCGTCGTTTCGGCTGCGGAACAAACACGCCAAGCGCAGGCGGGCCTCCATCCGAGTCGGCGACAGTGGCCCCCGGTCTGTAACTTTGCCCGTGATCGGCACGGTGCGGGTGCGCGAGGACACGCGCCGGTTGCGGCGGATGATCGCTGCGGGTCGGGCAAAGATCCTGTCCGCGACGGTGTCGTTGCGGGCGGGCCGCTGGATGATCAGCCTCGTCACCGAGGCCACCGACCTGCATCCCGCGCACCGGCATACGGTGCGTGAGAGCAGTGACCACGGCGGTTGGCTGGGCATTGATCGGGGGCTGTCGGCATTCCTGGTCGCCGCCACCAGCGACGGCGTCGAGGTCGACCGGATCACCGACCAACCGAAACCACTAGTCATGGGGATGCGCAGGCAGCGCCGTCTCGCGCAGACGCTCACCCGCAAACAAACGGGAAGCCGCAACCGCCGCAAGGCCGCAGCCCGATTGGCACGGCATCATCACCGCATCCGCAACATTCGCGCGCATTTTCTGCATCAGGTGTCGAACCGGCTGGTCAAGACCCACGATCGGCTGGTCATCGAGGACCTGAACATCGCGGGCATGCTCCGCAACCGATGTCTGGCGCGTGCGATCGGCGACGCCGGGTGGGGCGAGTTCGCCCGGCAACTCCGCTACAAGCAGGGCTGGCGCGGCGGAGAAGTGGCCACCGTCGACCGCTGGTTCCCGTCGAGCCGACTGTGCTCATCTTGCGGGAAACGCAATGAGCAATTGACTATGGCTAACCGCGTTTTCACCTGCGGCTGCGGGACGCGACTCGATCGCGACCTCAATGCCGCTGTCAACCTCGCCACTCGGGGCGAGCAACTAGATCTTTGCCCGAGTCCGGGAGCCCGAAGCACGAGCCCCGGATAACAACGCCCGCCGACGGGACGGCTCTGACACACCAACCCGGGTGTGTGAAACCAGCCCGGATGACGCGGGAACCGGCACCCCCATACTGGGATGTGCACCGGACGTCCGAGAAGGACGGCGTCGCGGACTCCCACAGAGTCCGCAGACGCGCTGTAGGGATTGACGTATACGTCAAGCCGGCCTCGGCGGCGTGGCCCGATTAGCGGGGCTCAGCGTGGTCAGGGGTGGTTTCGCCTTGGCGGACGGTGATTACGCCTATGAGGATCAGGGTGCCGCCGAGGAGCTGGAGGGGGCGAGGGGCTTCGCCGAGGAGGATCCAGGCGAAGGCCAGGGCGGCCAGGACTTCGAAGAGGGCTACGAAGGAAGCGAGGCGCGAGCCGAGAAGGCGGGTGGCGGCGATGCCGGAGACGTAGGCGAGGGCGGCGGTTATCGTGCCGAGCGCCAGGACGGGCACCCACCATGAGACGGTGAGGTGTTGGAAGACAACGGGATCGGCGGTCGCATGGAGTGCGACGATGCCGATCGCGCCTGCCGCGAGGAGGGCGAGTCCACCGAGGAGGAGGCCACCGGCGGCGAGTACGGTGCCCGGCAGGGTGCCATCGCCGTGGGCGGAGAGCAGGAAGTAGGCGGCGGCTCCGATCATAGCGGCGAGCGCCCATGCGATGCCGATGCCGCTGGCGGCTAGGCCGGAGCGCAGGTCGATGACCAGGAGCAGACCGGTCATCCCGAGTAGCGCACCGAGAACCGTTGCGGTGCTCGGCCGTTGGCTCTTGCGCAGCCATAGCCAACCGACCACGGCGACCGGAGCGGTGTATTCGATGAGCAGCGCCACGCCGACTTGCATGTGGGCGACAGCGTTGAAATAGGCGAGTTGGGTACCGGCCACGGCGAGCAGTCCGTAGGCGGTGATCAGTGATGCGTTGCGGCGCAACAGATCCCAGTTAGCGCGCAATTGCACCAGCGCGATCGGAACCAGAACCGCCGCGGCGACCAGCACGCGGACCGCCACCACGGACGCGGAACTCCAGCCCGCATTCATCAAGCCGCGAGCCAGTGAACCGGATAGTCCGAACGAGGACGCGGACACCACCGCGCAGAGCAGTCCCATTCGCAGCCGCTGCGCAGTGTTGTCATGAGTCATCGCAACCATGAGTAATGACGCTAAAGTCGGTCAGGTAATATGTCAACATGGTCTTTGCTCATGACACTGAGGCGGCGTTGGTTGCCGCGGTGGAGCTGGTGAATTCGGCGGAGGAGCCGGATACGTTGACCGAGATCGCCCAGCTCGACGAGTTTTTCGTCAAGCACGTCTACACCGGCGTGCACTCCGGGGACGCCGCCGAACTCGCGGAGGTACGTGCCTTACGCACGCCGCTACGTCGCATGCTGACCAGTGATCGCGATACCACGGTGCGACTGATCAACGAGACGCTGGCGAAGCATCGTGCCCTGCCGCAATTGGTCCGGCACGGGGATGTCGACTACCACATCCACGCGGTATCCGCGCAGGCTCCGCTCCCTGTCCGCATAGCCGTAGAGACCGCGATGGCAATGATCGATCTGGTCCGCTCCGATGAGCTGAGTCGGCTATCCCGCTGCGCCGACGAAGGCTGCGAGGGACTGGTTCTCGATCTGTCGCGCAATAGATCGCGCCGCTACTGCAGCACCGCATGCGGGAATCGCAATGCTGTCGCTGCCTATCGCGCCAGGAAGAAGTGAACGGACAAGGAAGGCATCACCACTCGGCGAAGGAACCGTCCTTGCGGTGCCAGATCGGGTTTCGCCAGCGGTGGCCCTGTTCGGCGGCGCGGGTCACCGCCGCTTCATCGATCTCGATGCCGAGGCCGGGGGCTTGGAGCAGGTCGACGTAACCGTCGCGGTAGGCGAAGACCCTCGGGTCGGCGAGGTAGTCGAGCAAGTCGGAGCCGGTGTTGTAGTGGATGCCGAGGCTTTGCTCCTGGATGAGCAGGTTGGGGGTGGCGAAGCCGACCTGGAGGCTGGCGGCGAGAGCGATCGGGCCGAGGGGGCAGTGTGGGGCGAGGGCGATATCGCGGGCCTCGGCGAGGGCGGCGATGCGGCGGACCTCGGAGATACCACCCGCGTGCGAAAGATCGGGTTGGACTACGGCAATGCCCTGATCGAGGACCGCATTGAAATCCCAACGCGAATAGAGCCGTTCACCAGTGGCGATGGGAATGCTTGTCGCGCGGGTGATCTCGCCGATCTGGCTGCTGCACTCCGGCACGAGTGGTTCCTCGACGAAGAACGGCAGATACGGTTCGAGCAGCGGCAGCACGCGCCGCGCCATCGGAATGGACAGGCGCCCATGGAAATCGACGGCGATATCGAAGTCATCGCCGGTTGCCTCGCGGACTGCCGCTACTCGATCGACAATGCCGCGGGTCGCGCGCGGTGTATCGATCAGCTCCAATTCGGCGGAGCCGTTCATCTTGATCGCGGTGAAGCCCTGCTCTTTTCGTTCCACGGCCGCCTGTGCGACATCGTCGGGGCGATCGCCGCCGATCCAGCTGTACACCCGAATCCGATCGCGCACGGCACCGCCGAGCAACTGCCAAACCGGTACGCCCAGTGCCTTTCCGGTGATATCCCACAGCGCCTGGTCGATGCCCGCGACCGCACTCGACAGGATCGGTCCGCCCCGATAGAAACCGCCCTTGGTGAGCACCTGCCAGTGTGCTTCGATGCTCATCGGATCCTTGCCGACAAGGTAGTCGGCTAGTTCGTCGACAGCGGCGGCGACCGTGTGGGCGCGGCCCTCGACTACCGGCTCACCCCAGCCGGTGATGCCCTCGTCGGTCTCGATCTTCAGGAAGCACCAGCGCGGAGCGACCAGGTAAGTGGTGAGTGCGGTGATCTTCACCGGGACTCCTTTCGCACACTCCAGCCGCCGTCGACGACCAGGTTGGCACCGGTGATGAAGGACGCGTCGTCGGAGGCGAGGAAGGCGACCGCGGCGGCGACCTCCTCGGGTGCCCCCATCCGGTCCAGTGCGGTGGCCTGGGCGGATAGCCGCCGACCTGCCTCGTCAACGTCATCCCATACCGGGGTGAGAATCGGGCCGGGCAGTACGGCATTGACCCGCACATGAGCGCGCCCGTACTCCACGGCCAGCTGCCGGACCAATGCGGTCAACCCGCCCTTGGCGGCGGCATAGACCGGATAACCGGGCAGCCCGAAATGGGCGTGCACGCTAGAGATCGCGACCACATTGCCACTGCGGCTGCGCAGATCATCGATGAAGGTGTGCAAGCCGAGGAATAGTGGGGTGAGATTGACCGCGAGGCCGTCATCCCATGCCTGCCTGGTCAATTCGTGTGCCGGGATGGTGGCCTGACGGGATGCGTTGCTGCACAGGAAATCCAGCGGTCCGAACAGTTCGTTGACGCTACTGCGTAGCTCGCCCCAGGAAGCCTCCGAAGTCACATCGCACCGGACGAATTCGGCGCGATGACCGGACGCACGGATCTTCGAAGCGACCTCGCGCCCAGCCGTTTCGGCGATATCGGCGATGACTACCGCTGCGCCATCGGCGGCGAGCCGGTGGGCGGTGGCCGCACCGATGCCGGACGCACCCCCGGTGACGACCGCGACCCGGTCTGCCAGACGACTCATGCTCTTCCCTATCGGTTGATGTCGGCGCCGGTGAGCAGGCCGAGTTCGTGCCGGAACGGCAGACCAGCCCAATCACCGGGTACGGATACGGCGAATGCGCCGCAGGTGGCGCCCAATTGCAGGCTGTGCCTCGGCGACCCGTTGTCGAGCACACCGGCGAGGTAGCCCGCGACGAACGCATCGCCCGCGCCGACCGGGTCGACGCTGCGGATATCCACCGCTGGCTGCTGGATCAGCTCGCCGTTGTGCAGTGCGAGCGCGCCTTCGGATCCGAGTTTGATCACAACCTGCGAAGGGCCGAGTGCGGCGAGGGATTGCGCCATCTCGGCCGGGGTCGCGGCAGAGACCAGAATGGCCGCTTCATCCGTGCCGGCGAACACGATATCCGCGCGGGAGACGAGCTTCGAAAGTTCGACGGCCGCATCGGATTCCGACCACAATGCGCGGCGGTAGTTGATATCGAGAGAGATGGTCGCCCCAGCATCGACGGCGATATCCAATGCCGTGTGGACGGCGTCGCGGGCCGATGGGCTCAGCGCCGGGGTGATGCCCGTGAGATGCAGCACCCGTGCGGCGGCGATCTGGGCCGTATCGATATCGGCGGCCGACAATCGAGATCCAGCGAAACCCTTGCGGTAGTAGGTGACTCGCAGGTGGGCGGCGGTTCGTCGCTCGCGCAGCATCAGCCCGCTCGGCAGTTCCGCATCGATTCGGCACCGCGAGATGTCGACCTGTTCGGCGCGAAGTCGATCGAGCACCATGGTGCCGACGGCATCGGCACCGACACTGCCTACCCACGCGCTCTCGTGCCCCAACCTGCGGACGCCGATGGCGACAGTCGCTTCCGCGCCGGCGAAATCCATGCGCATTGCCGCACCAGGAGCCAATGGACCGGGCTCAGCGGCGGCGATGACACCGAGTGCTTCGCCGAGAGTTACCAATCCGCCGGTCATTGCCGCGGCTTTCGCGCGGAGAGAGCCCTCATAGCAACGCCTTCCGCACTGCGGAAGCCCGCTCACGCAGCGCATCCAGATCACCGCCGATGCACGCATCACCGACGAGCGGCGAACCCATGCCGAGTGCCCTGGCACCCGCATCCAGATACGCCCTGGCATCGGCGAGGCCGATACCACCGGTCGGCACCAGCGGGATCTCCTTCAGCGGACCCCGAATCGCCTTCACATAGCCGGGACCGCCGATCGAGGCCGGAAAGACCTTGACCATGGTCGCGCCCGCCTGCCACGCACTGTGGATTTCGGTGGGCGTGAACGCGCCGCAGATCACCGGGACGCCCATGCGGCGGCCCTCCGCGATGACCTCGGCGCATACCGTGGGAGTGATCAGGTATGCCGCACCCGCGTCCACAGCTCGTGCGGCATCACTGGCGGTGAGCACCGTGCCCGCGCCGACAGCGTGGGCAAATCCGGCGCACTCGCGCAGTGCGTCCAGTGCCCCTGGCGAATTGAGCGTGAACTCCACTGCCGTGATGCCCGACTCGTGCAATACGGCGGTCACCTCGGCGAATCTAGCGGCCGTCGGCGCGCGCAGTATTGCGATTATCGGTGGGTCCAGGGTGAGGACGTGATCGGTCATGGGTTACTCACCAACCTCGCATCGGAGTAGGTATTCGGCGCAAGACCGGTCACACCCGGCCTACAGGTGAACAGCCGCCCGGCATCCGGTTCATCGGAACCCTCGGCGGCCGTGGTGATGACGAGAACATCCAGGTCCGATCCAGCGAAAGTACAACTGGAGACCTGCGCCGGGCCGACATCGATCACCGCATACGGCCGACCCGATGGATCGAACGAACGCACCTGTCCCGCGCCCCACACCGCGACCCAGACGAAACCCCTGGCGTCCACGGTCAATCCATCCGGCAGGCCGTCGGGAAACTCGGCGAAGGTACGCCCGTTGCCGAAAGTGCCGGTGGCCGAGTCGTAGTCGAAGGCCTCGACTCGATGTGTCGGGCTGTCCGCGTAATACACGGTCGCACCGTCCGGGCTCCAGCCGAGCCCGTTGGAGATCGTCACCTGCTCACGCACGGTACTCAGCTGTCCATCGGGATCGAGTCGATAAAGCGCTGCGGTACCCGCGATTTCGTCTTCGGACATGGTCCCGGCGAACAGTCGCCCCCACGGGTCGGCCTTGGCATCGTTCATGCGCCGCCGTACCCCGTCATCGGGCAGCGACAGGGCCGCGACCTCGGTCATGGTGCCGTCGACGAGATGCAAAAAGGTGTCGACGGCAGTCGCGATCAGCCCGCCGGATGCACAGGGCACCACCGCGCTGACCCGCTTGCCCACTGCCACGGTGGACCGCTGCACGAGATCACCGTCGCGCAATTTCGCGCGATGAATGCGGCCGGCCGGTATATCCACCCACAGCATCTCATCAGTTCGGTTATCCCAGACGGGTCCCTCACACAACCTGCCGGGCCTCGGCGAGCACCGATCGGCCTTCAGTTCGATCATCATTCGCTCCTGACGGGTCCTAGGTCGGCAGCCCGACCGCACGTTCCCCGCTGCGCCGCTGCTGAATAACAACCGCCGCCACCAGCAGTGAACCCTGAGCGACGTTCTGCCAAAACGTATTCACACCGACCACGTTCAGCCCGTTGTCCAGCGCACCGAGCAGTACGACGGCCAACAGCGTGCCACCGATCGTGCCCTTACCACCCTTGAGCGCACATCCACCCAATGCCGCCGCGGTAATGGCCTTCAGCTCGAGCCCCTCACTACCCGAGACCGGCTGCCCGGAGCCGGTCCGAGCGGTCAGGATGATCCCGGCAACAGCGGCCACCGCACCAGCCAGCACGAACACCGCGATCAGATACTTGTTGATATTGATGCCGGAAAGCCTTGCGGCCGTGTCATTTCCACCGATGGCATAGATATTGCGCCCGATATCGGTGTACTTCAGCAGCACATGCATACCAATCGCGACAACCGCGAGAATGACCACCGGCACCGGCAGACCCAGAATCTTGCCGCGAGCGATGAAGATGAACACATCGTCGCCCAGCACGAATCCCTGGGCCTTGCCGCCGGATATCAACTGCGCGACGCCTTTGAACGCGGCCAGGGTGGCCAGGGTCGCGATCACCGGATTCACGCGACCATAGACGATGATCAGCCCGTTGATCCCCCCGAGTACCAGCCCGACACCGATCGCGGCCAGAATGCCCAACCAGGGATTATCGGCGGTCGCGGTGAAGGCCATCGCACTGATCACCGACGCGACACCGGCCTGCGAGCCGACCGAGATATCGAGCGCACCACAGATGATCACGACCGTCTGGACCACGGCGAGCAGACCGAAAACCGTTACCGCTTCACCGATTCCGGCCAGATTCGCCGGATCCAGATAGCCGTCGTTGAGCCAGGCGAAGATCGCGACGACCACCACCAGCGCGCCGATCAGACTGAGATTTCCGGTGCCGATCGCCCGCACCAGCCGACGCGGGGTGAGCATCGATGGTGCGGCGACGGCCGCCTGCGCCGGAATCGAAAGTTGTTGGTCTGTCATGGGTTTCCTCGCGATGTATGCGATAGGTCGGCGGCCATGGCCAGCGCGAGGATCGCCTCCTCGCTGGCCTCTTCGCGGTCCAGTTCGCCGGTGACCCGGCCGTGCTGCATGACCACGATCCGGTCGGCCAGGCCGAGCACTTCGGGTAGCTCCGAGGAGATCACCAGCACCGCGACACCGGATTCGGCCAGCTCCTCGATGATGTGGTAGATCTCGATTTTGGCGCCGACATCGACGCCACGGGTCGGCTCATCCAGGATGAGCACCTTGGGTTTTCGCGCGAGCCAGCGGGCCAGCACGACCTTCTGCTGATTGCCGCCGGAGAGCTTGCGCACCTCCTGCTCGATGGAAGGTGTTCGCACCCTGAGTGATTCGACGTACCGGCGGGCAAGTCGGCGCTCCTCGCCGCCCCGGACGAACCGCAGCCGCCGCAGGCGGTCGAGCGTCGCGAGCGAAATATTGTCGCGCACACCGCGATGCAGCAGCAGCGCTTGCGCCTTGCGTTCCTCCGGCGCATACCCCATCCCGGCCCGCACCGCATCTCGCGGTTGCCGAAGACGCAGTTTCTTACCGTCGACCCTGACCTCGCCGGAGCGGATCGGCAGATCACCGGCCAGCGCACCGGCCAGTTCCGAGCGACCCGCACCGACCAGCCCGGCCAGCGCGACCACCTCACCGGCGTGCACCCGCAGACTCACCTCGTGGACATCATCGGTGGTCACCGCATCCGCTTCGAGCACCACCCGCCCCGGCGTAGTGTGCTTGCGCGCGAATAATGTCGACAGATCCCGGCCGACCATCATCCGCACGATCTCGCGATCGGTGGTGTCGGCGGTGGCCCGTGCGCCGACGAGCGCGCCATCGCGCAGCACCGCGACCCGATCAGCCAGCCGGAAGATCTCCCGCATCCGATGCGACACATAGATCACCGCGAGACCCTGTTCGCGCAATCGACCGATCAGCGCGAACAGCGATTCGGTTTCGTGGTCCGACAACGAGGAGGTCGGCTCGTCGAAAGCGATCACTTTGGCGTCGGTCGTCAAGGCGCGCATGATCTCCACCAATTGGCGTTGCGCCGCGGTCAGTTTCGATCCGACGGTGTCCGGATCGAGGTCACGGTCGAAGCCGAGTCGGGCGAGGTCTTCGCGCATCCGTTCGCGCAACGCGGTCCGGTCGAGCAAGCGGCCCGAGCGGCGCGGCAGCGATCCGAGATAGACGTTCTCGGCGACGGAAACATGCGGCACGATCTCCGGTTCCTGTCCGATTACCCGGATGCCCGCCGACCGCGCGTCGGCAGGGGTGGCCAGCTCGAGTCGCACACCATCCAACTCGAGCCGGCCACCGTCCGGGCGGTGATCGCCACCGAGGATGCGGATCAGGGTGGATTTACCCGCCCCGTTCTCACCCATCAGTGCGGTCACCGCGCCAGCGGGAAAATCCAGGCTTACTTCGCGCAGGGCCGGCACCCCGGCGAAGCTCTTACTCAGCCCGGATACCCGCAGTCCGGTCAGCTGCATGTGACGCCCGCCTGCTGCCAGTTGGTCGAGTCGACCATCTTGGTCGGCGCGTAGGCCTCGGGCGGCATCTGCTTGCCGTTCTTCAGGTAGTCGTAGATCGTCTGAACCGACAGTGCGCCAACGTCTTTGCCATTGATGAACAGCGCCGCCTTGAAGCCGGTCGGCTTGCCGCCGCGCCATTCCTTGCAGGCCAGATAGGCGCCGAGGCCGACGCCGAGCACGTTGTCGGCGGAGTATCCGGCGTTCTGGATCGCCGCGACGCCACCGCTGACGTTCTCGTCGTTGCAGCCCATGACAATCCAGTTCTTCACCGACCGATTGCCCGACACTGTCGCCGAGATCTTGTTCTGCGCGTCCGACGGGGTGTTGTCGGTGCCGACCTCGATCACCTTGACGTCCACACCGGCGGCCTCCTTGAATGCCTTCTGATTGGCCTTGACCCGGTCGGTGCACACGGTCACGTCCTGTTTCCAGGCGTCGATGATCGCGGTCTCCTCCGGCTTCCACCCTGCCTTTTTGAAGTCCTGAGCGGCCCGGGTGCCGACCTCGGTCCCCATCTGGGTGCCGCTGAAGCCGACCCGGGGCACCAGATTGTCCTTCGCGCAGGACGACGGATCCGGTCCATTCGTACAGACCTGGTCATCGGAGGTGAGCAGTGCGACGCCACCGGTCTTCGCGAGCTGGGCGACCTGCGGACCGACCGACGGATCAGGCACTACCACGATCACACCGCTGGCCTTCTGGTTCACCGCGTTCTGCACCTCGGTGACCGCCTTGTTCGCGTCATTGCCGAGATTCACCACCTTCAGATCGATGCCCAACTCCTTGGCCTTGGCCTTCGCGCCCTCGGCCTCGCCGATGAAGTACTCCTGATCGCCCTGCTTCTGCGCGTAGACCAGGCTGATCGCGCCGGTGCTGTGCTGCGGACCGCTCGCCTGCGAATCGTCTTTGCCCGATGAGCAGGCCGATACGGCCAGCGCGAGCGATACCCCGCAGAAAACGGCTCTGGTCCAACGGCTTCGGTGGGTCCAGGACATGGGGTGCTCCTCTGAATACTGCGCCGGGCACTCGGCGTCTTGTAGTGACCTGGGTTACAGTAGGACTTCGGATAACTGTTGTAAATAGTCTTGTCAGAAGTGCTCGGGTAGCGTCTGCGAATATCAATCGGAAGGAGATGGCCCGACCGTGTACCAGCTGACCGCGCGCGATATCCGCCGCCGGAATCGGTTCTATGTACTGCAGGCGGTCTATGCCGCCGCGGGCCACACCAGCCGTCAAGAGATCGCCCGCGCCACCGGGCTCTCGTTCGCGACGGTCGGCAATATGATCGCCGAACTACTCGATGTGGGGGTGCTCGCCGAACTCGGCTACGACGCGCCCGGCATCGGGCGGCCGCGGGCACAGCTGGCGATCAATCCGGCGCGCGGCACTCTCGTCGGTGTCGATATCGCCGAAACCAGTATTCATCTAGACCTTTTCGACCTGGCGATGACAGTGCTGCGCTCGGTGGAGATCGCGGTTGATCCCACGGCCACCCGACCCGAGGACGTCACCGAGTTGATCGTTCGCGGCATCGGCGAGCTGACCGCCGACGATGCGGAGCGGGTGCTCGGGGTCGGATTGAGTGTGCCGGGCTTGGTAGCACCCGAAGACGGCGTCTCGGTGTTCTCGCCGTACTGGGACTGGCACGACGTGTCGTTGAAATCGCTGCTGCAACCGCGGGTGCCACATCCGCTGTATCTGGACAACCCGTTGAAAGCCAGTACCGCAGCACATCTTTGGTTCGGCGCCGGGCGGGATGTGGACGATCTGATCGTGGTCACGCTGCGTGCCGGAGTCGGCATCGGCGTCGTCATCGATGGTGCGCTCTATCGCGGTGTGACCAATAGCGCGGGCGAATGGGGCCACACCAACCTCGTCATCGACGGACGCGAATGCCGCTGTGGACGTCACGGCTGCGTCGAGGCCTATGTGAGCGCGCGCGGAATCGTGCAGACTCTGCGCGAAATCGCACCGGCCAGCCCACTTCTCGCGGCCGACGATGCCGCCACTATCGCGGCCATCGCCGCCAGCGATGACCCGATCGCCAGCGAGATCATCGAAAAAACCGGCAACTACCTGGGTGTCGCCGTCGCGAACTTGGTGAACCTCTTCAACCCCCGCACCATGGTTTTCGGCGACTTGGTCGCGAATGTTCTCGGCGAACGCCTACTCGACGCAACCCGCCGCGTAGCCGCCCACCACGCCATGTCCGACCCCTTCGCCGCGGTAACCCTGCAACTGTGCAGCCTCCCCCACAACCCCGTCAGCCTCGGCGCCGCCACCTTCGCCCTCGAAGGCTTCCTCGCCGACCGCGAAACCTTCGGCTCCATAGCCGCCCGCCGCGCCATCCGCTCGACCACATAGCTCGTTGGTATAGAGCGCAGAGGTCATCGGTCGCCATGTCGCTCGGTCGGCTATAGCGGCGACCACACCGATGTGGCCAGGCTCGTCGGCGCGTCCTGGCGATCCCGGTCGAGCGCTGCGGCGGCGAGTTCGTATGGGAGCGGCCCGCCGCCGTCGAGGCATGGTGGCTACGGCGTGATGCCGTCGAATTGCATGACCCAGTAAGGATTGTTCGTGGTGGTATTCCACTGCGAGACATACAGGGTCACGTCGGCGGGCGAGGTGGAGCGGGGGTGAATGTAGCCGCCGTAGAGCTGGGGGAAGGAGCGGACCCAGAACTGCCACCACGGGACAGCACCGTAGATTTGCCGTTTCGCTCCGGTCCATACCCGGTCGATTGCCGGTGCGGTGCGGGTGGAAATGCAGTAGCCGCCGACGTCGAAGTAGGACATGACCCACGTTCCGGCAAGGTTTTTCACACTCAACTCCCCGATGGGGCCCATCCCGGCGAACAACGGGGTGGGTGTCAGGTTGCCCCATTGCCAGGCCGAGCCGTTGTAGCCCCAATACTCGTAGTCGGCGCGGCTGGCGATCTGCTGCCACGGCACGCGCATCAGGATCGGACCTCCTCGATTGTGGATGCGCCCCCACTCTTTCGACACGACATACAGGTAGCCGTCGCCGTTGTTGTTCCCGATGCCAGCGAAGGACTGCATCATGAACGGGCTCCAGCCGTCGTAGCCGTCGCTGCCGTCGTTGGGCCACACCATTGCGTAGTCCGTCCACGTGTCGCCGTCGTCGTCGGAGTAGGCGAGCGCGCAGAATAGCGCGCCGTACCGATCATTGGGCGCGTTCCAGTCGTGAACGCTGGTGTAGGTCAACCACGTTCGACCGTTCGGGTCGACGAAGGCGTCGTTGGGAATCCGGGTGACCTCGAACCCGTAGCCGTTGTCGGCGTTGTGGTTGTAGGTGAGGGCTTGTGTTGCCTGCGCCCCGCCGGGCGTTGCGGTGAAGGTGGTGGTGGCATCCGGAAGGTCGGGGCTGAACAGCAGGATCGGCGAGCCGAGCCATGCGCCGGAGCCTTGGCTGTCGCCGGTGAAGGTGTCACCGAAGACGAATCCCGACCGGCCCGGCTGGAAATGGCCGCGGTCATAGGGTATCCCGAGGTCGGCGCCACCCACCCCGAACTGCCTGGCCGTACTTCCGGCGTACCCGGTGATCGCGGTGCCCCAATGTTTCGACATGGGTTCTCACTTCGACTTATCCGGCGGCGAGGACGAATCGGGTCCATGCCGCGGCTCGGTTGGCGTTCTCGGTCCAGACCTGCTTGGTAATGAGGTCGATGGCATAGACACAGCCCTCGCGGACCCCACCGTTGTAGGTGGCGAACCATGCGGTCGGTCCGGCTTGCGGTGTGTCGCAGGCTGATACGTCTGCGAACGCCCCTTCCGGGAAGGTGATCTCGGCAACGGTGGCAGCGGTGAGAGCCGCCAGGGTGCCGCCCGCGGCGGCGGCCGTCGCCGCCGCCCGTACCTGTGGCACGCAGTCGGTGATCACGAAAAAGCGGCCGTTCGTGCTGGCGATTGTCGGCATGCGAATACTCCCTCGAAGGACTATCGAGTGGGTGGCTGGAACCCTGCGATATCGAGCTTCTGTCCGATTGCCGCGATCGCGTCGACGAGGGACCACCCGCCGAGTTGTGGCCAGCCGCTGCCTTGTACACCCCGCATCTGAATCCACTCGTCACGAATGCGACCGTCGGGGTCACGCGGCAGCGGTACCTGGGTCGGCCCCGGCGGTGCTGCGAACCCGGGCAGCCCGAGAGCCTGCCCGACGGCGGCGACACCGTCGACGAGGGTGTGATCCGCCAACTGCGGCCAGCCGTTGCCGCCGATACCCATGAATTGAATCCACATATCGGTCACCGGATCCGGCGCGACGACTCCGACACCGACCTGGTTGGCGAAGTCCTCCGGCGAGAATCCGTCGGCGGAGTTCATATCGCAGTTCCCGAAGGGCGGGGCGCCCTCGGGCAGGCCACCACCATATCCCTGACCGTCGGTGTACTGGTGGGCGATCTGACCGGGCAGGTTGGGATTTCTGCCGTAGCCGGCGCCGATCATATTGAGCCCATCCGGACGCACCGGCCACATGCTGTCGAAATCGGGCCGGTTCGCATAGCCGATGACCCGGCGGGTGGAGCCCAGCCAGTCGGCCAGCCGCCAGTAGGCGCGATTGATACCGTCGGACTGGTCCCCGCCGGGATTGCCGCCCGATTCCACATCGATCATGGAGATCATCCGCGGATGCGGGCCCCCTGCCTGGCCGACCATGCTCCGGTGGGTGTCGACGGTGTCGAGCCAGTTCGGCCGCCAATAGAAGTAGACGATGAAGCAGGCTATTCGCCCCTCGTCGGCGGCTCGGGCAGCCCAGGCATAGTTCGTGTAGAAGTTGTGGTCCCGGTAGGTCCCGTCGTTGGAGCGACACGAAAAGATCTGATACGGATAGGAATCATCGACCGGAACTTGGAACTCGGACACATCGGCGAAAAGGGAATCGACCATAATCCCCTCCAAGAGGTCGACCGGCCCACGGCGGGACCGGATCTCGGGTGATAGCTATCCATTCTCCGGGACCAGCCCTGCCACGTCATCGATAGTGCACTTCTCGTGACCGCGTCGTAATCGGCGGCGCCGCAACGAAACAGCTACTGGCCCCGGGCACCCGCCACGACGGCACGGACCCTCAGCTGGGCCGTAGTCACCTGCCCGGCACCGCACGCCGTCGCGGCGCGCTCGAGATACAGCGATGCGGTGTTGTCGGGCGGGTAGATTCGCAGCCCCGGCACCGTCACCGGTTGACACTGCTCGGTCGGAATGTTGCCGACGTTGACCGCGAACACAAGCGTCGACGCCTGGCCGCCGGGAGCCAACTGGACCAGGCCGGACGAGGCGCCCTCGCGGGCGGCAGCCGCACCCACAGGTGCGCTATCGGGGCCGGTGACATAGGAGACACCCGGGAAACCTTCGAGTACACACGGACCGGACCCGTTGTTGGTGAACACGATCGGGAAGGCGACAGTTCCGGCAGCCGCGGTTTCCGGTCCGAGACCGGCGGCAAGATCCGATGTCCGACATTGCGGTGCAACCGCATCCGAATCGCGCACGGACGACGTCCGGGCGGCCGACGATTCCGAAACCACATGCAGCGCCGGGCCCGGGCTGCTGCTCGTCGTATCCGGCACCGAGGGTTGCGAACCGCAACTGCTGACCGTCGCGACTGTAGCCGCAGTGAGCAGCCACCACGCCATCCGCCATCTCCTCACAACACCTCACCGTACTCCGCGAGCAGGCCGATGTGCAGCGGAAACGCCATCACCACAACCGGATACGCCACGCAGGATCGGTCACGGTCGACGGCGCGAACACCTCACCTGCCGACGCTGCCACGCATACCGCAGCTGACTGATCACTGAACAGGGCATTCCGCGTGCGATGTTCGGCGCGCGAACTTCGACCTTCTCCGACGCCGAGTACGCCTCGGCCAGCTTCACCAGCTGATCCGGCAGGCGAATTCCGGCGTGCGGGAACACAGCGAAGCCCCCGCCCGGGGTGAAGAACCGGGCGGGGGCGGTGTCCCCCAACGAACGCCGTTGGGTCTTCTTCGCTATCTACTTCGCCGGCGCAACGGGCGGCTGGTTGATAGTGGAGAAGTACTGGATGGCAGCGCCGATGGCCACCGGGGCGGTGATCAGGAGCTGGCCCGCGAGGGTGCCGAGGGCGCCGATCGCGACGATGCCACCGAGGCAGCCGATGGCGGCGGCCGGGATGAAGGCGCCGAAGAGGCCGACGATGGCGGCCGAGGCGACCGTCGCACCGGCGATACCGCCCAGGACGCAACCGACGGCGCCGCCGCCGATACCACCGATCAGGGTGCCGAGGGTAGCGCCCATAGTGATGGTGCTGGTCATGCGGGACCAGGCAGCCTGCTCACGGTCGTATTCGTTCTTCCACGGCGCCTTGTCCTCGAACGGCAGCGCGACCGGCTTGTAGGCCGCGTGCGCGATATCGAACTGCGGAGTGAGGGTGGCGGAGTGGTCGGCGATATCGGCCACGATCGGAAATTCGAAGTCGTCGACGCGGAACTTCAGCGGCATGCCGGTGAGCACGGTGCCGTTGCTCGCCTTGATCTTGAAGACGCCGTCCTCGACGACCATGTCGCCGCCATCGGTCTTCACAATGGACTGAGTGTCGGTGGCGTAGGCCGTGAATCCCACCGCGCCCTCACTGTCGGGCTGGGCGCCGGCGGTACCGGCGGCGATCCCGACGGCGGCGACCAATCCGGCGGCCACCGCAACGATTTTCCTCATCTTTACTTCTTTCCTCTCGATTTGTCTGGGAGGTTCGGGCACGCGAGCGCGCCATGCCGGTCGCGGTCAGCGCCGACAGCTCAGGGTTCGCCGGTCAGAGATCGAGGACGAGCACGTCCGATTTGGCCCGCGAAACGCACAGCATCATGGTGTTGCCGCAGGACCGCTCTTCGGTGGTGAGCACGGAATCGCGGTGGTCGATTTCGCCAGCGAGCACGGCGGTTTCGCAGCTGCCGCAGGTGCCCTCACGGCAGGAGGTGATAATGCCGATACCGGCGGCGTCGAGCACATCGGCAATGGACTCGTCCGCGCCGATGTGAAGAATTTCTCCGCTGCTTGCCAATTGGATTTCGAATGCGCCACACGGTGCGGTATCCGCTCGCGGCACGAATCGTTCTACAAATACATCCGAATGATGCAGAGCGCCTTCGGTTTCCACTGCGGCGAGCAGTGGTTCGGGTCCGCAGCAGTAGATGGCGGAACCAAGGTGGTCAGTGATAATGTCGGCGATCGGCAACAGTCCGTGTTGGTCCTGCGGCAACAGTCGCGCCTGCTGGTAGTTGAAGATCTCCTCCGCGAAGGCCATATGCGCCAGGGTGCGTCCGCCGTAGTACAGCTCCCACCGAGCGCCCGCGGCCCGCGCGGCGGACACCATCGGCAGGATCGGAGTGATTCCGATTCCACCGGCGATGAATACGTAACTTTCACGCTCGACAAGGCCGAAATTGTTGCGGGGGCGGGAAACACGAAGCACGGCGTCCGAACACGCCGTCTGGTAAAGGTATTCGGATCCGCCGCGTCCCCCGGGCTCGCGCAGCACAGCGATCCGCCAACGCAGCCGATCAGCGGGATCACCGCAGAGCGAGTACTGTCGCACCCCTGCGGCACCGACGGCAACGTCGATATGCGCGCCCGGCTCCCACGACGGCAGCTGCCCATCCGCAACCGGGGTCAGCTCGAGCGAGAACACTGCCTCGGCCTCGTCACGGCGGGCCGACACCCGTACCGGAAACTCCGTCATCTGGTCCCCTCGGCTATCTCGTCTTCGCGACTACCGTCGCCGAGAGACCACCGATTCGCACCGGACGAATGCGCAGTCGATTCGCACAATCGACGTTGACTATCGACCCGACTCGTACGCCGCCCGCCCACCGAAACTGACGCCATGAACACTGTGGCGCATGTGGTGGACAAGACCACCCAGTTCATACGTGACCAGGTAATTCCGGTGGAACGCGAGGTCGTCGTCGACGGGCGCGTCATGGACGACGCGCTGCGGCTCGAGCTACAGAAGAAAGCGAAGGAGGCGGGCGTCTTCGGCCCGCTGTCCGCCCCGGAGTACGGCGGGCTCGGCCTGGACACCCGCGCCCAGGCGCGGGTGTTGGAAGCGGCCGGTGCGAGTCTGCTCGGCCCGATCGCGGTGAACGCATGGGCGCCCGATGACGGAAATATCCACTTGCTCGCCCATGTGGCCGATGCCGAACAGCAGCAGCGCTATCTGGCCCCGCTGGCGGCCGGTGAGGTGCGTTCGGCCATTGCGATGACCGAACCCGCGCCGGGTGCCGGATCCGATCCCGGCATGCTGCAGACCGTCGCGGAGGAAACCGACGACGGCTGGATCATCAACGGCGCCAAGCATTTCACCACCGGCGCGCAGGGCGCCGCGTTCACCATCTGTGTCGCGCAGACCAGCGACGGACCCACCATGTTCCTGGTGGACCAGGACAATCCGGGGCTGAAGATCGGCCGACGGATGCCGACGCTCGATCACTCCAGTGCACCGGGCGGGCATTGCGAGATCGCTTTCGTCGACTGTGCGGTGCCGGATTCGGCCGTGCTGGGCGCGGTTGGTCAGGGACTCGTACTCGCCCAGGTCCGACTCGCGCCGTCGCGTCTGGTGTTCTGCATGAACTGGCTCGGCCTGGCCGTGCGTGCGCATCAGCTAGCTATCGAACACATCGGCACCCGAAAGTCTTTCGGTGTGCCGATCGCCGACCACGGTCTGGCGCAGGGACTCGTCGCCGATAACGAGATCGATATCGCCGCGGCACGTGGTGTGATCCGCACGGCGGCCGAGACCATCGACGAGCAGGGGCCGACGTCGTCGCAGGCGCGCCACGATGCGTCGATTGCGAAAACGTTTGTCTCCGAGGCAGTCTGGCGGGTACTCGACCGGGCCGTGCAGCTGCACGGTGGACTCGGTGTCTGCGAGGACTACCTGGTCGCCCGATTCCTGGTGGAGGCCAGGGCCTTCCGCATCTACGAGGGTCCGTCCGAGGTGCTGCGCTGGTCCATTGCCCGTCGCGCGCTGCGCAATCGCTGAAGGAGAGAGATGAATACAGTATCGCGAAGCGATTCCATGAGGGATGGCGGCCGGGTGACGGGTGGGCCAACGCATGAAATAGTCGGATTCGCCGCCGCCTATCCCGAACTCGATTGCGATGCGGTCGATTACGAATATCTGCGGACAGTATCGCGGGATATGGTGCCGTTCGGACGATACGTCGGCACCCTGATCACCGAGATCTCGCCGGAGCGCGCGGTCGTGGAGATTCCCGCCAGCAACAGCGTGCGCAACCACATGGGCACCGTGCACGCCGGTGCGCTGTTCACCGCCGCCGATATCGGTGGCGCGGCCGCCTTCGTCGGTGCGGCCGCCACGCGCCTGAACACCGTCGAGCGGCTGGTGCTGCGCGCGGGCACGGCGTCCTATCGCAAACCGGCGGTCGGTCGGATCCGCGCCATTGCCACCGTCGATCAGCGTGAACTCGCCGAGGTGCTGGCCGCCACCGCCTCGAACCGGTTCGAACTGTCCGGCAAGGCGTCGCTGCTCGATGACGCCGATGTGGTCGTCGCGAAGTTCACCTTCGACTACGTCTGCGATATCGCGATCACGGAGGCGCAGCAGTGACAAGCACCGCACCTCAGCAGGAGTTCAGCGCCTTGGAGTCGACTACGGTATCGACCGCCGATGGCGTCGAATTCACCGTGCGCTTCTTGGCCGGCAAGAAGTCCGATGCGCCGGTAGTGCTGATCCTGCCCGCCATGGCGATGAAAGCCAAGAACTACCTGAAGTTTGCCAAAGAGCTGCACGCCCAAGGCCTTTCGGTCGCAACCTGCGATTTGCGCGCACACGGTGAGGCGAGGCCGGAATTCGGGCTGCACCGCGATTTCGGCTACCGCGAGATGTTGGAAATCGATGTGCCCGCAGTGGTTTCCGCCGTGCGCAGGCGATTTCCGGAGGCGCCGATCCATCTGTTCGGGCACAGTCTCGGCGGCCAGCTCGCTCTGCTGTACGCCGCTGCCGAGCCCGACCAGGTCGCCGGAGTGACCGTCATCGGGACCGGCACGGTGTTCTGGTGGGCGTTCGGACCGCGCCGCTGGTTCGAGGCGCTGAGCCAGATCCAGTGGATCGGCTTGGTATCGCGCTGGAAGGGCCACTGGCCCGGCGGCGTACTCATCCCGGCACCGATGCCGGGCCGCGTGATGCGCGACTGGTCGATGCACTCGCTGACCAGCTACTACCGCCCGAAAGGTTCTGCGCGACAGTACAACACGCTGTTGCGCCGGATGACGTTGCCGGTGCTGGTTATCTCGCTGTCCGAGGATGTGCTCGGCCCGAAGTCCAACGTCGACTTCCTGGTCTCGCGGATGCCGAAGGCGCGGGTCACGCAGTGGCATATCGACGAGCATGCGCCGGTCGAGCACCGAGATCACTTCCAGTGGGTCAAGGATGCGCCGGCGATCGCGGCCCGGGTGGCGACCTGGGTCGTCGCGGGCGAGCTGCCGGTCTAGGAGATCTGGTGGCACGACTGCGCATCGAGCGGGTATCCAAGCACTTCGGCACGACCTATGCGGTGCGGGAGGTGAGCCTGGATATCGCCGACGGTGAGTTCATGGTGTTACTCGGACCGAGCGGCTGCGGAAAATCCACCCTGCTGCGGATGATCGCGGGTCTGGAGGATCCAACCGATGGTCGAATCCTGTTGGACGACACCGATATCACCCATCGGGCACCGCAGCAACGGGACCTGGCCATGGTGTTCCAAAGTTACGCGCTGTATCCGCATCTAACGGTGGCGAAGAATATCGGCTTCCCCTTGCGGGCACGCCGCACACCGCGCACGAAGATCGCCGCGCGAGTTGCGGAGGTGGCGACAGCGCTGGGGTTGGACGAGTTGTTGCGTCGCAGACCTGCCGCATTGTCGGGTGGGCAACGACAGCGAGTTGCCCTGGCACGCGCCATGGTTCGTGATCCAGGTGCGTTTCTGATGGACGAACCGCTGTCCAATCTCGATGCGAAATTGCGCAGTGCCACTCGGGCCGAACTGATATCGCTGCATCGCACATTGCGAGCGACGTTCCTGTACGTCACCCACGACCAAGTCGAAGCGATGACGATGGCGGATCGGATCGCACTGCTCAATGACGGTCAGGTGGAGCAGGTCGGCACCCCGACCGAACTCTACGACCGTCCACGCTCGACCTTCGTCGCCGGATTTCTCGGTGCGCCACCGATGAATCTGTTCCCCGCGACCGTCACCCAACGCAACGGTCGCCTGTTCCTGATCGCCGATGGCATAGACACCGAATTGGCCATCGCCGCAGCGGATTTCGACGCCGACATCGAGGTCATCGCCGGAATCCGCCCTGAACAACTGCGCATCGACTCGGCCGACGCCGCCATCCGCGGCCACGTACGGATGGTCGAGAACCTGGGTAGTGAGGAACTGATCCACTTCAGCATCGGCGAGCAGACACTGTGCGCCCGCGCACCGCGTCCGGCCGGAGTGCGCGCCGACGAACCGATCGGGCTGCGCGTCGATCCCGCGTACCTGCACTTGTTCCACCCGGAATCCGGTCTGCGCCTGACTTGGCAAGAGCCGCAGCGGGATTCGATGAGCGGCGGCACTGTTGTCGCCGTCGCCTGATTCGTAACAACCACCCTTCAGCGATGAGGAGAACCACCGTGAAACGCACCGTGCCCGTACTGGGCCTGGTGTTCGCAACCACCGTCGCGCTCAGCGCCTGCGGCGGACTCGGGAGCACCACCACCGACTCGAATGCCGACACCACCCAGATCCCGGAACTGAAGCCGGATCAGCAGGTGTCCATCGTGTTCGAGTCCTACAATTACGGACTCGCGGGGGCGTGGACCGACACCTTCAACGCGCTGATCGCCGATTTCAGCAAGAAGTACCCGAATATCAAGGTGACCGCGCAGAAGCCGCAGGGCAATAGCCCGAATCCGGCCACCGACACCATCTCCAGCATTCAGAACCAGATGGTCGCGGGCACCCCACCCGACGTCGCGCAGCTCGGCTTCAGCGATCTGGACTACACCATCCACCAGCTCGGCGCCAAGCCGCTGGACACGCTGGTTTCCAAGCAGGAAGTCCAGCACAACTTCGACGGCGCCAAGTATCCGTTCGCCCCGAAGGCGCGCACGCTCGCCGATTGGGACGGCCACACATACGGTGTTCCGTTCGTATTCTCCACGCCCGTCCTGTATTTCAATGCCTCGCTGTTCACCGAGGCCGGGCTCGATCCGGCCAAGCCACCCGCCACCTGGCAGCAGGTTTCCGACGCGGCCGCCGCGATCACCGCGAAGACCGGTAAGGGCGGTGTGTACATCGATTGCCTGACCAAGACGGCCAAGGACTGGTGTTTCCAGTCGATGGTGCGCTCCAATGGCGGCCGGGTCATCTCCGAGGACCGCAAGACGCTGTCGTTCGCGGACGCGCCCGCGGTCGAGGTCGCTCAGATGAGCAAGCAGCTGGTCGATTCCGGCAGTATGCCGAAGCTCAACCAGAAGCAGGGTTATGAGGCGTTCGCGCGCGGTGAGATCGGCATGATCCTGGAGACCAGCGCCATCCAGGGCACCTTCGTTACGGGCGCCAAGGACAAGTGGGATCTGCGAGCGGCACCCATGCCGAGCTTCGGCAGCAAGCCGACCGTGCCGACGAATTCCGGCGCATCGCTGCATATCCTGTCCAATGACCCGGCCAAGCAGCGGGCGTCGTGGGATCTCATCGCATTCCTCACCAGCGAGGACGCCTATACCAAGATCTCGCAGGGCATCGGCTATCTGCCGCTGCGACCCGGTTTGATGGACGATCCGAACGGGCTGAAGACCTGGTCGGAGCAGAATCCCTTGCTGAAGCCGAATGTCGCACAGCTGGCGAATATGGAGCCGTGGATCTCGATGCCGGGTACCAACTATCTGCAGATCCGTGACGGCATGATGGACGCGGTCGAGTCGATTGTGTTCCAGGGCAAGGATCCCCAGTCCACCTTGACCACCGCCCGGCAACGGGGCGCCGAACTCCTGCCCGCGTCATGAGCACGGTGACGGTCGTTCAGCTGACCGATACCCACATCCGAGCCAGCGGGGAGCGGGTGCACGGCAACATCGACACCTACGCCAACCTCACCCAGGTGCTACAGCAATTGCGGGCCTCGGGACAGCGCATCGACGCGCTGGTGTTGTCGGGGGATCTGACCGATAACGGTTCTCCGGAGGCATATCGGCGGCTGCGTGACGCGGTGGAGCCGGTGGCCGCCGAACTCGGGGCACGGACGGTGTACGCGATGGGCAACCACGACGAGCGCACGGCGTTCGGCATCGAGTTGCTCGGTCTCGAGTCGGTCGATCCGGACCTCACCCACGATCAGGTGGTCGACGTCGCCGGACTGCGGATTATCGCGCTGGACAGCAGCACACCGTGCAGGCACGACGGACGGCTCGAACCCGAGCAACTGGACTGGTTGACCGATCAACTGCGCGAACCCGCACCGCACGGCACCCTGCTGGTGCTGCATCATCCGCCGGTTCCGTCACCGGTCGCAGCAACCGAATATCTGCGGCTCGAGCAGCCGGAACTGCTCGGTGAGGTACTAGCCGGATCGGATGTGCGACTGATCATCTGCGGGCACAACCACCTCACGGGTGCGGCCGCCCTCGGCGGCATTCCGGTGTGGATCGGGCCCGCACTGGCCTATCGCATCGATACGATCGCACCGCTCGGACGGCACCGCGGCCTGACCGGTTTCGGTTACAGCCGAATCGATCTGCTCGGTACGACCCTGGTGGCCACCGCGATCGAGGCAACACCCGCCGAAACCGTCTACGACCGTGCCGAAGCCGATGTGCTCGAGCAGTTGGCCGCACTGGCCGCCGAGGCCAGGTAAATGTTTGCGGTCGAAACCCCAACTGCGGCATCGGATATCGTAACGATTCCGCAGACGCCTCGCCACGCCCGGTTCCGCAGGGCGGGGCGGTTCGTGGTGCCCTACCTTTACCTCGCGCCTGCGCTGTTCCTGCTGGTGGTGTGGATTTATAGGCCGCTGGTACAGGCGTTCGAGTTGTCCACCTACTCATGGAATCTCCTGCCGACCTCGCCGATGAAACCTGTCGGAACCGGCAATTACGAACGATTGGCGCAACTTCCGGCGTTCTGGGATTCGGTCGGGCGGACCGGTGTGCTGATTCTAGGCATGCTTCCGTTTACTGTTGTGCTGCCGGTATTGATTGCGCTGGCCAGCAGAAGGGTGCGGGCCCGGACCTTCTACCACGCCTTCATCTTCGTGCCGTTCCTGGTGGCTCCCGTCGCGGCAGCGGCGGTTTGGCGGTGGCTGTTGCATCCCGGCAGCGGCTTCGTCGACCAAGTGCTCGGCTCGGATCGCAACTGGGTGTACGACGCGGACACCGCGCACGCCGTCATCATCGGGATCACCGGCTGGCAGTTGCTCGGATTCGCTGTGCTGGTGGTGTGGGCCGGATTAGCCGGTATCAGTGGCGATTACGACGAGGCGGCGCAGGTGGACGGCGCGAGTCCGGGACAGATCCGGCGCTGGATCACTTTGCCGCTACTGTCCCCCACACTGCTGTTCCTGGTCCTGACCACCGTACTGCTCAGTCCGACATTGACCTTCCCGCTCATCGATTCGATGACACAGGGCGGTCCCGCGCAGGCCACCACCAATATCTACTACCTGCTGTGGGACTACGCCTTCCACAGTTTCGACGCCGGACTCAGTGCGGCGGCCGGCGTGCTGCTGTTCGCCGGATTCGGCGTAATCGCCGGGATCCTGGTCTGGATCTCGGAAAGGGTTGCCTTCCATGATGATTGACCGTCTGCGGACCGCGGGCAGCCATCTGCTGCTCGCGGCCACCGCCGTGGTGTGCGTCTTCCCCATCTATTGGCTCTTCGCCACCTCGCTGCGGCGGCCCGAGGACGTCACCTCGCTGTCCCCGCTCCCCTGGCCTATCTCCTTCGCCAACTACACCGATGCCGCCGAAAAGGTCGATGTAGTCGGCTTGATCGGCAATACTTTCTTCGTGGCGGCACTGTCCGCGGCAGGGCAGCTGCTGGTGGCGCTGCTGGCCTCCTACGCGTTCGCGATGTACACCTTCGCGTTCCAGCGGATCCTGTACCTCGCATTCGTCGGCACCTGGTTGGTTCCGTTCCAGGTGACGATGCTGCCGAACTACGTGCTGCTCACCCGGCTCGGACTGGTCAATTCCCTGATCGGCGTGGTTCTGCCGACCCTGTGCTCGGCCCTCGCGGTGCTGCTGCTGCGCCAGCACATGGCCAGCTTCCCCAAAGAGCTCGTCGCCGCCGCCAAAATCGACGGCCGCTCCTCCTGGTCCATCCTCTGGACCGTCGTCGTCCCCAACCTTCGCCCCGCCCTAGCCGCCCTGGCCATCTTGCTGTTCATCAACGCCTGGAACGAATATTTCTGGCCCGCAGTCGTTCTGCGCCAATCCAATAGCGTGCTGCAGCTGGGGTTGCGCAGTTTCATGGGTACCGAAGGAGATCAATGGGGGCCGATGATGGCATTGGCCAGTCTGGCCTGCCTGCCGGTGTTGCTGATGTATCTGCTGCTGCAGCGGCACATCGTGAACGCGTTCGTGCGGTCGGGGTTGAAGTAGCCCGAGCTGAAACTCAGTCGACGAGCACCCCGCCGGACAGATTGGCGATTGCTCCCGTCATGGATCCAGCTCGATCCGAAGCCAGGAACGCGGCCGTCTCCGCGATGTGGGACAGCGTAGGCAGCCTCTTCAGCAGCGTCGCCTGCGCCATCGCCCCGCCTTCGAGCAATTCCTGCACCGACTGCCCGGACGCTGCCGCGATGTGCCTGAAGAGGTCCCTGGTGTAGGAACCCGCTGCCGGCGCATCGACGACAGCGTGTGGACGGATACCGATGACCCGGATGTTGCTGGGCGCCAACTCGGCGGCCAGGTTCCGTGCGAAGGCCTCCTTGCCGGCCGCGCTCACACTGTGCCCCAAGATGCCGCCTACAGCCAGTTTGGCACCCGGCTCGGACAACGTCAGGATGACGCCGGGACGCTGGCGACCCATGTGCCGTGCCACAGCCTTGCTGGTAATGAACAGGGCTCGCAGAAAGCCGTCGATCGGCCGCATGAACTCCTCCAGCGAGAGGTCCGCGAGCAAAGTCCCTTGGTCGTGCATGACACTCACGGCGTTGAGGGCGATATCGATCTCGCCGACCGCCGCCGCGATCGCATCGGCGTGCTTTTCGACCGCCTGTTGATCGAAAACGTCAACTTGTGCGGTTTCGACTGTTCCGCCCATGGCGGCGATATCACGCGCCACGGTGTCGAGCTTCGCCTGCGTGCGCCCGGCGATGAAGACCCTCGCGCCCTCCCGGGCGAATACCCGTGCGATAGCGCCGCCGATAGCGCCCCCGCCGCCATAGATCACAGCGCTCTTGTCCTCGAGCAGCAAACCACTCATGTCCGATCACGTCCCATTCCATTAATAAGCAACCATTGGTTGCACATCACCCTGCCACGAAGACCGGAGACGCGCAACCTTTTGTTGCGCAATGGTGGCGAAGCGCATCGTGGGCGCAAACCCACACGGATCGTCGCGGCTGGCCGTCGGCCCGGCGACAACTCGGTCACGGTCTGGAGCGAAACAGGGTTCGCTGCCGAAGACCGGGACGATGCCCTCGGATGATTCTGGCTGCGCTCGGGCAGCCGCTTCGGGAGATCCGACGAAGTTCGGTACGCAGGGCACGATCGGCCAGCCGGACCGCACCGAATCAGCGTCGAGCTCGGAATACACCGCGAGCGGAGATTCCGAGCTCAACGCGGATCCGGATCACGCCGACGGCGATCTCGCCGCGCTGGTCAGCGCTGCTGTATAGGTCGCGGCACGAAGCGGGTGCATTCGGCTGGTAACCGCACGCCTGCCGTGCGCAGTTGGGCGATCCGGGTGAGGTAGGCCGCGCCGAGCATCATTTGGTCGGCGATCTCGGATACGTGGCGGTTGTCGAGGACAGCGAGGTAGGTTCCGGCGGCCCAATTGTTGAAGCCGCCCATGGCAGGGCCACACCAGATTTGATAGTCGGGGGTGCGGTCGGCTTCACCACGGATGCTCCAACCGGAGGACAGGCCGAGGTACCAGCGGAATACCAAGGCCATTTTGCGTTTCGGATCTTCGGCAGCGCCGAGCAATTGCGCGGGATCACGTTCGGTGAAGTAGGTGACGCAGTCCTGCCAGACCGTTTCGAGTGGCCGTCGGAAGAGGGTGGCTTCGAGATCGCGGCGTAGGTCGGTGGGGATGTCGTCCAATCCGGTGTAGGCGCGATAGGTGTCGTACAAGCGTTGGGCGCGGGCGGCGAACATGGTGCCTCGACGCAGGACTTGGACCTGTACACCGAGTTCGAACATGTCGGAGGATGGTGCCATTGTGCAGTCGGCGAAATCCGCTCGGGCGAGTAGTTGTTTGGTGGTTTCGCACTGGGCGGCCTCGCGGGTGGCCTGATTGATCGAGCCGGTCACCACGTAGGCGGCGCCGAGTGCGAAGGCGGCCGCGGCGGCAGCGGGGGTGCCGATGCCGCCCGCCGCGCCGATCCGTACCGCCGCCGCTGCGGGGACCGTAGTGGCGATTCGATCGCGCGCGGCGACCAGTTCCGGGAACAGCACGAGCAGTGGTCTGCGATCGGTGTGGCCGCCGGAATCGGCTTCCGCGGTGATGTCGTCGGCCATCGGCACCCGCTCGGCCAGGCGGGCCTGTTCCGGTGTCAGATCACCGGATTCGACCAGTCTGCGGAGCAGATCGGCAGGTGCAGGGCGCAGAAAGGGTTCGGCGACCTCGACTCGGGACACCTTGGCGATCAGGCGATTGCGCACCTCGAGCCGACCGTGCGGGTCGCTGCTGAGCCCGGCCGCCCGGTATCGCACGACCTCGGTGGTCAGTCCCATGAATGCCGAGGCCTCGACGCAACGCACGCGGTGCCGCAAGCAGGAATCGACAATCGCGCGTTCCAGCGCCGGTTCGGACGGACTGTGAATCAGGTTACAGGCAAAGGGCTTTCCCAGCGCACCGAGTTCGGCCAGCGCCGCATCGACCGCAGCGGGGGCCACCCCGGCCGCACCATAGGAGGCCAGGTAGCCCGCCCGCGCCATCGCCGTCACCAAAGCCGGTGCGGCGATGCCATTGGCCATCGCACCCGCCGTGTATGCCGAGCCGACACCGTGGGTCGAGCGGAACCGCTTGTCCCCGAGCGACTCCGGCGGCAGCGGCGCGACCGCCGTGAGCACCTGCGATCGGGCCGCGACCGCGGCATCCGAGGTCGCGCCCATCCGGCCGTCGTGCCGCACGATCCAGCACGGCTGCCGTACGTCGAGCAGTACGGCCGTGATGTCGACGGCGGTCTGCGCGACGACGCTGGTTGACGATGCGGTCACGACCGCTCCTCTCGCGCACCGAGTTCGACCGCGAGGTCGATGAGTTCGTAGATCCGCAACCCCGGCTTCCACAGCGAACCGTCCGCGATGACCGTGACACCATCTGCGCCCCTGCGGATTTCCTTGATGTGCGCCTCCAGCCGAACAGTTGCATCGGTCGGCAGGAACTGGCCGCGGTAGCGCCAGGTGAAGGCGATATCGCTGGGAATGCGGAAGACCGGATCGGCGATCGCGTCGGCGAATCCGGCATCGAGCATCCACTCCTGGATGGCGTGGATGACCGATTCCACCCCGAGCGATCCCGGGATCACCGGGTCCAGGTGGAAGTGGCGGGCGAAATACCAGTCCGACGGGTCGATTTCGCGCAGCGAATGCAGATAGCCCGCCTTGTATTTTCCGCCGCCGTCGACCACGTCGACCCGGTCGATCAGTGCCAGGGTGCGGCGCGCGCACAACCGCCCGTTCGGAACCGCTCGGCGAGCGGCGACATCGATGGTGCGGGTGGCTTGTGGATGCTCGTCCAGCCAGGTCGGGACGGACCGCCCTGCGTCGAGGCCGGTTTGGTTCGCCAGTGCTTCGTCGCTGAAGTACCCGAACATGGTCTCGCCGGTGTAGAAGGGTTCTCCGTCCACGCTCAGCGTGTAGTCGAAATTCTGCAGTGATGAGCCGGGCAGGATCGTCGTCGACAGCAGGCGCGAGGTCTGCTCGATAGTCTTGTCCCGCAGATCGACCTGGCGCAGAACGGTTGCGGTGCCACCGAGGTTGCGCAGGCTCAGAGTGACCCCCGGCTGGGTGAGGGTGGGACCTGCGTAGTAGCCCATCAGCAGTGCCGCCTGCAGCGAGGTCTCCATGTACACGAAATGCGGCATCGATTCGTTGGCGGTATCGCCGTAATACCAGGAATCGGCGGGTGAGTCGTATTCGGTGCGGTACGTCGCGGCGTCCAATTTGCCACGAGCACCCTCGAATTCGAGTACGCGGTCGACTAGGAGCAACCCGCCCGTCGGCAGGCGGGTTGCTCGCACGCCGGTGTATTCGGCGAACTCGGTCCCCATGGCGATGGCTTGGTCGCCGCGGGCGAGGTGTGTCATGTGGAATTCGTTGAGCAGTAGGCCCGGGACCGCGGCGCCTGGACCCACGCCCGTGCCCGTTGCTTCCGCCACCGTCACGGTGACTTCCAGTGGAACAGAACCCGTGACAGACGCGGTGCCGGTGACATGCGGACGGGGTACCAGGTCGATTTCTGTGACAATGAATTCGACCGTGCCAGTGCGGCTTTCGGATGCGGCCGGTTCGCTGACCAGGGTGCTTCGCGAGAGGCACAGCTGCATGCCGGTGAAGAGTGCGAATACCTCGGCCGCCTGTACTGCGGCCGCTCGTACATCACCGTCGAAATGCGCTACCACGCGGCCGTTTCCGGTGCCGCCGCGCAGTTCGATTGTTACGACCTCGGTGAGGGCCAAGGGGTCCGCCGCCGCTAGCCGCGCCACGGATTCGACGCCGGAGCGCCGATATCCGAATACACCGCCGGCATCGCCCTGGGTGAGGCGTACCAGTGCTGCCCGATCAAGACTGGTACGGGTCGTGCGAGCTAGAGGTTTGAATGCCCACTCCGGTGCGGCGGAGATGCGCGCACTCGAGATTGACGAGTTGCTGTGGCCCTGGCCCGCCAACGGGACCTGTGGGTGCACCGTCCGCTGCCACATAGCCCGTTGCAGTGCGACCTGGGCGGTCAGCGCGGCGCGGTGGGCGGCGACGACGCCCGAACGGATCTCGGTGAGAGGTCCCGCAGTTTGCGGGCGTGCCTTTGCTGCGGCGGTCGAGGTTGCTACCGCCTGGGTTTCCTGGGTCGTGCCCTTGGCCGCGGCAGCACCGACCGGATCGAATGGCACCCCGTCGAATTCGAGCACCGTCATGCCGACCACCCCCGCACCGAAGCCTGGAATTTCGCGGTCAGATCCGGCGTCGTCACCACGGTGACATCCGAGAAGCGTTGTAGCACTGTCCCATCCGATGTTGTCGCGGTGGCGTCGATCCGGACATCGAAGCTGCCTGGCCGTGGGTTGTCCACGGTCAGCAGGAACGGCTCCTCCGTGGGCAACTGCCGGTAGTAGTCGACCCGGCCGACGCCTAGTGGCAGACAGGCTGCCCCGAGGAGTCGGTAGCCCAGCACCGGTGGCCCCTGCAGGATCAGGTCAGCGAGGATCGGGTCGTGCAGGCGACCGGCGTAGGCACCCTCGGCCACTCGCGCGGTGGGCAAGGCGCAATCGAATACGATCACCTCGTCCGAGGCCGCGAGTACCGTACGCAGCCCCTGAAGGGCGGGCGCGTGGAATTGGATGGCATCGCGGTAGATATTCGCGTCGCTGACCGATCCGGTCGGGATCGCCTTGGTTGGCGGCTGATCCGGTTCGGCAGCCAGCAGCAACGTCGCCCGGAAGTGCAGCGCATCGTCACTACGGACGGTCGCGCTGACCAGCATTCGACCGCCGACCGACGCACCGGGGACGAGTTCGAGTTCGAGTTCATCCACCGGATGGTCGAACACGATTCCCTTGAGGACCTCGAAATCCCTGGCACCGATAACCGTTCGACCGGGAAGGCTGCGCTCGGCCAGGTTCACCATCGCGCCGATACCGAAAGTGGCTGGTAGCACGATATGTTCGCCGATTCGGTGCGCCTGGATAATCGGATCGTCGGTGAGCCCGGTGATGATCCGCCGGGCCTGCATCGCGGGTGGTTCGACGGTCGTATCGCCCGTGAGGCTTTCGGCTGGACCGATCAGTACTACCGCGTCGTCGCAGCGGTCCGCGGTGAACTGTTCGGTGAAGGCCGCCGCACCCGTTTCGGGGTCCAGCAGGGCGATGCCGCGAGCGTGGAAATGCTCGCGCAGTTCGGGCGTCACCATGCCGCCGTCCCAGGCCCCCCAGTCGATCGCGGTGACGTGGCAGTCGGGATGGCGTCGCCGATAGCTCAGCGCGAATCGAGACAGTGCTTCGTTCGCCGCGGCGTAGTCGGCCTGACCCGCATTGCCGAATAGCCCGGCCACCGAGGTGAACAGCACCAGATGCCGAAGTTCGCCGAGCGCGGCCAGTACGGTGGCCAGCCCGGAGATCTTGGGATCCAGCACCCGCTGAATGGATTCAGCCGACTTATCGGTGAGCATGGAGTCCGCCAGCACACCTGCCCCGTGCACGACGCCGGTTATGGTGTCGCGCCACGGTGCGAGTGCGGTGCGCGCCGCCGCTTCGTCGGTGGCATCGACAGCTAGATACTCTGCCCGCGAACCCAATTCGGTCAGTGTTCCGCTGATTTCGCGGGTAGACCGCACTTGTGCGCACGCACGCTCGATATCGCGTGGCTTCGCTCCGGTGCCGACCAGTGCGCGCACCGCCGCGGCCTTGAGTTCGGCATCGGGAACGCCCGCAGCCCAGTCGGGTTCAGGTGACAGCTCGGAGCGCCCGAGGAGCACGAAGCGCGCCTCGCTGCGCTGCGCAAGCGCACGGACACATGTGGCGGTAACGCCACGCGCGCCACCCGTGACGAGCAGAACATCCTGTGCCGTAAGCACACTCGGCCCTTGCTCGTGAAGCACGAGGCCTATTGGACGGGCGGACGCGTGCACACTCGGCACCAGCGTCCTACGCTGCTCCGCCGCATCGATACCTACCTCGAGCGTGTCACATGCGGCATCGTGCAACTCTGCGTTGACCAGCTCGGCCAGTCGCGCCGCTGTGATTTCCGGATCGATATCGAGTGCCCGGCAGAACAGCTGGGGCTGTTCGGCCGCAAGGGTTTTCACGACACCGCCGACTCCGCCGAGCAGCGCGGCAATCGGACCCGCCGTGCCGAGGAAGCCGAGGCGACCATCGAGCCGGGTCACCGTGACGAACGCCGCCCGACCATCGGTCTTCGCCAAGCGCGGCACCACGTGACTTGCGGTCAGCACGGCGGCGCCGAGCCACCGCTGCGCGGCCTCCCAATCGGCGAACTCACAGCTCAGCACCGCGATGCAGATATCGACGGAATCGAGATCCGACAGCCCTGCCGAATCCGTACGATGCACCGACCAGCCCTGCTCGGTGAGCATGGATTCGATGGCGGCGCAGTCTGCGTCGGCCTGGCCGGTGAGGTCGACCAACGCGACCACACCGCCCTCGCGATACGGGGCAACCGCCCGATCCAGTGCCGGCAGGGTGATCAGTTCGACGGCATACCGCGGCGTTTCGGCCGCGGCCTCAGCTTTTGGGTGGACATCACCACCCACCGACGTCGCGAGCTCGTCGACGATCTGATCCACAGTGCGTAGCGTGCCGAGCTGCTCCGGACCGAGGCTGGGTAATTCTGGAAACCGTTCCTGCAGCGCGCCGATCACCTGGACTCGCTTGATCGAATCGACGCCGAGGTCGGCCTCCAGATCCATCGACGGATCCACCATCTCCACCGGATAGCCGGTCTTCTCGGCCACGACCTCTCGCAATGCGATCCGCAGGTCGTCACCGCTGGGTGCGGCGGCCGACGCGCTTGCGGCACCGACTGTGGGTGCGGCCGCCGCAGCAGTCCAGGCAGCGCCCCTAGGCGCAGCGGACCCGGTACCACCTGCGGGTGCGGCGGCCGCAGCAGCTCCGGCAGCAACCGTGGGGGCGGCCGCCGCGGCAGTTCCAGGAGCCGCCGTTGGTGAAGCTGTGACGGCTCCGGCACCAGCTGTGGGCGAAGCCGCCGTAGGAGCACCAGCCAGCCCGGAGACTGTCCCGTCCCCGAACAAATCCGCGATCTGATCGAGCGTGCGCAGCGTCCCCAACTGCTCCGGACCCAGATCGGGCAGCTGCGGAAACAGCTCCTGCAGCGCACCGATTACCTGAACCCGCTTGATCGAGTCCACCCCCAAATCGGCCTCCAGATCCATCGACGGATCCACCATCTCCACCGGATAGCCTGTCTTCTCGGCCACGACCTCGCGCAACGCACTCAGCAGTGCCTCGGCGGATGTCGGAGAGCCGGATACCGCGCCGGACGCGCCACCCCCAGCCTCCGCGGCAGCCGCGCCACCATTGGCCTGGAACTCGGGAGCAGTCGCAACACCACCGTTGAACTCCGAAGCGACGGAGGTGCCACCGTTGAACTCGGGAGCAACCGGCCCACCGTTGGTGGAAATCCCCGAATACCCCGCCCTGATTACGGCAGCATTCGAGCTGTCCACATCCGTCGAAGCCAACGGCCGCCGCTGCGGGGCCGACTCGATCGCCGCCTGCCGAGTGGACTCCACCCGCCGCGTCACGGCCGGTGTCCGCGCAACAGGCGCGAATCCACCCTCCAGCTCCGCCAGCTGCGCAAGCACTTCACTTGCTCGCGAATGACTTTCACTGATCGCGACACCGTGATCCTTCACGGCTTCGATCGCCCGCAAGGTCGCCTCGTCGAGCGATCCACTGCCGAGCGCACCGGCCAAGCCGCGTGCCATATCCAGCTGTCCGTCCAGGAACTGACGGTGGGTCTGTAGGTGCTGCACGAGCGCACTGTCGAGCGCGTCCGACTCGTAGGGCTGATACACAGTCGTCTCCGTAGGTTCGGCGAACGTCGCTGCCACCGGCAGCGTTTCGGGCTGAGGATCGACCACGGTGTCGACCGGAGTCGGTGCGGAAACACTGACTCGATAACCGTCGTCGAGTGCGGCCGCATACGCCGCGCGCCTACTCTCGGGCACGTACTCCGGCGCCGAGATCGTCACGGTCATCGCACGATTCGAGGCGCGCGGGGCTGGCAGAGGCGCGGCATACCGATTGATTCCGTGCAGGCCGAAGCCGAGCACGGCCAGCCGCACCGCCGCCCGTACCAGCGCGAGATCGCTATTGCCGATGGGACCGGAATCGGCCGCGATGGCGATGACATCGTCTCCGAGGGTGCGCCGCACCAATGAGGTCAGCACCTGCTTCGGTCCGAATTCCACGAATACCGTGCAGCCATCGGCGTGCATCGCGGTCAGCGCGGCGACGAATTCGACCGGCTTACTGAGCTGTTCGGTCAGCAGTGCCCGATTGGCAACCACATCGTCGCCATAGCGAGCGTCGGGGGTATTCGCGTAGACCGGCGCGTCGGGCGCACCGATCGTCACCGCCGCGGTCGCGTCGGCGAACGCGTCCACCGCATGCGCCACATACGGTGTATGGAACGCTCCCGACACCGGCAGGGCCCGAGTCGCCACCCCTCGCGCACCGGCCTGCTCGACCACGGCGGCGATCCCCTCCGGCCCGCCGCCGACCACGACCTGATCGGGCGCATTGTGATTGCAGATCCAGACATCGTCGATACCGGCGAGTAGTTCCTCGGCGATTTCCCTCGACGCACCGAGCGCCACCATGGTCCCGGCCTCGACACCTGCTGCCGGTGTCATCGCCGCCCCGCGTGCCCGGGCCAGGGCGAAGAAGTCCTCGGTAGCGACCGCACCGGAGGCCCATAGCGCGGTGAGTTCACCGAAACTGTGCCCCAGATATCCATCCGCACGGAACCCGCACTCCGCCAGCGCCTGGAACTGCCCCGCCGATAGCGCACCGATCGCGGGTTGCGCGAATTCGGTTCGGCGCAACGCCTTTTCCTGTTCCGACGAGGTCTCTTCATCGAAGGCTGGGGGCGGGAACACCACTGACGACAGCCGCACCGGCGCTCCGGTGAATGCGATATTGGCCGCGTCGAAGGCGGCCCCGACAGACGGATTGCTCAGCACCGCATCCGATCCCATATCGACGTACTGACTGCCCTGCCCGGCGAACAGCGCACCGATCCTGCGCTCCGGCAGTGCCGCCGCCCGGAAGTACACGCCCTCCGGGTGATCCCACGCCACGGCCGCGGGATTGCGCACCAGTTCGTCCACCGCCAGCGCCCGCAGGTGCGCGGCATTCTCATCGTCTACCGAGACGAATCCGATGCGCGCGTGATCCTCCGGAATATCGCCGCCGTCGATGCCATCCACGCTGCGAACCGCGTCCACCAGTCCGGCCACATCGGGCGCATGCCACAGATGGGCCCGCGCCGTGCGATGCAATACCGGTCCGCGAACGGAGTCGGCCTCCTCCAACACGACGTGGAAGTTGGTGCCACCGAACCCGAATGCCGAGGCGGCGGCCCGACGCACCGGCCGCTGTGGATCCCGGATCCACGGCCGAGTCCGGGTATTCACGTAGTAGGGCGCGTCATCCGGTGCGATCTCCGCATTGGGTGCGGCCACATTGATGGTGCCCGGCAACACCTTCTGATGCAGTGCGAGTGCCAACTTCATCACCGAAGCGGTACCCGCGGCGCCCTTGGTGTGCCCGATCTGCGACTTCACACTGCCGAGCGCCGCGAACCGTGGCTCCGAAGTTGCTTCGGACAGTAGTGATTTCAGCGCGGTCAGTTCGGTCTTATCCCCGACTGGTGTACCGGTCGCATGCGCCTCGATCAGCGCGACATCCGCAGGTGAGCAATCAGCATCGGCATATGCACGATCGAGCGCGACCCGCTGGCCACCCGCGCGCGGCGCGTAGATGCTCTTGGCCCGGCCATCGCTGGAGGAACCAAGGCCGCGGATCACGGCATAGATTCGATTGCCGTCGCGACGTGCGTCTTCCAGCCGTCGCAGTGCGAGCATGGTAATGCCCTCGCCGAGCAGCGTGCCGTTCGCATCGGCGGAGAACGGGCTGATCTGTCCGTTCGCCGACAGTGCGCCCACCTTGCTGAAGCACATATAGATGAAGATGGTGTTCTCGGTATCCACACCGCCGGTGATCATCATGTCCGCCCGGCCGTCCTGCAGTTCGGCAATCGCGGTCCGCAGCGCGGCAAGCGATGCCGCACACGCCGCATCGACGGTGCAGTTGATACCGCCGAGGCCGAGCCGATTGGCGACCCGGCCCGCGGTGATATTGGCCAGCAGACCCGGGAACGAATTCGCTTCCCACGGCGCGAAAGCCGCGACGAACTTATCGGCGATGGCATCGGCGTCGGTATCGGAGAGCCCGACCGAGCGCGCCGCCTCTTTCAACACCGGTGTCGAAAGGCGCGCCGCCAGTGGATGCATCAGCGGCACCGGTCCGGTGGTGCCGAGCACGACGCCGGTCTTGCCCGGGTCGTACCAGGTGGAATCGACCGCGCCCGCATCGATCAGCAGATCGCGCGCCACGCCGAGACTGAGCGTCTGCATGGTGCTGGTGACTTCGAGTTGATTGGGCGGGAGCCCGAATTCCACTGGGTCGAAGTCGATATCGGGCAGGAACGCGCCGCGACGCGAGTAGGTCTTATCCGGGGCATCCGGATCGGCGTCGAAGTAATCGTCGAGGCTCCAGCGCGAGGCGGGCACCTCGGTGGTGCAGTCCACGCCCTCGACGATGTTCTGCCAATACTCTCGATGGTTGTGCGCGTTGGGCAGCAGCCCGGACATCCCGACAATGGCGATCGGGTTGCGCGCCAGGCGTCTGTCGTCTGTCACGAAAGTTCCTCTCGAACCGGGTGGAAAGATCAGGCGGCGACGGTGGTCGCGGTACGCGATGCGATGAGCTCGGCCGCACCCGCGGCGAACATGTGGTGACCGAGCGAGCTCGGGTGCAGACCATCGGCGGTCCACACCTCGGGCTGCTCCCACTCGGGCAGGGCGGCGATATCCAGCAGCAGCGTGCCGGTTTCGGCGGTGACGGCAGCCAGCACCGCATTGGCGAAGACGAACCGATCCCGCAGCAGTGCACGGAATCCATCGGGCACCGGCAAGCGAGCCGGAATATCCGGGTAGCTTGCCGTGAAAACCGTTGCGCCAGTGCCACCTAGCGTGTCGAACACCGTCCAAAGATTGCGTTCGAACCGATCCGAATCGAAATCGCTGACCAGATCGTTCACACCGACGACCACCCCGAAGAGACTTGCTCGCGTCGAAACAGCCAGGCGCAGTTGATGTTCGAGCACCATGCTGGTAGTGGCACCGTGCGTACCGAAGTTGCGCACAGCGGCCGGTCGCAGACCGAGCTGGCCGCCCAATCGCGACACCCAGCCGCGGTAACCGCCACCGGTCGCGGCGTCACCGCGACCCTCGACGAAGCTGTCCCCCAGTGCGGTTAGTCCGCTCACGACCGCACCTCACTGACGCTCGGCTCCGTTGTGCGCGATGCGCGCTGTGCCATGGTTCGCTCACTCATGCCGACACCCCATCCTTGGTGACATGCCGCGCGTCGACCGGGAAGTCGACCTTCTCGTACAGCTCGGTCAGCTCCTGCTCGCCGAAGTACTTCTCCGGCGAGTAGGTTCCGGCGATCAGCCCGAAGAACTTCTTCGAGTAGTCCTCGTCATAGCTGGTCGCGCGGAATACCGAGTCGTAGTACGGCGTCAGGGACAGCTCCGAAATGCTCCGTGTCAGTTCGTAAGTGCTGACACTTTGGGCGTCGCGTTCGACCTGGTACTCGGCAAGCGCCGCATCGAGCGGCCTGGCTCCGGAGAGGCCCTCGTCGACCAGATCGGCGAGCAGCTGGGCGTACTTGAAGGCGTCGGTAATGCCCCAACCGGTGAACGGGTCCTTGTGGTAACCGGCGTCGCCCACCAGTGCCCAACCGGGTCCGTAGGAGCGGCGACGGTAGTTGTCCGGGTAGAGCATGGGGCGGAACTGCTCGACCCGCTTGCCCGTATCCCGCAGGCGCGCACCGAGTTCGGGGTCGATCTGCTCGACGATCTCCTGCACACCGGCATCGGGATCGGTGCGGAAGTCGCGGAAACGGTCGCGCTTGCGCATCACCGCGACCAGCGAGAGTCCGTCATTGGTCGGCCACGCCGCGAACTGCTGCTCACCGAATCCGGTGCGGTGCTGCATGCCCCAGTCGACGCCGTCGTAGTAGGAGTAGTAGACGAAGCACGCCGCCGGGGAGCCCTCGTACACCTCGGCGCCGACCGCCTTGGCCACGGTCGAATTCGAGCCGTCGGCACCGATCACCAGACCGGCACGGAACTCCTGCTCGGCGCCGTCACGGACGCGCCCGCGGATGCCGACCACGCGATCCTCGTCGAACACCAACTCGGTGACGGAGAACCCGTGGATCACCTCGACGCCGGCATTCCCGGCCGCGTCGACCAGGATCTTGTCCAGCACGGTGCGGCGCGGGCAGTACACGGCGTCGATGCCGTCGGCCGCCACATCGGCGAAACCCTTGATGACGATGTCGGTGTAGGTGAAGTTCAGGTGCCGGATGGGCGGGCAACCGGAGGCCACCACCTGCTCCAGCAGACCCCACGACCGCAGCAAGCCGAGTCCGGCCTGGTGGATGTAGTGGGTCGAGGGAGTGTCGCTCGGGAAGGTGGCACGGTCCACGGCGAGGACCCGGTACCCTTTCCTGGCGAGCAGCATGGCCAGCGGGGAACCCGCGACCCGAGTTCCGACAACGATGACGTCGTACATATTCGCATCACTTTCCGGTAGTCGAGATTTCGAGATCGCGCCTATTGCGCGGGTTGGCGTGCCGGGTAGAGGTAATCGATATCGGTGGAATAAGCCGCGGCGATCGCGGCTCTGCGCAGTTTCCGAGACGAGGTGAGCAATCCGTCGTCAACGGTGAAGTCGCCATCCACAATTCGAAATGCGCGGATCGATTCCGCGCGGGAAACAAGGGAATTCGCATCGTCGATCGCGGTCTGCACGGCGGCCTCGAGATCACCGTTGGGATGGTTGCCGCGCCAACGCCGCAGCTGCACCGGATCCAGCGTCACCAATGCGGTGACGTAATCGCGGCCGTCTCCGACCACCATGCAGTTACTCACCAAGGGGTGCAGTCGCACCCGGTCCTCGAGCGGCGCGGGCGCGACATTCTTGCCGCCGGAGGTCACCAGGATCTCCTTCTTGCGGCCGGTGATGCGCAGATAGCCATCGGCATCGAGTCCACCGAGATCGCCGGTGTGCAGCCAACCTTCGTCGTTCACGACGGTCTGGTCCGCTGCCACGCCCCAATAGCCCGGCGAGACGTGCGGTCCGCAAACCAGCACCTCGCCATCGGCGTCCGCGATCGCTACCGAGGTCCCCGGAATCGGTCGCCCGACGGTGCCGAGCCGATTGGTTTCCGGGGCGCTGACCGTCACGGCGGTCGCCGCCTCGGTGAGCCCGTAGCAGTTCAGCAGCACCACACCGAATCCGGCGTAGAACGCGATCGTCGATTCGTCGAGCGAGGCGCCGCCGGAGATGACGTAGCGCAGCTGCCCACCGAGCGCGGCCGCAACCGGATGGTCGCACGGTTCCGGCGTCGCTCGGTCACCCAGCAATGCCAGGCCGCGCGTCACCGCTTCCTGCTCCTCGGTGCCGGACAGCAGGGTTCGGCAGTACTTGCGAATCTTCTCCAATCCGTAGGGAATCAGCGCCAGGAAGGTGGGCCGCAGCGTCGGCAGCAGCGGCACCAGATCCGGGATGCCGGGCAGTAGATGGGTGCGGCTGCCGCCGAACAAGCAGGCGAACAGGATGGTCTGTCCGAAGACGTGCGACAACGGCAGCGCCAACACGGTCGTGCCATCGAAGAGCGCACCGGTCTGCCGCACGGTATTGGCCGAGGACACGAACATATTGCGGTGCGTGATCAAGCATCCCTTGGCGACACCGGTGGTGCCGCTGGTGTAGACGATCATGGCCAGATCGTCGGCGTGCACCGTGGCGATGCGGGCATCGAGATCCGCGTCGATTTCGGTCGTCGTCAGCTCCGCGATCAGCGCGAAGGTCCAGACCTCGCCCGCACCGGCGGCACGCAGGCGCGCCGCATCGGATTCGTCCTCGCCGACGAAATACGCACTGCCGCTATCGCGCAGGATATGCTCGATCTGCGCCGCCGAGGAGGTCGGATACACCGGAACGACCACCGCGCCCAGGGCGAGCAGTGCGCAATCCAGCAGCGCCCACTCCAGACTCGTGCGGCCCAGGATCGCGACCCGATCCCTCGCTTGCACGCCACGCCCGGCGAGCGCCGAGGCCAGCGCTCGTGCCCGCCGGTCCACCTCGGCGCAGGTGAGTTGCGTCCCGTCCGCGCCGCACAGCGACTGCCGTCGCGGATGTGCCGCGGCCGCACCGGAAATCACCGAGTACAAACTCGCGTCGTCCGGTAGATCGATCCCGTTCTCGGTCACTGACACTGTATTCACAATGTCGAATTCTGGTCGGCGGCAACGAATTACGTCCCCGCCGATACAGAGGTTCCTACCGCGCGAATGTCATGGCCTATCGAAGGACTCAGGCCGAGAGCGCACGGGCAATATCTATACGGGCCGGTTCGGGGGAATCGATGCACTCCAGGAAAAACGAAACCGCCGGATTCGTCTCGTCGGTACGCCACACCGCGTACAAATCCAATGTCGGCACCGGATCGAACAGTTTGACCGCCACCGAGATACTGCCCGGCGCACCCATCCCCATCGAGATGGCACGCGGTAGTGAGGCGAATCCGACGAACGGACGCACCGATACCATATGCGCGGTCGCACCGGGATCATCGGCGGTATGCGCGACGGCCAAGCTGATCCTGGTGTCCGCGGCCGCGCGGAAGATGGAGTCGTACATGGCCGGACACTGTTCGCGGGCGAACAGCACACACTCCTGTCCGGCCAATTCGGCGAAGGGCACGCCGGACCGTTCGGCCCAGCGGTGTCTGCGCCCGACCACCGCCACCAGCGGAACCCGGTGCAGTAACCGGCGATAAGCGAAATCCGGGGTGCTCGGGTGGCCGTATACCAGCGCCAGGTCGAGCGAGCCGTCGGCCAGCGCCGCCAGCTGCGGGCCGGTGCGCTTCTCCCACAGCGACACCACGATATCGGGATGCCGTTCGGTCATTCTGGTTAGCGCATCCGGGAGCACGTGTCTGCTGGCCGGAAGGTTGTAACCGATATTGAGGGTGCCCGCGCGCCCCTCGGCGGTCGCCTTGGCGACCTGGGCGGCCCGGTCCATCTGGGCCACAATGATGCGGGCTTGACTCTCGAATTCTCGGCCCGCGGGGGTCAGTTTGACCTCGTGGGAGTTACGTGCGACCAGTTGCACGCCGAGTGATTTCTCCAGCTTCTGCAGCTGGGCACTGAGACTGGGCTGCGTGAGATGCAAGCGCTGCGCTGCGCGGCCGAAATGCAGCTCTTCGGCAATAGTGATGAATGAGACCAGATGTCGGAACTCCATGCCGCCGGCTCCTTATTCCGCGTACCCGAAACGTTAGCGGAGCCAGGTAACCGAGGATGAACCGCGATCGGACGGATATCGCCGAGACCATTGCGGCCGGGTGAACTGACCCCGGCGCGTGCGCCGGTGTGCTATCACAGGCCGCGACCATTCAGCATCCCGGAAACGATGGGCCGAGACAAGAGCGGACCCGGCGTGCTATCACACCGGGTCCGAGCACAATTCACTTGGCGGTGAACCTCGTCGGCAGGGCTTCCAGGCCACGAATGACCACATTCGGCTTATAGGGCGGTTGGTCCGAAAGCAGTTCGATATCACGCACTTTGCGCAACAGCACGTCCAGCAGTACCTCCATCTCCAGCAATGCCAGGGGTGCGCCGAGGCAGTAGTGGATGCCGAGACTGAAACCGAGGTGCTTCTTGGCCGGAGACATCGGATCGGAATACCTGGCCACGTCGACCCGGTCGGGATCGGGGAACACCGTATCGTCGCGATTGGCCGAATTGATCAGCACCACAACTCCTTCCCCGGTGTCGAACTCATGGCCCGCGACGGTGATCGGCCGTGTCGCGGCGCGGGTGGTGATCTGCACCGACGGCTCCAGTCGCAGCAGTTCGTCCGGCGCGGACGCGGTCAGCTCGGGACGTGCGCGCAGGACGGCGATTTCACCCGGATTGCGCATCAGCTGCAGCATGCCGGTGCCGATCAGATTGGCGGTGGTCTCGTGTCCGGCGACGAAGGTGGTGATGCACGTGGCCAGCAGTTCCTGTTCGGTGAGCACGTCGCCGCAGTCCTCGACCTGCGACAGCGCGCTCAGCAGGTCGTCCTTCGGATCGTGGCGCCGCTCGTTCAGCAACTCACGGAAATAGCCCATGAAGCCGCGCGAACCGGCGCTGCGAGCCTTCAGCGCCTGCTCGGGCAGCGTGTAGTCGTGATCGAAGCCGCGGGCCAGGTCCTGGGACCACCGGTGCACCTGCTCATATGCCTCTGGCGGCACACCGATCAATTCGCAGGCAATGATCAGCGGAAGCGGATAGGCGATCATCTCGACAAGATCGAATTCGCCTGCGGCCAGGGCATTGTCGACGAGCTCCTCGGTCAGCTCCTCGATGCGCGGGCGCAGCCTGGTCACCATGCGCGGGGTGAACCCCTTGGTCACTAGATTGCGCAGCCGCGTGTGGTCCGGCGGCTCCATCCAGAGAAATGAGGTGGGCAGTTCCTCGGGTGCGTCCTCCGGTGACACGGTGGGGTGCATCATCGCGGCCTCTTCCGCATGACTCCACGCGGTGGTCGACAGCACTGCCGTGCAGTCCTCATAGCGGGTCAGCAGATGGTGGCCGAGTGGAGTCTGATGCAACGGGCCCGCTTCGCGTAGGACCCGTGCCGGCGTGTACGGGTCGGGTCTGCCTTCGGGGCCGAATAGCTGAGCGATGGCGGTCTGGATGGCGGAATCCTGGCCCGCCACCGCCGTATTCGCATGCGACATATCAGGGTGGTCCCTTCTGTGCGGTGCACCGCCGAACTGGCGGTGCGTCCGGTCGGAATGTGGCGGTGCGGGGCGCGGCATTGCGGACCCGTCACCTCGTCGGTTCGATAGGGATCGGTGAACGGTCGGGGACCGCGGCGGACTGCGCGTTGGCGCGCAGCAGGATTCGGGCCGCCATTAACGGTCGCACCAGTGCCGCGGGCGGTTCGACGAGATTGGCGACCCGCAGAAAGGTCCGCGCGACCTGCGGATCGACATGCGCGACCCGGTGTGCTCTGGCGACATAGGCATTGATGAGGCGCGTACGGGTCGTGCGGGGGCCGATGACGCCCGGATGACCGAGGTCGGCACCGGCAGCGAGCTGCCACGCGACATCGACCACTTTGCCAGCGGCGCAGTAGTACCGGGCAGGTAGTCCGGCCTGGTCGGATTCCGCGCGCAGACATTCGCGTAAGGCAAGAGCCTGCTGTGCGGCCACGGCCATGCCCTGCGCGTACAGCGGATTGAAGCTGCACAGCGCGTCACCGAGAACCAGAAAGCCTTGCGGCACCGCGGAAAGCCGCTCGAAGCGGCGGCGCACGGGCGATCGGAACCGGTGCGGGACAGCGTCGTCGAGTGGTTCGGAGGTGGTGATGAGTTCGTGGATATCCGGTGCGGGCATGGTGGCGGCGAATTCGGCGAAGCCGTCCGGATCGGTCGGTGGATGATCGCCGAGCATTCCGGCCAATGTTATGTGCCAGCGCTCGCCCTCGACCCGAATCGCACCGCCGCCACGGCCATTCGGGCCGGTTGAGATGATCACCGATGAGTGGCCGCCCAATTGGCCCGGCCGCCAACGGAAGAGCCTGGAAGTGTAGCCGAGATCGACCTCGAGGCGTTCCTCCCGCGGTATCCGCGCTCCGAGAGCGGCCAGCCAGACGCTCGCGCGGGAGCCGCGGCCGGTCGCGTCGACGACGAGGTCCGTGGCATACGCCTCTGCCCCGTATCCGCCGGAGACCGACACCGCCCGGACCCGCGTGGCATCGCCGATGAGGCCGCGCGCCGTGCCCTCGCACAGGCGCACACCCGGTACCGCGAGTGTTCGCTGTCGCAGTACCTCTTCCAGTAGTGGTCTGGTCGCCATTACCGAGGTGAGGCCGGTTGATGTGGGTGCGACCCGCAAACCGCCTACGTACCAGCGGGTTCCGACCAATGCCTCCGCCGTGGTCGCGCCCCGGTCGGCCATTTCGGAGGTGAAACCCGGATACAGCTGTTCGATGATGGTCCGGCCGCGATCCAGCAGTCCGTGCAGGTGCCGTGCCTGTGGTACACCGCGTCGCATGGTGGTGCCAGCGACCATGTCGCGCTCGAAAATGGTGACCCTGGCGTAATGCTCGGAAAGCACCCGGGCGGCGAGCAATCCGGCGATGCCCGCGCCGAGCACCACCGCGTGCCGCCGCTCATTCATGCCTGCGCCTGCCCGGCGCTCAGCTCCGACACGACCGAGAAGATCGGAGATTCTCGGTACATCGTCGAGTCGATTCGGCACCGGTGCTGCCGAAACCGGTGGCCGAATCGCTTGCGGCACATCCCAGCGCGGTCGGCTGTGTTGATTGTTCGCTCGTTCACAGCGACACCGGCAGCGACACAATGCCGCGGTGAATCAGACTCGGCCGGTATTCCACGGTGTCGGTGGCGAGTTCGAGTTCGGAGGCCCGGTCCAGCAGGGTGCCGAGCGCGGCCTCCGCCTCGATTCGCGCGAGCGGCGCACCGACGCAGTAATGAATGCCGAGGCTGAAGCCGAGATGCTTGCGTGCCGGACGGTTTCCGGCGTAGCGGGTGACATCGAAGGTGTCCGCCTCGGGGTATACCCGGTCGTCCCGGCTGGCCGAGGCGGTGAGTACGACCACGCCGTCGCCGCGACGGAACTCGTGCTCGCCGACGGTGGTGTCGGCCAGAGCGACTCGGATGGTGAACTGGGTCGGGGCGTCGTAGCGCAGCATCTCGTCCAGCGACGGACCGATCAGCTCCGGATTGTCCCGCAGCAGTTGCAGCTGAACCGGATTGCGCAGCAGCGCGAGCATGCCGTTGCCGATCAGGTTGATCGAGGTTTCCATGCCCGCGACCAGCGTCAGCAGCGCAATCCCGATCACCTCGGGCTCGGTCAGCTGCGCATCGCTCACGGACACCAGCGCACTCAGCAGATCCGGTGTCGGATGCGCCTTCTTCTGCTGGATCAGCCGGGCGAAGTAGCCCATGCACTCCATTGCCGCGGTTCCGCGGGCGGCCACTTCGTCGGGGCCGAGCAGCGAATCCGGATCGCTGCCGCGCGCGATCGCCAGCTGCCACTCGCGAAACAGCGCACCATCGGCCGGATCGGCGCCGAGCAGCCGGACCGGCACCATCGCCACCGCAAGGGGTACCGCGAGATCATTGAGCACATCGAGTTCGCCACGCCGCACCGCCGCGTCGACCAGATCGCGGACAACCTGACCGGCGACCGGAACCATCTCCGCCATCAACCGTGGCGTGAACGCTTTCGCCACCAGCTTGCGATAACGGCCGTGTTCGGGCGGGTCCATTCGAACGAACGAACCGGGAATCGCCGCGGTGGTGTCCCGGAACGGGCTGATGCCGGCGGCATAGCCGTGCCCCCAGTCCGATCCGGTGAGGATGGCGGCGCATTCCTCGTACCGGGTGATCAAAGTGACCGGGACATCGCCGAATTCGTACGGAAAAAGCGCGGCGGCATCGCGCACCCGACGGTATGCCGGATACGGGTCCGCTCGCGCACTCGGATCGAAGGCATCGAAGGTGATCGGATCGGCTGTATGCCCACCCGTCGCCCGACCGCCGCCCCTCATCGAATCGCTCCGCGATACTGCGTTCATTTTCCCTCCAGCCGCACATGAAGTTCGGACATCCCGCGCACGACCACATTCGGTCGATACGGCGGCTCCTCGAGCAAGGTCATGGACGCGACGCGATCGGCAATGGCACGCAGCACGACCTGCATCTCCAGCCGGGCCAGCGGTGCACCGAGGCAGTAGTGCAGGCCGAGGCCGAAGGACAAGTGCCGCTCGGCCTTTCGGCCCCCGGCATACCGCGCGATATCGAACCTGTCGGCGTCCGGGAAGGCGCGTGAGTCGCGATTGGCCGAGGCCAGCAGCACGATCACCGCATCACCGGGTGCGAAGGTCCGGCCGGAGACGGTGATCACATCGTGCGCGGTGCGCGTGGTGAGGTGCACCGGCGCGTCGTAGCGCAGCACCTCGTCGACGGCCGATTCGCACAGCTCCGGGAATTCGCGCAGCCGCTCGAACTCCTCGGGATTGCGGATCAGCGCGAGCACGCCGTTGCCGATCAGATTGACGGTCGTCTCGTGCCCGGCGACGACGAGAATCAACAATGTGCCGAGCAATTCGGTGCGAGTCAGCCGAGCGCCCGCGTCATCGGCCTGCACGAGCGCCGTGATCAGGTCCGCGCGCGGAGATTTGCGCCGCTGCTCCACCAGATCGCCGAAGAACTCCAGGAAAGCGTGTACCGCCGCGGTGCGCGCGGCCAATTCCTCTGGCGAGAGCAGCAGATCCGGGTCGAGGCCGCGGGCGATGCCGGTCGAGATCTGGCGCACATGCTCATATGCCTCGACCGGAACGCCCAGCAGCTCACAGACCATGGTGAGCGGCAGCGGGTAGGCCAGCGCATCCAGCAGATCGACCTCGCCCGCGGCGAGCATCTTCGCGAGCAGATCCTCGACCAACTGTTCGGCCCTGCCCCGCATGCCGCTGACGGTGCGCGCGGTGAATGCCTTGCTGACCAGTCCGCGCAACCGGGTGTGCTCCGGCGGCTCCATCCAGAGGAACGATCCCGGTAGTTCGACATCGCTGTCGCCGTGCAGCAGTTGCGGTTCCTCGGCGTGGCTCCAGCGCGGATCCTGCATGATGGTCTGCGCCTCGTGGTGGCGGGTCACCAAATGCATATCGTGCGGTCCGGGTACAAATGGCCCCGCATCACGCAGCACCGCATAACTGTCATACGGATTGTGTCGCATATGCGGTGCGACGCTCTCGACGACCGCCACCTGAACCGGGGTCAATTCCTCGACCGCGGAATGGTCGGAACTCACCGGCAACTCCTGAATGAAAAGCGAAATGGACACCGGGCGAAAACAATTCCGGTCCATCGTGGCGCCGGCGCACCCGGCGGTACGGCGGCGATCACTCGTTCCTATCGCGCTATAGCCGGAATACCTTATCGGGCAACACGATTGAATGATCGCGGATGTTTATCGCAGACCGCAATTCACAATGCGTTCAAGGCGTTGTCACAATTCGCTGTTGTCGTGGCAGACATGAATTCTGCGGAATCGGTCGAAACGCTGCCGGGTCGACTGGCCCGGATCGCGGCCGCGCACCCCGAGGTGGCCGCCACATTCTGGTCGGTTTCGGAAAAACTGAGCTACGCCGAACTCGACCGGCTCTCCCGTGGCGCTGCCGCGGCGCTGGTCCGCCGTGGCATACGACGGGGCGAGCCGGTGGGCATACTGTGCCCGAACGCGCCCGAATTCCTGATCGGTCTGTTCGGAGTCGCGGCGGCGGGCGGTGCCGCAACTCCCCTTCCCCTGCCTGTCGGTTCCGCGCAGCTGAGCCGATACCCGCACAAGCTCGCGACCATTGCGGCGGCCGCCGGGATGCGCATCGTCTTGGTATCGCACCGATTCGCCGATTTGGCCGCTCTACTCGAAACCGCGGTGGACGTCGAATTGGTGGACACCGCAACGCTATTCACCGAGGTCAGTACCGCGCTGCCCGCGATCGATGCCGACGACCTTGCCATCGTGCAGTTCACTTCCGGCAGCACCGCCACCCCTAAAGGCGTTCGGCTGACCCACCACAACGCCCTCAGCGGCCTGGCCGCGATCCGAACCGGCATCGCGCTCGACCTGACCGATCAGGGCGGTTTCTGGCTGCCGCTGTTCCACGATATGGGCCTGTTCGGCACGTTGTCCGCGATCCTGCGCGGAATTCCCGCGCACATCTGGTCACCGCTGGCATTCGTCAAGAATCCGGCCCGCTGGCTGGCCGAATTCGCGACAAGCGGCAGCACGATCACCGCCATGCCGAATTTCGGCTACGAGGCACTGCTCAACGCCATCCCCGCGGACGAGGTCACCGACTTCGACCTGCGGCATTGGCGCATCGCCTTCAATGGTTCCGAACCGATTTCCCGCGATGTGGTCGATTCGTTCTGCCAGCATTTCGCGCCCGCCGGTTTCGCGCGCTCGACCATGTTCGGGGTCTACGGCATGGCCGAGGCGACCCTCGCCGTCGCCTTCCCGCCGCTGGGGCGGGAACCGCTGTTCGAATGGGTCGATCGCGCGGCACTCGCGGATGACGCTCGGGCACACCTCGTTTCGCCGGACGCCCCCGGGGCGCGCGCCGTGGCAGGTGTCGGCTCCGCCGTGGCCGATCTGCGGCTGCGCATCGTGGATCTCGGTACCGGCGAGACACTGCCGGATGGCGCTGTCGGCGAAATCCATATCCAGGGCCCCTCGGTCACGGACGGCTACCTGACCGCCGACCCGTCCAGCGTGGCCGGACCGCACACCGAAGGTTGGCTGCGCACAGGCGATCTCGGCTACCAGCGCGACGGTGAACTCTTCGTCACGGGCCGATGCAAGGACATGATCACCGTGCGCGGCGTCAACTACTACGCCCAGGATGTCGAGGCCGCCGTGTGTGACCTCGATGGCATCTACAAGGGCCGCTGCACCGCCGCGACCGATCCCAGCGGCGCGGATGTCATCGCGCTCATAGCCGAATCCGACTGCACCGGCGCGGCAGCAGATGCGCTGGCCGATCAGATACGCGGCCGCATCTCCACCGAGCTCGGGCTGGCGGCCGTAGCGGTGCATCTCGTTGCGCCACGCAGCATTCCACGCACCAGCAGCGGCAAACTGCAGCGCCTCGCCGCCCGCGACCTCATCTCCCCACGGCAATGATCTTCGACCGAACTGGAGCCTCCTGTGCACAGCTATGAAGTCTTCCGTCACTACGAACGCCTGCATTGGCGGCTGACCGATCTGGACCTCGACGCCGTCGACCACGCACTGGTCCGCCCCGAATACGTGACGCTGGCCAAGAGCGCGACGATGGGCGAATCCAATGTCATCGCCGCGGTACACGGCTTCATGAACGAATTCGTCGACGACTACGACTTCTCCACCTTCGCCGTGGTGTGGGGCTACCAGGAAGTGCAGCACCACTATGCCTTTCGCTCCTGGCTCGGTGCGGTCGGCGAGAGTGTGGACGAGAAGGCCGTCGATTCCATGCGCGAGCCGTACGCCCCCGGAACCACCCCCTCGGCCACCCTGGCCACCAATATCATCTCCGAACTCACGGTGAACCACATCTACCGCGCCGTCGCGAGCTGGGTGCAGGAGCCGGTGCTGAAGGGCCTGCTGCTCAATGCGAGTCGCGATGAGGCCGGACATGCCCGCGAGTTCATCCACTACGCCACCAAGCGGCTGGAGCGGCGCCCCGAGGAGTTGCCGTCTGTGCTGGAGACCCTGTACGTCTACAGCTCCGAGGCCAAGATCAAGCATCCGGTGAGCACCTTCAAGGCCGGTATCAGCGAACTCGGCGACCACGAGACCATCGACACCGGATTCGATCTGTTCCTCGGACAGGTAGCCGCCGAGGGCGAACTGGATGTGCTGCACGACAAGGTGCGTCGCACCTTCGCCACTATGACGGGCCTCGACCTGTCCTCCAACGCGAAGGTCCGCCGCGCCCTCGCCGACGCGATCGCCTAGCTCATGGAGCGACACAGCTCGGTTCAGGTGCCGTGGTCGGTGCTTCCGGATTACCACTGCTTCGGCTGTTCCCCGCACAACGCGTCCGGGCTGCGGCTCGAGTTCGAACCGCATCCGGACGGCCTGCAGGCCCGGTTCCGACTCGGACGCGGCTTCGAGTCCTACCCGGGCGTGGTGCACGGCGGACTCATCGGCGTGATCTGCGATGAGGTGATGGGCAATCTCATCGTGCTGGCCCGCCACCATCCCGCATTCACGGTCTCCCAACGCACCCGATTCATCTCGCCGCTGCTGGTCGACCACGAATACCACTGTGTGGCAACGCTATCGGAGTCGCATCACCCCATTCAGGCAGCCGCCGAGATCCTGGACGCCGACGGCACCGTCTGCGCCACCTCCAGCGCGGCCTATCAGCCGTTCGAACTCGATGCGGTCCGCCATCAACTCACCCTCCGCGACGACGAGGTCGCCCTGCTCTCGCACGCATTGACCACCGCGAATGCCCTCTCTTCGAATGGAGTTCAGCAATGACCAACACCGCCGACGACATCCTGCGCACCGTCACCGATATCGCCGCCACCGAGACCGGCATCGCCGAGGCCGAACTACGACCCGACGTCGACCTGCGCGGTATGGCGGGCGTCGATTCGGTGCGCGTGCTGCGCATGGTCGCCAAGATCGAACGCACCTACGACATCGAGTTGGAGGACCAGGACGTCTTCGGTCTCTCCACGCTCGCCGATGTCGTCAAGGTGGTCGATCGGGCCCTGCACGAGGCCGCGGCATGACCGTCACGGCCGATACCAACCAGCACTACGACCTGGATCCGGACATCTTCGGCCAGTTCCTCGACCCGCTGCGCAAATATAGTTCGGCACTGTACAACTCGCCGACCGACACCCTCGAACAGGCACAGCGGCAGAAGCTACACTTCGTCGCCGATCGGCTCGGCCTGCGCGGCGGGGAGCGACTGCTCGATGTCGGATGCGGCTGGGGTTCGCTCATCCTGTTCATGGCCGAGGAATTCGGTTGCGAAACAATGGGAATCAGCCCGGCACCGCGCCAGCACGAGTACATCGCCGAACAGGCCCTCGCGCGTGGTGTCACCGAACGGGTGCGCACCGAGGTCGGTCACTTCGAAGATCTCGATCTGCCGGTGCGCAGCTTCGATGCGGTGACTCTGCTCGGCTCGATCGTGCATATGCCCGACCTCGGCGGGGTTTTCCGGCGCGCACGGTCGGTGCTGCGGCGTGGTGGCGCACTCTATGTTTCGGAGAGCTGTTTTCGAAATGCCTCCGCCCGCAATGCGTTCGACACCCGCGTCGGCACCGAATTCGTCCGCGAGGACATCTTCGGCTGGGGTGATCTGCGCCCACTGTCAGAGTTGCTGACCGCCGCCGAGGACGCCGGATTCTCGGTCATCGCGGTGGACGATCTCACCGAGCACTACCGCCGCACCATCGATGACTGGATCGCAAATGTCCATGCGGCCGCCGGACGCATCGATGCGCACGGCCCCGGACTGGCCGCGAAGCTGCGGCATTACCTGGAGATCGCCAATGCCGGATGGGGTTATACGACCAAGCATTACGCGCTGACCTGTCGCAATGCCCGGTAGGAGAGGCAGATGAATATGGAGTCGGCACTGATTCCGGTCGATGAGGTGGCGGCCGCGGTCGACGGCTTCCTCGCCGCCTCCCCGGCCGCGCGGGCCTGGGATGTGGAGACCGCCTTCGACTGGTCGCTCGCCGATGCGGGTCGGCTCACCGATGGGCAGCGTTCGGCGGTGCAGTTCGTCACTCTCATCGAGGATCATCTGCCCGGCTATTTCGATGTATACCACCGGCATTTCCCGGTGGACGACACCGTGGATCGTGCCACCTTCATGCACAACCGCGAGCTCTACCACTTCACCGTGCGGTGGGCACTGGAGGAGGATACCCACGCACGGGCTCTCACTCGATACCAGCAAGCATCTGGAATCGCCGAACGTGACTCGCTGCGTGCGGAATTGGCGATCGAAGGACAGAAGCCGTTCGACCTGCCCTACGACCATCCGGTGCAGTTCTTCGCCTACGCGCTGGTACAGGAGAAGGCGACGCAGATGTATTACCAGCACCTGCGCGATGTGGTCGACGAGCCCGTTCTCGCAGCGGTTCTGGGGCGGTTAACTCGTGATGAGGCAAGGCATTTCAGCTTCATGGCCGACGTAGTCGGGCGGTATCTGCGGGTGCAGGGCGATGCGACCGTGGAACCGATCCGCGATGTCATCGCCAACTTTCGGATGCCACTGGCCGACACCATGCGCGGCTACTGGCGGTGGGCGCTGAAGATCGCCGATGTCGCCTCCTACGACCACACCGAGGCCTATGAGCATCTGGTGAAGGTGATCGACCGGACGGTGGATGCCAGATCCGACCGGCTCGATGAGTTGGTTCGCTTCATCGGCGAGTGCAACACGCTGACCTGACGAATAGCCCTGCCCCCCGATGCTCGGAGGCAGGGCTATTTGTTTCACTACTCCGGATTCAGCACCAGAATCGTGGTCGAACCATGCGCGATCAACTTGCCGTTCGCATCCACGATCCGCCCCTCCGCCGTCGCGGTGCGACGCCCAACGTGAACCGCAGTGGCCTCACAGGTGAGTCGCGATCCGTCCAATGTCACCGACCGAATGAAATTCACCTTCAACTCCAACGTCGTATAGGCCACGCCGTCACCGAGTTTCGTGAATACCGCACTGCCCATCGCGGTATCCATCAGCGTCGCGATCACTCCGCCGTGCACCGTGAACATGGCGTTGATGGTGGCCGGATTGGGATCCAGGTAATACCGCGTGTACCCGTCCCCCGCGGACTCCAGCCGAATCCCCAGCGACGCGCCGACCCCCAGATTCTCCTGCAGCCCCCGCTCGAATACGGAGGTCAATTCCTCGACGCGGTTGGCGACGGTGTGAGTATCGATGCTGGTCATGGCCTCTTCCTCCCTGGCGAACAATGCCAGCCCATTCGACCAGCGCCCGGTGAATTCCACCTGGCCACCACCCGCTGCATACCGAGCTTCGATCGGCTGATCGAAATCAGAGGTCGGCGACCGCTCCCACCAATTCGGAGATCTGCTCGAAGTCCTCGTCGATGAAAGGGCCGGGACGGCCGAGTACGACGTGCTGAATGCCGACCTCGGCGAAGCGGGCGAATGAATCCGCCTGCTCGGCAACGGATTTGTCCGGATACCAGAACGCGACCATGGTCTTTTCGATGTCCTCGTATGGACGGTTTATGGCTTCGCAATGTCGGCGCAGGACTTCGAGTTTTGCTGCGACGGTGTCGACCGATTCGCCGAAGAGGTTGCAGGCATCGGCGTATTGGGCGACCAGGCGCAGTGTCTTTCGTTCGCCTTGGCCGCCGATCATGATGGGCGGGTGCGGGCGGGTCAGCGCGTTGGGGACGTTGAGCGGGCGTTCGAGGGTGTAATGCTTTCCGTGGAAAGGCTTTTCGGAACCTGCCCACATCTGCTTCGCGATCCGCAGGGTTTCCTCCAAGCGTTCGTATCGCTCGGAGGTCGGCGGAAAGAACAGACCCAGCCCCGTGGCTTCATCACCATTCCAGGCCGCACCGATGCCGAGCCAGGCGCGGCCACCGGAGAGCACGTCGAGGGTAGTGACGCTCTTGATCAGCAGCCCCGGATCCCGGTAGCTGACAGCGGTGACCAAAGCACCGAACCGGACGCGCTCGGTCCGCGCCGCGATATATCCCAGCGCGGCGTAGGCCTCGAGCATGTCGTTTTCCGCCGGGCCGTTCGAACCGATCTGGAACAGATGATCCATGACGAATACCGAGTCGAGCCCGGATTGATCGGCGGCGCGCACAATTCGATCGACCCGCGCACCGATCGCGTCCGGTGAATCCGGCCAGGTGAAGTCGGCGAGGCAAATACTCAGTCGCATACGTCGAGCGTGGCACGATCAGGGCGCGCCGGGCAGGCACGGCCGGTCCTAGGACAGCAATGGAGGTGACGGCGGGAAGGTGATCGGGAGTGCGGTGAGCGCGCGGTGGAACGGTCCCGGCCGCCATGTCAGCTGATCGGGCGGCACCGCGAGGCGGATCTCGGGCAGTGCATCGAGTAGTTGGTCGATGGCGTCCTGTGCGATCAGGTAGGCCATCGAATTCGCGGGGCACACGTGTGGTCCGGCGCCCCAGGACAGATGGGAGCGATTGCCCGCGTACTGATTCGCGACAATCGCCGGGTCGGTATTGCAGGCGGCGATGCTGATGACGACCGGCTGATGGGCGGGTAGCCAGACATCGTCGATCAGGATCGGCTGGCGCGGAAAGCTGAAGCAGAAGTTCGCCATCGGCGGATCGTTGAACAACACCTCGTCGAGCGCGTCCCGGGTGGACAACGTTCCGCCGAGCACACTCCCGCCGAACCGCTCGTCGGTGAGGATCAGCAGCAGGGTGTTGATGATCAGATTCTGTTGCGGCTCAATACCCGCGCCGTACAGCGTGCCGAGCTGATGCACCATTTCGATATCGCTGAGTACCGCCGAGTGCCGCAGCATCCGCGTGGTGATGTCGTCGCCGGGCTCGGCACGCTTGAGCTGGGTCAACTCCAGCATTGCCCCAGCCAGTAACTGATTGCCGTGCTCGGCATCGATGCCCTCGAAGATCGCGGCCATACCGGTGGCGGCCTGCTGTGCGATATCGGCCGGACAGCCGAGCATGGCGTTGAGTACGGCGAAGGCGAGCGGAAACGCGTACTGGCGCACCAGGTCCGCCGACCCGTCGGCGCAGAATGAATTGATCAGCGGAATAGCGAGTTTCGCCACCGTCTCGTGCAGTCGGTACTGATCGACCTTCTCCAGGCCCGCGACATTGGCCTGCCGATACCTGGCATGCGCTTCACCGGCATTGCGTAAGGCATTCGGTCGCCACTGCATCATGGGCAGCACCGGGCAGTCGGCGGCCACACTCCGCTGCCAGGTGCGCGGATCGGCCGGAAAATGATCCGGGTCGTTGAGGATCTGCAGTGCGGAGTAATAGCTGACCACCAGTGTGGCGGGCACCCCCGGCGCCAGATCCACCGGCACCAGCGCCCCGTACCGCTCCCGCATCTCCCGATACGCCCGATGCGGATCCGTCGCGAACTCCGGCGTATACAACGCCACTCGCGGCCCATCGGTGTCGATCGGCGAAGTGAACGGTGCACGACCGTGCGCCGAAGACGGCATCGTCATCGAGAAACTCCAGGCATTCGAAATACAAACTCCGTGAGCCTATGCACCCACCCCGCCCCACCGCACCCCGAACGCAAATAAATGGCCATGCGCTGGTGGCGGCATCACCCGAGAGAGCACCTACACCACCGCATGGTGGTCATCGGTCCAGATCAGCCCTGGTTCGCATGGCGGCGACGATGGTGTGGCCCAAGGGGGTGAGGGATGCGGCGGCCTCCAACTGCGAAATACCTTCGACGGTGAGCGTGCGGGCCTCGACGTAGCGACGCTCGGCGGTCTCGGCGGCGGCTCCGGTCGCGATGGTGCGCTGGACGCGCCGGAAGTCGGTGATGGCGAGGTGAGCGTAGGTGCTGTGCAGCAGGCCTTCGATCGGTCGTGGATGCGAAAAGCACGGTGGGTGGTAGCGCGGGTCGATATCGGCGCGGTCGTACAGTTCGAAGGCATCCATCATCGCGCCGAGCTTCACGTGCTGGAATTCGTGTACCAGCAGTTCGGCGAGTGATTGCGGATCCAGCTGTCGGGCCGCGATACCTACGGCACCGAATGCCAGTCTGGCCGAGGCGCTTCGGTCGGTCGGGCCATCCGGTTGCAGCGGCAATATCGTGCACAGACCAACCCGCAAGCCGGGCATATAGGCAGGCAGATGCGCTTCGAGGAATTCGACAGCGCCCCCGAATGCCTGCTGCCAGCGCTCGGCCTCCGCATCGCTCAACCGCCCGGTCGGGTGAATTTCGCTGTCGAGATACGGCAGCGCCCGATAGGGATCCGTGTCTTCCAATGTCACGGTCAGCTCGCCGTAGGTCAGTTTGCGCACCGCCTCGGCCAACTCGAGCTCCCGACCGGTATCTATCCACACCCGCTCCGAGGCCCGCAACGCACCGAACATCGGCAATGGCGCCATACCGTCGCGCACCGGCACCGGAAGTCGCAGATCCACACCTGCCAGCAGCGCGGCGCTGGCCGCAATCGACTCCAGGTGATAGACATCCGCGGCGACGAACTCCCCGCGACTGATGTTTTCGAGCAGTGCCGTCGCCCACACCCGGGTGTAGGGGTGTGCGAGCACGGCCGCCACCGCATCCGGTGCCGATGCGTCCAAGCCCACCAACACATCCCACGCGGCAGCGAAGCGCGGATCGTCGTGCGGGCCGAACCCGCCTACCGCCGCCAACAATTCACGTTGCACCGACGCTTGAGCCTGCACCAGCCAACTGACCGTTGCTGTATCACCGAAACCCGATGCCAACTGCGCGAATTGATCCTCCGATAGACTATGCGCCTCAATCGCGGTCACGGCTGACCTTCATGCGCTCATCGAATGCGGCGCGGTGCGCTCGGGCGGCACGCACGGCAGTAGTTTCCGCGGCTGGATCGACCGATTCGGCGAGCCATGGCTGCACCGTCGCACTCATGCCCGCGACGAACCGCTCCCCCAGCGGGGTCAGTGATCCGGATTCCTGAAGTTGGCGAATGGCTTCCGCGGTCATCATGCGCCACCGCACGAATTCCCGCTCCGACTCCTGGCGCTGCGTTCCCTCGGCCTGTGCACGATGCACCCGCCAGAAGTCGGTCACGCCGATATGCGCGTAGGTGCCCTGCAACAGCCCCTCGATCGGACGCGGATCCGGCCGCCATGGTGCGTAATACCGCAGCGCCGTATCGGAGCGGTCGAACAATTCGAACATGTCGAGGATGGCGCCCATCTTCACGTGCTGGAATTCGTGGATCAGCGGCAGTGCCGCGGATACCAGGGCCCGTCGCAACCCGATGCCCACAGCGCCGAAAGCCAGTCGCATGGAAGCACTTCGGTCGTATTTCTCGTCCGGCTCCATCGGCATGACCGCGCGTAAGCCGACGCGCAGGCCGGGCGCGTATATGGGCAGATGCGCGTCGATGAAGTCGATGCCCTCGGCGAAGGCGAGCTGCCACCGGTGCGCCTCGGCATCGCTGAGCCGATCGGCGGCGTAGCTGTGGCCGACGCGGTAAGGGTCGGTGTCCTCCAGCGGGACGGTCAGATCGGTGGCCGCCAGCCTACGCAATGGGTGTAGCAGATCCAGTTCCTCGACCGAGCGGGCGTCGATCCAAACCTCTTTGTCGGCACCAGCTTTCAGCGCACCGAAGGTCGGTAGGGGTGCGACGCCGTCGCGCACCGGCACCGGCAGCCGCAAGTCCCTACCCGCGTGCAGCGCCGCACTCGCGGCAACCGCTTGCAGGTGATGGACATCCTCGGCCACCGTCTCGCCCTTGCTCACCCCCTCCAGCAGGGCGATGGCCCACACCCGGGTGTACGGATGGGCGAGCACCGCGGCCACCGCGTCGGGAGCCGAAGCGTCCAGCGAGACGAGCACATCCCAAGCGGCCGTGAATCTTTCGTCATCCTGTGGACCGAATCGGCCCACCGCGGCCAACAATTCGCGTTGCAGCGAAGACTGCGCCTGCGCCAGCCAGCGCACCGTGGCCGCATCACCGAAACCGGCTGCCAGTTGGTCGAATTCATCATCGGACAAGCTGTGCGCCGCGGCAACGGCGCCATGTGCGGAGGTTTGCGCGCCGCCTCTACCCGCTGCGGCTTCGGACTCGGCCACGTGATCGATCATCTCCTTCAGATCGGCGCAATAGACGGACGGGTTGTCGAAGTCCGTGCCCGGGCGGTATCGATGCGGATAGAAGCCGCCACCGCAGACTTGAACCACGTCACAGGACCGGCACGTGGCGCTGACGCCATCGATGCCGTCGCGACGCACGGTGATTCCAGGGAGCAGGGCGGCCTCGTCGAGGCTGTTGTCCCATACGTTCAGTCCCGTCGCCGCGGCGCCTTCGAAGGCGGTTTTGAGCGAATCGACCTGCTCTAGCGTGCCATCGGTTTCGATCACCAGCAGATCCACCGGATCCAGTCCGATGGCCTCGGCGGTACTCGGACGGCCGTACATGGCCGCCACCACCGATTCGAAGGTGCGCAGCGGCACCGGTCGCCCGTCGGCATTCCATGCGTCGAACATGGCGATGAGCCATTGCGCGTACTCGCCACCACCCCGCTTCGGATTGTCCGGGTCGCGTGGTATCCGCAAGCCCGGCGGCTGATGCTCCCAATTCGAATGCGGCAGTAGGAGATCCATGCGCGGCGGCGCCTGCTCCAGCAGCCCACGATAAACGGCGATCGGATCGTTGGCGATATCCACCGTGCACAGCAGACCGGAATACAGCGGGCGGTACTGCGGCTTACGCAACAGCTCGAGGCTCGCGATCACCTGGTCATAACTACTGCGTCCGTTGCGGTACAGCCGATGCCGGTCGTTGGCGGCGCGATCGCCGTCCAGCGAAACACCGACCCGCACATGGTATTCGGTGAAAAGGTCGAGGTATGCCTCGCTGAGCAGTATCGCGTTGGTATGGATATGCAGATTCAGGCGGGCCACCGAAGCGATGGCCGCGTGCAGCTCAGCCAGGAATTGCCTGGTCCGGTCCACACCGAGCAACAGCGGTTCGCCGCCGTGCAGCACGATGGCGACCTCGGGCAGCCCATGGGCGGCCGCATGTTCGGCGATACGGAACGCAATCCTGGCGGCCGTCTCCGGGGCGAGCCCCATCGGCCGGCCACGCCAGGATTGGTCGACGTGCTCATACATATAGCAGTGATCGCACGCCAAATCGCACCGGCTGTGCACCTTGATCACAAACTGACGAAAGGGAAGCGGTTTACGGTTCACGGGTCAGCCGGTATCGACGGTGAATACCTGATCAGATCAGATCAGAGCGGAGCTGAACGAAATACCGGTGGTCGAGGAGTTGGCCAGATTCGCCAGCAGGTCCGTCAGGCTCTGCCCCGAAAGCTGCCCGAGCGGGGTGCCCCGCAGATCGGACACAGCGGACACCACGGTGCGGTTGGTTGACTTCATCAGTAATTCTCCTAACGAGCGAAATCGTTTGTCGCTCATGTCAAATGATACGAAGTAGCTGTTGCGTCCCTTCCCAGGTCTGAGAGTCCAGTCAGGCGCTGGTGGCGTCGCCTGAGATAGCAACGCCACCAGCGCATGCCGTACCGACCGATGTTCACCTACCTTCAGCGGAACGGGCGAACCGAAGAGTGACGAGTTGGAAAGGCCGCAGCCGCAAGCGAACTCCCGCCCCCTCGGGCGCAGCGGCGGCATCCGTTCGCAGCGGGCGTTCCAGCAGATCGCAGGTGTGGAACCCAGCGACACCGAAACCTGCGGTGACCAGCGCCGAGGCCCGGCCACCGTGAGCCTCGTAGACGCGGAGCACGACATCGCCACTGCCGTCGTCGGCGAGTTTGACGGCGCTGGTCACCACGGCGTCATTGTCGATAATGAACAGTGGCTCAACAGGTTCGGCGACGCCGGGGCGCGAGGTCGCTAGGTTGATGCGATAGCCAGCACGCACCGCATCCGCGATCGAAGCGCCGGGGAGCAGTGCGTGCCGGAAGTGGTGCGTACCGTGGTCGGTCTCCGGATCCGGAAATCGCGGTGCCCGCAGCAGTGAAAACCGGAACATTGTCGTTGTTGCGCCATCGGCGCGAACGGTGCGAGTGACGTCGTGGCCGTAGGTCGAGTCATTGACGAGCGCTACGCCCCAGCCGGGCTCGGCGAAGTGGACGAAGCGGTGATTGCAGGCCTCGAACTTGGCGAACTCCCAGCTGGTGTTGGTATGGGTGGGCCGGAAAGTGTGCCCGAACTGGGTCTCGGACGCATAGCGGTCGGCGTGAATATCCAGCGGGAAGGCAAGTTTGAGGAATTTTTCGGTCTCGTGCCAGTCGACGGTGGTGTCGATATCCAGTTCGCGCGTGCCCGCCCCCAGTGTCAGGATCTGCTCGACCTTGGAAGACCCGAATGAGCGGCCGATCCGCACCACGGCCGCGCCCGTCGAATCCTTTTCTACTGCAACGAATTCAGCTTCGGTCAGGTCCGTGACTCGGTTCCGATAGAACAGATCGACATCCCAAGCGTCCCAAGAATTCGGGAAATCCGGGTGCAGCTGCAATAGATTCGCGGCCGAACCCGGTGGCAGCGTCTCGCGCTGATGTTCGAGGTCGAACACCGATACGACGAGCCCGCGCACATCCACTTCGACCCGAAGCAGACCGTTGTCGAGGACGAACCCGCCACCCGCACGCTGGACCACCGAGCACGGGTCACCCGAATCCATCGAACCCGCCGCGCCGGCCGGAACCGATCGCCACGTGTGCGGCGTCGGGTTGAACACATTCGACCCCACCCGCTCACCGCCGAGCACCCATTGCGCCCGCTCGATGATCGTCGTCAATTCCTCGGCCACCGCCGCATACGTCTGCTCCGCCTCACGGTGCACCCATGCGATCGACGAGCCCGGCAGAATATCGTGAAACTGGTTCAGCAGCACGGCCTTCCAGATCCGGTCCAATGCCGCATACGGATACTCGAAATTTTTCCGCACCGTCGCGGTGGCGGCCCACAGCTCGGCCTCCCGCAGCAGATGCTCGCTGCGGCGGTTGCCCTGCTTGGTCTTCGCCTGACTTGTCAACGTGCCGCGGTGCAACTCGAGATACAGCTCCCCCACCCACACCGGCGGGTTCTCGTATTCGGCCTCGGCCTTGGCGAAGAAGCCGGATGGCGAGTCCCACAGCACTCTCGGCGAACCCTCGAGGTCGGCCATCCTGGCGGCCTTCGCGATCATCTCCCGTGTCGTACCGCCACCGCCGTCACCCCAGCCGGTCGGGGCGAGTGATCTCGACGCACGGCCCTTTTCCTTGAAATTTCGTGCTGCATGGGCGATCTCACGCCCGTGCATCGAACAGTTGTAGGTATCGACCGGAGGAAAATGGGTGAAGATACGGGTGCCGTCGATCCCCTCCCACAGGAAAGTATGGTGCGGAAACTGATTGATCTGACTCCACGAAATCTTTTGTGTCAGCAGCCATTTCGATCCAGCTGCCTTGATGATCTGCGGTAGACCCGCGGCGAATCCGAAGGTGTCGGGCAGCCAGACCTCTTCGTTCTCGACATCGAATTCCGCCAGGAAGAACCGCTTACCGTGCACGAACTGCCGCGCCATCGCCTCCGAACCCGGCATATTCGTATCCGCCTCGACCCACATCCCGCCGGTCGGCACGAACCGCCCCTCCGATACCGCCTGTTCGACCCGCTCGTAGACCTCCGGACGGTGCCGTTTGATGAAGTCGTACTGCGCGGCTTGAGACATCGCATAGATGAAGTCCGGCTCATCAGCCAGCAATGCGGTCATATTCGCGGTCGTACGCGCGACCTTGCGCACCGTCTCGCGCAGCGGCCACAGCCACGCCGTGTCGATATGCGCGTGCCCGACCGCGGAAATCGTATGCGCGGACGGTGCCGCAGGCGTGGCCAACACATCGACCAGGCATTCGCGCGCCGCCGCGGCGGTGGCGTTCACGTCCTGCAGATCGATGGCATCGAGTGCGCGCTCGATCGCACGCACGATGTCATAGCGGCGAGCAGGCTCCTCGGGCATCTCGTGCATCACCTCGCCGAGGACCTCCAAATCCTGTACCAGCTGCCAGACCTCGTTGTCGAAAACCGCGAGATCCATTCGGCCCAGCCGGTATTGCGGCTCGTTACCAGCGGTGGACTTGTCACCGAGCCCCATCGGCGGAAAGAAGGGGATGATCGGGTTCGAAGCCGCCTCGACGTGCAAAAGCACCTGCTCACCACCGACCGCCGGGGACGCCACCCGCACCCACTGGTTCCGCGGATGCAAACCCTTCACCGGTGATCCGTCCGGGCGGTAGACCAGGCCCTCACACTGGAATCCCGTCATATTTCGGTCGAAACCGAGATCGATGATCGCCTCGACGGTTTTGCCCGCCCACTCGGCAGGAACCGTGCCTTCGACCGTCAACCAACTCGTCCCCCAGGGTGCGCCCCACCTCGCGCCGGATTCGACAGGCGTCCGTGGCGCCGCCAAGCCCGCCGCGACCGGCACCGGCTCATTCGGCGCCACCCAGATCGATGCCCGCAGCGGCACCGACTCCGGATAGATCGCCGGAACGATCCGCTCGTCGAGAACCCGCCCGAGGCGGCCTTCGATCAACCGACGGTCATCGTGCACGGCGCTGGCTCCCATCGGACCGGAGGAATGATCACCAACCGCCCTATTGTCCGCCAGCACAGTGAATTCTGGGCGATAACCACACGTCCCAGCAGCGCGGCTTCGCTCGAGATGAGCAAGACTCGAACCCATGGCCACCATTCGCACCGAAATCGTCATAGACGCTTCTCCACAACATATTTGGCATGTCGTCCGCGATGTCGGCGCCGTGCACACACGCCTGCTCCCTGGCCGAGTCGCCAACACCCGCATCCAGGGCGTCGAACGCTTCCTCACCTTCCCCGACGGCCACATCATCCGGGAACTGATCGTCTCCATCGACGACCGAATCCGCCGACTTGCCTACTCCGTCGTAGCCGGGGCCAGACCGTCGCTGGACTACCACCACGCATCCTTCGAGGTTCACAGTGAGGGCGAGCGCGGTCGCCTGATCTGGACAACCGACGTCCTGCCCGACACCATCGCCCCCGATATCCGAATCCGCACCGAATACGGCATCAAGGAAATGAAACAGGCGATAGAAGCATCGGCACCGGACGGCATCGCTGGAACATGATCTCGTCGGCCGCCTGGTCGAGGCAGCGGAATCTTCCGAGAACCATCGCTCGCGACGCCCTCTTCGTGGATCCGGCGATATTCGCGTCGGCATAAGCACCGCCACTCAGCGCACGGTGACACACGTCACATAGACGTGGGTGTTACGGGACCGCGGTCGCGAGCGTCTTGTGCTCGTACGGCGCGCCGACTTCGCCGGACGCACCGCGGTCGCGCTCGAGGAAATGGCTACGCACAGCGCGTTCGCTTCCGCCCGCGCGGGTGTTTCCAGTTTCTGGTCAAAGGAGAATCATGAGAATCGGCATCATCATCGGCAGCACCCGTCCCGGCCGCAACGGCGACCGCGTGGCCCGATGGGTCCGGGACCGGACAGTCGAATACGCAGACGACACCGCGGAATTCGATCTCGTGGACCTACAGGACTACCAGCTGCCACTGCTCGACGAGCCCGTCCCCGCGCTCCGGGCGCCGGGCCAACAGCCGCACACCCGGCGATGGGCCGAGCGCATCGGTTCCTATGACGCCTTCATCTTCGTGACGCCCGAGTACAACACCGCCCCACCCGCATCCCTGACCAACGCCATCAATTTCCTGCACAGGGAATGGGGTGGCAAGCCGGTCGCCTACGTCGGTTACGGCATCTACGGCGCGGTCATGGCGGTGCAGAAGCTGCGCGCGCAGGCGGGCGTGCTGCGGATGGCCGATATCGGGCCACAGGTGGCGCTGACATTGAGCGAGGACTTCGTGAATTTCACCGACTTCCAACCACGTGAACTGCACACTGCGGCGATACACGGGCTGGTCGACGAGCTGCTGGCATGGGCGCGGGCGCTGGCCCCGCTGCGCCCGGCTCTGGTGTCGTGAATAGCGAAGCACTCGCGAAGAGCTGAGACGACCAGGGTTCGGCGTCGAAACCCGCTGCTGCGACGCCGAACCAGCCCGCACATGGCACCGCGCGCAGGCCCACGTCATCGACACCACCGGTCTGCGGCCAAGTGAAGTCGCGACCCGCATCGCCGCCGATGCAGGCTCAACGGTGGTTCCGATCCGGTCTTAGGGCTCGGAACCACCGTCATCGACGGCCGGGTCCTCCGCACCGTTGTCCTCATCCGCGGCGCAACCGCCGTCCACGGCGCGCGTGCTGCCTGTTGCGACTTCCGGTTCCGGGTCACAAATCGTCGGTCGGTACACCTCTTGGCGATGGGTCCACGCCGCAGCGGCGGCGTGCTCCGCCACACGTTTGCTCCACTCCCACATGGCCAATCCCCCTCAGAATTGAAATCACTTGCACCGACGCGGTTTACAGATTTCCGCCCCGCCCTGATGTGTCGTGATCACGATATGAGCGCGCTCCTTCTCGATCGAGAAGCCGCACCGGCCCGCGCGCCGAACCCCCTGGTCCACCCGCCGGACAGGAATTCCGGACCGGACCCGGAGATTCCGGACCGGAACGCAAAGATCGGCTGACCTGGGACTACGATCGCAGGACCGTCATCACACGCGGACAACGCCAAGGCAGGAGTCCCATGTGTCGCTTGTTCGGTTTGTCGGCCGCGCCGCAGCGGGTGCGGGCCACATTCTGGTTGCTGGATGCGCCGGACAGTCTGTCGATACAGAGCAGACGTGAACCCGACGGCGTCGGCCTCGGCACCTTCACCGCCGACAAGGCCCCACTGGTGGAGAAACAACCCATCGCCGCATACGAGGACGTCCAATTCGCCCGGGAGGCGCGCGAACGAGAATCGATGACGTTCGTCGCACACATCCGCTACGCCACCACAGGTGACCTGCAACCCCGCAACACCCACCCGTTCGAACAACGAGGCCGTCTGTTCGCCCACAACGGCGTCCTGCACGGCCTCGACGAACTCGACTCCGAACTCGGCGACTACCTCGACCTGGTACACGGTGACACCGATTCCGAACGATTCTTCGCCCTGATCACCAATCGCACCGACAAACACGACGGCGACGTCACCGCAGGAATCACCGACGCGGTCAGGTGGATCGCGGACCGTCTACCGGTCTACGCCCTCAACCTGGTGCTCACCAACGCAACGAACCTGTGGGCACTCCGATACCCCGATACGCACGACCTGTTCGTCCTGGAACGCGCCGCCGGCGGCCCCCAGGGCGATCGGCACCTGGACCAGGCCGGACGAGCCGGAATCCGAACCCGCAGTGGACACCTGCGCGACTTCCCAGCGATCGTCGTCGCCAGCGAACGCACCGACGAAGACCCACGCTGGCGAGCACTCTCCCCCGGCGAACTACTTCATGTCGACGACCGTCTCCGCGTCCGATCGACCACCATCCTGGACTATGGACCACGCCATCAACTGTCGCTGGCACAGCTCGACACTCGTGCGGCGGCAGCACAATCCGGGCGGTGACCAGGCGGCCCGCGGGCATTTTCCGCATCAACACCGTCATCCCGCTCGACGGCGGAATCACCGGATGCGCCTAGATCCCCGACGGCCGACTCCGCTACCGCGGGGATGTCTGTGCTCGGTGCGAGACTCAGCGACGTGAGATGGGCAGTGGCGGAAACGGGCGACGGGGGTGCGCGGCTGTGTCCACTCGATCAGGAAGGTCGGCCCGCGGGACCAGTGGTACACGAACCCTCACTCGCCGGGGCGGTGCGCGCACGTCCTGAGGTCGAGCGGTGGGTGTGGCGGTCCACGCCCGAGATCTACCGGTCGTTGTTGGCGGCGGGGGTGCGGGTCGAGCGGTGCTATGACGTGCAGGCCGCGGAGGCGCTGCTGATCGGACATGAGGAGGGACAGTCGGGGCAGGCTCGGTCGTTGGCGGCCGCTTGGGCGCGACTGCATAACCTGCTTGTCCCCCCGGATGCGCCCGCACGTGCCGCCGAGACTCAGCCGTCGCTGTTCGAATCGGGTCCGGTACCGCTACCGCCGGGCACGGATGAGTTCGACGCTCTGTTGGAGGTCTACGCGGGTCAGTTGGCGCGTACGGCGAAGACCGAACATCCGGACCGGATGCGGCTGCTTCTTGCCGCTGAATCGGCGGGCATGCTGGTTGCCACGGAGTTGTCCCGGAACGGGATCCCCTGGCGCGCCGACGTCCACCGCGAGCTGCTGGACAATCTGCTGGGCGAGCGGTTTCCCGGTGGGATGGAACCGCGCCGGATGGCGGAGCTGGCCGACGAAGTGTCGCGGGCCTTCGGGGAAGGTGTGCGGGTTCGGCCAGACCTGCCCAACGACATCATCAAAGCCTTCGCCCGCGTCGGAATCCTGTTGTCCTCCACCCGAAAATGGGAGCTCCAGCGCATCGATCACCCGGCGGTAGCGCCGCTGCTGGCCTATAAATCGCTGTACCGCTTGTACACCGCGCACGGCTGGTCCTGGCTCGACCAGTGGGTGCACGGCGGCCGCTTTCGTCCCGAGTACCTGCCCGGCGGCACGGTTTCGGGCCGATGGACCACCAATGGCGGCGGCGCCCTGCAGATCCCCAAGGTGATCCGGCAAGCGATACGGGCGGACCCGGGATGGCGTCTGGTGGTCGCCGACGCCGACCAAATGGAGCCGCGAGTACTCGCGGCGATCTCACGCGACCCGGGATTGATGGAGGTGGCCGGTCGCGGCGAAGACTTATACGCCGGTGTCTTCGGCGGCGACCGCGCCCAGGCCAAAATCGCCCTGCTCGGCGCCATGTACGGCCAGACCTCCGGCGATGCCCTGACCCACATGGCCGAACTGCGCCGACGTTATCCGGCCGCGGTGGCGTATGTCGACGACGCGGCCCGCGCCGGTGAAGAGGGCCGCTTGGTGCGCACTTGGTTGGGTCGCACCTGTCCGCCAGCGTCGGTCGGATCCCCCGAGGCGCAGGGATATGGCAGCACCTCCGCGGCGCGCGCTCGCGGCCGCTTCACGCGCAACTTCGTCGTGCAGGGCAGCGCCGCCGACTGGGCGCTGCTGGTGCTGGCGGGCGTGCGTCATGCGATGACGCACGCCGGACTCCGCGCCGAACTGGTCTTCTTCCAACACGACGAGGTAATCGTGCACTGCCCGGCCGAGGAAGCCCCGACGGTCGCCGAAATGATCGCGACCGCGGCCGAGACCGCGGGCCGGATCGCCTTCGGCCCGACACCGGTGCGGTTCCCGTTCACGACAGCGGTGGTGGAGTGCTACTGGGACGCCAAGTGAGATTCCCACGCGAACCCGTCCGGATCGGTGAAGACTCCCGCACTGCCACCGATGACGATCCGATGCGACCCGGTTCCCTCTTGGGGCACACCCGCGTCCTTGGCCGCGGCACGTCGCCCGTAGAGCGCCAGCTTGATCATGGACGCCGGGGTGTCGAACTCGACATACTTGCTGCCGAAGCTCTTTGCCACGGAGAAGCCGCGATCGACGTAGAACTGCTTGGTCGCCTTGACATCGTCGACCCCTAGCAGAACCACGAAATCGTCGACCTCACGGGTAGCCGGACCGGTGTCCTTCTTCGACGACGTCGCGATCTTCCAAATCGCCCCATCCGGAGCCTGGACGACGCCGCCGTAGCCCCAGAAGCTCTTCTTGGCAGGCTTCAATATCGTCGCGCCCGCGTCGACAGCGGTGCCGATGAGACTGTCGACGGTGCTCGGCTGCGACACCACGAGCGAGAGGATGAAGCCACGGAAGCCTGTCGTCGGCGCCTCCGAAGCGCGGACGCGCAGCTTGTCGCCGAGACCGAACGCGGCGGTGTAGAAGGCCTCTGCGGCCGCGGTGTCGGGCACCTCGAGGATGACGGATTCGATAGCGGCTTGGTTAACGGTGATGTTCATGTCAGCAACGCTATTTTCTACCCCGCACCCGGCGCTTCTCGATTCCTGATCGCTTCCGGCCCGCGCTCTGGATCAGATCGTCGTTGATGTGTCGACCGGGCCGTGACTGTGCCCCGCCGCCATCGCCCCCACGCCCGATGATCGGGTGATTGTCGTGCAGATGGGCACTGCCACTTGATATTTCACGATCGCGTACGGAGGAGTCGAGCCATCGGCGACGTCATTCGATATCGAAGACGAACGAATACCAATCTCCAGACAGCTTTTCGAATCGTCGCCCGCCACTGCCTACCGGCTCGCTACCGGGCGAATAGACCCAACCGCGGACAGTCGAACCCACGAAACCATCGGCGTCATAGAAGTAGACGCGCCCATCGGACTCACGCTGAACCAAACTAATGTCGAGCCCGCCGGGACTCAGGTCGCGGCGGGTACTCGGCCCATCCTCGCGCAGCATCTCGACCGCGACGCCTTCCATCTCCGCCCGTGCGGAGCCGAAGCTCGCAGGCCGAAGAATCAACCCGACCACCAGCCCCGCGACCACAATCACCGGCACCGCGGCGACTTTCCAGGACCACCGATGCTCTCGCCCGAGCAGATACAGCGTCTTGATCGCCCACCCCAGGAGCGAAACACCCAGCAGAACCCCGCCGATCACCAGAACTACAAGCTGATCAGGACCTGTTGAGTCCCCAACGAACGGAGCCCAGTCGAGGTGGACGCACAGAAGAAACGCGACGCCAACGATTGCCCCGGTCAGGACTATGGAACCCGGCGCCGTGCCAGTGCGTTGCCCGCCGTCGGACTGCCCATGATGAGCGAATGATGTTTCGATCGGGGACTCCCTGTCTCGACTTCTGCAACCAACGCCTGATTCGCGCTCAGTGATCCCTCAACCGAACGGCAAACTCGGCCGGGCCAGGCTCCGGGGTCGCTATATACCCAGGCGCTCCATCCCCCAGTCCAACGCGGCATTCTCGTCGCTGGCCGGGATAGCGCGGGTGTAGTACATCGGAGGCGTAATCCACCGCCACCGCCGCCAGCCACGCAGTGGGCGCACGGCCCACCCACCGAACTCCCGACGCACCGGATAGCCGGTTCCTGCACTCGGCGCTAGGCGTTCGGTCAACACCTCGATATCGCGTCGGAGCCAGTACCAACGCTGTGACCAGGTACCTCGTCGGAGCTTCATTGCCGGTCCCGTCTTTCAGCAAGTGATGATGGTGGGCATGGTCTGTGCCCCGGGTGAGCTGACAGTCACACCATTCACGGCCACCCACATCGTAGCCACGCCCTTCCATGCTCCGGGCTCACACTGGGCCCAAGTCGCGATGTTGAGGCGCGGATCGGGCATCTTGGAATCGGTTGCGGCCGCACGGCGAACCCAGTTGCCGCCAAACGGCTTGTACATCAATTCCAGCGAGATATGGAAAGTCTCGGGCGCCAGATTGCAGTTGGCGTAGCCGCCGACCAGAACAGCGTTGTTCAGAAAGTACGGCACCCCTGGTCCCGCGAACGTGAATTCGCAAGGTGAAGTACCACGTTCGGCAGCCACTACTGGCTGTTGGATTGCCAGGCCGACGGCTAAAGCGGCGCCGATCGTAAGGAATTGGACGAGTTTGGTCATGACTTTCCCCTAAGAATGACCGAACCGGGACGTTCGTCCGGCGGTTGGTTGCACCGTCTGTTCCCCTGTAATCACTTGGTGGGCACCAACTCTCGCGTGCCTGAAGCGGCCGCTGCTCACACTCATGACCTTTCTGTGTCGTGAACGCTGGTCGGCATGACGGTGATCGCGTCGTCTTTATCCAAATCCGCGTCCAAATCGCAAATCCAGCCGTTTTCGTCAACCCGACTCAGCCAGCCATCGGAGAACCGCTCATAGATCGGAGTGCTGTCAGTAGGCGCGAGCGCGAGCTTGTGGTGCGTGTCCTCATGGAAGACGGCGAGCAATGCCCCCACGGATGGGGCGATTTCGCTTCGATGGGACAGATCTATCTCGACCATCTGATCTACGCCTCCAACGAGTTCGGCAGGTCCGTCAGATTGATCAGCGCTGCCCAGTAGTCGTCACGAAGCGCGTCCCACAGGTCGCCGTGCTTGGGAAGCAACTCCCGAGCAGCGGCTAGATCTGGGTACGGTTCGAATATGACTGTTCCCGGTTGCACTTCCGGAAGCGGTGTGCGCGAAGGCAAGCGGTACGCGGTGAAAGATTCGGAAACGAATTGCACGCGCACGATGCGCGCGGCTTTCCCCGCCAACTGCCACACCGCAACCTTGCGACCATCTCGAGTTCGACTGGTGCGCAACCTATCTCGGCGCATCACTCCCCTTTCTGATTGGTGCGCCCGATGCCGGAGGACTCGACACCCCGGCACCGGGACGACTGTGCGGACACAGACCGCTCGGCCCACTCACGAACCGCATCCGCGAACATCTCGACGACATCCACAGGTGCACCGCTATACCCCGCTACCGGCCCGATCAACGGAACACGTTGCGGCAGACTTGTATTCGTCATGGCTTCCTTCCGCCGATATTGCGACCGTGGTACCCGACTCCGAGAGATGTACGCCATGATCGCGGGCTCGGATCAGCCGATGACATCGGAGAGACGGCCGAGTGCCGCGCGGAACGGCTCGCACTGCGGTCCGCGTCCGGTATGAGTAGTGACGATGGACGGGGCTTGCTCCCGGTCGATGTCCTCGATGAGAGCTGCGCACAGCAGTCGCGAGTCGTCAGTTCTGCGATGTCCAATCGCGTCGGCATCCTGTCCCCTCTTACGGCAATCGATGCAGCCTCGGCGGTAGCGTCCAACCGCGTGCCTAGAGCTCGGACATCTCGCGCACTGGATGGAAAATGCCTGCGACCTGCATCAGGTGTTGAAATGAGCCTGCAGCAAAGGAATCGGTCCATAACAGTGCGGAACCGGCGCGAGAATAGTTAAGAACGGGTAATTTGCTGTTCGGCACTGGTCTACGCAGGGGGAGCGAACCGTATGGTGAATATCGAGTGGACGCCCGCAGAGATCCGCGCCCTCCGCGAAGCGATGCGGCGCAGCCCATTGGAGTTCGCGCGCATCGTCGGCGTCACCAAACGGACCCTCAGCCTCTGGGAGTCCGGGCAGACATCGAACATGCACGAGGCAAGTAAGCGCTTGCTCTACCAGGTTCTGGAGGATGCCACCGACGATGCGAAACAGCGGTTTCGGACCTTCGCCGCAAACAATTCCCGCCCCGAGACCGCGCATGCGCCGAGCGACGGGGACCTTCTACTCGCGACGGCCGATGAATCAGCGTCATTACTGGCATGGGCGGAAGCGACAAACGTGGGTCCGCTGACGATCAAAGACCTTCGGAACAACCTGCGCTGGGTGACACGTGAATACCTGAAATCACCGACGCTGCCGCTGTTTCGGCGGGTAGTCCAGACTCGAGATCGGGCGATCGAATTGCTCCAGGGACGGCAACGCCCCAGACAGAGCGCCGAACTCTACGGAATCGCCGGATGGTCCATGACGATCCTGGGCTGGATGACCACCGACCTCGGGAATCCGGAGATCGCAGAGCGACATCTGCGCGCCGCGTGGGCCCTTGCCGAGAACACCGAAGACAACGAGTTGCGCGCCTGGATCCGGGCCGCGCAGAACACCGCGGCGGCGTGGCGCGGGGAATACGATGAGGCCGCCAGTGCCGCAGCAGACGGTCTCGCCTATGCCAACGCTGGAACAGCACCGCTTATCCTGGCAAGCGCCAGGGCGATCGACTTGGCCCACCTCGACCGCAGGCAGGAATCAACAACTGCGATTCAACAAGCGCTCGATATCGCAGCGCAGCTGCAAGACGAACCACAGAGCGACCAATTCGCTGGCCCCTTCTCATGCCCCGTTGAACGCGCTGGTGGCTACTGGTCTGATGCCGCGCTCGTCAACGATGACCCAGCGAAGTCGATCGAGTTCGCTACCAGTGCCCTCGAGCAGTTCCGCAGCGCCGCACCGGCATTGCGCAACCTCGGCTCCGAACGCATGGTCCGCTGCCAGCAGATCAAGGGATACATCGTGCTCGGCGACCTCGATGTCGCGGCTACCGAACTGGCCGAGGTTGCGGCGACAACACCTGTAGAACACCGTGTCGGGCCGTTGATCCAACGGATCGATGAAATCGCCCAACTGGCCTGCGGGACAACCGGACGCGCAAGCCGTACCACCGAAATCATTGATGTCGCGTCGGCATTTCGACAACTCGCCGATCTCGGGCCCCTGCCAGCGCTTGCAGCCGGGACGAACGGAAACTGACTCACATGGCTGAAGATTCAACGCATGATCATTGGTGGTGGCGTCCTGGTTGGAGAGTGGGCCGGTCGTTCTACACCTGGCACGTGACCTTCACCGACAACTCCCGGGTTCGACGTCTCGTCGACCTGTTCGAACCAATACTGGCGCAAATTCCGACGATGGACCCTGTTGGCGAAGAGGGTCTGCACATCACGATCCAGGGTATCGGGTTCACCGATGAGGTCGTGGCGCGAGACGCCGAGCGAATCGCTGATGCCGCCGCCGAACACCTTTCCCGGCGTCAACCATTCGACGCGCGGATCGGGCCGCCCACAGTAGATGCGGAAACCGTCGGGATGCCGATTTCGAACACCGAAAGCTTCCAGCAAGTGCGCCACGCATTACAACAAGCCATCGCGGAGGTGTGGGGCATCGACAACGTGCCCGAACGCCACGACCGGTTTCAACCCCACCTCACCCTCGCCTACTCCACCGGCGTGGCACCGATGGCCGTCCTGCGTGACCTACTGACCCGAAATCAGTTGAGCGACATCGAGGTTGTCGAGCAGGTGAAAGCCGTATCACTGATCGAGCTGAATCGGGACAACCACCGATATGAATGGCGCGAGATCGCCAAGGTGCCGCTGGGCACCTCCAACTCAGCCGGAATCCAGTAACAGTTCGACGCTGTCGACTATCACTGGTACTCGAGGAACACACCGAGATCGAGTGGACGACTAGTACCGATGCGCTCGAACCGACGATCTTCACTCCCGGGGGGGCGATTGCGATGTCAGAACACCGCGAGGCGGAAGTCAGGTTGCGGCTCGCGGACGCCCGCGCCCGTCTGCTGTCGACCGGCGAGACGTTCGCACGCGCCGAGGGCGGTCGCGAACCAGAGCGCTCGGAAGTATTCCGAGCCGCTCAGAACGAGATCCACGCGGCAGAGCAAGCCCGCAACCGTCTGCTCGTCGAGCTGGTCGGCGACGCTGAAACAGTGCCGCTCGAGCTGGCAAAGCGACTCGGGCTGACCGGGCGCGAGGCCGCGCACATCATCGACACCGCGCGAGCGGGTTCGCAGCGGATGAAGGCTCATGTGTTGGGAGAAGCATCAAACTCCGAGACCCGGCCCGTCTGGACTAGCGAGACGGACTCGAAGCAGTAGGCGCTTCTCCCTTTTCGCTTCCCAAGCGGTGGGCACCGGCCCCGGTCCGATCTCTGACACGATGGGCAACCGATGAGCGCCACCACCGAAATCATCGCCCGCGCTGTCATCCGTGAGGGCGCTCGGATACTCGTGGCACGCGAACGCGGCAAAACCTGGGTCTTCCTCCCCGGCGGGCACGTCGAGCCCGGCGAACCGGTCGAATCCGCACTGATCCGCGAACTCGCCGAAGTGCTCGGGACCGCCAGCAGGATCGTCGGCTTCGCCGGTGTAGTCGAGCACGGGTACAGCGATCGTGGCACTGCACACCACGAAGTCGATCTCATCTTCGATGCGGAACTCGACGGCAAGCGGTCAGCCAGGAAGACCATCTCGAATTCGATTGGCTCCCAATCGATCAGATCGACAGAACCGACCTGCGCCCAGCAGCTGTGAAAACCGCTATCGCACGGGGCATGCGGTCGTTCTGGCACGGCTGGAAGGCTGACGAATAGCACGGCTGCAAATGCGGCAAATCAGGCCAGCATTCGTGATTCGTCCAGCGCTGGCGGCGACCGAGCTACCCTGAATTGATGCGATCCCGGTTCCGTCGGTACGTCCTGGCCGCGCTCGCCGCCGCCGCGTCGACCTTGTTGCTCTGCACGAACTCCTCCGCCGTCCCGCCGATCCGCTCGAACGCCCTACCGGTACTCGACTCGGATTTCCTCTGGGGTGTCGCTTCCTCCGGATTCCAGTCCGAAGGCCATGCGCCGGATAGCAATTGGACGCGTTACATCGCGAATTCCGGTGCCGACGCACTCCAGGATTCGGTCGACTTCTACGACCGATATGCCTCCGATATCGACCTGGCGGCCGCGCTGGGTGTGAAGGTGTTCCGGATCGGAATCGAATGGGCTCGTGTGCAACCCACGCCGGGCACCTGGGATGCGGGCGCGTTCGGTTTCTACGACGCGGTGATCGCGAAGATCGTGGATTCCGGGATGCGACCGATGATCACCCTGGACCACTGGGTCTACCCCGGCTGGGCCGCCGACCGCGGCGGCTGGCGCAACCCGGGTATGGTCGGGGATTGGCTGGCCAATATGCGCACGGTCGTCGACCGCTATGCATCGCGAAACCCATTGTGGGTCACCGTGAATGAGCCGGTCGCCTACATCGTGCACGAGACCGGCCGCGGCGCGGCGAGCGGGCCCGAGATGCTCGACCGTCTCGCGCAGGCCCACAACGCCATCTACGACTACATCCACGAGGTCCAGCCCGGCGCTCAGGTGACCAGCAATGTCGGTTACGTCGCGGGCTCGGAGGCGCAGGTCAACGGCGAGTTCGTCGATCGCGTCGCGAACCGGCTCGACTACGTGGGCGTCGACTACTACTTCGCCTACGATCCGGTGCAGTCGCTGCTGAGTTCCATCACCAGGGCCATCGGGTCGGCGATGCCACAGCTGCCCGGACAACGCATCTGGGAGCTGCCCGTGCGCACCGAGGGCATTTACTATGCGCTGCAATATTATTCGCGCCGCTTCCCGAACAAACCGCTCTACATAGTGGAGAACGGCATGCCCACCGAAAACGGCATCCCCCGCGGCGACGGCTATACCCGCAGCGATCACCTCCGCGACACCGTCTACTGGATCCAACGCGCCAAAGCCGACGGCATGAACGTCATCGGATACAACTACTGGAGCCTCACCGACAACTACGAATGGGGCAGCTACACACCACGTTTCGGCCTCTACACCGTCGACGTGCGCACCGACCCTTCCCTCACCCGCCGCCCCACCGACGGCGTCGGCACCTACACCCAACTCATCGCAGCAGGTGGCCTCCCCGCCGACTACCGCCCCACCCGTCCCCCATCGTTCTGCGTCCTCGTCGACCCACCGGCCAGCTGCCTGAGCCCGGTCGCAAACCCATAGCGTGCGGCACCGGCTGCGTATCGAAACCACCGCACGAGGTCGCTGTCAGGCGCCGAATCGCCGCTCGGTTCGTCGAACGCGCTCCCCGCGAGACCGCTGTCACTGGGTAGCGACGAGTCGGAATGCTTGTGCTGACGATCGGGGCTGTACGGGCAGGTGTGAGTTCTGCCGAGATTGCCGATGACTTTCATAGCATTCGACTTCGCCTGCAGCCTCACCTACGACCGACACGGCCTGATCCTCGACTATCCAGGCATCGCGACGCGAGTCCAATGACGGCATATTTCGATTGGGTGCTGCGTGATCACTGGTTCGAACCGCTGTAGGTGGAGGTCCTTCAGCTGGCCGGTGTTTGCACGGCTATTTCGCCACCCAGTTCATAGCCACCACTGAGCTCCAGTCCGTCACCACTCCAAAACCGGCCGGGGTCATACCAATTGGGGCTGCGCTGTTGCGATAACAGTCCCATCGACTGGTAGGTCGCGGCCACGATCTCCGCGCAGTACGCGCTTTCCAACTCCAGCGCAACTGCTCGGCTCGACCGGCGGCGCGGGAGCCGCACCCGACCGCGTAACCAGCGTCCGGCGAGACCGGCAGTGGAAGGAAAGGGAGTTCCATCGAGTCGAGCGATGGTGCGCAGAACGCTGTCTTCCATCTCTGTGGTTGCCGGACGGTTCAATTGGCGCAACCACGCCTGCTGACCGTAGCGGTGTGTCCACACCGAAACCGCATCACGCAGGTTGTGCAGCTGCACGCCACGATGCGCGACACCCGACCACATATCGGTCAGTGATCGACCGAGCTCCGCGTGCCAGATCAACGCGGGCAGGTCATCGAGCACAACCGACATTCCCACATGGTTCACCGGACTGTTCGTGGTCATCCGAATCGCACGGTCGGCCGCCGAATGCCCACGGAACAACCAGATATCGCCAGTTCTGGTGAGCTCGAGCGCCCGATCGAGACTGATGCTCGTCCCCGTCATGGACGTAGCCTATGCGGTATGAGGTGGTGGAAGGCAGTGGGATTGGCAGGTGCCGCCGGTGTAGTCGCAACCGGCGTGGTGATCGTGCGGGCTGAACGCCGCCGCCGCGCCTACACTCCGGACCAGGTCCGCGAACAACTACATGTGCGATTCGCCCAAGCAACCTCCGCCGAGGAACCCGCTCCCCTCGCTCAGGACACTCCTGGCACCCGAAGCCGAATTCGCCGCCTGTTTCAACGACGACAAGCCGGTCGGCAAGGGTGAAAAAGAAATTTCGGCGGCGCGTCGATCTTCGGCCTTCCCCGTTCGACTAAGGGGAGAGAGGGGCCCGAGGAGTCGCGAAGGCGTTCCTCGTGCCGACCGCCACCGTGCAGGCAAGGATCACCCGCGCGAAGAAGACCTTGACGGCGGCGCGGACGCGGTTCGAGGTGCCCTCGGCACGAGAGCGGGCCGAGCGCCTCGGCTCGGTGCTCAGCGTGATCTATCTGATCTTCACCGAAGGTTCCTCGGCCAGCTCCGGCGGCGAGCTGATCCGATTCGAGTTAGCAAGCGAGGCACAGCGTCTCGCGCGGGTGTTGGCTAGGCTGGTGCCGAACGAACCCGAGGTCCACGGTCTGCTCGGACTGCTCGAGCTGACCGCCGCGCGTTTCCCGGCGCGTACCGGGCCGGACGGCGAGCCGGTTTTATTGGAACAGCAGGACCGTCGCCGCTGGGACCGCGCCGCGATCCGCTGGGACCGCGCCGCGATCCGCCGGGGACGGGCCGCCCTAGCACGCGCGGAGCAAGTCGGTCGCGGCCTCGGGGCCTACGGCTTGCAGGCGGCGATCGCCGAATGTCATGCCGTCGCAGCCTCGGTCGAGACTACGAACTGGGAGCGCATCGTGGTTCTTTTCGAGGCGCTCGGCAGACTGGCTCCGTCGCCGGTGGTCGACCTCAACCGAGCGGTGGCAGTCTCCATGGCGCAGGGACCGGCCGCGGCGCTGCCGATCGTGGACAGCTTGGGTGGGGCGCTGTCGAATTCGCATCTGCTGTGCAGCGTTCGCGGTGAGCTGCTCACCCGCCTGGGACGCACCGATGAGGCGCGCGCCGAACTGGGCGCGCGGCAAAGCTGTGCGGCAACGAGCGCGAGCGGACGGTGCTGCCGCGCAAACTCGCCGAGCTCGGCTGAACCGCATACCACCGCCTATTTCTGCATTTTTGCAGACCGTACCTGCGCATTTCTCTCTTGCTGGACGCGAGGGAGGACATCGATACTCGCCAAGCGAGCCTTGTGTGGTGCGTCACATACATCGCACAGCCTCGTGCGGAGAGAAAGGTGAGGAACCACGAGATGACGTCCACCAGTACGGAAACCGGGGCCGAAAAGGCTGAAGCAACCAGCCGTGAGAAGGGTCTTGCGCGGGTTGCGCAGTCGCTCGCCAGGTGGACAGAGAAGTGGTTCCCGGACGCATACGTTGTCGCGCTGGCGGGTGTGTTCATCGTGGCCGTCGCCGCGCTGGCCAATGGCTCGTCGCCGCGAACAGTCGCGAACGCGTTCGGCGACGGCTTCTGGGATCTGACCGCATTCACCCTCCAGATGGCAATGGTGGTGCTCACCGGATACGTCATCGCCACCTCCCCTCCTGTCGCCCGGCTGATCGACCGACTGGCCACCGTGCCGCAAACTGCCAGCAGCGCAGTGAGTTTCGTTGCGTTCCTGGCTATGTCGATATCGCTTCTGAACTGGGGACTCAGCCTGGTTTTCGGCGGTCTGCTGGCCCGTGCGATTGCCCGTCGGACCGATCTGCGCGTGGACTATCGCGCGCTGGGCGCCGCGGCGTTCATGGGGTTGGGCGCGGTGTGGGCGCTGGGAATATCCTCCTCGGCCGCGCAGCTTCAGGCCACGGCCACCTCGCTGCCTCCGGCCCTGCTGAAAATCACCGGGGTCCTCGACTTCGGGCACACGATCTTCACGTGGCAGTCCCTGCTCATGTGCGCCATCATCATGGCGCTGACGGTGCTGATCGCGCACTTCTCGGCACCGAAGGACGCGGCGATCAAGACCGCACAGGACCTCGACGTCGATCTAGATGACCAGCCCGACGAAGTGGCACCACGCTCGCGTCCCGGGGAATGGCTCGAGTACAGCCGTGTCCTGCCGATCCTTGCCGGGGTGATGACCGTGGGCTGGTTGATCTCCCAGCTCACCAGCAAACCGGTACTCACCGTGGTCAGCACCTTGAATGGTTATCTGCTCGTATTCCTCATGCTCGGCTTGGTGCTGCACGGGACCCCGCGCAAATTCCTGCAGGCCATCTCCCTCGCCGTACCCGCGACGGCCGGAATTCTCGTCCAATTCCCGCTGTACGCCGCCATGGCCGCAATCCTCACCAAAGCCAAAGGCAGGGGCGGACTCACCATCTCCGAACACCTCGCACACTTCTTCACCAGCATCGGCGGTGGGGGAAGCTTCGCCATCGTCATCGCCGTCTATACCGTGATACTCGGCATCTTCGTCCCGTCCGGCGGCGGAAAATGGCTGGTCGAAGCCCCCTACGTCATGCAGGCATCGACCGATGTCCACATGAACCTGGGCTGGACGGTGCAGATCTACAACGTGGCCGAGGCACTGCCGAACCTGATCAACCCGTTCTTCATGCTGCCGCTACTGGCAGTGCTCAAATTGCGGGCACGCGACCTCGTCGGATTCACGTTCCTGCAGTTCTTATTCCACTTGCCGGTGGTACTGCTTCTCGTATGGCTGCTCGGAATGACATTCGACTACGTCCCCCCGATCCTGCCCGCCGCCCCGTGATCCCATCGGAGCATGCATCGCGAGCGGGTCCAGCGGGCACTTTCCGGACATCGACGTATTTCGATCGCCTCTTCGGTGATCTCACGAGCATGGACCTCGAGCCCTCCTACCGCGCGAGAAAGTGCCAGCCGACCCATGCCCACATGAGCACAGCGGCAATCCTCGCCACCCGAGTGCGCGTCAGGTACGCGATCGTTTCTCCAACGGGCGCGACCAGATCCCGGCGCATATGGGTAAACGCGACCACGCCGAGCGCGACCACCAGCACCAGCACGAACCCGACGATGACGATCACCCGATCGCTCATCTCGGCACCAGCCACCAGCCGACACCCAGCCACACCAGCCATCCGGCGAACCGCAGCGGCAACTGCTCGAGTGCCGGATCCAGCAGCGTCGACAAGGTCGGGTGCAGCTGGTTCGGCCGCGTCCAATCCGGTTGCCGCACAAAGGCATACATCTCCCACGCCGACGCGACGACCAACAACATCGACCAAACAGCCACGCCGCGCCGCAGCCGAGCGGTGCGGGGAATCCGCTCGGGTCTCGCGCGCAACGCGAGCACCAACACGACGACCACCGCCACCAACACAGCCATCGTTGCCGACGAACTGAACGGTCGAGTAGCGGCCCCACCCGCCGCCAGCACAGCACCGACGGCCACCAGCAGCATGCGTCGCCGGAATGGTCGCACCGAGAGCTCCAGTTCCCCTGCCACGTGGGCAGAATAATTCCCTGAGCACCGGATTGGGCGCATATCGGTGGCGGATCCAGCACGCCGCGTTATCGACCGACCATCACCGCACGCCCTCACACTCCTCGAGACATGACATACCGTCCGCTTCAGCCAGCATCCACATCGCAGTTCGGTCGCCACAGTCGACCACCGCACCCGCCCGCAAGCGGATGACAGAGTCGCAGAGCACAGCGGTCGAGGTCGCGGACCGGACTCACCAACTCGTCGGCCGCGCTCGTCAGGTCCGATCGAGCAGGGCGAGGTAGGCGTCGAGCTGAGCCGCGCCCGCGAGCAGGTTGCGGCTGCGCGTGGTGATTCGGGCCTGCCAGGAGTCGAGGAAGGCGCTCAACGCTTCCGTACCGCCTGCTTCGCGCAGCGAGTCGAGGAACTGCGCGACCTGGCGCAGGCGGTACCCGCCTCGGCGCAGCTGTCGCGCGATCTCGGCGTCACGCACGCAGTCCGGTCCGTATTCGCGATAGCCTGTTGCCCGATCGCGTTCGGGGCGCAGGATGCCCTCGGTCTCCCAGGTGCGCAGCGTTGCCGGGTGCAGGTCGAGCCTGCGCGCGAGTTCGCCCACGGTCAGGGGGCGACCGCTGATCCGGGTGGGGGCGGACAGGGCGGTGAGAGCGGTAGCGACCTCGGTGCGGGTATCGCGCTCGGCCAGTAGCGCGACGTGTCCGGCATGGATGAGCCGGTAGGCGGACTCGATGTCGCCTCCATTGATCGCGCGCATGATCTCCATTGCCTGCTGATGCCCGTGGCCGCCGCGCAACGCGAGGAAGGTACGTAGGGCCTGTGCGTGTAGAGGCGTGTAGAGGCGGTAGCCGGTCTCGCTGCGCTCGGTGGGCGGAAGGATGCCCGCGTCGTCGTAATTGCGGGATCGCCTGGGCCGACAATCCGTGTTCTCGGGCGAGGTCGATGGGTCGCAGTTCGGACCTCCGATTGAGGCTTTGACCTATGGATTCCAGGTAGAAGTCATCGAAGTCTCACCTGAGTCTTCAACGATAGCGTTGAGGGTAGATCCTTCGGAAAGGGGTGTTCATGTCTACTGCCGCGTCACTGCATGGAATCGGCCGCCAACTCGACGATCAGGCCAGCCTCGGCCGCGCCCTCGACGAACTGCTTGCCGCACGCAGCGAGCCACCAGCCCTGCTCGCCCTGGGCGAGCCAACACACGGGATCGAGGCATTCCCGTTGCTGCGCAACGAGATCCTCGCTCACCTCGTCGAACGGGGATACCGGTCGATCGTGCTGGAGAGCGATTTCTTCGCCGCGTCGGTCGTCGACGACTACGTGGACGGGTCCACGACCGAGATCGACGAGGTGCTCGCGACCGGGTTCAGCCACGGATTCGGCTCCGTGCCGGGCAACCGCGAACTCGTCGAATGGCTCCGCATGCACAATGCCGGGCGCGCGCCGTCGGACCGGGTTCGCTTCTACGGCTTCGAAGCGCCGGTGGAGTACGCCGGTGCGCCGGGCCCGCGACGCGCACTGTCCACGGTCAACGACTACCTGCCCGCGACGCTGCGGCCCGAATCGGTCCGCGACCTCGATGCCCTGTTCGGCGAGGACTCGGACTGGACGAACCCGGCTGCCATGTTCGACCCGGCAGCGTCCATCGGCGAGTCCGACCGCGCCCGCGCCCTGCGCATCATCGCCGATGACCTCGCGAGCGCGCTGCGCCGCGCGGCACCCGATCTGCACGCCGCCGACCCGACCGGTTTCGCCCACGCCGTTGCGCACGCGCGCACCGCCCAGGGGCTGCTGCGCTATCACGCGGCCATGGCCAGCAGCACGACCGATCGCATCGCGCTATTGCTCAGCGTGCGCGCCGAGATGATGGCCGAGAACCTGCTCGCGATCGTCACCCAGGAGCGGCAACGCGGGCCGAGCCTGGTGTTCGCGCACAACTCCCACCTGCAACGCACACATGGCGAAATGAGCTGGGGAAGCGCCGGAGCGCTCGTCGGACTCGCCCTCGGCGAGCGCTACGCAGTCCTCGCAACCGACGCCAACCCCGACAGCGCTCCGGACACCCTCCAGGGCGTGCTGTCCGAGGCGACGACCCGTCGCGCCCTGTTCCCGACACCGGCTCTGCGTGCCGCCCTTCCCCCATCGATCGGCACAGGCAAACCGATTGTGCGCGGCCACATCCCCCTGAACCCGGCGGAGTTGGACGGCTCCGACGCGGTCATCTTCATCGCCGACACCGACGGAAAGCAACACCAGTACTGGTAACGCCCACGTCCCGACTCCTCCCGACCACGGAATGTCCACTCAGCTCGAACGGGAACGGCGGCCCAGCGTGCGGGGCGAACGGCGTCACGTCGCGTCGACGTTGAAGGTGAGGGTCTGCCAACCAGCCCGACGACTGAGTATCGATGACACCATCAGTCCGTCATCCACTCACCCTGAGGAGAACCATGCTCGCTGTAACTGCCGATGTGACCGTCAAGCCTGGGGCTGGCCCCGAGTTCGAATCCGTCGTCGCCGACCTCGTCGCCCAGGTCCGGGCCAACGAGCCCGGCAATCACATCTACCAGCTGACCCGCTCCCAGGCCGATCCCAACAATTACCGCTTCTTCGAAATCTATTCCGACAGGGCAGCTTTGGAGGCGCACACCGGCTCCGACCACTTCCGCGCCGCAGGCAAGCTCATGACTCCGCTGCTGGCCGCACCCCCGAGGCTCGAGTTCTTCGACACGCTCTGAACCCGACCCTCTGCGGACCGAACCGTCCGCAGAGGGAAATCCAGCAGGCGCGCCTCGGCCTCATGGCCGTGTCGTCGTAACAGGGTGTATCACGCCGGGTAGGTGTGGACTTCGGTGGCCTTGACCGCGGCCCATAAGGACACACCGGTCTGCAGACGCAAATCGGCGACGGTCGCGGGAGTGACATCGGCGAGCACGGACGGGCTGCCATCGAGACGTACCCGAGTGGTATTGGCGTGTTGTTCGAGACCGACCACGGTGACCGGCCAGGTATTTCGCGGGCTGCCCGCCGGTTGCGCAAGGTGCAGGCTCACCGCGCTGGGCGCGAAAGCGACATGCACAGCACCCTCGGCAGGTTCGGCCACCGTGAGTGTGCCGCCATCGTCGAGGTCGATGGCATTGCCGTGGGCCGTGCCGCGATAGAGGTTGAGACCCACCAGGTTTGCGACATAGTCCGAACGTGGTCTGCGGGCGACTTCGCTGGGCAGCCCTTCCTGGATGATGCTGCCGTTTTCGACGATGACGAGGCGGTCGGCCAGCACCATGGCATCGAGCGGGTCATGGGTCACCAGCACGGTGTGTCCGCTGTAGTCGGCGAGATGGTGGGCCAGATCCGAGCGGACCTGCAAACGGGTGCTGGCGTCGAGCGCCGCCAACGGTTCATCCAGCAGCAGCAGTCGCGGATCGGTGGCCAGTGCGCGGGCCAGCGCGACACGTTGAGCTTGTCCACCAGACAGTGCACGCGGTTTGGCGTGTAGATGCTCGGCGAGGCCGACTCGCTCGAGCCAATACTTCGCCCGATCGCGGGCGGCCCGGCGGTGGTGCCCGCGAGCGCGCAGCCCGAAGGCGACGTTGTCCTGGGCGGACATGTGCGCGAACAGCAGGTAGTCCTGGAATACGACGCCGATCGCGCGTCGATCGGCCGGGATGAACAGCTTCGGCGGTGCGTCCCAGGTGTTTTCGTCGAGACGAATGCTGCCTTCCGTGAGCGGGGTGAGTCCGGCCAGTGCCCGTAGCGCGGTCGTCTTGCCCGCACCGTTGGGGCCAAGCAGTGCGACGACTTCACCCGGTGCCACGCTGACGGCGATATCGAGTTCGAATTTGTCTCGGGTGACGCGTATTTCGGCGTCCAGTGTCATATCGCCCCTCGCGTCCACCGATCCCGCAACGCCGCCAGTACGACCACCGACACCGTGAGCAGCACCAGGCTGAGCACGATCGCGTCCTCGGGATCGGTTTCCAATGCCAGATAGACCGCCAACGGCATTGTCGTCGTCTTACCCGGAAAGTTGCCCGCGAAGGTGATCGTGGCACCGAACTCACCGAGCGCACGCGCCCAGCACAGCACCGCACCTGCGATCACCCCCGGCATCACCGACGGCAACGTGACCCGCCGGAAGGTCAGCCAACGCGACGCACCCAAGGTGGCCGCGGCTTCTTCGTAGCGGGGGTCGGCTCCGCGCAGCGCACCTTCGACGGAAATCACCAGAAACGGCATCGCCACGAATGCCTCGGCGACGACAACCCCGGCGGTGGTGAAAGGCAGTGAGACGTCGAACCACTCGTACAGATAGCGGCCGACAATCCCGCGCCTGCCCAATACCAACAGCAGTGCGACACCACCGACCACCGGCGGCAGCACCAGCGGCACCGTCACCAGCGCCCGCAGGAATCCGATTCCCGGGACCTCACCGCGAGCGAGCAGCCACGCCAGCGGAATCCCGAAAACAAGGCAGACGACTGTCGCCGAGCTCGCACACACCAGCGAAAGACGTAGCGCCTGGCCGACTTCGGCACTGAACAACCGGTCGGGCAGACCGCGCCACGGCGCGCGCAGCAGCAATCCGGCCAGCGGCAACAGCAGAAACGCCAAACCGCAGATGGCGGGCAGCACGAGAACGAGCGGTCGCCGCCCGCGCGCTGCCCGCCGTCGCGCCGACATTCGGATCACGGGTTATCGAATCCCGCCCTGGTGAACACCTCGCGTACTCGATCGGATCGAACGAAATCGACGTACGCCCTGGCCGCCACCGAGTTGGGCGACTTGGCCAGCGGCGCGATGGGATAGTCGTTGATCGCCTTGTCCGCCTCGGGGAAGTCGATGCCCTCCACTTTGTCACCGGCAGCCCTGACATCGGTGCGGTAAACGAGCGCCGCATCGACCTCACCGAGGGTGACCTTCGTCAGCACTGCCTTGACGTCGGCCTCCCGGGTGTCCGGCCGCGGGTGCACTCCGGCGACCTCGAATACGGTCTTCGCCGCGGCACCACAGGGCACCTGCTCGGCGCACAGCGCGATCTTGGGTTCGGTCTTGCCGAAGTCCGCGAGTCCGGCGATATGACCGGGATTGCCCTTGGGAACGGCGATTTCGAGACGATTGCGCACGAACGTCACCGGTGTGGCCGTGATATCGCCCGCGTCGAGGACCTGTTGCATATTCTTCGGCGCCGCCGAGGCGAATACATCGACCGGGGCGCCCTGTTCGATCTGCTCGGCCAACGCCGAACTCGCACCGAAGCTGTAAACAATTTTGACGCCGGGGTGGGCGGCCTCGAACTGCTTGCCCAACTCGGTGAACGTCTCGGTCAACGAGGCCGCCGCGAATACCGTCACCGTTCCGGAGATCTTGTCGGTCGGGGCCGGAGCGGAGGACTCCTCCGCTCCACAGCCGACCAATGTCGATGCGACGGCTCCGGTCAGAGCAACGGTACTCAGGGAACGAATCATCCTCGTCAACTTTCCGGGATTTCTACAACAACATGGGTGGACTTGACCGACGCGACCGCGACGCTGCCGACCTCGAGGCCGAGTTCGTCGACCGAGTCCCGACTCAGCAGCGACACCAACTTGAACGGCCCGGCCTGCATCTCGACCTGAGCCATCACCGTGTCCTTCACGATGCGTGTCACGATCCCGCGCATCCGATTACGCGCCGAGATCGCGACAGCGGCACCCGGCTCCGGTGCCTCCGAGTTGGCCCGCAGAAATTCCGCCAACTCGCGGCCGCTCACACCCATGCGCCCGTTATCCAGCTGAATAGCGTCGAGTCGGCCCTGATCGATATACCGCCGCACGGTGTCATCGCTGACACCCATCAACGCGGCAACCTCACTGATCCGCAGATTCGACACGATTGGCAGCATATTGCCGTATCCACGGAATGCCTAGCCGAATACACACGCACATTCACTTCGGCGGCGCTGGCGAGCCGAGCAAACTGTCCTCGGAGCCGGCCCCCAGCGCCTCGGGGCGGCGCTGGGTACGTGCCGAATTCATGGATCTCGGCTGCGGTGAACGGTGACCGATCCGACGTACCGCCAAATGCGGTGATCATGTGTTCTTCCTGGAAGTCAGCGGCCGGTCGTGCCGTCGATCAGTTCGCGGACGATATCCGCGTGGCCTGCGTGACGGCCGGTCTCCTCGATCGTGTGGGTGGTGGATGCCCAGCGGATGCGGGGAGCACTACGGCTCGCCCGCGACGCGGGATCGGTGCGCCGAGACAGCCCCTGATCAGTCAGACCGTGAGGACCATGCGGTATCGGGCCCGGCCCTGTTCCATTGCGGTGTAGGCCTCGGCGGCTTGATCCAACGGCCGTTGCTCGATTCGTGTGCGCACGCCCGATTGGACCGCGAATCGCATTGTTTCCTCGATATCGCGGGCGGTGCCCGAGGCATGGCCGGTGACGCTGAGTCCGCGGGTGATCAGCTGCATCGGGCTGATCGGCAGTGGTTCGGCGGAAACGGCGATGGTGATGAGTTCACCGCGCGGTAGTAGCCCATCGACGGTTTCGGCCATGGCTTTGGCGTTGCCCACCGTTCCAAGCACAACCGACACACCGCCGAGTCCCCGCAGCGCTCGGCTGACCTCGCCAGCGGTCGAGTCGATGTAGTGATGGGCGCCGAGCGCGCGGGCAGCTTCGGCTTTGTCCGCGCCGCGTGCGATCGCGACCGTTTCGAAGCCCATCGCATGGGCGAATTGCACGCCGAGGTGGCCTAGTCCGCCAACACCCAGAATGGCGACGCGGTCGCCGGGTACCGCCCGGGTTTCGCGCAGCGCGTGGTAGGTGGTGACTCCGGCACAACCCATCGGGGCCGCCTCGGCCAGCGAGAGTGCATCGGGGATGCGGGCCAGCGCATTGGCCGGTACGGTCACCGACTCGGCGTATCCGCCTGGGTACTGCCAGCTGGGGACCTGCATGTTCTCGCAGTGGATGAAGTCGCCGCCACGGCACGGCACGCATTTGCCGCAATGTCCACCGAACCAGCCCACGGCGACACGGTCACCGACGGCGTAGTTATCGACGCCGGGGCCGAGTTCGGCAATGGTGCCGGCGATCTCATGCCCCGGTGTCAGCGGCCACGACATATCCGGAAACGCGCCACCGACGAACGCACGATCGGTGCCGCAGATCCCGCATGCCGAGACCGCGAGGCGCACATGGTCGCGAGGCGGTGCATCTGTTTCGACATCGACCAGTTTCAACGCCGCACCGGCGGACTCCACGTGAACAGCCTGATGAGTAGACACTCGGTATCCTCGCTTTCCCTGGGGCGGCGGCGCGGACCTCACCACATCGACCGAGTCAGCGGCGCCAGCAATTATCGAACTATCGCCTGCAACGACGGTGCCAGCAGCACCGTGTCGGCCTCGTCGCACTACCTGGCCGCACCGATGTGCAATCGACGAGTCGTCATCCATCCCACGCGGCATCGCACCCCACCGCAAAGGCCACCGGCCTATAACGACGCCGTGGAAATCATACGTCCGCAGGTCTTGCGCCCACGGGACAATCGTTCTGAGCTGGTAGAGCGCTTGGTAACCCATCGACGGTCTGGTCGCAGGTCGGAGTCGATGTCCTAGCGGAGGACCGACCGTCACAACTGCAGCAGTCACCCGAAAGCAAAGGAGCGACGATGTCCACCATCCACTTCAAGGAGACCACGAGCTCGACACCGGAGCAGTTCGTTGCGGCGCTGACCGATTTCGGGCCAGGTCGCTCGCAACTGTTCGGCAACAGCACCGACCAATACCTTCGGGTGCACCGCCAGGGCCGACGTGATGCTGATGTCACGGAGGGCTCGCACGGCATCTGGGAACGCCTGCACTATGACTGGTCGAACCCCGACCGCGTCGTCATGACGACCACCGACTCGAACATATGGGGCGGGCACTCTGGTCATACCTATACCTTCACCCGCCGGCCTGACGGGAAAACCGATGTCGATGTCGTGGTGGTGCGCGAGGGCAAGAATCTCACGGGCCGGGTCCTCGGAGTCGTGGTCGGGACCGTCGGCAAACGCGTCCTGAAACAGGCCCTCGACAAGACCGTCAAGGCCATCGAATCCCGCGACGACGCTTTGCCTCAATGAGTTCGGTGCCTTAGTGACGTGACAGCCCTTCAGGTTGGTGAGCTGGGTTCTGAGCATGTGGTCGACGCTGAGTCAGCGCCGCGCAGCTTGATCAATTCCGTGTCATACCAGTCGTTCACGGTCTCGGCGACACATCAACCACCAACGTGACGAACACCGAGCACAGTTCTGAGCGACTGCCATGACCGTCCGGATTATCGACAGGCCGAATGCGTAACGCCGCGCATGAGATCAGTTGTCCCGCCGATACGGTAGGGTCTGCCGACAGGTTCGAGTACTGGTCCCGTATCGAACCTACTGCGCGGATAGAAACTTTCGAGTCCCGGTGTCGCGAGCGATCTTTGTTGCGGAACAGTCTGTGTCGGTAATCAGTCGACTGGAGTGCTATGACCAGGAAATATCTGAGGAGTATTGCAATGCTCACCGCGATAGTCGGTGCGGCGACTTGTATTGCCAACACCCCCGCCGATGCGGCATCTGGAGAAGTCGATGCCGGTGGCATGCACGTCGTCGCGTCGGTGGATGTGAATAATGTCGTCCCGGCCGGAGGCGATATGGCACAAGGAATCCCGTTCGTACACGCGGTGAAAGTGTCCGGAGATTACTCGGTGTCCCTCGACGGCGTTTCATCCGTTCGCAGCGGAGAAATTGCGATCGGATACATTATCGGTTGCGCCGTGGATGTCTCCGAAGGCATCTCGATCGGGATTGCGCCGACCATCGGTGTCAGTGCTGGTATCGCACCCTCGCTCGCATTGACCTTTGGCGATTCGACCAGCGTCAGTGTCGCAATCTCACCGAATGTCGGCGTCAATGCCAGTCTCACCGGAGCAATTACGGTAAGCCTCGCACCCGGGAACGTCACGGCAGTGGTTATCGGCGCGGCCAGCCTGGATCCGGACGCAACCTTCCCCTACACATTCGGTCACACCAACACGCCACTGAACATCAGCGGATGCATAACGCCAGTATCAGCGATGCCCTTCGTCACGGTGCGCGCCGACGGTACCAGCGGAAGTGCCCAGACAACCGGTTACGGAACAGAATTCACCTTCTAGGGGATACCGGCTTTCCGGACGTAGCGCACCACAAGAAGCGGATCGTGGGCTGGGCCGCCGAGATCGGCCCAGCAGACTCGATAACCGATCGCACGCGGTGAGCGGCCCGTCGTGACGGGCCGCTCACCGCGTTCAGCGGTGGTCTTCGCCACGAAGCGGACAGTCGATTTCGACAGCTGCGGCGCGCTAGCTCAGGAAATCTCCCGCAGCGCCGCGACCGGGCAGGAGCCCACCGCCGTACGGGCGGCGGTGACGAGATCACCGGGCACCTCGCCGCCGTCGAATCGGTATACGAGCTCGGCGTTGTCATTGAGGTCGAACACCTCGGGCGCCTGCGCGGCGCACAAGCCGTGTCCCTCACACCGGGGGTAGTCGACGGAGATCTTCATGATGGCTTCCTTCTATCGAGCTGGAATGAGTTGCAGCGGAAGGCGTTCGAAACGGTGGATGATGTTGTTGATCGCCCATTCGGGCGCACCGGCGAGTTCGATGCGCTCGACGCGCTCGACCAAGGCGGCGAGCATGGCCTGCGTTTCCAGCCGCGCGAGACCTTGACCGGCGCAACCGTGTATGCCGTGACCGAAGCCGAGTTGGCGGGTGGCGTCACGCCGGATATCGAACGTATCCGGGTCATCCCATTCCAGGGGGTCGCGGTTGGCCGAGGAGTAGAGCACCACCACCCTCGACCCCGCCGGGATGCTGGCGCCGGCGATGTCCACATCACGAATTACCTTGCGGGCGAACGCACGCAACGGTGATTCGAATCGCACGACCTCGTTCACCGCGTTCGGTATGCGGGCGGGTTCGTCCCCGAGCAGCCGCCACTGCTCGGGATGGCGTGCGAAAAGATACATGGCGCTGGCGATCGCGCTGATCGTGGTGTCCAACGACGGGGCAAGGTAATCGATCAGCAGGGCGGGGCATTCAACTTGGGAGAGCTTGCCGTCGTCGGTAGCCCGCAGCACGTCTTCCCCCACACTGCCCGGCAGCAGATCCCGCCCGCGAGCCAGCCGCCGCGTGAACTGCAACATCCCGACCCCCGACGGTGCCGTGCGAATGGACTGCCGGTTGAGTGGACCGAGCGCGTCGAATGTTGCTCCCGCCCAGCGCAATAAATTTTCCCGGCCGTGCTGCGGCCAGCCGATCAGATCCGGCACGACCGACATCGGCAGGGCGGCAGCCAATTCGACCCCGTCGATACGTCCCCGTGCGAGCGCCTGCGCGACGGCTGCGGCCGCCCGCTGGTCTATCGATTCGCGCATCGCTCGCAGCGCCCGCGGGGCCAGCCGCCGGGCGAGCAATGCGCGGCGGCGACTGTGATCCTCGCCGTCGCTATTGAGCGTGGTGCCCTTCGAGAGCCGGTTGGCCACCGGGTTCAAACCGACGCCGGCTCCGGAAACAAATGTCCGATCGTCGAGTAAGACGGCTTTGCATTCGGCATAGCGCGGCAGCGCATAGGCGCGTTGCTTGGCCAGCCACACCACAGGCCCGAGTTCGCGCAACCGTGCATAGTGCGGATAAGGGTCGAGGATGCCCTGGCACGAATAGATGTCGGCGCGGTAGACCGGAACGTCGGCTCGAGTACGCATCAGAACTCCTGAACGGTCAAAGGTGTGCCGAATACAGTCACGACATAGGCGAGGGCAAGCACACCGACGCCGATCGACGGCGCGTACTCGCTCACCCTGTCACCGACTTTCACATGGGTGAAGACAGCCCCGATCATCAACAGCGCCAACCCGATTCCGGCAGCCGCGCCGAGCGGCCACCACACGATGCCGCCCAGTACGCCCAGTGCCCCAGCGATCTCGAGCGCGCCGATGCCGCGAAAGGCGGACACCGAGTAGCCCAAATGCTCGGCACGCCGACTCATGGCCGCCACAGCCAGCGCCTTCAGTGCGCCGAGCGGCAGAAACCCGAGCGCCAACAGCACGGCCAACACGATCGATGCGACTGTCATCGGCGCACACCTACTTTCCTTCGATTGCACAGCCGGCACGTCAGCCACCGGCCTTTGTCGATGCCAGGGCAAGCTCGATGATTGCGATGACGACACGTCCTCGACTGCGGTGGCATCGCCCGCACCTGCCCGATTATCTGACGATATCGTCACTCACGAAGATACGGTCAGTCAAGAGTTTCTGAATATTTCGTCAGTACCGGATTAAGTCCACAAGCATTGACCGACGCCAGGTACCGGCATGTTCGGTCGGTGAGAGGCCTACCGATCGAGCGAAGCCTGGTCGCTCTCGTCGGTGCTGAACCGCGCTTTTGAGCGAACCTCATGCCGCGCGCATGTGGGGGCCTCGCATGACACCCGCAAAGTTGCCGACCGCCGCATCTGGATCTGCTGCGGGGAGGTCGGCTAGAGGCGTTGCCGATGGAAACGCTGTGCGGCGCGGGCACACGTCGGTTAGGCGACGCTGTATCGGATGTAGCGGAACAAATGCAGCTTCTCGCCGCCGCCCCGCGCGCCCACCGGACCCACCGACGAGTTCGGTGCACGTCGGCCGCGGCACGAGGTCGAATGGGCAAATCTGGGATGTTGATCTACTCGTTCGGATCTTTCAGCGCGCGACATCGCTCGTCTCGGTACGCGCGCTCATATACGAGAACGGTGAGGCGAGTGTTGATCGGCTCGAGAGCCCGAATCACTGGATCGACTGGCCTGGGGTGTTCTGGTCGGGCGGAGGCTCCTCGGGCTGGGTCTCCTCTGGATACGGCCGCTGCGGGTGCGGCTCGAGCAGTGGCTCATCGGGCGAGGGCACGTGCGGCGGAGGCGGCGCGGGCAGTGAGTAGACAGACTGAAGGTAGCCGGACCGGGCCGAGGTGGTGCCGACGTTCGCGATCGCGGTTCCCCCGAGCACGAGCGCCAGTGGAACCGACGCCGCCGCAATAATCGAGACCATCTTCTGTCGACGCGGGTTGGAAGCCCTGGATTTGCTTGTGCCCATAGACACATCCCTTTCATACGAAAAGAGATTTGGGACTCAATATTTCTCGCCGCCAGCCCTACGAATTATCGAAGACTTCGGAATATCTCCGAGCATAGGTGACGGTTTGCCGCATGTCTACGACACCTGTTCGATCCGAATGGACGATGAATTCGGTAACGAGCGGCTCTGAGTAAATGCCCGCGCATCGGTATTTCTGGGCGCGCGATAGGCCCAGATGATCCGCCACACTTGATCTTGGCCGCCTGCGGTTGCCCGTGCGTACAGCGCGCCAACGTGCAATAGCGCGCGTTCGCTGATGATCGGCGCCAATTTCTGGACCGCAGTCCTCGGCTCTGCTTACGCCGCTCCGATTGCCACGCCTGCACCTATCGGTGGCCTCGTATTCGGGCAATACACGTTATTCGTCAGCCGGGGACGTGGTAGCCCCTCCTCGAGTGTCATCGGGGTCAGGTGCTTTGAACTTCGAGTCGGCCACCGGATGTGTAGCGCCTGCAGTATTCGCGCCGGTCCCTTCGCCCGGACTGCTGCCGGTAATTTCTTCGGCGCTCGTCCGGCGGCCTTCGTAAGGCGGTACGGCCGGTTCCGCGCCTCCCGGAGGGCGGGCCCCGCTCGTGGCGATCCGATCTTCGGCCGGGTTGTGGTCGCGTGCCGAGGTGACTTCTTCTTGCTCCAATGTGCCAGACGGGCGATCTGCCGATCCGCCGCCCGGCGTATCCGATCCAGTATCTCGCGAGCCCTTGGCCCCTCGTTCCGATTGGGGTTCTTCAGGCAGATGTTCGCTAGCCATAGCTGCATCGTCTCCTCGAATAGAGCGCTGCATTATATACTCTGCACTTCAAGCGTGATGCCCGATTGAACCGCAGTCAAGCCATCATGATGACGACGCGGCAGACGTTCACAGATCGTGTTGATACACCCAGGTCGCAGTTCACCCATCTCGCCTTCTAGTCACATTCTTTCGAATTCATCCGCAGGGGCGTTCGCCGGCGTTGAAACCTGCTCCGGCGGGTCCGGCCACCGGTATTCGGTTCTGTCGAACTTGCCATTGTCAGATGTGATCTCTTCCTTGCCGACCCGAACCTCCTCGAGTGTGGGCGTTTCGGCTCGAAACCGCATGCGCGATGGCGCCTTTCGGTGACGCAACACAATCGCGTCACGCAATGCCGAGACCGCCAGCGCCGAGGTCATGCGCGAGCAGTCTTCAGAGATGTCGCATTCATTCCCGATCCGCTTCAGCGGCCCGTGGCCCTCGTAGACCCCAGTTACCAAGTAGCGGTCCGCCTCGAGCTCAACCGCTCGGGTGCCGATCCACCAAGGAGCACGAAATCTGCTCGGCCCCAGGAGGAATACCGTCTTGACCCTCGAATGACACGCCATTAAGGTTCTATCGATTATTCGGCGCAGAATATCGAATAGTCGATAGATTCACAGGTCCGCTTTGGTGGCGCTGGCGTACACGCGGAGTGCGCCACATAGAGAGGTACGTAGTTGTCCCTGATAGGTAGGTGCTTCGGCCTGTGGGCAAGGGCTTGGATCGCTGTCGCGATGCTTATGGTCCTCGCGCTGGTGGTCCAGGTTCATGCCGTGGCGGTACGCCATATGTCCGAGGTGACGGCGGGGACTATTTGCCCGGATGACGAGCTCGCCGCCGCGCCGGAGTGGGCACCGTCGAGTGGCGAGGTCGATGCCGCCTACGATCGGCATCCCTTCGTCGGCAACGGCTATCTCGGGTTGCGGGTGCCTCCGCGTGGTATGGGCTACGCCGGGACGGACCAATTGAGTGGTTGGCCGCTGTACACGCCATGCTTCGACGGCGCGTTCGTTGCCGGACTGTACGGTCACGCACCGACAGTCGCCGCGGACCGCGAGGTGGCGGCGGCCATTCCGAACTGGTCGGGCCTCACCGTCGGTGTCGGCGACGAGAAATACTCCGGCGCAACACCGTCGGCGCAGATCACGAATCTCGCGCAGACGGTGCACCAGCGGTGCGGGATGCTACGCGCCTCCCTCACCTGGACCACACGGGACGGCAAGACCACCGATCTGGTGTACGAGGTGCTCACCGATCGCATCGATCAGCATGTCGGGGCGGTGCGGCTGGCGATGGTGCCGCACTGGTCCGGTCAGGTCACCGTCAGCGATGTGCTCGACGGTGCCGGGGCGCGGCGAATGACGCAGATCGACGGTGGTGCGCGCGGCGAGGACGGTATCGGCGTCGGCTTCCGAACCGATGGCACCGCGGTCACCGGTGAGGTCGCTTGGGTGTTACGGATTCACATCACTGGTTTGCGATACCGAATTCAGGCAGCCGGTAGTTGATACGCCTTCGAATTACCGTAGCAGTTCGAGCAGGAATTCAATTGATCTTTTTGGTAAAGACCTCGAGAACGCGTCGCGAAGTCCGATCCGGTCATCGGGTCGCCTCGACCAGAAAGGCGGGAGCCCACATACGTGGACTCCCGCCTTGCCTCGATTACCAGGGGCCGATGATATCCTTGACTTTCTGTATTATCTCCTCGATTGGAACGTCTGCCTGGATTATCGTGCCGTCGTCAGGGTTGATCAGATCCAGGCGGGTGCGGGTGAGTTTGGAGTATTTGATGACCCACTTGCCGTTGCTGTTTACATAGCGATCGTGGTAGTTGCCATAGCCGTGCACCCCGAGTGTTCCGCCCCAGATGAGTATGTCCTCCAACCTCCAGTCGCCTTCGGCAGTCGTCGCGGACGTCACCTGGATCGCGGGATCGAAGCCCTGATGGTGCGTTTTGGCGGCACCGAGCGTGAGCTCGAGGAAGGCGATGAACGGGTCCCGGCCGACAAGGATGGGGCCACCGCTGCCCGTGGTGTCCACCACGATGTCCGGAGCGAGGAGTTCGCGCAGCGCGTCCCATTTTTTCGCATCGATATCAGCGAAGTAGCTGGTCTTGAGCTGCTTGATCGCTTCGATGTCGGCAGTCGCATCGGTCGCCGAAAAGACGCCGAGGAAAGCGGGCGGCGTTGGCTCGGCGTTGGCGACCGAGATGCCGACGGCACCGAGCATTGTGGCCGCACTCAGCGCGACAGCGGTGCGCAGTACACATCGTTCGCCCGGCCCGGGAAAGAACCGACGATGGATTTCTACAGACATATCTCTTCTCCTCTTCGAGTGGATAATTTGGTCATTTGCGGATGATCGGGAGGACCGAGCAGCTCAGCCGCTTCGGTCCGCGCGGAATCCGATTGGTGATGTCTTTTGAATCCGGAAGCATTTCCTCCACTCGGCGTGCGGCACCCGCGGTTCATTTCGTGCATTGCTGCATTTCTGCGCCGAAGAAGCCCGAGGAGATTTACCCCGAGTAATAGCTGGTGTATATGATTGATGCCGCACGTTGGGAACATTTTTAGCACCGAGAAAGGAAAAGTTGAAGGAACAAAACTTCTGCGGAACAGGGAATTTACATCTGCACCGGGAGAGCGGGACGGCGCGCTTTCATCCCGCTCACCGGGAAGCGGATTTGACAGAGCAGACTACGAGATCCCAACCGACGCAGTGGTAAACCAACGGCAGTACCAGATGCTGCCGACCGGCCCTATGTCGATCGGGCAAATACGAGAGGCTATCAATGCGCCGGTTACTAAATATGCAGCATACGATTCCGGTTAAAACCTTCAGCCATCGGCAATTTCCGTTTACCGAGATGCGTATCGGAACTTTTCGAACCTCGTTCAGCGCATCGGGTCGAAACCACCGTTGGATCCACCGCCCCCCTTTTGCTGGGACTCGTCGATCACCCAGGCTGCGATCTGGGTGCGGGAGGTGAAGCCGAGTTTGGTCAGGATGTGTTCGACATGGTGTTGTGCGGTGCGTTGGGAAAGAACGAGTTTCGCGGCGATCTGTTTGTTGGTGAGTCCTTGCGCGACGAGGTGCGCGACCTCCAGTTCGCGCTTGGTCAATGACATGCCCGAATCGTGTGGGCTGGTACTCGCCGGTTCCCCCAGGGCGTAGGCCACTGCGGCGTCCATCCCCATCGCTTGTCCGCGCCGGAAGGCGACGTCGAATCTGCGGTCACCGAGTGCGCGGCGCACGATGTCCTCGCATTCATCGTGATAGTGGGATAGCTCCGTGAAAAAGGTGGTGACACCTGGGGCGGAGCGCAGCAGGTGTTCGGCGGCGCCCATCAGGGTGGCCGCCCGTTCACCATGGCCGTCGGCGCCGGTCCAGGCCAGTCCCTCGATGGCCAGCGCCGCGACGACAGGGCTGCGCACGCGCCGGTTGGCTCGTAGCGATTCCAGCAGTAACTCTTGTGCGCGGGACCGTTCGCTTCGCTGCCACACGGCGATGGCGATGCCCCACAGTGTGGTGGATCGAAACAGCGATTCGCCGCACGCTTGGGTGATGGAAAGTATCTGCTCGTGATACTCGATCGCACGTTCGGTATCTCCCCGAAGTGCGTGTGCCCAACCGAGGTCGGACAACGTGGAGATATAGAGATGTCCTCGAGGAGTGGATTCGAATACCGCGAGGGTTGGTTCGAGTGCGGATACCGCCCGATCGAGTTCACCGCGGAACAGTGCCAGGGCTCCCTCGGCGGATGCGGCCAGCGCTTTGGTGATGGGTGCGGAGTCCTGTTGGGCGAGGACGCGTGCCTGCTCGACGAGGGTGGCCGCGTATTCCAGATTTCCCTGCACCGCAGCCATATACGTGCTCGTATGCAGTGCTTTGACGCGATCGGGTATCGAGTGCGCGGCCGGGTGGGCCAGCAGTCGGTCCAGCCAGCGTCGGCCTTCACCGAATCGCCCTCGGAAGCTCCAGAACACGAATAGCGCGGCAGCGGTGCGCAACCCGGCCTCGGCCGAGTCCGCGGTCGCGTCCGACACGCAGAACTCGAGGGCTTCCCGCAGATTCGGCTGTTCGCGGTCGAGGCGAGCTAGCCAGTCGAGTTGGCGGTCGCTGATCCACCCGGCCTCGGCATCCAACGCCAACCGCAGGTACCAGTCACGGTGTCGTCGGCGCAGATCCTGGTTTTCGCCGGTCTCCTGTAGCTTCTTCCACCCGTAGTCGCGCATCGTCTCGAGCATTCGGAAGCGAACGACGCCTTCGGGTTCCTCCCGGTTCACGATCGACTTGTCAACCAGAGAGGATAATGCGTCGAGCAGAGTCTCCGGTGCCAACTCGGCACCACATACGTATTCGGCGGCGTCGAGTTCGAAGCCCCCGGCGAATACCGTCAGCCGAGCCCACAACCGCTGCTCGACCGGTGTGCACAGTTGGTAGCTCCAGTCGATGCACTCTCGTAGCGTCTGTTGCCGGGTCGGCGCGGTGCGACTACTGCGGGTAAGCAGCGCGTATCGATCGGTGAGCCGCTGCAGGATCTGATGCGGCGACATGGCGCGCATCCGTGCCGCGGCGAGTTCGATCGCCAGCGGCAACCCGTCCAGCCAGGAACATATACCCGCTACCGCCGTCTTATTGTCGTCGGAGAGTTCGAAACCCGGCACTACCGCAGCGGCGCGGTCGGCGAACAATGTCACGGCGTCGTATTTGGGCAGCCCGCGCAGCGCCGGTTCACTATCGGGGCCCGGAACGGTGAGCGGCAATACCCGCAGTACCGCTTCGCCGGCGATGTCGAGCGGCTCGCGGCTGGTGACGAGAATCCGCTGGTTCGGACAAGCCATCAACAATGTCTCGACCAGCTCCGCCGCAGCCGCCAACACTTGCTCACAGTTGTCCAGAACGAGCAGGGCTTCCTGGGACTGCAGGAACTGGACCAGCACTTCCCGCGTCGATCGAATCGAATCGTCGCGTATGCCAAGCGAAGCCGCCACGACGTCGATCAGCAGCGACGGGTCGCGCACATCGGCCAGTTCGACAACCCGGACGCCATCGGTGAAATCGCGTCGAGCGTTCGCCGCCGCGCGCAGCGCCAGCCGGGTCTTGCCAACGCCACCGATCCCGGCCAGCGTCACGAGCCGGTAGGTGGCCAACAGCTTCTTCACCTCGGCCGTCTCGGCGCGGCGGTCCACGAAACTGGTCAGCTCCAGCGGCAACTCGCCGACGCTACCGCGACCTGTAGCCGTCACCGGCGGGCCCCATTCCCGCATCGCCGAGGTGTAGTCCCGCGGCTCTGGGGCTGGGTTTGCTTGCAGCGCCATCTCACCGACCTGGTATCCGTGGTGGCGCTGAACCTGCCGGATCGCCCCACCCATCTCAGCCGCTGAGGGCCGCTGCCGCGGATCCCGGCTCATCGCCGATTCCACCACCGCCGACAAGTCGTCGGGAATGCCACGCTCGCGCAGGTCCGGCACTGACTCACTGGTGATCCGCACGAACTGGGCCACTACTTGCTCACCGCGGCGGCGTTCGAAGGCGGCATGTCCGGTCAGCGCGCAGAACAGGGTCGCACCGAGCCCGTAGACATCAGCGGCCGACGTCGGGTCGTCGCCACCGAGTACCTCGGGCGCGGTGAACGCCGGCGACGCGGTCAAGATCCCTGTCGCCGTCTCGAACCCGCCCGCGACGCGCGCGATACCGAAATCTGTCAACGCGGGTTCGCCGTAATCGGTGAGCAGAATATTTCCCGGCTTCACATCGCGATGTACGATGCCGAGCCGATGGGCGCTCTCGAGCGCACCAGCGATCTTCACCCCGATCCACAACGCGGTCTGCACCGCCAAGGGGCCCTGCCGACGGATCCACGCATCCAACGAATCCAATGGGTAATACGGCATTACCAAATAGGGACGCCCGCTCGCGGTGACACCTACCTCGAGCACAGTGACGATATTCGGATGTCCGGTCAGCCGCCCCATCGCCCGCTGCTCACGAAAGAACCTTGCCTGGTTGTCCTCGTCGAGCTCGGCGGTCAGCACCTTCACCGCTACCGTGCGGTCCAGGGCCACCTGCCTGCAGCGATAGACCTCGCCGAAACCACCGCGCCCGACCTCTTCGGCGTCCTCGAACCCGGACGCGCTCAAATCGGCCGCGACGGATGTCACCGCATCGCGGCGGGTCCGGAGTGGATCACCGTCTGTCATCAGCGGCGGGTAACCCACTCGGCGGGTACGCGAATACCGAGCGCCATGCACTCACCTTTCGACAATGCCCAGCGTATCGCCAGCAAAGGTGAACAGTCCGCACGTCCGCATCACAACGATCGAATTAGGTTCCTCGGAACGCACTCACCACAGTGCCGCGGCAATCGGGGGCAGATCCTGAGCGGTGCGGATGCCCGGTGGTGCGGCGCATAGGTAGGGGATGGTGTTGACGGCGCGGTTGGCCGCGTAGGTCGGCGAGGCCGCATTCGCCTGGGGCGACGCATCTCCGGGCCGCAGGTCGACCTGGAGGGGCGCATCGCCCGCGACCGAGATACGCCATCCGGTCGGGCGCAGTGACCAGTCGGAGTCGGTGTCGGTGCTGCAATAGCGGGTCGAGCGGAACTGCAGCAGCGGCTGGCCGCGGCGCGTGCCTGAGACGGTGATCCGTTGTGCGACAACGGTTCCCTTACGGAAGACGGCGGCGCCGACCTGGACATCTCGATTCGCGGTGGCGAGTTCGCCGTGGACGTCGATCGCGTCGAGTGGCGGGCCGAATGCGTCGGCGGCCAGGCGCAGGGACGGGCCGATTGCGCGGCTGGCCTGCAGTAGCAGGTGGGGCTCGAATGCCGCTTGGCTTATGCCGAAGCCCATACCGAGCAGCGTCCATGGGGTCTCGGAGTGGGTGAGGTCGGTGTATTCGTCGATCATCATGCGGTCCAGGCGTCGTTGGGTCGAGCCGAGTGCAATGGACATAGTTTCGGTGATGAAGCCGGGACTGTGGCCGGTGCTGTGGATCGAGGTTCCGCCGGACCAGCATGCCGCCTCCACGCGTGCATACAAGGCTTCATCCACGCTGGCCGGATGATGGAAGATGCCATGGGTAGTCACGATATTCGTGCCCGTGGCCAACACTCGGCAGACGGTGTCGATGTCGAAGATACGCGGGGTGTAGAGCACGCAATCGGCACCCAACTCGATGATTTCGTCGATATCGCCGGTGGCGATGATCCCGGTCTGTGTCGGCACTTGGCACAGCCGGCCCGCGTCGGTGCCGACCTTTTCCTGGGTGTGGGTATAGACCCCGACGAGCGTGAGGGTCGGATGCTCGATGAGGGCGCGCAGAGCAGGTCGACCAACATTCCCGGTGGCCCACTGGACCACCCGGTATCGTCGCGCCGTTCGCTCGATTTTGTTGTGCGGCAAGGGATTCGTCCCGTCTCGGTGGCTGGACAAGGGGGCGTGCGGCCGACGTCCCGATCGGCCAGGCCTTCACATACCGAAGAGCTTCTGTTCCCCGGCGAGATCGATCAGGAAGTTCGACCGCGTATGTGCCAATCCCCAGCCATGGTCGATGCGGGCACGACGGCGGGGCAATGCCTCCTGCCGTGCGCCCGGCTCCGTCGCCGTCGAGACTGATCTACTTGCAGGCGAGTCGATTTCGTGGGAATCGTCTGCCAGCGTCTCCTGCCGATGCGGCTCGTAACTGCGGAAATAACGCGGCTCGTGTGACTCGATCGCATTGATCGCCTGCAATGTTTGCGGATCCACCGCTGTTCCCACTCGCCTTCCTGAATTGATCGTCGGGCTATCGCGTCCTGCGGCGCCAGAATGAAGGAGAAGCGGACGCCTTGTTGTTATCGAATATTCGATAGTATTTATCTAATAGTTGATAGAACCTTAGTGCTGGCGGCGAAAAGGCGTCAAGCTTGCGGCCGAATGACCTGGAACTCCATGCCGCTGCCATCGGTTCCACTGCAGAAGACCGCAGGCGCGTCGGTGAGCGAATTCGACTATGCGCAGTGATTCTCGAATCCGCTGGTGCGACTGGAGAAGGCCCCTGTACGACACACATGCGGGATGTAATTGGCAGCGGGGCAGTATGATTCGCGTTAACGGTGGCATGAGCTAGCACCCGGCCATCGCCGCGACTCGGGAGCCCACGGTCACGTCGGAGGATTCGCCCCCGAGGGCTCTGGCGAAATGTTGGCGGTCAGGTCTTTGCCCATGGTCGAGGTTCGGCTCGAGGCATTCACGAGTGCGCCTGTCTGTGCGGCGCGGAATTGCTGGGAGATCCCTACTTTCGCTGCGGCGAGGTCGAAGCCGTGGAAGGCGCCGTCGATCGCAAGTTGTGCGCAGGCGCCTATGTCAGGCGGTTGGCGTAGGTGATGTTCTCGTCATAGAACAGGTCCAGCGCGCCGGTGCCGATCCAGGCTGGTGGCAATCCGGACCGCTCCTCCGATCGTGTGGGTGCGGCGAGCGCGCTGAGGCCGGTGTCGTATCGGAGCGCATCGATCGGCGATCGGTTCAGTTCTGGGCTGTTGGCGCGTGAGCGAGACGGTAGGAATCAAGGCCGTTCTTGTTGGTACTCCGGTTGGAGATTGCGCACTGCCGGCGCGACCCAAGTGGTGAGGTACGCGCGGAGTTCGGCACCGCGGCGGGGAGGTCGTCCGGGGTCGAGGACGAAGGACTGGACGATGCGAAGCATGTGTTCGACAAGCTCATCGAGACGGACGCTGTCGATGCCCGCCTGTTCCCAGTCGACGGCAAAGCGCTCGAGGATGGAACGACCGAAAGCGAACGCGGTATCGGAGGTGACGCCTGCGGAGAAGGTGCCGGAGCGGGCAGGGGTGAGCAACAGGCCGAGGTAACGGTCCCCCGGGAGGCATTCGAGGGTGTAGGCGATGCCTTCGACCACAGCGTCGGCCGGATCGGGGATCCGGCCGAGGTGGGCGGCGAGAATGTCGAGGAACTGTCCCGATTCGGCCAAGGCGGTGGCGACGAGAAGGGCTTCGGCGTTGGCGAAGTACCGGTAGACAGTCTGGCGGGTGACGCCGAGGTCGCGCGCGATCTCGGCCATGGTGAATTCCCCGCCGGAGCGTTGTATGGCAGTGCGGGCGGCGGCAAGGATGCGCGCGATGGCCTCGGTGTCATCGGCCGGGGCGGTTCCCGACCATCCGTGCGTACGCATCGACTCTCCTTTGCTCGGACGGTTGCCCTCGGGCGACCCTATCGAGCACTGTGGCCAACACCTCCACGCACGACACCTTTGGTCGCCACCATCGCATGGGCTTTCCGTTCAACTGGATCAGCAATCTCGATACCGACCCGGGTGGCACCAGGGATCCTCTGATGAACATGGGCGTCAGCCAACACGACCACATGCTCATCAGCGGCAACGAGATCGGCGTCCAGCACATGATCAAGACCTTCGCCGCCGAACTCGGCGTCGCCCTGGACTGAACGGCCCGAAATTGACCCACTGAAAAGCGCCGCCGCGCTGAGCCCGATCGCGCGGCCGGAGCGGCGACTTCGAAAGCGAAGAGCGGGAACACAAACGGATGCGGCGGATGCTGGTGCCCGCATTCTCCGCGTCCCGCATGCGTGCCCTCGGCGACCGCATCGCCGAACCGACCGACCGCTGCCTCGATGACATGCAAGCACCGCCGCACAGCGGCCGCAATCGCCCAACGACTCGGGCGCTAGCCGAGGCTGAAAGGCTTCCCCCACAACGTGATCCACGAAGAGACAGTGTCGCTCCTGACTTCGACACTGACGAAGGCGCGAGCTTGGGCGTATCCACCGCAACCGCTCAGACCGAGCGTTTCGTCGGTCCACGTGACCGAGCCACTGGTGCCCGAGAAGCGGTTGTACATTTTGTGGGACTCGTTTCCGAAGGCGTCGGCCTTTTCCCGATCGATAAGGTAGAACGACTTCGCTTGCCCAGGTCCGAGGGTCAGGTTGGCGCCGGAGGTCGCGCTGACGTCCGGCGTCACCTCTTGGCCGTCACTCCGGAGCCGACCTCCGACACCACCATTGGCGCCGCCGCCAGCGATGTCGACCTGGCATCCCACGGTATAGCCCGGAAAGACAATGCCCCCCGCACTACTTCCCGAGCCGGACAGGTCGACTTGCGCACTGCCGGACACCCAGGCGTTGCGGTGTGCCGGGGTCGAGCCCATCGAGGGGTTGATCTCTGCCGACTCGCCGACCAGCCGGACCGTGACGACGGTGCCGTCGGACAGAGTCTTGGTGATTTCGCCGCCTGGAAGTGCAATAACGGTGTCCGCACCGGCAATTGCAGCGAAGCAGAGGGTAAGGGCGGCAGCAGCACCGGTACCACGGAAGAACATCGAACTCCTCGCGCAACAGCATTTTGCATGTAACTGCAATTTGTCTCCTCGGCGAGGTTAGCACACCAAGCATTAGGTTCTGGATACCGTCGGTGCCCGAGCGGCCCCGACCGCACCGAGCACTGCGCTCACGCAGTTCGGCCCGCCATGGGTGCGATGCCGACGTTGCTCAACAGCCGGGTAACGCCGGAGCAGACCAGCGCGGCCAACAGCATCAACCGGACGCTTCGTTCGGTCGGCCGGGTCGATCGGCACCGCCGTCGCCACCGCGGTCCTCGCGGCCAACACGATGACCGGCGCCCACTGCCCACCATCGGTGGCTACGCCACATCATTCGCCGTCTCCGGCGGCATCTGCGTCCTCGCCATCACCGCCGCTCTGATCGTTCCCCACCGGCAACGAGCGGAGCCACGAACGCAGCGCGAGAGCTGCCGGGACCAACACCCGTACCAGTCGACGCCCGCCCGTCACAGTGACCAGTCGGGCAATTCCTTCCCTGCACACGATGGTTGACCATACATACATGCATAAATGTATGGTCTATTCATGACAGCCACACCGCCACCACGCCCGAAACAACTCGACTCGCCCGTGCTGCCCAAGATCTTCAAATACCTTGGCAAAACCCAAGTTTGGGTCTACAAACACACCGGCGGACGCATCGGCGGAAAGTGGCGGGTCGGTGCCGGGTTCCGCAAACCCGTGCCGACGCTGCTGCTCGAACATCGTGGACGCAAATCCGGGACCACCTACACGACACCCCTGCTCTATATCACCGATGGCGACGATACGGTCATCGTCGCATCGCAGGGCGGGCTGCCCAAACATCCGCAGTGGTACCACAATCTGCGCGCCGACCCCGAGGCCCACATCCAGATCGGCCGCAACAGGTACGCGGTACACGCCAGCACGGCAGACGCACAGCAACGTGCGCGACTCTGGCCACTGCTGGTCGACGCTTACGTCGACTTCGACACCTACCAAGCATGGACCGAACGCGAAATTCCGGTCGTCATCCTGCGGCCCAGCACCACCGGCGACTGATCGTCCGGCACGACAGCGAGCGAAGCACGGAGCCAGGTCCTCAATTTCCCCATCCACACGCTCGCGCAGCCAACTACTGTAACCGAAGGCCATATGCCCGCGGGGGCTGCGATCGATATCGAGGGTGTCGGCGTCCTCGAGGAAGGCCGTTAACACAACTTACATGTGACTGCATGTTGCTACGATGGCTCGATGGACAACGACACCGCGCCCCGGGTACGCGCCGACGCGGCACGCAACGCCGAGCGCATCGTGCGGATGGCGCGCGCGGTCTTCGCCGAGTCCGGCCCGGATGCGCCGCTAGAGGAAATCGCCCGCCGCGCCGACGTGCGGATCCGGACGCTCTACAACCATTTCCCCAGCAAGTCGGACCTGGTACGGGCAGCCATCGACCAGAGCATCACCGAAGAGCTCGCTCCCGCCACCGAACGGGCACTCGCCGAAGACGATCCGCTAGCCGGCCTCCTCAGCGTGATGGAAGCCGCGATGAGCCTGGTCGCACGCGAGTTCAACACCGTGGCAGCCGCGCGCAACGCCGGCATCCTGGATGCGGCGGCCTACACCCCGTTCCTCGATTCGCTGGTCCTACTCGCCCGGCGCGCACAGGACGAAGGCACGCTGCGCGCCGACCTCGTGCCCGACGACCTGCCCAGAATCATGGCCATGCTGACCAATACGCTATGGACCATGGACCCCGGCAGCGACGGCTGGCGGCGTTACCTCACCCTCCTGTTCGAAGGCCTGGCATCCACCGGCGGGAACCCCCTGCCTCCACCGGCACCCCTTCGCACGGGAGGCCGCGCCGCGAACTGCGCGGGCTGATTCCCCACTTAATCCGGTTGATTCCCACTAAAGCGTCATGTTTTTCGTGTCGTTGGTCGAGTGCTCCGAGGAGCCCGGAGCTCGACCTCCACTCAACTGCACCCCGCCGCGAGGGCCCGGTGTCCCCACGAGGCCGCGCCGACGCGGCATACCCACATGCGTTGACGCCCATCGATGTTGCGATCTCTCAACACGCCTACAGGTTTAGCGTTTGGCATCGGCATAGCAAACGACTGTCGAGGAACCTCGCTGGCTGGCTAGCGACTACCGCCTGTCATGATCCGGACTCGAGTTTCTACTCGTTGACGCCGCGGGATTGACATCAGCTGACCGACTTCGCCGACGTACTCGACTACCTCCAACGAGAAGCCAGCCGGTCCCCCCGAATACCGAACAGTGATCCAACTGCAGGGCGAACCCGGCCAGCTGTAGCGATGGCGTCCTTCGGCGATCACGGGTGATCTTCTTGATTCAGATGATCGCTCTATCCGCGACAAACACCGAACCGGATCTACTTCACGGCACCGGTTGGACGGTGATCAGCATTCGTTCATGAACCTTTCCAGGATCGGCCCTATGACGGCCATAGCATGCGGGTGGCTGAGCTCGAGGTGGCGTGCGTCGACGACCTTGTTGTGAAGGTTGCCTGTCACGTACGGGTGCCATCCCTGCACGAGAGCGTCGTGGTCCATACGGTCTTTGCCTGCGGTGAAAAAGACCAAGTCTCCTTCGAAAACTTCTGGCCGGTGATCGGCCGCGATTTTGCTCGCTGTCTCGAAACTCTCCATCACTCGATCCGTCTGTTCGGCGGTGAACAGCCCAGTGCCGACCACCTGGTCACGGATGACTGCCCACGCTTGGTCATGGCTGTCCACCTTCACCGCGTCACCAAGGTCGAACAGCTCCCGCCAACCGCCGAGCAGGTCCGCCATTAGCTGTCCCGGAGCAGGCTCGTCCACGGTGGTGATCGTCGAGGCGGCCGACAGACCCGCTGGGTCGACGGAGGTATCCAGCATGGCCAGCGTTCCGACGAGTTCACCACCGCGTTGGAGCTTTACCGCCATCGCATGCGCGATCTGCCCGCCCAACGACCAGCCGAGCAGGTGGTACGGTCCGCTCGGCTGTACTCGGCGAATCTCGGCCACATACCGCTCGGCCAATTCATTCACAGAGTCCGCGCGTGGTTCGCCCGCCACGACGTGCGGATCCTGCAAGCCGTATACCGGTCGATCCTTGTCCAAATGTTCCACCGCGCCGCCGTAGAACCACGCCAATCCCCCGGCGGGGTGCACACCGAATACGGCAGGCTTCGAGCCGCTGGCACGCAGCGGAAGCAGTACCTCCAGACCGGAGCCGCCCTCTTCCTCATCGACCTTGCGCGCCAGGGCCTTCGGTGTCGCATCATCGAACATCCATGGCAATGCGATCGTCACACCGCGAGCACGCAGTTCGGTGACCACCATCGTGGCCAGCAGCGAATTGCCGCCCAGGTCGAAGAACCCATCCGATATCCCGACCCGCTGGACGCGCAACACCTGCGCGTAAACGTCGCTGATCACTTTCTCGGTGTGGGTCCGCGGGGCGACGAACTCGTCCACCGATACATCGAAATCGGGAGCAGGCAATGCGTTTCGATCGAGTTTGCCGTTGACTGTCAACGGCAGATCGGGCAATACCACCACTGTCGAGGGCACCATGTAGCTTGTCAACATCTGGGCGGCGACCTCCCGGACCTGGCCCGGATCGATCTGTTGGCCGTAGATGCCCACGACGTAACCGATCAACTGATCGACGCCCGCGCCGTGGCGGTGCACCGCCACGGCGGCCCGCGTCACGTGCGGATGCCGGAGCAGCGCCGACTCCACCTCACCCAACTCGATGCGGTAACCACGCAACTGCACCTGCGCATCGGCCCGGCCCGCGTAGTTCAACTCGAGCCGGGTGGCGGTCCTGCGCCACTGGCCCACATCGCCGGTCCGATATAACCGGCCACCATGCGGATCGAAGGGATTGGCCACGAATCGTCCCGCCGTCAAAACCGGGGCCCCCAGGTAGCCTCGCGATAATTGCTCACCGGCGACATAGATCTCCCCGGCGACGCCGATCGGCACCGGGCGCAGCCGGTCGTCGAGCACGTATACGCGCAACCCCGGAAGCGGCGATCCGATCCCGGCCACGTCGGTCCCACCGATCTCGGTGAACGTGACATGTACCGTCGTCTCGGTAATCCCGTACATGTTGATCAGTCGCGGTGATCCCGGCTCGTGCGCTGCAAACCATCCGGTCAGCCGGGACGCATCCAGTGCCTCGCCGCCGAATACGACGTAACGCAAAGTGAGTTCGCCAGCACTACAACCGGATTCGCGATACTCACGCTCTGCCGCAGCGAACCCGTAGAACGCCGACGGGGTCTGACTCAACACTGTCACGCGCTCTCGGACCACGAGATCCACGAACGCCTCCGGTGATCTGGATGTGGGGTAGTCGACAACGACCAGCTGGCCACCGGACAGCAGTGCTCCCCACATTTCCCATACCGCGAAATCGAAGGCGTACGAATGGAACATCGTCCACACGTCGTCCGGGCCGAAGTCGAAGCGTTCGGCCGTGTTGGCGAACAACGTGACCACTTCGCGGTGGCTGACCGTCACTCCCTTGGGTCGGCCGGTCGATCCTGAGGTGTAGATCACATAGGCCACGTTGTCCAGTCGCAGGTTCGGCGACATCGGATCGCAGCCGTCCGCTGTCGCGTCCGCACTATCCTCGATGAGCACCACCGGCGCGGCGTACTGCGGCACCGCCGATGCCATCTCGACCGATGTCAACACCGCGGCCGGACGTGCGTCGTCGAGCATGAACTGCAATCGGTCCGGCGGATACGCAACATCCAGTGGCAGATACCCAGCGCCCGCTCGCACCACCGCGATCAGGCCCACGACCAACTCGATCGAGCGCGGCAACGCCACGGCCACCAGTGATTCCGGCCCGACTCCCTGCTCGATCAGCCGAGCCGCGACGTGGGTGGCCTGCCGATCCAGCTCCGCATAGGTCAACTGTGACGCACCGTCGGATACCGCGACCGCCTCCGGCTGGGCCAGGACTCGGGCAGCGAACAGATCCACGAGCGTCGCGTCGGCGACCACGACGCCGTCTTCCCCTGCCGAGTCGAGCAATTCGCGGCGCTGCTTCGCATCGACGATCTCGATATCGCCGACTGCACCCGCCGGATTGGCGGTCACCTCCTCCAGAATTTGTATGTATGCGTGTGTGACCCTAGTCATCGTCTCTTCGACGAACAGATCGGTAGCGAAGGTGAGCCGACCCGCCACGCCATCCGGACGGCCTCGATCATCGAACTGCTCGACCAGCTTCATGCTCAGATCCGCCTGTGCCTGCTCGAAGCCGTTTTCCAGCGGCTCGATGCGCAGGCCCGGCAGCTCCAACGCGGCCTTGCTCAGGTTCTGGACGTCGAGGGTCACCTGATACAGCGGAAGATGCGCAGTCGACCGGGGCGGATTCATGGCTTCCACGACTTGTTCGAAGGGAACTTCCGCATGCGCGAACGCCGCCAGGTCCGTGTCACGGGTCGCGGCGAGCAATTCGGCGAACGGCTGGCTGGTCCGCACCCGTGACCGCAATACCAGCGTGTTGACGAACATACCGATCAGATCATCGAGCTCACGCTCGCCACGGCCAGCCACTGGGGTGCCGATCGCGACGTCGTCGACGCCGGCCAGCTTGGACAGCAGGACGGTCAGCGCGGCGTGCAGGACCATGAAGACTGTGGCGTTCGCGGCGCGCGCGACAGCAACGATCCGTTCGTGCAGATGCGTGGGAAGCTCGAAATCGACGGCGCGGCCGCGCATGGACGCTACCGGTGGCCGGGGCAGGTCGGTCGGCAGTTCCAGCAGCTCGGGCAACCCGTTGAGGGTGTCTTTCCAAAATCGCAACTGCCGGGACATGACCGAGTCCGGATCATCCGGCGAGCCGAGCACTTCCCGCTGCCACAGCGCGTAATCGGCGTACTGGACCGGAAGGGCCGGCCACATCGGTTCTGTCCCTTGCCTACTCGCCTCGTATGCCAGTGCCACATCCCGCGCGAGCGGCATCATCGACTGGCCGTCGGCGCAGATGTGGTGCACACAGATGACCAGAACATGGTCCCGGTCATCGACCGCGAACAATTCGATACGCAACGGGGGTGCCTGTCGCACATCGAAACCCGTCGAGACTACGGCGATCGCTCGTTCCAGCAAACGTTTTTCGTCGACCCGGACGGGAGTCGGTACGGATGCGATCTCATCGATGGCGACCGCAACCTGATACGGCTGGCCGTTGACCATCGGGAACTTGGTCCGCAGCGACTCGTGCCGGTCGATGACCAGTTCACACGCGTGCCGCAGCGCATCTATGTCCAGTTCGCCCCGCAACCGGATCACCAGCGGGATGTTGTACGCACCGACCGTGGCGTCGAACTGATTGAGGAACCACATCCGCTGCTGCGCCGGTGACAGCGGCACGAGCGGAGGCCGCAGTCGGGGCGTCAGCGGCATTCGGGAGTTGCGGTCGAAAGTATCGAGGCGGGAGGCGAGTTCGGCGACCACGGGGGCCTCGAACAGGTCGCGGACCCCGATATGCACTCCCAGCGCCGTGCTCAATTGCGCAGTCACCCGTGTCGCCGACAGCGAATCGCCACCGAGATCGAAGAAACTGTCCGTCGCCCCTACGCTGTCGACGCCCAACACGCTTGCGAACACGTGGACGATGCGCCGCTCTGCGTCAGTGCGTGGCGCGACCCATTTCCGACCGGCCGCGAATTCCGGGCTGGGAAGCGCCAAGCGGTCGAGCTTGCCGGACGTCGTGCGTGGAATCTCGGCGAGCACCATGAACACGTCGGGCACCATGTGGGCGGGCAGTCGCAACCGCGCGGTGGCCCGAACCTCGTCCGGATCGACATCCTCGCCGACGACAAGGTAACCGACGAGACGATCTATGCCGCGCTGGTCCTTCCGCAACAGCACGACCGCGTGTTCGACCCTGGGATGTTCGGCCAGAACAGCTTCGACCTCACCGAGTTCGATGCGCTGACCGCGGATCTTCACTTGGAAATCGCGCCGTCCGAGGTATTCCAGCGTGTGCTGCGGTGTCCAGCGGACCAGGTCGCCGGTGCGGTACATGCGCGAACCGGCCGCACCGAATGGATTCGCCACGAATGCACCGGCTGTAGCCGGGGCCCGGTTCACATATCCGCGCGCCAGCTGCACACCCGCGAGGTACAACTCTCCTACGACCCCGACCGGCACCGGCCGCAACCACGCATCCAACACGACAGCCTCGACACCACGGATCGGTCCGCCGATGGTCACCGCACCACCCGGGAGCAGCGCAGCACTGATACCAGCCAGAATCGTGGCTTCGGTCGGACCGTACCCGTTCAACAGGGTCCGGCCCGGCGCCCACGTCGCGACCGTTTCCGGTGTCACCGCCTCTCCACCGGCCATCAGTACCCGCAGCGAATCCATACCGGTCGGCGACATCGTCGCCAGCACGCTAGGCGTAATGAAAGTATGCGAAATCCGCTGTGCGCGAATCAGTTCGGCCAATTCGTCGCCCCCGAAGACCGTTGGCGGCGGCACCACGAGCATGGCACCGGCGGTGTGGGCGAGCAGCATATCGAGGACCATCGCATCGAAGCCTGGAGCAGCGGCCTGCAGCACTCGCGAACCAGTGTCCACACCGAACCGGTCCCGCTGCACGGCTGCGAAATTCGCTAGCCCCTCGTGGGTGACGGCGACGCCCTTCGGCGTTCCGGTCGAGCCGGAGGTGTAGATCACGTAGGCCACATCTCGGACGTGCGGCGTACGCATGCGCTCACTGTCGGTCACGGCGGCCGCCGATCGCAGGGCGATCGACTTCGCGGTGTCCGCGTCATCGAGGACGATCGGGCGCACCGTGTCCGGCAGCAGCTCCCGCATTGCCTCGATCGTGACCGCGACCTGCACCTCGGCATCTGCCACCATGTGCGCGACGCGCTCGACTGGATTCCGGGAATCGACGGGCACGAACGCCGCGCCCGCTTTCGTCACTGCCCACAGGCCGACCACGAATTCCACCGACCGCGGCATCATCAGCGCGACCTGATCCCCTGGGCCGACGCCCCATGCGATCAACTGCCGCGCCATTTGGTTGGACCAGGCATCCAATTCCGCGTAGGAGACGGTACGGCCGCCGAAAACAACCGCCGCCGCATCGGGGTCGACCGCCATGCCCGCGGACAGCAGCTCCGCCATGACGCACGGTGCCACTGCGCTGCCACCGGAACCAGGCACAAGCTCGCGCCGCTCGTCCGCGGACAACAGATCGATCGCACCGAGTCGCTTGGTCGGATCGGTCGTCACCGCACGCAGCACAGTTTCGAGACGGGCCGCGAGGCCAGCTGCTGTCACCTTGTCGATGCGGGCCCGCTGGTAGCGGAGTCGAACGTGCAACTCGTCGGTGTGGTGTGCTTGCACGGTGATCGGGTAGTGCGCGGCGTCGCGGCCATCCGCCGCGACCACGCGCATACCGTCGATGTCGGCTTCGCCCAGGCCACTGCTGTCGACCGGGTACGACTCGAACACGACCAGAGTGTCGAACAGTTGGCTGTTGCCCGTGGCCGCCATGATCTGTGACAGTTCGAGGTAGTGGTGGTCGAGCAGACGGGTGTTATTCGCTTGCAGTAGGCGCAGCGCGTCCTCGATCGGAAGATCCTGCCGCACATCGGCGGTGACCGGGATCGTATTGATGAACAGACCGATCGTCGACTCGACGCCCGGCAGTTCGGCCGGGCGGCCGGATACTGTGCCGCCGAAGGCCACCCGTTCGACACCGAGCAGATTGCCCAGCACCACGGCCCAGGCGAACTGCACGATTGTCGCCATCGTCACAGCTCGTTCTCGCGCGAAGTTCACCAACTCTGCCGTCGCGGCACGATCGAGAACGATCGGCAGATCGATCGGGGTGTCCGCGGTCGTCGCCGTGTGTGGATCCGCAATCAATGTGGGCTCGCTGATGTCCCGCAGCGCGTCCCGCCACACCTCGATGCTGGTGGCGCGATCGCGCAGGCTCAGCCATTCCAGGTAATCGCGGTACGAGGTCGCCGGGGGAAGCAGCTCCGACTGTGCGCCCACGGCATACAAACTGATCAATTCACGCCACAGCAGCGGCAACGACCAGCCGTCGAGCAGAAGATGGTGCGCGGTCAACACCAGCCGGAACTCGTGCGGCCCGACGGCAACAAGCAGGAACCGCAGCAGCGGCGGGTCGGCGGGATCGAACACGATCGCCCGCTCGGCTTCGATCAGCTCATCCAATTCCCTTGTGTTGCCACAGTGATCGACGTTGAGCCAGCGCACCGTGGTGGTAGCCGGAATAATCTGCACGGGTACACCATCGGCGGTTCGCGTGAATGCGGCCCGCAGGTTGGGATGCCGCCCAAGCAAGGCTTTCGCGGCACGCTCGAGCCGATTTCCGTCGACCGCACCGGTAAGAGTGAGTACCGATTGCGCCGTGTAGACGTCGAGTTGGCCCGCCGCGAATTCGGCGTGGAACAGCAAACCTTCCTGCAGCGGCGCCAGCGACCATACCTCGCTCAGCCGACCGTACCGGTCGGCGAACATATCCAGATCGCGCTGCGTGAGGTCGACCAGCGCAACATCTGCGCGCGACATTCCCCATTCGTCGTCTGCATACGCGATGCTGGCGATCTCGGTCACGGCGTCGACCCATCCGTCGACGAGTTCGGCCACGTCGTCGTGTTCGAGTAACCGCGAGGCGTAGGCGACATGTGCCGACAACTCAGGTCCGACCTCGGTGTCCACGATGTTCACATCGAACGTGACAACCGCTGCGGCAGGCATATCCGGATCGAAGGCGGCCCGCCTATCGAACTGCTCATCGGTCGGAACCCACGCGAGATCCGAAAGCGATGCGAGGTCGACCCCGGCGCGGCCGAGGTTGTTGAAACTGATCTGCGGTTGCGACACCGAAGCGAGCTGGTCGGCCGTGTCGGTGTTCAGATAGCGCAGCAGGCCATAACCCACGCCCTTGTCAGGGATCTCGCGCAGCTGGTCTTTGACGGCTTTCACTGCCGCGCGCAGGTCCGTGTAATCGATTCCGGTCAGGTCGAGAGCGACCGGGTATGCATTGGTGAACCAGCCCACGGTGCGTGAGATATCCGCGCCCGCGGTGATCTGCTCTTCGCGGCCGTGTCCTTCCAAGAGGACTTTCATGCCCGGGTGCGTGATGCCGCGGTGACGGCGCCAATCAGTCAGCGCCACGGCCAGACCGGCCAGCAGAGCATCATCGACGCTGCCGCGCACGGCTCGCGGCACCGTGTCCAGCAACGCCGAGGTCACTGCGGTCGGGATGGACACCGTCAGATGCCGCACTGTCGCCTGGGTGTCCACGGCGGGATCCAATTCCGCACTCCCGAGTAGCGGATCGGCCGCCGCACTCATCCGCTGCCACAGCTCGAACTCACCGCGGCGGGTGGCCGCGGCGGCGCTCAAGGCGTGTGCCCACCGCCGCATGGATGTGCCCTGTGTCGGCAACTCGACCGCGCGTCCCTGGCTGATCTGCTGCCAGGCGGTGACGAAGTCGGGCAGCAGGATCCGCCACGACACCCCGTCGACAGCCAGGTGATGAATCACGATAAGGGCGCGGGCATCGGCTTCGACGCCCGATTCGGGAAGCAGGCACACGACCTGCAGCATCCGGCCCTCGGCGGGATCGAGTCGGTCGGACGCCTCGGCCAGCGCCGCTTCCACCACAGCGGTGAAACCGTCGCTGCCCGGGGTCTCGTGCACCCGGAGGGTTCGGACGAACACCGAGCCAGCGGCATCGGCGGCGCCTACGGGAAGCACCTCCATGCATCGTTCGCGCAGCCGCGAGCGCAGCATGTCGTGCTGTTCGAGCACCGCCTGCACGGTCGCGGTAACGTCACCGACTCGTGCGTCCCTCGGCAAGCGCACCAGCATCGACTGCGCGAACCGATCGGCTGGCCCGAGCCGCTCGACAAACCACGACACGATCGGCGTGAAGGGAATCTCGCCCACGCCACCGCCAGGCAGTTCCGTCAGAGTCACCCGTTCCGCGGCCTGGGCCACCTGTGCGAGCCCCCGAACGGACTTGCGCTCGAAAATATCGCGAGCCGTCACGATGACACCCGCTGTCTTCAGCCGCGATGCCAACTGAATCGACATGATGGAATCACCGCCGAGCGCGAAGAACGAGGTCGTCGCGCCCACCGACGCGATGCCGAGCACGTCCGCGAAGGCGGCGGCAATAGTGCGTTCCAGTTCGGTCGCCGCGGCGACGGCATCGTCGTCATCGATCTCGAAAACGGGGTCCGGCAGCGCTTTTCGGTCCACCTTGCCGGTCGAGGCGAGCGGCATGTGGTCGAGCACGGTGATCGTCGACGGCACCATGTAGGCAGGCAATACCGCGGCGAGGTGTTCGAGCACGGCGCTCGGCTCGACGACAGACGCGGGTTCGGCCACGATGTATGCGACGAGCACCGGTTGCCCACCGGATCCCTTATGGCTCACCGTGACAGCAGCAGCCACCTTCGGATGCGAAAGCAGTGCGGCGTCGATCTCGCCGAGTTCGATGCGCTGGCCACGGATCTTGACCTGGAAGTCGATGCGGCCGATGTATTCCAGCGCACCCTTCGCCGTCCAGCGCACGATGTCGCCGGTGCGATACATCCGTGACCCCGGCTCACCGTGGGGATTGGCCACGAACGCACCTGCTGTCGCGGCAGGGCGATTCAGGTAGCCCTGCGCCAATGCGGCACCGGAAAGGTACAGCTCCCCGGTCACCCCAACCGGCACCGGACGCAGCCGCGAGTCCAACACCACAGCCTCGACACCACGGATCGGACCGCCAATGTTGATCACATCGGACGGCTGTACCGGATCGCTGATCGTGGTGACGATCGTCGTCTCCGTCGGGCCGTAGATGTTGTGCAGTTGCCGCCCCGGCGCCCACACCTCGATCAGGTCCGCCGAGACCATCTCGCCGCCGACCGCCAGCACCCGCACCGACGCGAAGTCCGCAGGTGCCATCGTCGCCAGCACGCTGGGTGTCAGGAACGCGTGCGTCACTCGCTGCGCGCGGATCAGTGCGGCCAAATCCGGGCCGCCGAACACCTCCTGCGGCGACACGACCAGGCAAGCGCCGGCCGCACACGCCATCAACGCTTCGAGCAGCACCGCGTCGAAGGCGGGCGCCGCCACTTGCAGTACACGCGAGGTGGCGTCCACGCGATAACGCACCCGCTCCTCTGCCGCGAATCCGGCCAATCCGGCATGCGTCACCACGACACCCTTCGGTGTCCCGGTCGAACCAGACGTGTAGATCACGTACGCCGCGTCCCGAATCTGCAATGCGCGCGGGCGATCTGCATCCATGACGGCCTGGCTCGATTGCGCGGCGATCTCGGCGACCGAATCCGGGTCGTCGAGCACCACCCATCCGACATCTCCCGGAAGCGAGGTGTGCGCGGCCGCGACTGTGATCCCCACAGTGACACCGGAATCGTTCACCATGTGCGCAATCCGCTCCACGGGATACCGCAGATCCACGGGGACGAACGTGGCACCGGCCTTCGCTATCGCCCACATGGCGACGTGGTAGTCGACCGACCTCGGCACGGCCAGCGCCGTGAACACCCCTGGTCCGACCCCTCGGGCGAGTAAGTGCGCGGCGAGCTGGTTTGACCGGCGATCGAGCTCGAGGTAAGTGAGGGTCTCGGTCTCCCCGATCAGAGCGATCGCCGCCGGATCCGTTGCCACGGCCTCGGCCAGCAGTTCAGGCAGCAGGCACGGCGACGTGGTCTCACCGCCACGTGCCGGGACCAACCGTTCGGCCTCCACGACACCGAGCAAATCGATGTCGCCTACCACGCGCTCCGGATCGGCGGCGACCGTTTCGAGGACACGGACGAACCTCTCGGCGAACGATTCCGCGCTCGATGCGACGAAAAGGTCCGTCGCGTAGGTGATTTCGCCGTCGATGCCAGCAGGCCGCTCGCCATCGACGCGTTCGGTCACCAGCACGGTGAGATCGGTTTTGGCCTGCGCCAAGCCGGGGTCGAGCAATTCGACATCGATACCGGGCAGCTCGAACCGGGCAGCGCGCATGTTCTGCAACCCGAACATCACCTGATACAGCGGCGTATACGCCGTCGACCGGGAACGGTCCAGGACATCGACCAGTCGTTCGTAGGGCACATCGGCGTGGGCGAGGGCCTCGAGGTCCACGTCGCGCACCTGGGCCAGAAGTTCCCGGAACGACAGGTTCTCGCGGATACGCGTGCGCAACACCACGGTGTTGACGAACATGCCGACCAGATCCTCCAGCGCCTGGTTGCCTCGACCCGCGACCGGGGTGCCGACCGTAACGTCCTCGCTGTGCGTGGTGCGCGCCAACAGGATCGCCAACGCCGTGTGCAGCACGACGAACACGGTGACGCCCTCACGGTGTGCCAGCCGCACGATGTCATCGTGCAGCCGCGCCGACATCGCGAACCGAACGATGCCACCGGCCATCGACATGGTGGCGGGCCGTGTCCGATCGGTCGGCAGGTCGAGCAGTTCCGGGGCGTCACCGAGAACCTCGGTCCAGTGGGCGATCTGCCGCGCGATCAGCGACGCCGGATCGTCCTCGGTGCCGAGCATCTCGCGCTGCCACATCGCGTAATCGGCGTACTGGACTTCCAGTGGTTCCCACTGCGGCGCTTCGCCATTCACACGCGCTTGGTAGGCGGCGAAGACATCACGGGCCAGCGGTGCCATAGAAGAGCCGTCGGCGGCGATGTGATGGACCACGACCACGACCACATGCTCGTCGGCACCGGTGCGATACAGCCGCGCCCGCACAGGCACCGATTCCGCGACATCGAAACCTGTCCCGACGGCCTGCTGAATCCGATCGGCCAACTCCGCCTCATCGGCGACCGGCTCCGGAGCCAATACCAGACCCCTGCCCACAACCGCAACGTCCTGCACGACCTGGCACGGTTCACCGTCGACGGCGGGATACAGTGTGCGCAGCGGCTCGTGCCGGGATATCACATCGAGTAATGCCGCCCGCAATGCATCGACACTCAGCCCGCCGGTCAACCGGGCCGCGAAACAGATGTTGTATGCCGCCGAAGCGGTGTCGAACTGGTTGAGGAACCACATCCGCCGTTGTGCCGCCGCCAACGGGACCGCCGCCGGACGTGGCCGGGCTGCCAGCGGAACCACCGTGGAACCGGTTCGCTCGCTGAGGCATTGGGCCAACCCGGCGATCGTCGGCTCGTCGAAGACATCGCGGATGCCGACATCGATGCCGAGCGCCGCGGCGGCTCGCGCCGCGATGCGGGCGGCGGTAAGCGAGTTGACCCCGATCTCGAAAACGTTCGCCGTCACGCTCACTCGGTCGATATCCGTGAGCTCGGCGACGATTTCGGCAAGGGCCGCTTCGTATTCGGTGCGAGGCGACACGAATTCCTCGCCGCCGTCGAACACCGGCTGCGGCAAGCCAGCTCGATCGAGCTTGCCGTTCGGTGTCAGCGGCATCGCATCGAGCACCTGTACAGCGGCCGGAACCAGGTACGAAGGAAGTGAGCGGTTGAGCTGGTCGCGAATCGCGCGCCCATCGGTCACCGCACCGGATACGAGCGTCACGTATCCGACGATGTGTTCGGCCGTGGCGACAGCGACGGCGCGTGCGACATCCGGCAGCGCGGACAGCGCCGCTTCGATATCGCCCGGTTCCACCCGCTGACCGCGGACCTTGACCTGGAAATCACTGCGGCCCAGGTACTCCAGCTCACCAGCTTTCGTCCACCTGACGAGGTCACCGGTGCGATAGAGCCGCTTACCTGCAGCACCGAACGGGTTCGCCACGAATGCACCGCAGGTGAGGTCGGCGCGAGCGTGATAACCACGCGCCAGCTGGACACCCGAGATGTACAGGTCGCCGATCACACCCACCGGCACCGGCCGCAACCGCGAGTCCAACACGTAGACCCGCATGCCCGATACCGGCGTACCGATCGGAACCATCGCACGGGTCGTCACACCCGGCAAGCAGCGTGCAGCCGTGACGACTTCCGCCTCGGCCGGGCCGTACCAGTTCACCACCTCGGCATTCGTGAACACGCGCGCCGTGGCGTCGACGGTGCGCTGCGCGAGCGCCTCACCGGCAACGAGTACTCGCCGGATCGATGGCAGCTCCGTGACAGCGGTGGTTTCGAGGAGAACGTCGAGCATCGAGGGTACGAAGTGCACGGTAGTGACCCGGTGCCGCGCGATGACACCGGCAAGGTACGCCGGGTCGCGGTGCCCGTCGTGCTCGGCGACCATGATCTGCGCACCGGTCTGTAACGGCCAGAACAACTCCCATACCGCGATGTCGAACGTGATCGGTGTCTTGTACAGGACCATGTCGGAGGCGTTGTGCGGCCACTGCTGCTGTGCCCATGCCAACTGGCTCACGGTCGCGGCATGGGTCAGCGCGACGCCCTTGGGAACACCAGTGGAGCCGGAGGTGAACAGGACGTAGGCCGCATTGGCTGGCCGCAGCGGCGCGCGGCGCTCCGAATCGGTGATCGGGGCATCGCGAAGACCGGCCACGTCCAATCGATCGATCCGCGCGGTCGCGAATCCATCCGGAAGTTCCTCGCCGTCCGCCGAAGTGGTGAGCACCATCAGCGGCCGCGCCGCGTTCAGCACATCAGCGATTCGCGCGCTTGGATGATCCGGATCTATCGGAAGGAACGCAGCACCCGCTTTCACCACCGCATACAGCGCCGTGATTTGCTCAATCGATCGCCGGATACACACCGCCACAACACTTTCCGGGCCGGCACCGCGCGCGATGAGCCATCGGGCGACACGGTTGACGCGGGTGTCGAAATCACGGTAGGTCAACACGGCGCCGTCGGGGACGCGAATAGCCGGAGCGTCCGGGGTACGAGTGACCTGCTGGTCGAAGGCGTCAACCAGGGTCCGGCCTGTCGCGGCGGGAGCCACGGTGTCGTTCCATCGCTCCAACACCAGGTGCCGCTCGGCGGCATCGAGCAGCTCTATCGCGCCGACCGCCGCCTCGGCATCGGTCGCGGCAGCGTCGAGTACCCGCACGAATTGTTCGGCGAAACGCCGTACGGAGTCCGCGTCGAAAAGGTCCGTGGCATAGGTCAGGCGCAGCGTCATGCCGGTCGGCTCGTTGTGGGCGCCGTGCCCCTCGGTCATCATCAGCAGCAGGTCATAGATCGCGGCACTGTCGCCCGGATCCACGTTCTCGACTGTGAGTCCCGGAAGTTCGACACGCGCTTGCACCATATTCTGGTAGGCGAGCATGACCTGAAACAACGGAGTGTGGGCCGTCGACCGCGCGGGATTGACTGCCTCGACCAACTGCTCGAATGGGACGGTGGCATGGTCGAATGCCTCGATGTCTGTGCGCCGCACCTGGTTCAGCAGGCTCGAGAACGATTGATCCACCGTGACCCTGGTGCGCATTACCAAGGTGTTGACGAACATCCCGACAAGGTTGTCGAGTGATCGGTGACCGCGGCCCGCATATGGCACACCGATGGCGATGTCGTCGCTGCCCGAAAGCCTCGACAGCAACACCGCCAGCGCCGTGTGCACGACGATGAACGTCGTCGCCTCGGCTCGCCGCGCCAGCGCCTCCAATCGGCCCTGCAGCTCACCGGGGATCGTGACGTGCTCGACCGCACCACGCTGTGTCTGCACAATCGGCCGCGGCCGATCGGTCGGCAATTCGATCACATCGGGGATGCCCGCGAGTTGAGTCCGCCAATAGCCGATGGCGCGGGCCACATACGAGTCCGGGTCGTCCGCCGAGCCGAGCACCTCCCGCTGCCATAGGGCGTAATCGGCGAACTGTACGACCAGCGGAGCCCAGTCCGGCGGGTTACCACTGGACCGCGCACGATAGGCCGTCACGATATCGGCGGCCAGCGGCGCTACCGAAAAGCCGTCGCAACTGATGTGGTGGATGGCCAACGCAACCACCCACGACTGGTCCGACAACTGATACAACGCAATACGCAGCGGCGCGCCCCTCGACACGTCGAATCCGGCACCCGAGAACTCGGCCAACCGGTCCGACAGCGCGCGCTCACCGACCGGCTGCGGCGTGAGATCCCAGGTCCCGACAACGTCGGCCGCATCGAGCACAACCTGCGTTGGCGTGCCATCAACAGCCGGATACACCGTGCGCAGGCTCTCATGCCGCTCGATCACATCACCGACGGCCGCCGTGAGGGCCTCTATGTCGAGCACACCGTCGAGTCGGATCGCCAGCGGCACAACGTATCCGGGTGAATCCGGATCGAACTGGTTGAGGAACCACATCCTTGCCTGTGCCTGCGACAGCGGAACATGGTCCGGACGCGGCTTCGGAGTCGGCTCCGGCAGGTTCGGCACCTCACGCAGCCGCGAGATATGTTCGGCAAGGTCGGCAACGGCGGGCACCTCGAATATCACCCGCACCGGTACGGCCACGCCGACGACATCGCCTATCCGGCTCAGCGCGCGCGTCGCGATGAGCGAATTTCCGCCCAGGTCGAAGAAGTTGTCGTCCGCGCCGATCTCCGGGCGATCGAGCAGTTCGGCGAAGATCCCGGCGACCGTGTGCTCGACGAATCCCTGCGGCGCGCGATACCCGGCTTCCTGGTTTCTCGGATCCGGCACCGGCAACGCTCGGTAGTCGACTTTGCCGTTGGCCGTGAGCGGGATCGCGTCGATCCGGATCAGCGAGGTCGGCACCATATACGCTGGCAGCCGTTCGAGCAGAAAGCTGCGGACCCGCTTGATATCCAACGCCTCTGTGGCCACCACGTAGGCCACCAAGCGCTGCTCGCCGCGATCGGTGCGCAGCTGCGCGACGGTCGCGTTCACCTGCTCGTGGGCGATCAGCGCGGCTTCGATGTCACCGAGTTCGATCCGCAGACCGCGCATTTTGACCTGGGTGTCGGCGCGGCCGACATAGCGCAGGCTGCCATCCGGGTCCCAGCGGACCAGGTCGCCGGTGCGGTACAGCCGAGAACCACTCGCACCGGAGCAGGGGTCGGCGACGAACGTCGCTGCCGTGAGATCAGGACGTTCGTGGTAACCGCGAGCCAGCTGGACCCCACCCAGGTAGAGCTCACCGGTAACCCCGACAGGAACTGGACGCAACCGCGAATCCAAAACGCGCACAACCACATTCGCCTCGGGAATGCCGATCGGCACTGCGACGCCGTCAAGCGCATCGATGTGGTGGTAGGTGACGCTGACCGCGGCCTCCGTGGGCCCATACAGGTTGTCGATGCGCGCCGAGCTCAGTTCCCGGAAGCGGCGAACGGTATCGGCCGGCAGCGCCTCGCCGATGCACAATACCTGCCGCAGGTCGGGGAACTCGTGCCCGGCGGCCTGCTCGATGAATGCGGAGAGCAATGAGGGCACGAAATCCACGGTCGTGACGCGATACTCGGCCATCAGTCGGGCCACGGCGGCCGGGTCGCCGTGTGCGTCGGGATCCGCGACAACCAACGACGCGCCGCAGGTCAATGCGGAAAACAGCTCCCAGACCGACAGGTCGAAGGTGAACGGCGTGCGCAACAGCATGACATCGTCGCCGCCGAGCCCATACTGATCCCGCAGCCACCGCAGTTGATTCACCACCGCGGCATGCGTTACCGCCACGCCCTTCGGCACGCCTGTCGAACCCGAGGTGTAAATGACATAGGCCAGATCGTCCGGGCGCAAAACACGGGTCCGGTCGGCGTCTGTGACCTTCGACGTATCCATGTGCTCGGTACCGAACTGCTCTAACGTCCACACCGGCACGTCATCGGGCAAATTCGCCTCGTCGACCTGCCGAGTGAGAACAACACTCGGCATCGCGTCGGTGAGGACCACGAGCACCCGGTCGACTGGGTGATCCGGATCCAGAGGCAGATAGGCCGCGCCCGCCGCATGGATCGCGTACAGCGTGGTCAGCAGATCAACGGAGCGACGCATCGCGACGGCAACAGTGGTTCCCGGGCCGACGCCCCGTCCGATCAGCGCGCGTGCCAGCGAATTCACCCTCGCCGCGAATTGTTGGTAACTGAGTCGGCCGCCTCCCTCTGCATCAACCACCGCAGTGCTTTCCGGGGTCGCCGTGGCCTGCATGGTGAACAGGTGCGCGATCGTCGCGGACGACGGAGGCGTCGTCTCACCGGTCGACCGCGCGGTCAGCTCGCGCACCTCTTTCGCGGTCAGTAGATCGATATCACCGACAACGCGGGCGGGATCGGCGACGATTGCCTGCAGCAGGTGCAGGTAACGGTCGAAGATCGAGGAGATCGTCGCCTCATCGAACAGGTCTGTCGCATAACCGAATTCGACTGCCATATCGCCCGATTCGCCGTCCGGCCCCAATGCGTCGACGAGATTCAGATGCAGGTCGTACTTGGCTACGCTCGGATCAACCATCCGGGCCGAAACCGTCAGGCCCTCGAACCCCACCGTCGGGATCTCGATGTTCTGGAACGAGAATCCGACTTGAGTCAACGGCGCATGTGCTGTCGTGCGCGGCGGATTCAGCACCTCGACGAGCCGCTCGAACGGGATGTCGGAGTTCTCGAAGGCGGCCAGATCAGTGCTCCGGACCTGATCGAGTAGCTGTAGGAAGGACGCGGCAGGCTCGATCCGTGTCCGCAATACCAGCGTATTGACGAACATTCCGACCAGAGCATCGAGTCCGGGCTCGCCGCGGCCGGCGATCGGTGTGCCGACCGCGATGTCACCGGTTCCCGACAGCCGCGCCAGCAGTGCGGCGTAAGCCGCGTGCATCACCATGAAGACCGTCGCATCGTGGCGGCGGGCCAGCGCGATTACCTCACGATGCAGATCTGCGGGCACCGTCATCGACACCGTCGCACCACGGAACGACTGTTTCGCCGGACGCGCGCGATCGGTGGGCAGGTCGAGTACCTCGGGCAAATCGGCGAGAGCCGCGCGCCAGTACTCGATTTGGGCGACAGTCTGGCTGTTCGGGTCGCTCTCGGTGCCGAACAATTTTCGTTGCCACAGAGCGTAATCCGCGTATTGCACAGGTAACGGCGCCCACTGCGGTACCTGTTGCCGGACGCGGGCTTTATATGCGGTCATCAGATCTGCGGCAAGCGGCGCGAGCGATGACCCGTCGAAGCTGATGTGATGGATGACAAGCACCAGGGTGTGGTCGTCGGGGGCGCTGCGCAGCAAGGTGGTCCGAAACGGAACCTCGGCTGTGACATCGAACCCGGCGCTCACCTCCGCGGCAATGTGCGCCTCGACCTCGCTCGCCGCGACCGACAATGGCGCCAGTCGGGACATTGCCGTCTCCACCGAGACGACCACCTGGTGCGGTCCGGTGTCGCTGTCCGGGTAGACGGTTCGCAGGGATTCATGCCGGTCGAGCACATCCGCGATCGCCGCGTGCATCGCGGCCACGTCGAGATCTCCCGACATGTGGACGACCATCGGAATGTTGTACAGCGCAGAGCTGGTGTCGAACTGATTGAGGAACCACATGCGCGCCTGCGCGGGCGACAGCGGGATTCGGGCCGGACGCTCCTGCGGCGCAAGGGGTTCGCGCCCCGTCGCATCGCTGGTCGGAAGATTCTCCGCCAAGGCGGCGATGGTCGGCGCATCGAAGATCGCGCGCAACGAAACATCGACACCGAACGCGGCGCTCAGTTGTGCCGCTACCCGAGTAGCCGACAACGAGTTTCCGCCCAGATCGAAGAAACTGTCGAAGACGCCCACGCGCTCGATCCCCAGCACCGCGGCACACACGTCGGCGACGATCTGCTCGGCAGCATCGCGAGGTGCGACGAACTCGATTGTGGTGGCGGCGAATATAGGCTCGGGCAATGCCGCACGGTCGATCTTGCCCATCGACGACAGCGGCAGCGTGTCCAGCACCATCACCACATCCGGGACCATGTGCGACGGCAGGCGTTGGGCAGCGTAGCCCAGCAACTCCGCTGTATCGACGGTGTCGATCGGCACGACGTAGGCGGCCAGTCTCGACCCGCCGTCGGTCGCGACACCCACCGTCACCGCTACCACCACGTCGGGGTGCGCGGCGAGGACGGCCTCGATTTCGCCGAGCTCGATGCGCTGGCCACGGACCTTGACCTGGAAGTCGGTGCGACCGAGGTATTCCAGAGTTTCCTCTGGTGTCCAGCGGACCAGGTCGCCGGTCCGGTACATGCGGCTACCAGAGGGACCGTACGGATTGGCCACGAAGGTGGTGGCCGTAGCGACCGGCCGGTTGAGATATCCTCGGGCCAGCTGCGCTCCGGATACATAGAGCTGCCCCGTCACGCCGACCGGCACCGGCTGCAGGTCGGCATCCAGTACCACGGCCTCGACACCACGGATCGGGCCACCGATGGTGACACGGTCTCCGACACCCAACGGGTCGCTGATAGCGACCATGATCGTGGTTTCGGTCGGCCCGTACCCATTGAACAACTGCCGACCGGGTGCCCATACCGCGACTGTCTGCGCCGACACTGCCTCCCCACCGGCCACCAGCACCCGTAGCGAATCCAAACCGGCCGGCGACATCGTCGCCAGCACGCTCGGAGTCACGAATGCGTGAGACACCCGCTGCGCCCGAATCAATTCCGCCAAGTCTTGCCCTGCGAAGACTTCCGGCGGCGACACCACCAACGCCGCGCCGTTCGCATGAGCCATGAGTAACTCCAGAACAACCGCGTCGAAACCCGGTGCCGCCAATTGCAACACCCGCGAGGAACTGTCGACCCGGTAGCGCTCCCGCTGCTCGGCTGCGAAATTCGCCAATCCCTGGTGGGTGATTGCGACACCTTTCGGCGTCCCAGTCGAACCCGAGGTGTACAGCACGTACGCCGTGTCCGAGATGTGGCAGGGTCGTGGCCGGTCCGCATCGGTCACCGCCGCCGAGGACTGCGACGCGATGCAGACTGTGGTGTCTGGATCGTCGAGCACCAACCGCCGGACCGAATCCGGAAGCAGGTCCTGCGCTTCCTCGACGGTGATCGCCACGCGGACATCGGCATCGGCCACCATGAGTGCGACCCGCTCGGCCGGATTTCGCGGATCCACCGGCACGAACGCCGCGCCCGCCTTGGTCACCGCCCATATCCCCACCACGAACTCCACCGATCGCGCCATCGCCAACGCGACCTGATCACCTGGGCCTATCCCCCACTCGATCAATTGCCGTGCAAGACGGTTCGACCAAGCATCCAGCTCTCCGTACGACACCGTGCGCTCACCCAAAACCACCGCCGCCGCGCCCGGGTCCGGTACCGACAACACCTCCGCCAACACTCGCGGTGCCTCGGCTTGGCCACCCGACGCGGGCAGCAGCCCTGCTCGCTCGCCCGTCGACAGCAAATTCACACCACCCAACCGGGCCTGCGGAGTGGACACGACCGCATCAAGTACCCGATTCAGCCGCGCGGCCAGCTCCTCGACCGTCGCCCGATCGAACAGATCCGTGGCGTAATTGATCCGCAGTGCGACATCGCCTCCCGCGGCGGTGTTTTCGGCGACGGTGACGATGATGTCCACCTTCGCCGGTTGCGGCCCAGGATCCAGGACCTCGACTGCGAGGTCGGATAACTCCAGACGCGGGCGGTCCATGTTCTCGAACGCGAGGTATACCTGACACAGCGGGGCATGCGCGGTCGACCGCATGGGATCGATTTCATCCACTACGCGTTCGTAGGGCAGGTCGCTATTGGCAAAGGCATCGACATCGATCTCTTTGACCCGCGCCAGAAATGCGGTGAACGATTCGCCGGAACGCACCTGGGTGCGCAGCGGCACCGTGTTCACGAACATGCCGATGAGCGGTTCCAACGCCCGCTCGCCGCGGCCCGCGACGGGCGTCCCGATGGTGATGTCCTGCGAGCCCGAGAGCCGGGCCAGCACAACCGACAATGCGGCATGGACGACCATGAAAGTAGTGACGTTGGCTGTTCGAGCCAATCGCTCGATCCCCGCAAAGGTTTCGGCCGGTATCACGGAGTCGGCGACGCCGCCGCGCATGGACTGGTGAGCAGGGCGCGGGCGGTCGGTGGGCAGCTCCAGCATCGGCGGCATCCCCGCCAACTGCGCTGCCCAGAAACGCAACTGGCGTGCCGCCAAAGAGTCCGGATCGTTCTCGTCACCGAGCAAGCGGCGGTGCCAGATGCTGTAGTCGGCATATTGCACCGTCAGGGGCTGCCAGTCCGGCGTCTTTCCTTCCGACCTCGCTTCATAGGCCGTCACGACATCGGCCGCGAGCGGTCGAAGCGACGATCCATCGCAGCAGATATGGTGCAAGACGATGACCAGCACATGCCGATGGCGGTCCGCGGACGCGAGGAGCGTGACCCGGATCGGCGGACTCGTGCGCACGTCCCACCCGGTCGACGCCAGGTCACCGAGCCGATGCGCGATGTCGGCGGAGTCGATCGGTTCCGCCGACAGATCGAGACCCGCGACAACGTGCGCGGTCGGCAGAACGAACTGTGTCCCTTCTCCGTTCACGACTGGATAGACGGTGCGCAGGGATTCGTGCCGATCGATCACATCCGTCAGGGCCGCGTACAGCGCAGCGACGTCGAGACGGCCGGTCAGCTGAACCACCAGCGGAATGTTGTAGGCCGCCGAGGCGGGGTCGACCTGATTGATCAGCCACATTCGGTTCTGCGCCGGCGACAACGGAATCGGCTCGACGCGTGGCTGCGCACGCAACGCGAGCCGGCCGGGGCGGTGCTCGGCGTCGACGTGCGCGGCGAGTTCGATGACGGTCGGTTTGCCGAACAGATCCCGGACCGACACATCGGATCGTGTCCGCTCTGCGATCCGGACAGCGGCGCTGGTCGCGGTGAGCGAATTGCCACCCAGTTCGAAGAAACTGTCCCGCGCGCCTACCCGCTCCAAGCCCAGCACCTCGGCGAAGACATCCGCGATCGTCTCCTCCATAACGGTGCTCGGCGCGACGTACGCTGCGGCCGAATCGAAGACCGGCTCGGGCAGCGCCCGATGATCGACCTTGCCGTTGACGGTCAGCGGCAACTCGGACAACTCCACCACGGCGACGGGGACCATGTATTCCGGCAGCGTCGCCGCGACATGCGCACGCAGGGTCTCAGCCCCACCGGCAATATCGCCGGCGAGCACGACATAGGCGACGAGCCGAGCCGCTTCCGTGCCGGGCAGATGCACAACGACGACCGACGCTGAGACTGCGCTGTGAGTCAGCAGTGCGTTACGGACCTCGTCGAGCTCGATGCGGAACCCACGCAGCTGCACTTGCTGATCGCCACGGCCACGGTATTCCAGCTCACCCTTGTGATTCCATCGTGCGATATCGCCGCTGCGATAGAGTCGCTCGCCCGGCTCGCCGAACGGGTTGGCCACGAAACGTCCGGCAGTAAGTGAAGGCCGGTTGAGATAACCCCGAGCGAGTTGCGTTCCGGCGACGTAGATCTCGCCCCAGGCTCCCAGCAGCGCCGGGCGCAGTCGTTCGTCCAGTACATATGTGCGCAGTCCCGGCAGCGCCGGGCCGATCGTACTCGGCGCCCCCGGCATCGCGATCTGCGGTGTCAGGCCGAGGTAGGTGACGAAGACCGTGGTTTCGGTGATGCCGTAGCTGTTGGCCAGCACAGGAAGCTTCGGGTTGTGCCCGTACCAGTCCGCTAGCCCCGCCGGGTCGAGACGTTCGCCCGAGAGAATGACCAGCCGCACCGAAAGCTCACCGTCGGGCTCACCGGCGTCCGCGTAACGCTGCCGCGCCACGGCGAATTGGTGGAACGCGGATGGCGTCTGGTTGAAGATGGTCACCTTCTCGAGCGCCACCAAGCGCACGACATCGTCCGGTGAGCGTGTGGTGAGACTGTCCACGACGACCACGCGGCCACCACTGACCAATGCGCCGAAGATCTCCCACACCGAGTAGTCGAACGCAAACGAATGGAACAGTGTCCATACATCTTCAGTCCGGACGCCGATCTCAGCGCACGCGTTCGCCAGGTACGTCGCGACGGCGCGATGGGCGATCGCCACGCCTTTGGGCCGACCTGTCGATCCGGAGGTATAGATGACGTATGCGACGTTGTCGGGGCACAGTGGGCTCGGCCGATCGGCGTCCGTGATCGGTGCCGCTGACTCGTCGCCGACCGCGCCGTCGAACAGCACCACCCGTCCGGGATTGCTCGGCACGTATTCGCGCATACTGCGAGTCGTCACGACGGCGATCGGATCGGCGTCGTTCAGCACATATTCGAGCCGGTCGGCCGGATGCGCGACGTCCAACGGCAAGTACCCCGCGCCCGACTTCAGGACGGCGAGCGCAACGACGATGAGATCGGCGTCCCGCGGCATGGCGATGGCTACCAGTGATTCCGGCCCTGCCCCGAGAGCGATGAGCGTGCGGGCGAATCGGTTGGATCGCTCCTCCAGCTCGCGATAGGTCAGGGCGGTCTCACCCGAAGTGACGGCCACTGCCGATGGTGTGGCGGCAACCTGTCGCGTCAGCAAATCTACGAGCGTCGCTGTGCCCGTCGCGCCGTCACGCCCGGCGAGCTGCCCAAGAATGCGCGCCTCTTCGGCAGGGTCTACAAGGGGGATCTCGACCAGCGGAGTCGCGATGGGCGAATCCATCAATCGCTGCAGGAAAGCGATGAACCGACCTGCGTGCGCATCGAGTTCATCCCTGCTGTACAAATTCGCATTCCCGTGCAGTTCGATCAGCAGCGGAGCCTCGGCTCCGGAACGGTACAGGTTCAGCTGCAGATCGTCGAGCGCACCCGACGTCAGTGCTCGATAGCGGCCGAGGGCCGACCCGAGGCGAATCTCCGAGTCGAAAAAGAGGATGTTGACAATCGGACCGAACGAGTTCGCCGACGCGTCCAACGCATTCGAATCGCGACGCAGATCTTCGAACCTATAAAGCTGATGCCGCATCGCAGAGACGAGCTCAGATACGGACGCGTGGATTATTTGCTCCACAGTGGTCGTCGCGTCCAAAGTGAACCGAATCGGCACCATGTTCGCCAACATCGCGGCAGCATTGCGCAGGCGTTTCGTCACACGAGCGCTTACTGGCATCGACAACACCACATCGTCGGTACCGGTCATCCGGGCGAGGAACGCAGCGAAGGCTGCGATGATTACTTGCGCGGGCGATGCGTGCAGGTTGTCGCAGAAACGGTCGAGTATGTCGGCCAATCGCGACGGAAGCTGCAGGCTCGCAACATTATCGACCTTGCTCCACCGGGCTGTGCGGCCGGACAGACTTGTCGGCGTCGGCAGATCTGCAACCTTGTCGAGCCAGTATGCCTTGTCGGTGTCGAACCGCGAGCTAGCTCGATAGGCGCGCTCCGCCTCAATGATGTCGCGCAATCCGGCCGCCTTCAGCGGTACAAGCGTCCGGCCCTCGAGCAAGGCATTGTAGTGCTCGGCTATCCGGGTCACGACGTTGAACGCGGCGTAGCCATCAACGACGAGGTGATGGGCACGCGCGTACCACAGGTACCGATCTTCAGCGAGCTGGATCAGCCGCATTGCGGTGAGCCGGTCACGGCTCAAATCAACAGCCCTGGTGTTGTAATCGCGCCGCATCCATTCCATTGCCGCTGCGAACGGATCGTCCTCACCGCTGAAGTCGAGCACGGACTCGTCGAAAGTGATGCTGCGGTCGACGAATTGATATGGGACGCCGTTCAATTCAACCACCCGAACACCAAGCGACTCGGTTTCGTGAGCGGCGTCATTCACCGCCTTGGTGAATGCGTCGTCGTCGATAGGGCCCTCGATCTCGATGTAGTGTGCGATGTTCACCGCCGGCCCGCCAGAGAGGTTGTCCGCAAGCCACATGCCGTACTGCGCCCTCGATAACGGAATCAGATCCAGCTGAGGATCAGCAGTTTCGGCTGACTTCAGATCCAGCTCACTGCCGGCAGTTTCGGCTGACTTCAGATCCATCTAAACCTCTCACTCAGGCTCGGAGGCACTGGAACACGGCAGACCACACCCCTACCCGTGCCCGAAATTTCCTGTATCTGCACTTCATCTAGGTCGAAGCAGCGCCCATATCTCTGCTCGAGCGCGCCGGTCAGCACAGCCTGCGGCTCACCTTGTCCGCGCCCGGAATCAACTCGGGCGCCGACGTTCTAGTGCGACGGAACCCCAAAACTCCCATTTGTCGACGTCTCCCAGCATCTCGAAATCTGAAAAGTCGGACACTTCGAACATCTGGCAAAGCAACACAGACTCACATGCAACAGCTATCTGACAGCTTCCTCGAGCAGTCTAGCGACTTCATAGCCATGAGCTATGGCGGAGGTGGTGTTTCGGGCCCGGTTTGCTGGATGACATCCCCGAGGAGGTCCCTCACCAGCCATATGCCAACACCAGCCAGTATTGCTAGATACGTTGATGCTCAGTAGAATTCGATCCAGCGCGCATGACACATCGAGCAGGGCCATTACGGTCCCGGGCACGCTCAGCTCTGAGCCGGAAGCGGCGACGCGTGAACTTCTCTTTGAGGCAAGGGCCACACTGTACGAACCATCATTGCGCTGTGGGCACACTATAAGCTAATTGCATGTCGCGCAAGCGGTTGCATCCGGTGACGGGTGTGCGGAGGGGTGTCTGGCTCAATGATCGGAGTGTCGTTGTCACCAGCCACGGTGATGGGTTCTGGCGCAAACAGTGTGATCAACTCGGCCGCAGTTGTTCTCCGGCATGGGTGCATGGGCGCATGAGCAGAATCCGCTTCCGCAAGTCCAGCTTCGCCCTGCCGAAGCACTGGCGCTCGAGGTGCTTTCATTAATTGACGGTGCCGTCAGTTGGATGGTTGCTCCACGGCAGCATCAATCCGACCGTCACGGCCGCGAAGTCGTGTTCGAGGCCGGTGACGAACAAGTGTAGTACTGGGGCATCGGCACGGACTTCTGCGATCCACTCGGGAGTTGCTCGCCGCGCAGGCCGCGCATCATGACCGCGAACGAGGCCGATCTCGCGGCACGTCGCCTCGAGTTCTGAGGCAGCACGCCAAAATCCTGTGAGCTGTTGTGTTTCGGCGTCTGGTAGGGTGCCGGGATCTCGGTCGTGATCGAGCCGGTCGCCGCGCGGATCTTCGGTTTCGGTGGTGTGGATTCGACTGCCGGAATGTCCAGCATCGCGGCGATGATCACACCGGAGGGCGGGACCGTTTCGTAGCCGCGGTGGTTTCCTCGGTCGCGAATCGCGCGGACCCGATGGCCTGCCGCCCGCCGGACACGTGCCGATCACGACCGCATCGGTCCGCGCGTGCTGCCGGCACCCGAAATACTTCCACAACCAACGGATTTCGTTCGGCGAGCCGATCGGCAACCGGTCAGTGCGGCTCGGGGACGTTCCGACGACAGGCCCTGAAGTCGGAGACGGCGACGCGATGATAGGCATCATGCTTGCCTCCTCGTTGCTGCGTTCGATCGTTGCTCCGCATCCAGGGACACCGACTCCTGCCGAAAGCTCCGGCTCATTCATTAACACTCCTGGACCGGTTGCCGGGCAACGCATCTACTGATCCGCTTTCGTCCGGTTTCGCACAAATGTTGCCAAGCACCCGGACCACCTATCCGCCTCCGACACCCGTGTTCACTGCTTCGCAACCGACCGCGCTTCCATCGTCGCGCCCTCATGTCGACAGCAACCCGCCGGTATTCGGGACTGTCGATCCCCCGCTCGGGCGGCGATCGACGCGCTACACCTGTTGCGGAATCATCGTCCAGCTGATCAACACCGGCGCAGCGGATTACACGTCACCGCGCCAGTTTCACCTGTCCGGCAGCACATCCGGCAAGCGAACCAAAGAGGATCACGAGATCTCCTGCGGCAGCGGCGGTTCAGGGGTTACTGGATATTGCCGAGCCATGGAAAGAGTCGCCCAACCCAGCGCAGAGCAACCCGTTGCACACTGCGCACCCTCTTGACCGACAAGGAGGCACCATCGGCCCTATTTTCACTGCCGTCTCACCGTCCTCGGGTCCGGCGTCCGCAGGTAACCCCATGGTTATCACCTGTAGTCACCGGGTCACCGGGCCGACCACGGTCCGGTCCGGCACGACCGCAACGATTTTCACCATCGATTCCGATACGCAGATCACCGCGATCGCGCCGCCGGAAACGGGAACGGGACAGGTGACCATCTCCAACACCGGTGAAACGAGCAACGGTGCTACCTACACCTACGTGACAGTCCCCTCGTCGACGTCCCTCGCCCCCATCACCGGGCCGACCGCTGGTGGAACGACAGTCACGCTGACCGGAACCGGTCTGTCCGGCGCCACCGGCGTCGATTTCGGTGCCACACCGGCGACTTCGTTCACGATCGTCTCGAACACGCAGAGCACGGCGATCGCTCCCGCGGGGGGCGGCACAGTGCCGGTCACGGTCACCAGCGCGGCGGGCTCGAGTAACGGGCTGCAGGTGCAGATCAGCTGATGGGCTGGTGGCTGCGGACGCGGGGACCGGTGTGTGCAGGAAGGTGCTGGTAACCGTGAAGGGTGAATAGCGGCCGCCACGTGGGCGGATCGGTCAATCGTAGGTCCGGAAACGCCTCGAACAGTGCGCGCAGGGCGTGCGCTGCTTCCATACGGGCCAGACCGGCGCCCAGGCACGCATGGCTACCGTTGCTGAAGGACAGGTGATTTTTGGCGTTGTCCCGGGTGATGTCGAAACGTGCCGGGTCAGTGAACACGGCAGGGTCGCGGTTCGCACCGGCCAGCGACAGCACCACGGTCGACCCCGCGCGCAGCCGGACACCGCCGATCTCCAACGCTGTCCGGGTGGTGCGAGCGGTGGTCTGCACCGGCGGATCGATCCGGAGGATCTCCTCTACCGCATTGGGCCAGAGTTCCGGCTCAGCGCGCAACCGGTCCAGCTGATCGCGGTGGCGAAGCAGCCAGATGATGCCCTTGCCGATCAGGTTGACCGTGGTCTCGAAGCCCGCGGCCATCAGCAGGGTCGCCGACGCGCACAGTTCGTAGGTGGACAGATCGCCTGCGCTGACCAGGCTGCTGAGGATATCGTCGCCGGGTTCGGCGCGGAGGCGCTCGACGTGCTCGACGAGATACTGGTGCACCCGCTCCGAGGATTCCATCGCCCGCTGGTGTGTGCGCCAGGAGATTCCGAGGTCGAGCAACGGACTGATGTCATCGCCCCAGCGCAGAAACATCTCGCGGTCAGAGTCCGGGAAGCCGAGCATCTCGGAGATGATGGCGATGGGCACCTGCGCCGCGTATCGCGCCACCAGATCGGTGGGCCCGTCGTCGGGGAGCGTCGCGAGCAGTTCCTCGGTGACCGTCTCGATCCTGTCGCGCAGCCGGGCAACAGCACGCGGGTTAAAGGCCGCGCTGACCGGTTTGCGCATCCGCGTGTGCTCGGGTCGGTCGATCACCAGCATCGACGGCGGATCGACAGGGGTCGGCGGGAGGGGCCGACGCTCCAGCGCGCGCAGAACAGGCTGCGGTATACCGAACACCGTCGGTATACCGACACCAAAACGGTTGTCGCGCAGTATCTCCCGGACCATATCGTGATCGAAGGTGATCCATACCGGAACGGCCCGGTGCAACCCACCCTCCCCGCGCATCTCCTCGATCAGACCGTAAGGATTCTCGATCCCCTTTGCGCTGCCGATCAATTGAGCGAACAGATCGCCACGGCGGAGCGGTATCTTCTTGAACAGGCGGATCAACCCGTGATTGTTCACCCACCGATACACGTAATGCGGTTTCATCGAGCCCCTCGGTCGTCGAATCGCGTCCCTGTGGCCGTAACGAATATCACAGGCATCGCTGGCGGAGTGGGATCTCGAGACCCGCCGTGGCAGAAGACGCGGCCTTCAGAACGTGCGGATCACCCGTTCGGCGGTGCACGTGGCAACGACTTTCGACGCGCTGTCCGCGCTGATCCGCGCCGACGCCACGCTATAGCCCCGCCGTCCCCACCGTCCGCGCGATCCAACGCAGCCAGCGTCGCCACAGTCGCCAGCATCCGCACAGTGCCTCGAACCGGTCCGACACACGGACCAGCGGGTTCGTACTCCACGGTCGCGTCCGCCACACACGTGCCGCGACGGGTGCTCCGACACCCAGATCACCTCTTCTCGACCGCGTCGCCACCTTGGTGAACTCGTGGTCGACTCCTGGTTCGAGCATCTCGCTCCGCGCCGTCACTGAGCAGAGACAAAGGTCACCGCATCACCGAGTCCAGCAGCCCGAAGAATAGACATTGGAGTCTCGGGATGCTGCCGGAGTTGTCGCCGGCCAGCCATCACGCGACGGGTGCATTCGCCGGTATGCGGCAACGCCGAAATACCGTGACCGCCGATGGTTGAATCCCAGTGGTAGAGGGCTCAATGTTCATTCATTTGAGCATCGAATTGGTCCACTCCAAAACGCCTCATTCCAGATGCCCGGAGACGTACCGAATACCGCTACGGCCTTTGAGAACCCGCAGCGAACACCCCGACTTCATCACGCTCCTACGCGACTCGAGCAGGCCCGCGGGACCAGTTGGGACCACCCTGCACAGGGCATATCGGAAAGCATGATCTCCTCGGCGAAATCGTCGCCGGGTGCGGGGGCGGGCTGAACCTCGGAGACCTGGATCCCATTGCCTACCACCGGCAGTCGCGAACAAGCGTGAGTAGCAATCGCTTTGGGCTTGCATCATGATCGAGGGGTCTAACATGAGCCTGCCTGGTCAAGCGTCGTTGCTGTTGTCGGCACACTGCTCGGCTCGGTTACTACAAACGGGTTTCAGCGACGAAATGCCATCAGAGCAGAGAACACTGCACGCGCTTCGACCAGAGCAGATAGCTGCCTACAGTGAGTGCGCGACAGCGCTTGCAGACCTGAGGCGCGGTCTGAGCTCCCCGGATCTATCCACTCGCGGAGCTCTGTTGGCACAGGTCCGCCGCTACATTGAGGACCACCTCCGCGACCCGAGTCTGTCTCCGACTACGACAGCCGCGGCCCACGGCATCTCGGTTCGCACGTCGCAACTCGTTTTCGCCGAAGCCGGTACCACAGCGAGCCGCCGAATCCGCGACCGCCGCCTGAATGCGTGCTACCGCGAACTCACCCGAGCTCGGCCTACTGACACGGTTACCGACGTCGCCTTCCGGTGGGGATTTACCGATGCCGGACATTTCAGTCACGCCTTCACACAGTCGTTCGGAGTCACGCCCACCAGCGTCCTGACCCATGCGCGCTCAACCGGCTGAGGGCTGTCAACAATCTGGCGGTCCAACACAGCACGGAGGTTGTCAACCGCCTGAGATAGGTCGTGCACGAAGAGTGTCAGAATCTTGTAGGCGAATCAGCGAAAACCCCTGCTTGGGTCCCGCGCCAGGAGTTCGGACCGGAATTCTTGGCGTATTTTTGGTCGCAGCTCGCAGACTAAACAGGTCAGGCACAGTTATCATGCCTGACCTGGTAGTTATGCTCCCCCATCTGGACTCGAACCAGAAACCTGCCGATTAACAGTCGGCTGCTCTGCCAATTGAGCTATAGGGGACTATCCTTTGGCTCGTCCGTACTGGGCGGGCCGAGGTGAAACTTTAGCGTATCGGCGCTCGCCTTCCCAAATCGCGTCTCTACCTGGAGACATGCGGGGGCTTCGGCGTGTCTGGGAGTGGCGCGCGGCGGGGGTGGATCCGGATCGACAGGTGTACCCGGCGTCGGGCAGGATGGTAGCCGCGCACAGGCACTTTGGGAGGAGCTCTACGAGATGCTGCGGTTGATCATCGGCATTGCGGCCGGTTACGTGCTCGGGACGAAGGCCGGGCGGGGTCGCTATGAACAGATCAGTGCGGCGACCCGCGCGGTCACCGGGAGCCCGGTGACTCGCAAGCTGGTTCTCTTCGGGCGACAGAAGCTGTCGGACAAGCTCAGCACCCAGGCGAAGTTGGAGCCGATGGTGCCGCTGGATGAGCGAACCACGATTCTGGTGCCGCAGGATCAGCTGCGCCGCTGAATTCGCGGGATTCGAGCCGGAAATGTGCCGGTTAGTAGTCGAAGGTGGTGCACCTAGTCGTCCTCGGGTGCACCGCTAACGGCAGCGGCTGACTTCAGCGTGGCTATTCCCGCGACGTGCGCGGTACGAGCTACCCGGACTCCAGAGCTGGTCAGCCCGCTGCGAAATCATCGTGATTGCCCATCGCCTGGGTGAGCAAACTCTTGCGGTACTGCTCCAGCGCCACGAGATCACCGAACAGTGCCAAATACGCCTCGGCCTGCTCGGTCGACGACACCCGCTGCAGCTTCGACTTCAACTCCGCGATCTGACGGCCGACCCAGGCTTCCTGAACCCGAGCCAGCACGCCGGTGACGAACCGGGGAATGTCATTGGCCGACTTCACCGGCATCTGCTCACCCGACAGCTCGGACACCAGCGCCCGCATGGTCAGATCATCGGTCCCGTCCGACACCGCATTAACCCACTCCGCGCCGCTGAGACCGGATGCCGTACCACCGGCCTCGGCGATCATGCCGCGAACGGCCGCGTATGCCGGATGGGTGAATGCCTCGGTTTCGATCGAATCGAAAACCGCGCCGGCCAGCGCCGGATACTGCAGTGCCGCACCGAGCGCTTGCCGTTGCGGCAGCAGCGTCGGGTCGTTCGGGTTGGGGCGAGCGGCGGGATGTTCGGCGACGACCGCGCTGGGCTGCGGCGCACCCGCCACCGCGCCACGACCGCTCGGACGCCCACCATTGCGATTGCGCTTGGCTTCCTCACCGACGCGCCGCACGACGGTCTGGATATCGTCCCAGCCGACCCAGCCAGCCAGCTTGGTCGCGTACGCCTTGCGCAGCGCGTTGTCCTTGATCTGCGCCACCACCGGCACGGCACGGCGCAGCGCCTCCACCTGTCCCTCGGCGGTATCCAGGTTGTGGTCGGCGAGCAGACCGCGAATCACGAACTCGTACAACGGGGTTCGCCGGGCCACCAGGTCGCGCACGGCGCCGTCGCCGGAGCGCTGGCGCAGTTCGCACGGGTCCTGGCCGTCGGGGGCGATGGCGATATAGGTCTGTCCGGCCAACTTCTGGTCGCCCGCGAAGGCCTTCAGCGCTGCCGCTTGTCCGGCCGCGTCACCGTCGAAGGTGTAGATGATTTCGCCACGCCAGAAGTTGTCGTCCATAAGCAGTCGGCGCAGTAGGGCGAGATGCTCGTCACCGAAGGCGGTGCCGCAGGAGGCGACGGCGGTTTTCACCCCGGCCAGATGCATGGCCATCACGTCGGTATAGCCCTCGACCACAACCGCCTGATGGCCCTTGGCGATCTCGCGCTTGGCGTGATCCAGGCCGAAGAGCACCTGAGACTTCTTGTACAGCAAGGTCTCCGGCGTATTGATGTATTTGCCGGGCATGGTGTCGTCGTCGAAGAGCTTGCGCGCACCGAAGCCGATGACATCACCGCCGAGATTGCGGATCGGCCACAGCAGCCGCCGGTGGAAGCGGTCGATCGGGCCGCGCTGGCCCTGCCGCGACAGCCCGGCCGCCTCGAGCTCCTTGAAGTCGAAACCCTTGCGCAGCAGGTGTTTCGTGAGCGTATCCCAGCCCGCCGGGGCGTAGCCGCAGCCGAATTGCTGGGCGGCATTGCCGTCGAAGTTGCGGTCGATCAAGAATTTGCGCGCCACCTCGGCATCGGGCTCGCGCAATTTGGCCATGTAGAACTCGTGCGCGGCGGCATTGGCGGCAACCAACCTGGCCCTGGTGCCGCGGTCGCGCTGCACCGAGGTGCCGCCGCCTTCGTAGTTGATCTGGTAGCCGATCCGATCGGCGAGCTGCTCCACCGCCTCGACGAAACCGGTGTGCTCGACCTTCTGCAGGAAGGCGAAGACGTCACCGCCCTCACCGCAGCCGAAGCAGTGGTACAGGCCGTGGTTGGGCCGCACATGGAATGACGGCGACTTCTCATCGTGGAATGGGCACAGGCCCTTCATGGAGTCCGCACCCGCCCGCTTCAGCGCGACATACTCCCCCACCACATCCTCGATCCGGACGCGTTCGCGTATTGCCGCGATATCGCGATCTGGGAGTCGTCCGGCCACGGCGGTCAGTCTAGGCTAGTCCGGCCTCGACACGCCCAGCGGCTGGTCACGCGTCTACTCGCTCCAGCCGACTCTCGGTGTAGGACGCGATCTGGTCGACGATTACCCGGACCCGTGCGGTGTCGTCGGTCGCGGCGTGCCACCACGGGAGCAGCAGCGGATCGAGCCCGTGCGGTGCCGTTGCCAGCAGATGGGTCGCGACGGCCTGAATCCGCTCGCGCTGCACGGCTTGGCGCTGCTTGTGCACGAGATCGGACATGACGTAGCGCAGGGCGACGGTTTTCAGCATCGCGACCTCGGCGGCGACGATCGGCGGAACTTCTAGATCCGCGGCATAACGGGACAGCGGCCCTACCCCGGCAACCTCCCGCGTGGCCATGATCGCGGCCGTGGCGAAGCGCCCGACCAGTTCACTGGTGAGGCGCTTCAGCGCAACTGAACTGGCGAGGGTGCCGTCGTAGCAGGCGGCTTCAGCCACCACGGGCAGTTCCGAGAGCCGCTGGGCGGCACCGATCAGGTCGTCCACCGAGAGTGTCGGATGCTGGCCGTGCCCGAGTTCGGCTAGTGCCGCTTGTTCGGACGGATCGGCGAGGGCCCGCAGTTCGATGCGCCCCGCGATTACGCCGTCTTCCACATCGTGCACCGAGTACGCGACATCATCGGACCAGTCCATGATCTGGCATTCGAGGCTCTTGCGACGGTCCGGCGCATCCTTGCGCACCCATTCCAGCCGATCCAGATCGATATCGTAAGCACCGAATTTCGTGCCGGAACCTGTTCTGCCCCACGGATATTTGATGGCGGCATCGAGGGCGGCGCGCGTCAGATTCAGACCCGCGCTCGTGCCGCCCGCATCCAGAACCTTTGGTTCCAGCCGGGTGAGGATACGCAGATTCTGCGCATTGCCCTCGAATCCGCCGTACGCGTCGGCGAAGAGGTCGAGCGCCTTCTCCCCATTGTGGCCGTAGGGCGGATGGCCGATATCGTGCGCCAATCCGGCCAGGTCGACCAGATCCGGATCACAGCCGATGCCGTCGGCGATGCTGCGCCCGATCTGGGCCACTTCGATCGAATGGGTGAGCCGCGTGCGCGGGGTGTCACCGTCACGCGGTCCCATCACCTGGGTTTTGTCGGCGAGTCTGCGCAGGGCCGCGGAGTGCAGTACGCGGGCACGGTCGCGGGCGAATTCGGTGCGGTGGCCGGTTTCGAATTCACTGCGCGGCGGGCCCAGTCCGGCGGTCTTGGCTCCCTCCACCACCATGCGCTCGCGGTCGTGCTCGGTATACATCGAACCTCACTGTCCCGCTGAGTATTTGAAGTCCGACGAGAAATGCGTGAGCTGATACCAGAGCAAAGCGCCGGTCTCCCTTGCGATTCCGTGCGCCTGCGATTCTCTGGTGTACACGGCGGGGCCGGTCCGGGTCGGGGCGGTCCAAGCCTCCAGACCGGCGTCACGGGCCATCGTTCTGGTGCGCAGCGAATGCCATGGATCGCTGACCAGTACCGCCGAGGACAGATCGCGGGCGCTCATGGCGGTCGCGACGGCCTCGATGCTGCGCAAAGTATCCGAACCCGTTTCCACCGCGAGAATCCGGTCGCCGGGTATGCCGCGCTCCTCCAGATAGTTCTTGCCCGAGGCCGCCTCGGTGTACAGATCACCCTCCTGCTTACCGCCGACAGTGATCACCTCGGGTGCGACACCGGCCTTGAAAAGTTTGTATGCCCGGTCCAGTCGCGCCTCGAACACCGTCGACGGTGTGCCGGAGTATTGCGCGGCACCGAGGACGACGATCGCATCCGCCTTGGTGTAGTCGTCGATTCGCGCCACCTGCCAGACCCGGAATGCCGTGCCGCCGACCAGCACCGCGCCCATCAAGATCGCGCCGAGCACCAGCCGTCGCGCCCAGCGGACCAGCCCGCCTCCGACGCCGCGGGACGGGTCGGATCCGGTAGCCGAGACCAGAGTCGCCGAATTCACCTCATCAAGTTTGCCAGGTCACCCGCGACGAGAACGTAACCGGCGGATATCGATCGGCCGATGCTTACATTTTGGTAAGTACTGAACTTATTAGTCAGTACTTGTCGATGGTGCAGTGGCCATCGAGAATGTATTCCGGCGCCGAACCAGCATTTCGATACTTTGAGGAGTGGATACATGACGACATCCGTGACGGTCCTCGGGCTCGGCGCGATGGGACAGGCGCTGGCCGCGGCCTTCGTACGCGCCGGACATCCGACCACGGTCTGGAATCGCAGTGCCGGCCGGGACGCCGAACTCGTTGCGGCAGGGGCGAAGTCGGCGCAAAATGCGACCGAAGCGATCACCGCGAGCGATCTCGTGGTGGCCTGCCTACTGGACCATCGGTCCGTGCACGAGGTACTGGACCCGGTGACCGATAACTTGGCCGGTCGCGCGCTGGTCAACCTGACCAGCACCGAGCCGCGCGGCTCGCGTGAGCTGGCCGAATGGGCCGCGGACCACGGCATCGACTTCCTCGACGGCGGCATTATGGCCGTCCCGCCGATGATCGGACAGCCCGGTTCGTCCGTGCTCTACAGCGGCTCGCGTCAGCTCTTCGAGGACCATCGCGCGACTCTCGAATTGCTGGGCAGCGCAGAGTATTTCGGCGCCGATGCCGGACAGGCCGCACTGGTCGACTTCGCCCTGCTCGCCGGGATGTACGCCATGTTCGCGGGCTTCTACCATGGGGCGGCCATGGTTCGCACGATCGGCATGTCGGCAGAGCAGTTCGGACAACGCGCGTCGGGCTGGATCGCGGCGATGACCGAATCGCTCCCGAGGGCCGGAGCCACCATCGACTCCGGCGATTACTCGAAACCGTTCCAACCCTTGGATTTCACCAAGGCCGCCGTGGATGCCATCGTGTCAGCGAGCCGCGATGCGGGCGTGGACCTGGACATCATCGGTGCGATCAAGAACCTCGTCGATCGCCAGGTCGCCGACGGCTACGGTGCGGACAGCAGCGAGCGGATGTTCGAAAGTCTCAACCCGCGCGCGGCATAAGACCTACCAGCCGCGTTCGCGCCATTCGCCGAGGTGCGGACGTTCGGCGCCGAGCGTGGTGTCGTCGCCGTGACCGGGATAGACAACCGCGTCATCCGGATAGCGGTCGAAGATCTTCGTGGTCACATCGGCGTAGAGGGAGTTGAAATCTTCCGGGTTGGTGGTGCGGCCGACTCCGCCCGGGAAAAGGGAGTCGCCGGTGAACAGGTGCACGCCCGGGCCGTCCACCAACGCGAGGGCAACCGAACCGGGTGTATGCCCGCGCAGGTGGACAACCTCGAACGCCAGATCGCCGATCTCGATGAGCTCGCCGTCGGCGAGTAATCGGTCGGGGCGCACCGGCAGCGGTTCGGCATCGAGTGGATGCGCGGCAGTCGGTGCGCCGGTGGCCGCGGCGACCTTTTCCAGGGCCCACCAATGGTCCCGATGCTGATGGGCGGTGACGACCAGGGCGATGCGCCCTGGCGTCTCCTGGTTGACGAGTTCGATAATGCGGTCGGCTTCGTTGGCCGCGTCGATGAGCAGTGCCGCGCCGGTGGCGGTGCACTGCACTAGGTAGCAGTTATTGTCCATGCCGCCGACGGACATTTTGATAATGCGGGCACCGGGGACGTCCCGCTGTTGCGGATTCGATCCAGGGGACACGTGACCGGTGTACGGCAGGTCGATCGTGATCACACCTCGATGCTAAAGCGCGTCCATGAACACGGATCAGCCGAGGCGGCCGGTTCTGAGAATTGCCGTCGCCGGACTCGGCCCATCTACGAGCCTACTGCCGCTCATTCCCGCAACGCCTCGGTGAACCGGGCCAACAAATCTCGCAACAGTTCGCGTTCCTTCGCACTGAATGCGGCGGCCACCCGTCGCTCGATCGCGGCGGCCTTCGCGTCGGCCTTGGTGAAGGCCTTACGCCCCGCGGGGGTGAGCCGGGTTTCGAGCACACCGCGGTGCCAGGGATGCGGTGTGCGCTCTACGAAACCGCGCTCCTGCAGATTCTTGAGGACCACCGTCATCGCCTGCGGCGTCACCAGACATTCGCGGGCGAGGGCGGCCGCGGAAATGCCGGGGTTCTGCGACAGCGCATAGAGCGCCGCGTACTGCGGCACCGTAAGCGGTTTGACCGCCTCGTGTTTGACGGCCATCAGCTCCTGCTCGGCGCGCTTGAGGTCCAGACCGAGCCGCTGGTCCGCAGGCAATTTCATAAGTGTCAAAGATAGCTGAACTATCAAAGTCTTGATAGTCTTCGAAGTATGGATAACCCGGTAATCCCCGAGAGCCACGCCGATTTGCTATCCCGGCCGCTATTCGCCCATCTCGCCACGCTCAACCCGGACGGCACTCCACAGGTGACGCCGGTATGGCAGGTCTGGGATGGTGGGCGCCTGCGCTTCACCACCACGATCGATCGCCGCAAAGCCGTCAATACCAAACAGAATCCCGAAGTGGCGGTGAGCATCAACGACCCGGACAAGCCCTACCGCTACCTCGAGGTCCGCGGCGTCATCGAGGCCATCGAGCCGGATCCGGACGGCGAATTCTTCGATGTGCTCGCGCGCCGCTACGACCTGCCGTATCAGCGTCCGGTCGCCGACCATCCGCGCCGGGTCGTGCTCGTCATGCGCCCGACGCACGCCACCTATCAATAGTGGCTCGAGAGTTGACGGCCTCCCCGGCGAGAGCCGTCAATTCATCGCGCACCGCGGACACGAGCCGGTCGGCATCGCCGCCGAGCACCCCGACCGTCAGTCGACCTTCGAAGGTGTAGACCAGGAAGGTGATTGCCGCCGAGGCACCCGCGGAGGGACGCGGATGGGCGGAGACGTACACGATCTCGTAGTCGGTGAGCGCGATATTCCCCGGGATGCGGAAGGCGGGCACGGCACCGGTATTCGTCACCGCGATATGTCCGGCCAGGGAGTGGATCCGGTTGGTGCCGAAGTAATCCGGGAAGTGCAGTACCGATTGCGCAACGATGCCCTCGGCCAAATCATGTCGCAATCGGGCTGAAATGTATTGGGCCAGTTCGAGAATGTCCGCGGAGAGATCGACGGCCGCGGCGAAAGAGGCCAGACCCGCCATATTCGTGCCTTCGGCGCGCGCCACCGGCGGGTCGAGGCGGGTGCGCATATCCACCGGATACAGGCAGCCGAGTGGCACTGGATCGCCTGTCGCCCTGGCCTTTTCCGAGGCGAAGGCGCGTAGCAGGGCAGCGGTGACCAGCCCATTGACGGTCACTCCCGGATAGCGCCCGAGGCCGATAATGCGGGCGCTGTCCTCCTCGTCCAAGATGATGCGCCGCGGCCGATCCAGCGCGGCGGGTGCGGGGATCGCGGGGGCGGGCGGAATGACCACCGGTTGCAGCGGCTTGGTGACGTCCTCGAAGCCGGAGACCGAAGAGCGGGCTATCCCGCGCGCCGATACATGCCATTCCAGCGACTGCGGATAGTCATGCGGCACAATAGTTGTCGTCCCGAATTCGACGTAATCAGTATAGAAGTCCCATAGGCGCGACAGCAGTTCGACGCAGTGGCCCGCGTCGGCGATGCTGTGGTGGACGAAAAGTGTGACGCGCGAGCGGCCCCGCTCGGAGTGCACGACATCCAGGTAGGCCAGCTGTCCGGCCGGATCGATGGGCTCCGGAATCCGGACGGGATCCGGATCACCCAGACTCGATGTCATACCGATCTCCGGGGTTTCGCCGCGTCGGAGCAGATAGCCTCGGCCGGTGGCGTCCTCGCCGATCCGGCAGGTCACCACCGGATAGGCATGCTGTAGGGCGGTAAATGCCGCCCCCAATGCATTCGTATCGAGATCACCGACGACCGTCACGGATCGTCCGGTGTAGGTCCCCGCCCGCACGAAACGTTGTTCCGAGGCACCCAACACCCGCACCAAAGCCTCCTCATCCCACAACACATGGCCCAGGTTGCGGCAACCGCAAGCAGGGCGCAATCCCGAAGCCGCTCCGACTGAGAGAGACTGCCCACATGAGTCCCGCGGCACACATCAGTCTCTCGGCGCATCTAGAGGAGCTCGGTTTTCCGCTGGTGGTGAGCCAGCTGGGGCATCCGACGGTGGTGGGCATCGCCAATGGCGATTTACCCGCATCGGTATTCCGGTCCTGGCTCGAACAGGACTATCTGTTCCTGCTGGACTATGTGCGGGTGTTCGCCCGGCTGGCCTGGCAGGCGCCAGAGGCACATCTGGGCGATCTGGTGGATCTCGCGCACGCGACATATCACGACGAGTTGTCCCTGCATCGCTCGCTGGCCGCGGAATTCGGCGCGAATCTCGACGGTGCGACGAAGGGTGCGCCGTGCGCCGCCTACACCGCATTTCTGCTGGAGTCGGCCACGTCCTACGCCGACGGACTTGCGGCGCTGTACCCGTGCATGTGGGGCTATTCCACCCTCGGGGCAATCCTCGCCGAGAATCCGCCGTCGGAACCGCGGTATCGGCGCTGGGTCGACACCTACGCCGATCCCGGATTCGCCGCGCTCACCCGCCGCTGCGGGCAGATGCTCGACGAGGCGGGTGGCGACCCGGCGCGTGCGCAAGAGCTATTCCTGCAGGGCATGCGCCACGAATATGAATTCTGGGAGGTATCCGGCTAAGGGCGCAGCACGATCTTGCCGCGCGTGTGGCGCTGCTCCAGTTCGCGATAGGCCTCTTGGACCTTGTCGAGCGGATAAGCCGCCGCGATGGGGACCTCGATGGTGCCAGCGGCGGCCAGATCAGCCAGTTCGGCAAGCACATCGATGGTGCCGGCAGCGGCGTTGCCGTCAGCCTTCACGCCGTACCTCTCGGCGGCGGCGAAGTTGATGATGGTGTCGATGCGATCCACCGCAATGCCGAGTTCGATTGCGAGATCGACATATTCGGCGCCGAAGGTGTCGATGAACGCGTCGACGCCACCGGGGGCGGCCGCACGGATCCGGTCGATCAGTCCCTCCCCATAGGCCACCGGAATCACCCCGACCTTGCGCAGCCAATCGTGGTTGACCTCGCTCGCGATGCCGAGAACCGTTGCGCCCCTGGCCCGCAGCAGCTGTACGACGATCGAGCCGACGCCGCCCGCGGCACCCGAAACCGCGACGGTATCGCCCGCTTGTGGGTCCACTGCCCGCACGGCGGCGAAGGCCGTTGTCCCAGTGACATACAACGATCCCGCGACATCCCAATCGAGTTTGCCTGGCTTCAGCGTCACGTGTTCGGCGGGCACGACCACGTGCGTGGCATGACTGGCCCGCTCATCGGTGAATCCGAGCACCTCGGCACCGACCTCGATCCCACCGACGCCGGATCCGAGCTCGACGATACGACCCGCGAAATCGGTCCCCTGACCCGACGGAAATGTCGCGGGCCAGCGCTCGTGCATCGCGCCCGAACGGATATACCCCTCCCCCGGATTGATACCGGCCGCCACGACCTCGACGACGACCCGCCCGGGTCCCGCCTTCGGCGTCGGAACCTCGACCACTTTCAGCTCTTCGATTCCGCCATAACGATCGAACTTCACAGCTCTTGCCATATCCGGCTCCCGCCTACTCGGTGACATGCGCCGTCAACCGAGTAACCGCGCGGGAAATTTCCATGCATCGGCGATCGTCGAGGACCACCGCCACCGACGGCGCCGGTCCGTCGAGCCGACACCCGTGGGGCTGCTGGCCTCGGACGCAGATCGTGAGAATTCGCTGAATAAATTGCGGGTCGCGCTGAACAACGGCCGCTTGTTGCTGCACGAATACGACGATCGACTCGAACAGGTGTGTGCGCCAGGGGGGAACTATGGCGAGCAGACTACGAAAAACGCCCTGCCGCGGGCGACAGGGCGTTGATCGCGATCGAATTCAGGCGCCGATGAGATGCTGCGCCAGGTAGCCCTCGACCTTGTCCAGCGCGATCCGCTCCTGCGCCATGGAATCGCGCTCACGGACGGTGACCGCCTGGTCTTCGAGGGTGTCGAAGTCGACGGTGATGCAGAACGGCGTGCCGATCTCGTCCTGGCGCCGGTAGCGGCGGCCGATCGCGCCGGCATCGTCGAACTCGACATTCCAGCTTTTACGCAGCTGTGCGGCAAGGTCTTTCGCCTTCGGCGTCAGATCCGCATTGCGCGACAACGGCAGCACCGCTGCCTTGACCGGCGCGAGCCTGCGGTCCAGCCGCAGACTGATGCGCTCCTCCATCACGCCCTTGGCATTGGGCGCTTGGTCGACGGTGTACGCATCGACCAGGAACGCCATCAGCGAGCGGGTCAGACCAGCCGCGGGCTCGATGACATACGGGGTGTAGCGCTCATTGGTGGTCTGGTCGAAGTAGCTCAGGTCATTGCCGGAATGCTCCGAATGGGTCTTCAGATCGAAGTCGGTGCGGTTGGCGATGCCCTCCAGCTCACCCCATTCATTGCCCTGGAAGCCGAAGCGGTACTCGATATCGGTGGTGCCCGCCGAGTAGTGCGACAGCTTGTCCTTCGGGTGCTCGAACAGCCGCAGGTTCTCCGGGTCGATGCCGAGATCGGTGTACCAGGCGAACCGGGTGTCGATCCAATACTTGTGCCACTCCGCGTCCTCACCGGGCTTGACGAAGAACTCCATCTCCATCTGCTCGAACTCACGGGTGCGGAAGATGAAGTTGCCAGGGGTGATTTCGTTGCGGAAGCTCTTGCCGATCTGCGCGATGCCGAACGGCGGCTTCTTGCGCGCGGTGGTCATCACGTTGGCGAAGTTGATGAAGATGCCCTGCGCGGTCTCCGGGCGCAGATAGTGCAGCCCCTCTTCGGACTCGACCGGGCCGAGGTAGGTCTTGAGCATCATGTTGAAGTCACGCGGTTCGGTCCAGCGACCGACGGTGCCGCAGTCCGGGCACACCACCAGCTCCATCGAGACCGAGTCCGGATCCTCGATCTTGTGCTTGAGCGCGTAGGCCTCCTGCAGGTGGTCCTGCCGGTGCCGGTGGTGACAGTTCAGGCATTCGACCAATGGATCGTTGAACACGCCGACGTGGCCGGAGGCGACCCAAACCTGACGCGGCAGGATTACCGACGAGTCGAGGCCGACCACATCCTCGCGGCTGGTGACCATGGAACGCCACCACTGCTTCTTGATGTTCTCCTTGAACTCGACACCCAGCGGACCGTAGTCCCACGCCGATTTGGTGCCGCCGTAGATCTCACCACACGGGTACACCAGACCCCGGCGCTTGGCGAGGTTGGCAACGGTGTCCACCTTCGACTTGGGTGCCACGCGAGAATTCTCCATCCAGTACGAGTCGGATTCAGATCGGCCGGATCGGGCGAGGCCCGATGCGGTATGCCCCGACGCCACAGAGTTGACCACAACCTATAGCGTTGACTACAGACTATCGCCCAGGTCCCAGCCGTCTTCCACCGCACGGGCCAATCGGATTTCGCGCCGCATTCACCGACACTCCGAGGAACGCCTCGTTTGACATGCGCACCTGTGCATATCAAAATGGTAATGCTTTCCAATAAGGAGTTGGTTCGATGACCGCCGAGACCGCCACCGCCCATCCGCACAATCCGTACCGATCACCCGCGCCCGTGCCGGTACCGACGCGGAGTGTCCTGGAGGACGCGGGCGAGCTACTGCGCGCCCTGGCCGCGCCGGTGCGCATCGCCATAGTGCTGCAATTGCGTGAATCACCGCGTTGCGTACACGAATTGGTCGATGTTCTCGGCGTCACCCAGCCGCTGGTAAGCCAGCATCTGCGGATTCTGAAGTCCGCGGGCGTGGTGCACGGGGAACGCTCGGGCCGGGAAGTGCTGTACGAACTCGTCGACGACCACCTGGCGCATATCGTGGTCGATGCCGTGGCCCACGCCGAGGAAGGGTGATCGTGCCAGATAAGACGGCCTTACCGGAGAAGCCGGTTGGCATTCGCAGTACCCGCCAACGCAGCGCCATCGCCGCGTTGCTCGGCGATATAGAAGAGTTCCGCTCCGCGCAGGAGTTGCACGACGAGTTGCGCCGCCGCGGCGAGGGCATCGGACTGACCACCGTCTACCGCACCCTGCAGTCGCTGGCCGATGCCGGACTCGTCGACGTACTGCGTACCGATACCGGCGAATCCGTCTACCGCCAGTGCTCCACCGGACACCATCACCATCTGGTCTGCCGACACTGCGGCCGTACCGTCGAGGTCGAGGGCCCGACGGTCGAGGCTTGGGCCGAATCCATCGCGGGCCAACACGGATTCACCGAGGTGAGCCACACCATGGAGATCTTCGGAACCTGCTGCGAATGCGTGAAACTGGACCGCCACAAATTGTGACTGCGGTCACATAGTTAACGGCGCTTGTGCCGAGGAAGATTTCACTGCGAATCACACAACGTCCGGGGGTTCCGGGCGTCGCGCACTGAGATCGAAATCTTCTGGGAGGCAGCGTGCGATCGACCATTTCCACGGCGGAAAGACGCCGCAAATTCACCACAATCGGAGCGGCCGTACTCATCGCCAGTTCCGCTCTGCTCATGACGGCGTGCAATGACAAGGAAACCAAGTCCGGACCAACCACGACGGCATCCGCGCAGAGCACCATCGGCCAGGGCCAGCCGGGGGCGAATAGCGGTCAGTCGACCGTCCGCACCATCGGCAAGACCGGATGGTACGAGGGCTTCGACATCACCGTGCACAAAGCGACCGTGGTGCCCGACGAATACGGCGGCGCCAAAGTGCTGATCGATATCGCCTATAAGAACACCACCCCCGACAACAAGACGATCAGCAATAACACCTACCTGCAGGTCGACAAGGAGGTCGACGCCGGAGCGAGTTTCGACTCGCCTACCGTGCCAGGAAAGGGTTCGGCCACCGGCAAAGTCACCACTTCGGTCAAGACGCTGCACGATGCCGAGCACCTGCTCGACACAATTACCGTGATCTACGGACAGGCGTCGGACAATCAGACCAAGATTCCGCTGAAGGCTTCGGCTCAGGTCGACGGCGTCGCGCCGAAGACGCTGAATGTCACGGGCAAACTGGTGCAGGATCAGACGACGATCGAAATCACCGGCGCCACACTGACTCCGAGCTATACCAAGAATGAGCGTGACAAGATGGATCTCTCGTTGCGCATCAAGATCATTGGTGGACCCGGTATCGCGGCGGGTGGACTGAATGTCTTCTACGACTACTTCACCCTGAAAGCCCCCGATGGCCAAACGATTTCAGCCGATATCCGCGGGCCGATCAACGAACTGCTGAACGCCAACGAAACTATCGACAACGCGAAGAACTACGTCGTTTTCGTGGTTCCTTCCCCGGCCACCGGCACCTACGTGGTGACCTACGACGCGAACAAGGGTGAGGGCAGCGCCCCGAACTTCTCCTTCACCATCTCCTGACAACCCGGCGATGCAGGCCACCACTGTCGAATAGTGGTGGCCTGCAGTCTATTTCAGGATTCAGACAGCGACCGGATCGCCGGAGCGGACCGGGGTGGATTCCACATTCGGACGCCGTCCGCGAAATGCGCCGATACCCAACAGCACCAGCGCTGCGACCGCCCAGATAGCCAGCACCACAAGAGGTTTGGTGGCGGCGGCACCGTCGAAGAAGGCGACCGAGCGCAGCAGTGACGCCGCGGCACCCGGTGGCAGCAGTTGGCCGATGGTGCCCCACGGCTGCGGCAGCAGTTCCGGCGCCGAGGTCGCGGCCGAGAACGGGTTGCCGACCAGGAGCATGGTCAACGCGGCGATGCCGATGCCCGCACGGCCGATCGCGGCGGACAGGCCGACGACCGTACCGGACACCGCGAACGACACCAGGCCGGCGACAGCGGCCAACGTCATATAGGGACCGGGAACCACCGACATCCAGCCCTGAATGATCACAATGCTCAACAGCCCACCCGCGATACCGAAGGTGATAAGCCCGATCGCCTTACCGCCGACCGACGGAATCAACAGGCTGAGCACGACACCCGCCGCGATACCGGACATCACCAGCGGCAACACCATCGCGCCGAAGGCGGACCCGCGCGGATCGTCCGGATCAGCGGGCACGACATCCTCGACCGGTGCCACCGGCGCACCGGACAGCTGCTGGGCAATCGCGGTGAGCTGTTGCGCCACAACAGGACTCGCGCCGGAGGCAATCAATACGCGCGGGGCGCCGCCACCGGTGATGACGGCACCGTAGACGTCCCGGTTCTCGATCGCGGCACGCGCCGCAGCTTCGTCGGTCGGATTGCTGATATCGAAGGCATCCGGATCGTGCTGGGTCAGTTTGTCGGCGACCATGGCGGCCTGCGGGCCGCTGACGGCGATGGGCAGATCACGCGGGGCGATATGGGCTGCGGGCCAGGCGAAGGCGATCAACATCAATGCCTGGAGCAAGGCCGCGGCGACGCCGACACCGACCGACCGCTGGATCGTATTCATGACGTTCTCCCGAAAATCGAATGATCGTTCTCTTTCGATGTGGATACCGTCGCACGGCCCAGCGAGGTTGTCAAGAACGAGCATTCGTTTTACTTTGGAACCATGCCCCGAGTCAGTGAAGAACATCTGGAACGTCGCAGGCAGCAGATACTCGGCGCGGCGCAGCTCTGTTTTGCCCGCAAGGGTTTCTTCGAGACCTCGATGCAGGACATTTTCACCGAATCAGGGCTCTCGGCCGGCGCGGTCTATCGGTATTTCAAGGGCAAAAACGACATCATCGCCGCCCTGGCCACCGATACCACCGTGGAGCTGCGCGCCACCCTGACCAGGGCGATCCGGTCCGATCCGCTGCCGACCCCGGCGCAGCTTCTTCGAATCGTCGCCGACTACATGATCGCGCACAGTGGTCCGGACGGTCATGTTCGGCTGGCGCCACAGGCGTGGGCGCTGGCGCTGGTGGACGCGGAGGCGGCCGAATACGTCAAGTCCGCGGTGCTCGCGATGCGCGAACGGTGGATCGAATACACCCAGCGCATGGTGGAGGTCGGATGGTTGCCGCCCGATACCGATGTTCACGCGGCCGCGACTGCGCTTATCGGCCTGGTGCCTGGATTCATGTTGCAGCACTTGATCGTCGGCGATGTGGATCCGGAAACCTTGGCGCGCGGTGTGGCGGTCCTACTGCCCTATGGGGAGCCCGCCGTCCAGCCGGTCGACTCATAGAGGTCGCATACCCGGTGACCGCCTCGCAAAAGGTGTGCCTTCTGCGAGGCGGTCACTGATTGTGCGGAAGCGATGTTCAGAGCCAGCCGAGGCGTTCGGCGGCACGGACGGCTTCGGCGCGGGTGGTGGTTCCGGTTTTGCCGATGGCGGATGAAAGGTGGTTGCGGACGGTGCCTTCCGACAGGTGCAGTTGTTTGGCGATGGCGCCAGCGGTGGCACCCTCGGCCGCGGCGGCGAGGACCTCGCGTTCGCGGGCGGTCAGTGGCGAGGTGCCGACGGTCAGGGTTTCGGTGGCGAGGGCGGGATCGACGACACGCAGGCCCATGTGGACTCGACGCACCGCATCGGCAAGCTCGCGAGCAGGTGTGTCCTTCACGACGAATCCGCTTGCGCCAGCATCGATTGCGCGCCGCAGATAGCCGGGACGGCCGAAGGTCGTGACCATGAGAATGCGGAGATCGGGATGAGCGGTATGCAGTTGCGCCGCGACCGCGATTCCGTCCATACCTGGCATTTCCACATCCAGCAGCACCACATCGGGTGTGGTGCGCGCGACCGCGGCCAAGACTTCGTCACCGCGACCGACCTCCGCGACAACCTCCAGATCGGATTCCAGACCGAGCAGTGCGGCGAGTGCGCCGCGGACGAGTGCCTGGTCATCGGCGAGGAGAAGGCGGATCATGCGATGTGGTCCTTCGACGGGAATGGGTGTGCACTGTCGGCCGAATCGTGGCAGAAGCGCACGCTCAGCACCGTTTCCGGGTCACTCGGGCACCGTTGCGCGCACACGTACACCTCCCTCGGACGATGACAGCGTCAATGTTCCGCCCGCGGCCCGTACCCGTTCGCGTAGGCCGGACAGCCCGGACCCGGAATCGACGGTCCCCAGCCCGCGACCATCGTCGACCACCTCGATGCTCGTAGCGGTCACCATGACCGTGCAGTGTCGTGCGGCGCTGTGCCGAATCACATTGGTGACCGCCTCGCGCAGCACCCAACCGAACAATTCGCTGTGGCGCGTATCGGGCACCGAATCCGGCAGCCGGGCGTCGATATCGGCGGCCGCCAAGGCGGTGCGCGCAGTGGCCAATTCACCGCGCAGCGATACCTCCCGCAGACCGCCGACGGTATCGCGCACCCCGGCCAGCGCCTCCCGCGCCAACCGCTCGACATCAGCCATCTCGGCCTTCGCCCGGATCAGATCGACATCGATAAGACGTTGTGCGAGTTCGGTTTTCACGGTTATCACGGTAAGCGAGTGGCCAAGGATATCGTGCACGTCGCGCGCGACCCGGTTGCGTTCCTCGACGATCGCGAGCTCGGCCTGCTGCCGCCGGGCCAGTTCGGCCAACCGCTCGCCGCGCAGGCCGAACTGTCTGGCCACCCAGATCAAGGCGGGTACGAACGACACGTAAAACGGCACCCCGGACAGGCTCGGCAGCGCGACCGGCATGAGCAGCATCGCGAGCGTCACCGTGCAGGCCACATAGCCGGATTCACGCGAGGGCATATGGAAGATGGCGATCACGCTGACAAAGATCAATGTCGGCAGCGCGACCGCACCGAGCAATGCCATCAACCCCGCGCTGCACGTTGTCATAGCCGCGAGCACCGGCCATATGCGCCGGTCGACCGGACGCGCTATCAACGGGCCGGTGCGGTCGTTCCGCTGGAAAACGATGAAGGAACCGACGATCAGCGCCGCATATATGAGCAGTGCCGCCGTCGCCAGACTCGCCTTCGGCTGATCCGTTTCCCGCCAGCCCTGGATGATCGGTCCGACCAGGTACGACAGCCAGATGACCGACATGAACCCGCCGAACCACCCGCGCCGCTTCACCGCAGCCCCGATTCCGCCATCGCGGACCATCCGATCGAGTAGTTCGGATGCGACACCACCCCGCAGCACCGACTTCACACCCACCACCCTGACACCGCACACGCCGAACCTCGACCCCGATGGCGCGCACAGTGCTCGATCACAAGGCCCGACGCTACCGAACATGCACCCGCCGATACCGCGGGTACAGCCGGCACAACCCGAGTCACTCGCACGACGTCACCCGCATCGCCCCCGCACGCCCGCCCTTGCGTGCCAGCCCAGGCACGGCCGACCCCTGCGGTATGGTCGCCACCGCCCTGCACGCTGGGTGGCCGATTCGCGCCGGACTTCCGCACCGGCGGTCGCCCCGCACGGCATAGTCGCCCGGCATCGCATGGCCAGCCCGCCCAGCACAGCCGACCTCTGCCGATGACGGTTCCGGCGGCGCCGCCCCCAGCCCCGCGCCACGTGGCTACTCCCACCAGCGGCCGCCCGGCACGCCAGGGTCGCCCCAGGCATCGCAGGCCAGCCTGCACGACACAGCCGACCTCTGCCCAATGACGACCCCAGCACGGTCGCCCCCAGCCCCGCGCCGCATGGCTCCTCCTCCCGGTGGCCGCCCGGCACCTCAGGGTCGCCCCAGGCATCGCAGGCCAACCTGCACGACACAGCCGACCTCTGCCCAATGACGACCCCAGCACGGTCGCCCCCAGCCCCGCGCCGCATGGCTTCTCACCGGCGGTCGCCCGGCACCTCAGGGTCGCCCCAGGCATCGCAGGCCAACCTGCACGACACAGCCGACCTCTGCCCAATGACGACCCCAGCGCCATCGCCCCAGCCCCGCGCACCGCGCCGCTTCGCAGCGGACTTCCCCACCGGTCACGGCGGGCATCGTGATGGCCTCCAACGCCGCGGGCGAGGCCTATGTCTGGGCGCTGTCCATCGGCGCGAACGCTGCCGCATTGCCGACGTCCTCGCTGGACTCCCACGGCCGCGTCCGCAACGTCACCCGGCACCCAGGGTCGCCCCAGGCATCGCAGGCCAAACCTGCACGACATACCCGACCTCTGCCCAATGACGGCCCCAGCGCCATCGCCCCCGCCACATGGCTTCTCCCACCGGCGGTCGCCCGGCACCCCGGGGTCGCCCCAGGCATCGCGGGCCAGCCTGCGCGATGCAGCCGACCTCTCCCGATGACGGCCCCGGTGGCATCGCCGACGCCCGCCCCGCGCGCCGCGCGGTCAATTCGCGCCGGACCGTGCCACCGGCGCTCGCCAAACGACGCGGCTCCCCGGTTCCGCGCGGCCAACTCGGGAACGGCCGACCGTCGACTGCCGACCGCCCCGTGCGGCATCGTCGCTAGCCAAGCGCACCACCTGGGATTTGCACCGGGGCTGAGGCTCCGCGCGGCCGTGCCGCCACCCATGAGGGGCGGGCGGCCGGTGCAGGGTGGTTCAGCGAGCGGTGTCACGACGGAACAGGATGGCGGCGCCGCCGACGAAGATCGTGGCCCAGACGACGACGTTGAGGATGGCCAGGGCGATCGATCCGGCACTGGTGTCACCGAAGGGCATGCGAGACAAGGTGGCGACGCCGTTGGTCGGGAGGATCTTGGAGACCGTCTCGAACCAGCCGTGCAGCGGCATGAACAGCCCGCCCGCGAAGGACAGGCCGGCCAGAGCCGGTCCGAGCAGCTGCATGACGTTCTCCGAGGGCAGCAGGTAGCCGACGAACAGGCCGAAGGCGGCGAAGACCAGTGAGCAGATCCACGCGAGCAGGAAGCAGCTCACCCAAGCGATGACCGTGAGGTGAGCGCCGAAAATTCCGCCGATGATGAAGACCGCGGTGACCGAGACCAAGCCCAGCACCATCGCGACGGCAACCTTGGTGGCGATGTAGGCGACGGGACGCAATGGAGTGAGCCGCAATTGGCGACTCCAACCCTGTGCGCGTTCGATCGCGACCATCGCGCCGCCGCTGGTAGTGGCCAGCATCGCGCCGTACACCGCCATCGATACCATCACATACCCGGTCACGTTCCCTGAGCCGAAAGACTCTGTCTTGTAATCGGATTGCAGGCCGAAGACGACGAAGAACAGCGGCGGCACGGCCAGCGTGAAGATCATGGTGCGCCGATTGCGCAGCATGCGGCGCAGTTCCAGGCGCAGGAAACCGAGGCTGAAGCCGCCGAGCGGTACACGTGTCGAAATAGGTTGCGGGGCAATCGTGGTCATATCAGTTGTCTCCGGTGGTGAGCGCCAGGAATGCGGATTCGAGATTGTGCGAGGTGATTTCGAGGTCGACCGCTGCCGTCTCCGTGAGCAGGTAGCGGGCTATCGCATCGGAATCCTTGGTGTGCAGGATGATTCGGTCACCGCGCAGCTCGACATCGTCGATGCCAGGGACGGCGAGCAACCTGGCCGGATCGGCACCGGCCATTGTCGCGCTCACGGCGCGTCCCGCGGCCAGGTTCTTGATCTCGGCGGCACTGCCGTCCGCGATCACTCGGCCCGCGCGCACCAGCACGATCCGGTCGGCGTACGCGTCGGCCTCATCGAGGTAATGGGTGGCGAACAGGACGGTGCGGCCGCGATCGGAGTCCTCGCGCATCGCATTCCAGAACTCACGGCGCCCTTCCACATCCATGCCGGTAGTCGGCTCGTCTAGCACGATGAGGTCCGGATTCGGCAGCAACGCGAGCGCGAAGCGCAGGCGCTGCTTCTGCCCACCCGAGCATTTGCCGACCAACCGCCCGCCGATATCGGCGATACCGGCGCGCGCGAGCACCTCACCGACTGAACGCGGATGCGCGTGCAATGTGGCCACCAGTTGCACGGTCTCGGCGACGGTCAGATCGGGCAACAGTCCGCCGGATTGCATGACTGCCGAAATGCGGCCCCTTGCAAGCGCTTCCGCCGGTGCGCCGCCGAAAACCCGGACGCTGCCGGAGTCCGGTGTCGCCAGACCGAGCAACATATCGATGGTGGTTGTCTTGCCCGCGCCATTGGGACCGAGGAAGGCGACGATCTCCCCCGGCGTGACCACCAGGTCGAGCCCGTCGACGGCATGCACCTCGCCGCCGCCGGGAAGTCGGAAACTCTTGTGCAGGTCGCGCAATTCGATCGCAGCGGACGCCCGGTGCCTGCCCGAGCCGCTCGCCGCGGCGAAGATGGCCGCGGATGTCAGTGCCGATGTCATGACTCAACGGTCGCCCGAACCAGGGACCGATACTTCGCCCGAGTGTCACGAACCTGCCATGACATCTGTCATGCGGTCAGCGGCTCAGGGCAGCAGACCCTGCCGCGCCTTACCCGCACCGGAGAGCACCAGCAGCAGCATGGTGGCCAGCGCCTGATCGTCGAGCCCGGCGGCCGGGAAGGTGTAGCGCAACATGACATCGGCCTGGTTACCGCGGGTGATCAGTGTGATCGAACCGAACTGAATCGCGCTGTTGCGCTCGGCGACTCGCTTGTGCAGCTGCGGCTTGAGCGGGCGATCCCAGGCCAGCACGCAGGTCAGCGTCAGCACATCCAGGCCGGGTGCCAACGTCACCGCGCGCAACGAGCACAGTGCGCCCTCGTATTCGAAGCCGAGCGAACCCTCCGGGTCGACGCGCACATCGACGTCATAGAGCGATAGGCAGGCGCCGGCGCGGGCCTGTAGCTCTCGTTCGGGGGTGACTGCTGCGTCCATATCGGTGCCGCCGTTCATTTGCTGCCGCCGTTCACTTGGTCCCCCCGAAGCGGCGGTCACGCGAAGCGTACTGGAGACACGCCTCCCATAAGTTGCGCCGGTCGAAATCCGGAAAAAGCGTGTCCTGGTAGACGAATTCGGCGTAGGCGGACTGCCAGATGAGGAAGTTCGAACTGCGGAATTCGCCGGACGGGCGCAGGAACAGATCGACGTCCGGCATATCCGGCTCGTCCAGGTATTTGGCGACCGTCGCCTCGGTCACCCGTTCCGGATCGATCTCGCCCGCAGCCACGCGACGCGCGATTTCCCTTGCCGCGTCGGCGATTTCGGCGCGGCCGCCGTAGTTGACGCACATGGTGAGGGTCATCACCGTGTTGTCCTTGGTCAGCTCCTGCGCGGTCTCGAGTTCGTTGATCACGCTGCGCCACAGGCGCGGTCGCCGCCCCGCCCAGCGCACCCGCACACCCATTTCGTGCATCTCGTCGCGGCGGCGGCGGATGACATCACGGTTGAACCCCATGAGGAAGCGCACCTCCTCCGGGCTGCGCCGCCAGTTCTCGGTGGAGAATGCATAGGCCGAGAGCCACTTCACACCGATCTCGATGCAGCCCTCGACGGTGTCCATCAGGACCGCCTCGCCGCGCTCGTGCCCCGCGGTGCGCGGCAGACCGCGCTCCTGCGCCCAACGACCATTGCCGTCCATCACCAGCGCCACATGTTTGGGCACCAACTCCGGCGGCAATTCCGGTGGCGTCGCCCCCGATGGATGCGGCGACGGCGGACGGACGGTGCGTTCGGCACCCGACCGAGCGCTGGTCGACCTGGTCGGCGCGGCAGAATCTCGACGGAGGATCACGGCAACTATCCTGCCTGATGATTGTGCAGAGATTGTGCCGAGGTCAGCCCAACTGTGTGGTGTTCGGGGCCGATATCGTCAGCCCACCCGCCCAGCGGCCACCGACTCCGCAGTGGTCGCTGCTTCGGTCGAACGCGACCGCTCGATCAGCGGCAGGGTGCGCAGCTGACGTTCCAGATGCCACTGCAGATGGGCGGCGACCAGGCCGCTGGCCTGTTTGCGGACCTGCTCGGGGACCTGCTCGACGTAACCCCAGTCGCCCTTGAGCAGGGCGATCAACAGGTCGAGTACGCCCGGAGCAGGGGTAGCCGAACCGGGTGGGCGACAGTGCACACAGACCGCGCCACCGGCGGCGACATGGAAGGCACGATGCGGGCCGGGTGTCGCGCAGCGCGCACATTCGTCCAGCGCGGGCGCCCAACCGGCAAAGCCCATGGCGCGCAATAGATACGCGTCGAGGATCAGCTCATGCGGGCGCTGTTTGGCGGCGATCGCCCGTAGCGCGCTCGCGGTCAATGCGTGCAACTTCGGCGCGGGCGCGCGCTCCTCACCGGCCAGCCGCTCGGCGGTCTCCAGTACCGCGCACGCCGTGGTGTAGCGCCCGTAATCGTCGACGATATCGGCGGCGAATGCCTCCATGGTGTGCACCTGGGTGACCGTGTCGAGATTGCGCCCCGGATACAGTTGCACATCCACATACGCGAACGGCTCCAACCGCGCCCCGAACCGCGACTTGGTCCGCCGCACCCCCTTGGCCACCGCCCGCACCAACCCGTGCTGCCGCGTCAACAACGTGACAATGCGATCCGCCTCCCCCAGCTTATGCTGGCGAACCACAACCGCCTCGTCCCGATACAACCGCACGCCCTTATCCTCCCACGAACCCCCGACTCCCATCCCCAGGCACGGCCGAGCAGCGTTGACTTGCGCGACTGTGGCATGTCCCGCTCAGCGCACGTAACATGTAACGCATGGCGACAAAGGATCGCGTGCAGGCTCACCGTGACCGGATGCGAGAGCAGGGGCTCCGGCCTATACAAATTTGGGTGCCCGATACCCGCAGCCCACAGTTTCTGGCTGAAGCACATCGGCAATCCGCAGTGCTCGCCGACAACCCGCATGAGGACGAGGACCAGGCATTCGTGGACGCCATCAGCTACCCACTGGATGACGAGTGAAGCGAGGCGAGCTCTGGACCATCGCCACGGGCAGCGGCTATACAGGTAAACCCCGACCAGTGATTATCGTCCAAAGCGATGCTTTCGACAGCACCGCCTCGGTGACGATCTGTCCGATCACCTCCCACGACGTCGACGCACCGCTGGCGCGCGTGATGCTCGAACCGACCGAAGACAATGGCTTGCGCCAGCCCAGCTACGTCATGGTCGACAAGGTCACGACCGCGCCGCGCGAGAAACTGGGGCAGCGAATCGGGCAGGCGTCGAAACAAGACATGCTGCGAATAGACCGCTACCTCGTCGTATTCCTCGGCGTCGCGGATTGAACCACTTGGGCCAGAATCCGCGACTACGATCTGCGGATGCGCGGAATTCGGCTCTGCTCAGTGGTTTTGACTGCGATCGCGACTGTCGGTGTCGCGAGTTGCGCGGACAACCCGAGTTCGCCCGCGGCCGATGAGACGGCATTCGTTTCGGTGACGGAGTTGGATCCGACGATTGTTGTCGATGCGCGGTACTTCGGGGAGCACAACTTCATCGGTGGGCGGATCAATGGGTACGAAGCGCCCAAGTGCCTGTTGACAAAGGAGGCCGCCGGGGCGCTCGCGCAAGTGCAGCGGGAGTTGCAACCGATGGGGCTCGGTCTGAAGACCTACGACTGCTATCGGCCGCAGCGGGCGGTGGACCAATTCGTCAGTTGGGCAAAGGATCTCGGAGATACCAAGATGCGCGCGGAGTTCTACCCGACGGTGGACAAGGCCAATTTGTTCCGGGACGGGTACATCGCGGAAAAGTCCGGGCACAGCCGAGGCAGCACCTTGGATCTCACGATCGTCGCCTTACCGCCCGCCGACCAGGAGCAGTATCACGGCGGTGATCCGCTGCGCGCCTGCACACTGCCCGCCGACCAGCGCTTCCGGGACAACAGCCTCGACTTCGGCACCGGCTACGACTGCTTCGATCCACTCGCGCATACGGCCAACCCGACACCGAGCAGTAACCAGCGCGCACTCCGGGAGTTGCTGGTGAACCTCATGGATGAGCACGGTTTCAAGAACCTCGCCGAGGAATGGTGGCACTTCACCTTGAAGAACGAGCCGTTCCCCACCACGTACTTCGACTTCCCCATCCAATAACCGACTCGACCAACCTCACATAACCCGTGCCCTCCTCACATAAGTCGCAACCTCTGTGTGGAGACCACTAGTTGTGCGATACCGTGCCAATGTCAGGTGCGGAGAATCCCGCCGATGAGCAGCATCAGCGACTGCTGCGCCTGCGCTTGCGCGGCCGCCTTATCCGTGGCGTGGGCAACGATCAGCCCCGCTTCGGAGACCGCACTGAAGATCAGCTGAGCCAGGACCGGAATCGGCGCATCGGCGATCAGTCCCGCGTCGCGGGCGCGTTCCAATTCGGCGATGACCAATCCCAGTCCATGGCGCGCCTCGAACTCGCGAAACGCCTGCCAGCCGAGGACGGCGGGACCGTCGTAGAGGGTGATGCGGATCATCTCCGGGCGCTGACAGATTTCCAGAAAGACATTCAAGCCGATGGCCATCGAGGTGAGAATGTCATCGGGATTCCCCGCGCCGATGGCCTTTTCGATTTCCTGCGTGGTCTCGACCTCGATCTGTTCGAGCACGGCCAGGAACAGACCGCGCTTATCGCCGTAATGGTGGTGCAGGGCACCGCGGGTGACTCCCGCCTCGGTCACGAGTTCCTCGGCCGAGGTTGCCGCGAAACCGCGCTCGGCGAACAACCGGCGACCGGCTTGTTCGAGCGCGGCTCGGGTGGCACGGGAGCGATCCTCCTGACTACGGCGTTGCATGCGCCCGAGTGAACTCCAGAATCGTTTCGGAGAGCAACTCGGGCTGATCTTCGGGCAGGAAGGTGTAGGAGTCGTCGATGAACTTCAAGGTCGCGTTCGGCAGGTCCGCCGCCAAGCGTTCGGCGAATTTCACCGGAAAGATCTTGTCCTCGCGAGCCCAGACGATCAGCACCGGAACCCGCACCGACGGGAATCGGGTGGCGGCGTCGAGCGTGTAGCGCCGATGCACGGTCTTCAGAAACCGGCGCAGATCCTTGCGTATCGACGCCGAATTTCGGCTCGGCCGCAGGTAGGAGTCGGCGATTTCCGGCGGAATCGGGCGCTTTGCCACCCAGCCGAAGGCGATCGGCAGACGATGCAGCGCACGAATCCGCATCAACTCGGTCAGCGGCCGTAGCGAGCCAGGCACCCGCGCCAGCACTGGCAGCGCCGCGAAGGCAGGCGGGAAGAACGCCTCGTAGGCGTCGCACGAAGTCAGCACCACGCGGCCGATCCGCTCGGGTCGGCGGGTCAGCAACAGTTGGGTGATCGCGCCGCCGGTGTCGTTGGCGACCACGGTGACGTCGGTGAGGTCGAGTCGCTCCACAAAGTCGGCGATCAGATCGGCGACACCGGTGGGCGTGAGATCCGCTGCGGGGACCGGGAGTTCGTGTGAGCCGAGCGGCAGGTCCGGACTGAGACAGCGATGACCCGCCGCCGCGATGCTGGGGACGACATTGCGCCAGAGATCGGAGTTGACGAGCAGACCGTGCACGAAAACGACCGGCGCGCCCTCGCCCGTGTCGTGATACCGAATGCGGCCGCCGGGGAGATCCACCTCATGCGTGCGGCCGAGTGACGTACTGATTCCCATGGTTCCTCCATGTGTTGGCAGTTCCTGTCCACCATTACATACATACGGTATGTATGTCTACGGTTACGCCTCCTACCAGGGGTGGAGATTCGCGAGCCGATATGGACGCTTGACCAGTTCCGCGCTACGGTGCAACGAGAGAACGAAGGAGACAGAACTCACATGACGGTGCCCGACGCCCCCATGCGCCCATTCGAGACCGCCGAACTCGGCCTCGCGGAGTTCGCGCTCGCCCTCGCGCAGGGCAGGATCAGCTCCGTGGCCGCGGTCGGCGCCGCACTGGACCGGATCGAGGCGAGCCAGCCGACCCTCAACGCCTTCCGCATCGTCCGGCGCGAAAAGGCACTCGCCGAGGCCGCCGCGGCCGACCAGCGCTTGGCCGCGGGTGAACAACTCCCCCTGCTCGGGGTGCCTATCGCGATCAAGGACGACACCGATATCGACGGTGAGCCAACGGCATTCGGCTGCGGCGGCGAACTTGCGCCGAAAACCGAAGATGCGCAAGCGGTTCGACGGCTGCGTGCGGCCGGTGCGGTGATCGTCGGCAAGACCAATACCTGCGAACTCGGCCAACTACCGTTCACCAGCGGCGCCGCCTTCGGTCACACCCGCAATCCATGGGGTGCCGAATACACGCCGGGCGGCTCATCCGGCGGTTCCGCGGCCGCCGTCGCGGCCGGACTGGTACCCGCCGCACTGGGCTCCGACGGTGCGGGGTCGGTCCGCATCCCGACCGCTTGGACCAATCTCGTCGGCATCAAACCGCAGCGCGGCCGCATCTCCACCTGGCCAGCCGCCGAGGCATTCCATGGCCTCACCGTGCACGGACCGCTGGCACGCACCGTCGCCGATGCCGCACTGCTGCTCGATACCACTGCCGGACCGCATCCCGGCGATCTGCACACACCCGAACCCCTCACCGTGTCCGATGCCGTCGGTCGCGATCCGGGACGATTGCGGATCGCCCTCTCACTGCGAATCCCGTTCACCGCCACCAGAACAGCGCTGCATCCGCAGGTCGAAGTCGCGGTGCGGCGCATCGCAACCACACTGCGTCGCCTCGGTCATTCGGTAACGGTGGCGGACCTGCACTACGGCATCATGATCGGCGCATCCTTCCTACCGCGCTCGCTGGCAGGGGTCAGCCACGTCTATGACAAAATGCCTGGTATACAAGTGGATCCACGCACCACCGCGAATGCCTGGTTCGGCCGTGCGCTCAGCGGACCCGCACTATTCGCGGCGCGCAAGGCAGAACCGTTGCTGCACAAGCGAATCGGCGGCTTCTTCCGCGACTACGATCTGGTGCTCGCACCCACCACCGCGACTCCCCCACCCCGCGCCGAAGAGATCGACGGCATCGGCGTCAATGCCACCAACGACCTCATCACAGCCGCATGCCCATACACCTGGCCCTGGAATGTACTCGGCTGGCCCGCAGTGAATGTTCCCGCCGGTTTCACAGATAATGGCCTGCCGGTAGGCGCGCAACTCATGGGCACCGCGAACACCGAGCCGCTCCTGGTTTCCGTTGCGGCACAACTGGAATCGGAACTCCACTGGGAGCGCGAGCGGCCCGAACCATGGTGGTGAGTTCAGCGATCGGGCGGGGTCCAGACCTCGGTATCGTTCTTGGTGCCCGCCGGACACCCGTCCAGCCCCCGGCCGTCGAGGACCAACCTGTGTACGTCCCAGCTGCGGCTGTCGCGCGGCACCCCGCGTCGGTCGAGTTCAGCGTTCAGATCACACACCAAGGTGTTGACATAGAGGTCGTCGGCGACCTTCGGGTAGTACACCAGCACGCGGTCGTAACGTCGCTGTCCGGCTTCCAGCCCACCGCTCGGATAACGCGCCCCTTCGACATAATCCGCGATCAGCCTGGCCTGGACCCAATTGCTCGGCACGGACTGGAAGAACATCGGCGAGGCGGCCTCCAACCCGTCGACCGACAGTGTCGTCGCGACGACCGGTACCCCGAGATCGCCCAATTTGCCGACCGCCCACGCCGTCTCCGCGGTGCTGCGGTCCATTCCGACAACACCGAGCACCCATGGCGGTGTCGTCGGTGGAGAACCCCGCGACCAGCCGCTGCAGAATCGGCAGGCAGTGGGCATCCACCTCCTAGCCGATCGAGCTCGGATCGGGCCGGATGGCATCCGGTGCCAGACTGTCCAGTTCGACGCACGCACGCGGCACCGCTCGCCGACCACCGGACTCGCCGAGCCAGCGATAGATCTGCGTGAGCAAGTCACCGTTGGCCGTGGGCCCAACCAGGCAAATCAGCGGGCGCGGCACCTTGGGCCGCCTGCTACTAGATCGGCGCGTTTCGCCACCAGCGTTCGAGGAGGTCCCGGCCGGAATCGCCACCGAATACCCGCAATTGACAGAAGTTGCGTCCGCTGTCGGTGAATTCGACCTGTACCGTTCCGGCGGGTCGACCGGCCGGACCGGTGATGTCTTGCCAGATCACCCGGCCGCGGCCGGACGGGCGTTCCCACTGCTCATCACCGGCGACGGGTGCATCGGTAAAGGGCTCGATCGTCATCGCGACTCGATTGGCATTGCATCCCATGACGAGCAATTCCAGCGGATTGCGGTCGCCGTTGCACGATAGGTAAGTCGTCGCATCCACCGCCTGGTTCACATCGATCGGCCGCCTGTCCGAGTCGACCGCGACGCATCGCATGCCCTGATAGCCGCTGTCCGCCGGGGTCTTCGGAAGCAGTTCGGGCAGCACTCGAACCATGTAGTTATGACCGCCCCATGATGCGGCGCCAGCTGCAACCGTCGTTGTGGGTGTCATCGCGACACTGCTCGACGCGACCACCGCACTAGACGGCGCCGAAGCATCGGTCGAGGACATATCACGCGAATTCCCGGTCAGCGCAAGCGCACTCGCGACGCCGAGCACGGTGACCGACGCCGCGATACCGATGGCCAGCGCGATGCGGCGAGGTGACCGCTGCTTCGCGGGCGGCCGCGGATCGAGCGTAGCCGCATCCCCTCGACGACCGATGGCGGCGGCCGCCGCATGCACTAGCGCACCGCAGGAGGAATAGCGATGCTCCGGGTTCTTTGCCATCGCCCGCGCGATCACCTCATCGATCGCCTGCGGCAGTAGTGGATTCGTGGCGCTCGCACGTGGCGGCGGATCCTGGATATGCGCCTGCATCATCGCGACCGGGGTGCTGCGGGGAAACGGCTTTTGCCCGGTCAGCAGTTCGAATAGGGTGCAGCCCAGTGCGTAGATATCGGCGCGATAATCGATCGGGCCCGCCATCAGCTGCTCCGGCGCGGCATAGGCCAGTGTCGCCAAGACCGTTCCCACCTCGGTCAGCGCCGTCGTTTCGATTGCGGCCCTTGCTATTCCGAAGTCGGTGACATAGACGCGATCCGGTTGACCCGGCCGGAGCTGCAACAAGATATTCGCCGGCTTGACGTCGCGGTGCAGCATCCCGACCCGATGGGCCTCGTCGAGACCGCGTGCGGCCGCCTCGATAATGTGCAGCGCCCGTTCGGGTGTCAACTCCGCAGGTCCCCGTCGGATGAGCGCCGCGGCGTCGAAGCCGTCGACGAACTGCATCGCGATCCACAGCCGACCGTTCTCGACGCCTCGATCATGGACCGCGACGATATTCGGATGATCCAGCCGGGCGGCCAGTTCGGCTTCGCGAATGAACCGAGCGCGAAATTCCGTGTCCGCACTGTGGTCTTCGGACAACACCTTCAGCGCGTCACGACGCGGCAGCCGCGGATGCTTGGCCACATACACCGCGCCCATTCCGCCACTGCCGAGTGCCCGCTCAATTACATACCCGGCGAAAACCGTACCCGGAACGAACTTTCCAGCCATATCCCTACTCGCTGTTCAACAGCAGAGCGAGTTGGGCCGCAACCTGCTGATGGGTGCTCTTCAGATCGCGGCCGCGAATCAGCGCGTTGTAGCGACCGTGCACGAGTCGACAGATGACTCGCAGCGGAATCTGCGGGGGCACATCGAGTTGCTCGACGCAACGAACGTCCGGCACCGCATCCGGTGCGGGCGCGGAACGGATTGCGGGATCGTCTTCGAGATCGGCATCCGAGAATGCCCGGCGAGCGGCAATCGCATCCGGGTAGCGTTCGAGCTCATTCCAGCCGTTGATGGCGTCGAGCTCGACCGAACTCGGGCGTTCGCGTGAGCCGTTGAGGTAGGTGCCACGTGGACCGAAGACGATCCCGGTCACCATGGCAGCGGCGCTCCACCCCGCGTTCTGCGCGTAGTCGGTCATCACAACCGTCGGAAAGGGCCAGCGCCCGGGTACTTCGGCGATCAGCTTCGCAAGCATGTCATCGCTGTCGAGAGGTAGCTCGGCGAACTTATCCGGTGGCGTGGCCGAAAAGCCGCGCAACCGTGTCGATTGTGCTTCGAAAGCCTGGCGTGCCACGCCGGTGAGCGCGGCCAGATCTGGACTCGTATGCCCGATCAGCACACTGATCACAAAGGATTCGTGCGCCATCGTCGCGGCCAGCGCCGGGACGTTCGGGCGCCAATGCGCGAATGCCGACGGCTGGTTCGCGATGACGACGGGCACATTCTCGGGACTCACCGCGGCGTCAACCGCGTCCATCTCCCGAGCGGCCTGCCGAGCCGCGTTGGCATCCGGAAATCGGAGCAGCACAACGGTCAGCAACCGGGACCGACCGGTAACGGGCTGACCTATCTGTTCCTTGTCCGCGCCGCCGACCATGAAACCGGCAAGCATCCCGTAACGCTCGAGCACCGGACGCACCGTTTTCGCGAGCACCCGGGTCGCCTTCACGGGCGTCGGTAGCGGTAACGCGCCACCGGTCTCGAAGGAGAATTTCAGGGACGCATCGGCCTCGACCGGATCGATGATGGCCTCCGCCATCCGGACCGATTCCAGTGTCCGCCCATAGCCTTCATTGTTGTTGGGCGGGACACTGAGCGGGTCGATACTGTTCACGCCGATATCGAGCGATTTCGGATGAGGATTCGCCGGTACCGGATGCCCGGACACCGCACAGTCCGCCGTCGAAATCAGCATGAGCAGCGCGACCGCCATGGCGGGCACAACACGGTTCATGCGCGAGCGACCTTTCCTCTCACAGCGGCGCATCGAGCCACCACCGCGTGCGCAGATCCGCGCCGGACTGAGCGCCGATCACCCGTAGCCGACAGAAGTTCCGATTCGGACTCTCGAACGACACCTCCAACTCGCCCAGGGCTCCTCCCAATCGGCTCGTGTAGTTGCCCCAATGCAATTCGCCCGCACCGGAGGGCCGGGTCCAACGCTCGGCACCCTCCGGCCGTTCCTGCGGACCCACTGGCTTCATGGCCGAACGATCCGTGTTGCAGGTGAGAATGATCTGCTCCATCGGATCCTGATCACCGGTGCAGTTCAGCCGATCGATCGGCGCCCGTGTATCGAAGGAAATGGGGTTGCCCTGCTGATCGAGGAACTTGCAATCGTGCAGTTCTCGATAGCCGATGCCCAGTGGTGTGGCCGGTAGCAGATCAGAAAATGCCTCGAAGACAACGGCATGTGGACTCCATGCCGCGGCCGATGCGGCAGCCGCGCGGTCGACACTGGTGCTCGGGCCGGACGCCGCGGAGGTGGCCGGTTCGTTCCGACTGATCCGGTGCACCGCCGACACCGTCACCGCGACAACGGCAATGGCGACCACCACTGCACCGAGCAGCAGCAGCCGCCGTCGATCCGGCCCACACGACGCGGGAGCCGGTACGACCATGGTCTCCGATGCGGGCAGCAGTGCCGCCGTCGCCGCCGTCGCGAGTGCTCCGCAGCTCGGGTACCGATCCTGCGGCTGCTTTGCCATGGCCTTGGCGATTACTGAGTCGAAGGCCGTTGGCACACTGGGGTTTCCGCGCGAAGGCCGGGGTGGCGGCTCATTCAGATGCGCGTGCATCACCGCCCCCGGACTGTCCCGCCGGAACGGGACCGAGCCGGTGAGCATGTGGTACAGCGTGCAGCCGAGCGAATACACGTCGGCGCGATCGTCCACGGCGGCGCCGTTGATCTGCTCCGGCGCGGTATAGGCCACGGTGCCCGGCATACCGCCACCGCCCGCCACCGTCGTCACATCGCCAACGTCACGGGCAATACCGAAATCGGCGATCAGCACTCGTTCCGGCCCATCGGCCTGTTCGGCGACGAGGATGCTGCCCGGCCGCACATCCCGATGCAGCAGGCCCGCGCGATGGATCTCGTCGAGTCCGCGCGCGGCCTCGACGACGATGCGAACCGCGCGCTCCACATTCAGCTCGGTCCGGCCGCGCCGGATCAACTCATCGACATCGACGCCGCCCATATACTGCATCGCGACCCACAGTCGGCCGTCCTGCGCACCGCAGTCCCGGACCGCGACCACATTGGGATGCTGCAGCCGGGCGGCAACTTCGGCCTCGCGCAGAAAACGCGCGCGGAAGTCGGGCTTGTCCGCATACTCATCGGACAGAACTTTCAGCGCGTCCCGACGCGGCAGCCGCGGATGCTGCGCCAGATAGGTGACGCCCAAGTCGTCGGCACCGAGGCGGCGCTCGATGCGATACCCAGCGAATGTGGTGCCCTCGGCAATATCCACGACGTCTTCCTCACTTACTCGGTTCAGAACGGCGCGCTACGCCACCAGCGGTCGTACAGGTCTTGTCCGGAGGTCCCGCCGTATACGTACAGCCCGCAAAAGTTCCGCTGCGGATCGTCGAACAGAATCCGGAGCACGCCCTGTGGCCGATTCGGCCCGAGGGGATCATTGTTCGCAGAAGTGGTGTCGAACCAGAGAATCCGGCCGCGCCCGGATCGGCGCTCCCATCGTTCATCACCGATCGGTACGAAATCAGGGTGCGCGAAGTAGTTGGTCGGGCTGCGATTCGAATTGCAGCCTACGAGAACCGACTCCACCGGATCCCGGTTTCCGTTGCAATTCAGATCGGCGACCGCGGGCGCGGGCTGGTTCACGTCGACGGGACGATCGTTCAAGTCCCGCGCGACGCACCTGAGGCCCTGATAGCCGCTCTCGACCGGCGTGGCCGGAAGTAGTTCGGGAAAGGCTTGCGCGATAAAGGTGTGACTGCCCCAGGACAGCCGACCGCTCGTGGTCGTCCCGGTGACGACGGGCGGGCTGGTCGCCGCCGTGCTCGTCGTCGATCCGATCGTGCTGAGTATCGCCGAGGGTTCAGTGGAATTCCTGGTCAGCACAACCGCACTCGCGACACCGACGACGACAACCGACGTGGCGACACCGATCGCGAGCCCGATGCTCCGCCGCCGCGCGGGACGCCTCGGCTCGGTATTGCGCAGATCAGTTGTGACCGCATCCGCGCGGCCGTCCAGGGCGGCCGCCGCCGCATCGGCCAGCGCACCGCACGACGGATAACGATCATCCGGACTCTTCGCCAGCGCCCGAGCAATCACCCGATCGATGGCCTGCGGCAGTAGCGGATTCACAACGGTGGCACGCGGTGGCGGGTCCTGGATATGCGCCTGCATTACCGCGACGGCGGTAGTGCGCGGAAACGGCTTGGTGCGGGTGAGCAATTCGTAGAGCGTGCAGCCGAGCGCGTACACATCGGCCCGCTGGTCGACCACGCCGCCCATTAGCTGTTCCGGCGCGGCATAAGCCAGGGTCGCCAGCACCGACCCAACGGCGGTCAACGCGGTCGATTGCCCTGCGGCCCTGGCTATTCCGAAATCGGAAACGAACACTCGATCCGGTTCGCCGGGATGCGACTCGAGCAGGATATTGGCCGGTTTGACGTCACGGTGCAGCAATCCTGCGCGATGCGCGGCATCCAGACCGCGCGCGGCCGATCCGACAATGTGCGACACCCGTTCCGGCGGCAGCTCGGCGGCATCGTGGCGGAGGAGCTCGGCAGCATCGATACCGTCGACGAACTGCATCGAAATCCACAGCCGACCGTCGGACACCCCTCGGTCGTGTACCGCGACGATATTGGGATGCTCGAGCCGGGCGGCGAGTTCGGCCTCCCGAATGAATCGGGCCCGGAACTCCTCATCACCGCCATGGATCTGTGCGAGCACCTTGAGCGCATCGAGGCGCGGGAGCCGCGGATGCCGCGCGACGTAGACCGTCCCCATCCCGCCGATGCCAAGCACTCGCTCGATCAGATACCCGGCAAAAACCGTTCCCGGGGTGAGGGTCTCGGTCATATACCCCGCTCACTGTTGACCAGCAGCCCGTACTGAGCGGCGACCCGCTGTTGGAAGTCGTGCAGCGTCCGACCGAAGAGTACTGCGACATAACGCCCGTACAACACGGTGCAGGTATAGATGAACAGTTGCGCGATCAGGTCGCCCGACTCCTTCGAACAGCTGACATCCGGCACTCCGGTCGGGCCGGGCATCGATCGCAAACCGTCCTTATCGGCCTTGTCCTGCGCCTTCGCGAAGGACTTGCGCGCAGCGGCCACATCAGGGAAGCGCATCAGGCCCTCTAAACCGCTGAAGGCCATGAGCTCCACCGGATTCGGCTTTTCGACACCCCGGTACAACGAAGCGGCATGTGTGCCGTATACGACGCCACTTGCTTGGGGAGCGCTATCCCAACCAGCGTTCTCCTTTTCGGTACCGAAGGCCACGGCAGGAAACGGCCAACGCCCCGGCGCTTTCGGCACCATGCGCGCGATCATGCCGTCGCGGTCCAGTGGCAGGGCCGCGAGCTGTTCGCGCGGGGTGACCGCGAACCCGCGCAGTCGGGGCAGCTGGGCGTCGAATGCCTTACGCACCAACGTAGTAAGGATGGCGAGGTCGGCAGCGGTATGTCCCCCGAGCAATGTGACGACGAACGACTCCTGCGCGAGCGATGCCGCTATCGTCGGCACGTTCGGACGCCAATGACCGTGTGCAGCCGGATATTCCGGGATGGTGACGGACACATTCTCGGGACTGACCGACGCATCCACCGAGTCGATATCCTCGGCGGCTCGCTGTGCCGCGGTCGGGTCCGGAAATCGCAGCACCAGTACGGTCAACAGCCGGGCGGCGCCGACCACGGGGGTACGATCGACCTCCTTGTCGGTGCGGCCGACCGCGAAACCAGCCAGCATTCCCTGCTTTTCGAGGACCGACCGAACCGGCGCCGCGAGATACGCACCCGCTTTGGCGGGCGTCGGCAGCGGCACGGCGCTGAAGCCACTCAGGGGGAACGTCAACGTCGGATCCGACTCGCTCGGATCGGCCATTACCTCACCCAGCCGCATCGATTCGATGACCCTGCCGTACTTCTCATTGTCGACGGCCGGTTCGTGCGGCGGTTCGAGGCTGTATCCACCGACATCGAGCGAACCGAGGTCGGGTCGTTGCGGGGTCGGCTGCCCGTGCACGGTACAGCCGGTAGCCAGTGCCAGCACTACCACCGTAGCGACCAGTACGCCACGGACCTTGCGTACCCGATCACAGCGGCGCATCAGGCCACCACCGATCGTGGAGCTCGGTGCCCGACGCGGCGCCGTGCACGTGCACGGTGCAGAAATTCCGGCTCGGATCGTCGAAGTAGACCTCCAGCTGGCCGCGGATCTTGCCATCGCTTTCGATATCGGAACCCCAGTTCACATGTCCGGTGCCGGACGAGCGGACCCAGCGCTCATCACCCTCCACCCGAGCGAAGAAGCGATCGGGGAAGATCGGCGACCGATTGATATTGCATTTGACGGCCATGGTGCGCGCCGGGTCGCCATCACCGATGCAAAACAGCTCGCCGACCACGGCGGGTACGTCGTCGAAGGAAACGGTATTACCTTTCGCGTCGAGCGGAATACAGCCACCGACGTCCTTGTACCCGGTCGCTATCGGCGAGGGCGGAAGCAATTCGGGAAATGTTTGCGCGATATAGGCGTAAGCACCCCACTCGGCGGCGTTCACATTCGGCGGACCAACAGTGGGGGAGGGTGGTGATGTGGTGGCCGGTGGGTCGCCGCCGACCCACAACACCGTCGAAAGCACACTCGCCACAACGACGACAACAAGCACCCCGGCCATGAGCAACCGGTCGCGACGCTTGGTCTCAGGTAGAGAATCGGTGAGCGCTTGTCCGACCAGTGCGGCCTGCGCCGCCGCCGCGAGCGCCCCGCAACTGGAGAACCGCTCGTCCGGCCGCTTCGCCATGGCCTTGGCGATCACGGCATCGAATGCCAGTGGCACGCTGGAATTTCCGTGTGAAGGCCGGGGTGGCGGCTCGTTCAGATGCGCGTACATCACCGCCCCCGGGCTGTCCCGAGGGAACGGGACCGACCCGGTCAGCATGTGATAGAGCGTGCAGCCCAGTGCGTAGACATCGCCGCGGTGATCCATCGGATCACCGCTGATCTGCTCCGGCGGCGCATAGGCCAAGGTGGCGGTGGTCCCACCGGCGGCGAGTGTGGTCGAATCGTCTGCGGCACGGGCGATTCCGAAGTCGGTAACGAGCACCCGATCGGATCCGTCCGGCTGTTCGGCGACCAGGATATTGGCCGGTTTCACATCGCGGTGCAGCAGGCCCGCTTGATGGATCTCATCCAGACCGCGGGCCGCATCCGCGAAAATCCGGACCGCACGCTCGATTCCGAGCCCACCACGCTTGATCAGCTGGGCGACATCGACGCCGTCCACATACTGCATCGCGATCCACAGTCGGCCGTCCTGCTCGCCGCGATCCCGCACCGCGACCAGGTTGGGATGCTGTAGCCGCGCCGCGATTTCGGCCTCGCGCAGGAATCTGGCCCGAAATTCTGGATCCTCCGCATGGATATCGGAGAGGACCTTCAGCGCGTCCTTACGCGGCAGCCGCGGATGTTGGACGAGGAATACGGTGCCCATACCGCCCGCGCCAAGACGGCGCTCGACCTGATATCCAGCGAATACCGCACCCTCGACCACGCTCACAGCTCAGCCCTCCGTATGCGTCGGGACCCTTCCGACACACTCCCGGCGGCCCGGAATCAGCACGGACAGCCGTCAACGGCCGACTATAACAGTGCGGGCGCATTGCCACAGCGGGCTCGAATGCCCCCATTCCTGGGGCGCCCCTGCCGTCAGAACCCGAGCTTGCCGAGCTGTTTCGGGTCGCGCTGCCAATCCTTGGCAATCTTGACGTGCAGGTGCAGGTAGATACGGACGCCGAGGATGTGTTCGATTTGTTTGCGGGCGTTGGTGCCGACCTCTTTGAGTCGCGCGCCGCCCTTGCCGATGATGATGGCCTTCTGCGAGGGCCGTTCGACGTAGAGCAGGGCGTGCACGTCGAGCAGGTCTTCGTTCCCTTCGCGTGGGAGGACCTCTTCGATGACCACGGCGAGCGAATGCGGGAGCTCATCGCGCACGCCCTCGAGGGCGGCCTCGCGGATGAGCTCGGCCATGAGGGTTTCCTCGGGCTCGTCGGTGAGCTCACCGTCGGGGTAGAAGGCCGGGCCTTCCGGCATTTTCGAGGCGATGACGTCGATGAGAACCTCGACCTGTTCGCCCTTCACGGCGGAGACCGGTACGACGTCGTGATCGGGGCCGAGCAGTCGCGACAAGGCCATCAGCTGTTCGGCGACCTGGTCGCGGCTCACCTTGTCGATCTTGGTGACCACACCGAGCAGGGTCGTCTTCGGCGCCATCTGCTTGATCTGCTGCAGGATCCACTTATCGCCTGGCCCGATTTTCTCATCGGCCGGAATGCACAACGCGATCACGTCGACTTCGGAATAGGTATCGCGGACGAGATCGTTCAGCCGCTGGCCGAGCAGGGTGCGCGGCCGGTGCAGACCAGGGGTGTCGACCAGGATGAGCTGGGCGTGATCGCGGTGCACGATGCCGCGGATGGTGTGGCGGGTCGTCTGCGGGCGCGAGGAGGTGATCGCGATCTTCTGCCCGACCAGCGCATTGGTCAGCGTCGACTTGCCGGTATTCGGGCGGCCGACGAAACAGACGAAGCCGGAACGGAATTCGGTGGTCGTATCAGCCACCCTGCACCTCCGCGCCCGCGGCATCGTCGACAATCTCGAAGATCGCACCCGAGCGATCGGTGAAGACGATGCGCGCCTCGGGCGAAACCTCGCGAACCGCGAAGACGCCCGCATCCGAGAGCCTGCCGCCGACGACCACGGCCGCCTCGAATCCCTCTGCGCCACTGGAGATCGCGGCCGAGACCGCAGCCTGCAGCGCGGTCAGCCGAAGGGACTCCAGCGCGACATCACCGGCCGCGTAGGTGCGGCCATCGGTATCGCGGATGGCCGCGCCCGAGCTGCCGCCGGTGCGACCGAGCGCGCTCTTGGCCAGCACCACGAGTTTGGTGTCCTCGGCATCCAATTCGGTCATTCGCTATCTCCGTTCTCATCACGATCGAACGGGATCTCCCGCTCGGATCCGTTACTTTTGCGCTTGCCGTTGGAGTTGTCGGCCTGCGATTTCTCCGCCGCCTTACGCACCACGACGGTGTGTACCCGCACCCGTCCCCGCGCGTCCGCGCCGCCTTCACCGCGCAACACTAGGCCGTGCACGACGGCTTTGGAGCCCGGCAGCGGCACCCGGCCGAGTGCGTGCGCGAGTAGGCCGCCGACGGTATCGACGTCCTCCTCCTCGATTTCCAGGCCGTACAGTTCGGCCAGATCGTCGACCGACAGCCGCGCCGAAACCCGGTAGCGCCCATCGCCCAGATCTTCGATGGGCGGGGTTTCGTCGGTGTCGTACTCGTCGGCGATCTCACCGACGATCTCCTCGAGCACATCCTCGATGGTCACCAGCCCGGCGATGCCGCCGTATTCGTCCACCAACAGCGCCATATGGTTTCTGCGGCGCTGCATTTCGTCGAGCAGACTGTCCAAAGGTTTGGAGTCGGGCATGAACACCGCCGCGCGCATGGCATCGCGCACCTGCACCTTACGACTTCTATCCGCGTAGGGCACAAGGTCTTTCAGGTACACCACCCCGAGGATATCGTCGACGTTCTCGCCGACCACCGGAATGCGGGAGTGACCACTGCGCACCGCGAGCGATATCGCCTGTGCCGCAGTCTTATCGGCCTCGATCCAGACCATTTCGGTACGCGGCACCATCACCGCGCGGGCCGTGGTGTCGCCGAGTTCGAACACCGACTGGATCATCCGTCGTTCATCGTCGGCCACCACACCGCGTTCACTGGCCATCTCGACCACTTCGCGCAATTCGATCTCGGATGCGAAGGGACCGTTGCGAAATCCCTTACCCGGGGTGATCGCATTACCGATGAGAATCAGCAGCCTGCTGACCGGACCGAGCACCGTGCCGATGAACTGCAGCGGTAGCGCCGAGGCCAAGGCGATCGAGTAGGCGTGCTGACGACCGAGTGTGCGCGGACCGACCCCGATCACCACATAGTCCACCAGCACCATGACGGCGGCCGTGCACAGCAGCGCCCAATTGTCGTCCCACAGCGGGATCAAAGCCGCCGCCAACAGCACCGTCGCGCAGATCTCGCACAGAATACGAAGCAGCACTAGCAGATTCACATATCGCGGCCGGTCGGCCACGATTCTGGTCAGCCGCACCGCGCCGGACCGCTCCGCCCGGACCATATCGTCCAGACGCGCCGGTGAGATGGTGTTCAGCGCCGAATCGACACCGGCGAACACCCCACCGATCGGGACGAGCAGAATCGCCAGCAGAATCAGGGTCAGCGAACTCACGCGGGGCCTAGCGCCTCACCGGGCGTTGTGAAACCGGCCTTCCCCAGCAGCCGGGCGTCGCGTTCGGCCAATTCGGCTCGCCGCCGTGCTTCGCGAAGGCTCTCATACCACTCCTCGAGCAGCCGCGCCTGCAACGCGAACATCTCCTTCTCCTCCTCCGGCTCGGCATGGTCGTAGCCGAGCAGGTGGAGCACGCCGTGCACGGTAAGCAGCGCGAGTTCGTGATCGAGCGAGTGACCGGCCTTGCGGGCCTGGCCAGCGGCGAATTCGGGGCACAGCACGATATCGCCGAGCATGGACGGCCCTGGTTCGGCGCTGTCGGGGCGACCGCCGGGCTCCAGTTCGTCCATCGGGAAGGACATGACATCGGTCGGGCCGGGTAGGTCCATCCAGCGCATGTGCAGATCCGCCATGGTGTCGAGATCGACGAGCACCATCGAAAGCTCGGCCGCCGGATGCACATCCATCCGGCCGATCACGAATCGCGCGACACTGACCAGGTCTTCTTCGGGTACGTCGATACCCGATTCGTTGGCGATCTCGATGCTCACCTGAACAGGGTATTCGGTGTGCCCGGGCCCGCACCGCGCGGCTGGCCCGGACACGTCCCTCGCACTAGCGCCGATCTGCCCGGCTAGCGGCGCGGCGCTGTGCGCGATTGCCCGGATAGTGCGGTCCGACCTGGGTGACCCGCTCCGCCTCGGCCCGCTCGTAGGCGTCGACAATATCGGAGACCAACCGGTGCCGAACCACGTCGCTGCTGGTGAGCTCGGCGAAATGGATATCTTCGATGCCGGTCAGGATCTCATTCGCCGCGCGCAGACCCGAGCGCGCGCCATTGGGCAGGTCAACCTGGGTGACGTCACCTGTCACGACGATCTTCGAGCCGAATCCGAGTCGGGTCAGGAACATCTTCATCTGCTCGGCCGTGGTGTTCTGCGCCTCGTCGAGAATGATGAACGAATCGTTCAACGTGCGACCGCGCATGTACGCCAGCGGCGCGACCTCGATGACACCGGCCGCCATCAGCTTCGGAATCGCCTCCGGATCCATCATGTCGTGCAGCGCGTCGTAGAGCGGGCGCAGATACGGGTCGATCTTCTCGTTGAGCGTGCCGGGCAGGAAGCCGAGCCGCTCGCCCGCCTCGACGGCCGGACGGGTGAGGATGATCCGGTTGACCTGCTTGGTCTGCAATGCCTGCACGGCCTTGGCCATCGCCAGATACGTCTTGCCGGTGCCCGCGGGGCCGATGCCGAACACGATGGTGTTGGCGTCGATCGCGTCGACGTAGCGCTTCTGGTTGAGGGTCTTGGGACGGATGGTTTTACCGCGTCGGGACAGAATGTCCAGGCTCAGCACCTCGGCCGGGGATTCCGAGGAACCCTCGGTGAGCATGGAGACGGTGTGGCGCACCGCCTCCGGGGTCACCACCCGATTGCGACCGGTCAGCGCGACGAGCTGCTCGATCACCCGCTCGGCCAGCGCGACATCTGCCGCCTTGCCGGTGAGGGTGACGGAATTGCCGCGCACATGGATATCCGCATCCAGCAACTGCTCGAGTTCACGCAGGTTCTGGTCGGCCGAACCAAGGAAGGGGAACACGGATTCGGGAGCGAGTTCGATGCTGGAACGCACGGTGCGCGCTGCCGGACCCGATCCGTTGTCTGCACCCCGGGCGATGGAAGATGGGGTGGGTAGGCTCCCGCCTGCAGGAGGTGTAGTCGGGTCGCCGATCTCGCCTTGTGTTCTCAAAAGTGGCTATAGCCTGCTTTCCGGTCTCGAATTGCTCGTTGATGAAAGTTTAACGCGCACCACTGACAACACGCATTGAATAAACGGCTACCTTGGGGCCACCCGGGGTGGCGATTGCCTGCAGATCGCTGCCTACCGCCTCGGCAGCTGGATTCCCCCGCGCCGGCGTGCCCAATCCTCGGTGAAGTCACGAAATCGACGCACCGCATCCGATGGCGGGGCGGTCGCCGACCAGATCAGCCCCACATCGCGGGCCGCCGCCGCATCGGCGAGCGGGACGGTCACGATGCCCGATAGCGAACCGGCTGCCGAGGTGGGATCTTCCAGCGGCAGCAGCGCGACGCCGAGTCCGGCCGCGACCAGCCCCGCGGCGGTGAGCAGATCGCTCGACTCGAAGGCGATGTGGGGCCGGATATTCGCGGCGGCGCAGAGTTCGTCCAGAATGCGGCGCATACCGAAACCCGGATGCATGGTAATGAATTCGGCGTCGCCCAGTTCGGCGAGACGGATCTGTCGGCGGGCGGCGAGCCGATGTTCCGAGGGCACGGCCAGCACAAGTGGCTGCGCGAGCAGTTTGCGCCAGCCGAGACCCGCAGCCGAAGGACGGGGCGAGACGATCGCCAAATCCGCTGTACCGTCGACTATTTGATCGATAACCGCGTCGAACGCGCCCTGCCAAAGGGTGAACGAGATGCGGGGCGAACCGCGCCGGAAACCGCCGATCAGTTGCGGGATGAGCCAACTGCCGAAGGAATTCTGGAATGACAGGCGCACAATGCCTTTCGCCGGATCGGCGAGGTCGGCGACGGCCTGGGCGGCGGCATCGAGTTCGGACTGGGCGCGGCGAGCATGTTCGTAATAGGTCCGGCCGAACTCGTTCAGCACGATACGCTTTCCGTGGCGGTCGAAGAGTTCGACGCCGAGGCGGCGCTCGAGGCGGGCCAGCATGCGCGAGAGCGTCGGCTGGGCGATATGCAGCCGCTCGGCAGCCGCGCCGACCCGCTCCAGTTCGGCGAGTGTTGTGAACCACAGTAGGTCCTCACCCAGCACGTACGGACCTTCCCTTATGCGTCTGCTGCATTAGAAACTAGATTACTATTCATTTCCATACTTAAGGGCGTGCGCGGATTCTGATGCCATGACCAGCACATCAGACGAACGTCGGATCACAACGGCGCTGTTCGCGGCCGGGCTGACCACCTTCGCGTCGATGTACAGCGCGCAGGCGTTGCTGCCGAGTCTGTCGGCGGCATTCGGGGTCGCTCCGGCGCAGGCCGCCTTGGCCATGTCGTTGACCACCGGATTTCTCGCCATGGCGATCGTGCCGGTGAGTGCGTTGTCCGCGCGGATCGGGCGGACAACGGTGATGACCTGGTCGGCGGTGGTGTCGGCGGTCATCGGTCTACTGCTGCCGCTGAGCCCGTCGCTGGAGGTGCTGCTTGCGGGGCGGGCGCTGCAAGGGGTGGCATTGGCCGGGGTGCCTGCGGTGGCAATGGCGTATCTAGCGGAGGAGATCGGCGGGGATGGGCTGGGCGCGGCGATGGGTGTTTACGTGGCGGGCACGTCGATCGGTGGGTTGTCCGGGCGGTTGATTCCGGCATTCGCATTGGATCTGACCTCATGGCGCTGGGCCGAGGCCGCGATCGGGATGGCGGCGGCCGGTTGTACCGTCTGGTTCGTGCGCGGGTTGCCGCCGTCGCGTGGGTTCGTCGCTCGCCCTGCCGGAATGCATAGCGTGCTGAGTGATATCGGTGCGCCGTTGCGGCACGGCGGGCTGCTGGCGCTGTTCGGACTGGCCTTCGTACTGGTGGGCGGGTTCGTATCGATCTACAACTTCTTGGGCTATCGACTGACCAGACCGCCGTTCGAATTGCCTGCGGCCGTCGCGGGTTCGGTGTTCCTGCTGTATCTGGCGGGCACGCTCGCCTCGACCGCCGCCGGGCGGTGGGCCGATCGCATCGGCAAGCATCGCGCGCTCGCGGCTTCGGTCGCACTGATGGGCGTCGGCGTCCTGGTCAGCATCCCGGACCAGTTGATCGTGGTCATCCTAGGGATAACCCTCTGCACCGCAGGGTTTTTCGGCGCCCACGCGGTGGCGAGCACCTGGGTTGGCACGATAGCTCCCGGTGGCGCCGCATCGTCGCTGTACCTGTTCACCTATTACCTCGGCAGCGCCATCGTCGGCGGTACGGCGGGTATCGCATATGCTAAGGGAGGATGGGTCGGTCTGGCGGCCGGTGTCGGGGCGTTGCTGGCCGTGGCCGCAGTTCTGGTGTGGTACTTGGCGATTCACGCTCGCCGCGGGTTCGAAACCGCTTCCCTGGTATGTGCGGCACCGACGGCGTGATATCCGGCGCTCATGACCGTGGTCGCAGATCAGCGATCTGGGGGTGAGGATGAACCGCCCAAGCGCGGACGTTTCCAGCAATCGAAAGGCAATGTCACTGGATATCGCTCCACGGATAACACCACCACATTTGGGTCATATAGGCCGATCACAGAGGTGGCCGACCGTTAACTACCGAGGCTGCCTGGCCGATTCACTACTGTGACCGACATCAGATTCTCATCCTTTGGGGGTTTTACATGCTGATCTTCGGCTGGCAGAGGCGTCTGCACACGCTCGCGATGATCACTTTGGTCTGTGGCCGATGCGGCAACCCCGCCGCACACGCGCTACGCAGACTCGCCACCACGTTCACCGTCTTCTTCATCCCGATCCTCCCACTCGGCAACAAGCACTACATGGAATGCACCTGGTGCGGCGCATCGACACCCCTCGCCGTACCCCAAGTCACCGGCCTGATCGCCCGCGCCAACGCCGAAAAAATGGGCTCCACTACCCAGTACCAGCAGCCTCCCCAAGGCGCGCCCAACGGCCAGTGGCCCACCCCCGACGCACGCAACGCTCACCCGCAGCAGGCTGCCCTCGCCGTGCCTTACTCCCACCCACAGCAGCCAGCCCTCGGCGCACCCCACACCAGCTGGCAGCAGCAGCCCGCTCCCAGCGCACCGAACGCCCATCAGCAGCAACCAGCGCCCAACACGAACTGGCAGCAGCCCGCGGTCAGCAGACCCGACGCCAACTGGCAACAGCAGTCTGCTCCCGGCGTACCGAACGCCGACTGGCGGCGCTGACCCGAGCACCGATGGGGCGCGCCGACCGTAATCGAATGGCGGCGCGCCCCAACACGCCCGATGCCCTACGGCAGCGACCGCCGACGAGTAGCAATGACCCGAGCGACACACGCAGCGCCGGGTCAGCTTCCCCGATGAGTATCCGACTTCCGTTGGGCGATGATCGCGGCTCCCATCCAGCGTCGTAGATACCGACGCAGCTCACCGTCGCTTCGCGGCGGATTTCCCGGCGAAATGAAGAACGACTGCATTGTTCGCAGGATGTATTCGACGAGTTCGTGCAGCGACGCGTCGTCGTACCCGTATCGCGCCCAATCAACGTCGAAGCGTTTGATCATCGTCATGCCGAAGGTTTGCGCCGCTTCGGATGTCATGCCTTCGGGGTGCACATTCGAATATGTGCTCGACAGCAGAATGCCCAGATGGGGGGTCCGACGCACGTCGGCCAGCGTGAAGACCACACCCTCGGTCATGGCTTCGACCGGGTCCTCGATACCGCTGACCTGCATTGTCAGCCGATCCAGAAAATCATCGACCGATGCGATCGCCGCGGCCTGCATCAGCGTGTCCGCGCTGGGGAAGTATCGGTACACCGTCTGACGGATGACACCGAGCGATTCCGCGACGTCGGCAATGCTGATCTCCGAACCTGTCCGTCCGATGAGATCGACGGCGGCGGCGACTATTCGACGGGACGCTTCTTCATCGCTGTCCGGCGGGCTCCCGCCCCATCCACGCCTTCCTGCCACTGCTCGCTTCCTCGGTTCGAACCAATGTCCGTCGCGTGCGAAATCGGCAGCGGGACAACCCCGCCGACCGTCCTGATCAGGGGTTCGACGCTACCACAGGCATCGTCGCGCCATTCTCATCATACACTCGATCCGATCTGTGTATGATGACCCGCATCGAAGCTTCGACGCGTCCGAACACGGCTATAGCCCCCTTTCGAAACACGAGGTACAGCCAAGTGACTGATCTACAGGTCCGAAAGATGCGATTCGCATTCGCGGACTACGACGTACCGTTCCTGTGGAACGAAAAAAACCCAGCCTTCTCGTCCATGGCCAATGCGGTGTCCTTCCTGGCGATCGGCTTCGAGAAGATGATCGTCAATATGATTCGCGAGGCCATGCCGCGGATAACCGATCCCGAGGTCGCGGAGGAAGCCGACGCGTTCGTGCGCCAGGAAGGTCAACACTCGACCGCGCACCGCCAGCACGCCAACGGTCTGATCAGGCGATACCCAGGGCTCCAGGAAACCCTCAACGAAGTGATCGCGGAATTCGACCGCCTGACCACGCACACCTCCCTGGAATATCGACTGGCCTATACCGCCGACCTGGAGGCCACCTTCACCCCGGTGTTCAAACTGATGCTCGACAACGATTCGACCCTGTTCCGGCCGGGAGACGATCGCGTCGCATCGCTGTTCATCTGGCATTTCGTCGAGGAAGTCGAACACCGCAGCTCGGCGCTGATCATCTTCGATTCCATTGTCGGCAGTGACACCTACCGAATGCGCATGGCGCCGTCGATCTTCCGGCACGTTATGAAGGTCATCAAGGTTGCCTGCGCGGGCTTCAATAAGCATGTGCCGCAGGATGATCGGCACATCGACGCACTGGCGATGTTCGCGACGCACCGGGCTGCGCAGAAGCTGCGGAAGTTGTTGCGACTGCCCGTCGAGGACAACGGTCCGATGTCGCGCGCATTCGACGATCTACGACTCGGCGAACAACTGACCGCACTGGTGGGCGTCGTCCGTAGTCAATTGCCCAGACACAACCCGGATCACGAGAAATTGCCCGCACTCGCCGACGTTTGGTTCGAACGCTATAACGCCGGTTACGACGTATCGCACTGGTACACCGCCGATACCATTGCGGCACAGGGGGACTGATGTCCGATCATTGCGCACCCACATTCGACGAACTCGCAAAGGCGCTCGGCTTTTCCTGTCAGGAGGCCGGTGGACTCGTCGAAGTGCGGAACCCGTTCGCATTGGAGAACTGGACGCTGCCGGTTCTGGAGTTCACCATCGTGCTGGGCGCGATCCTCGCGCTGATCTATGCGATCGTGCGGTTGCGTCGGCACGCCGACCCCACCAATCTCGTGGTCTGGTTCGGCGCGACGGCGTATCTGTTCATTATCGAACCGCCGCTGTACTTCCCCGCGGCCTTCGGCATCGACGAACACGTCGACACCATGTTCGCGCACAACGTCTTCACTGTGGATTTCCTCTGGGGTCGACTCCCCCTCTATATCGTGGCGATCTACCCATTCATGGCCACACTGGCCTTCGAAATCGTCCGAATGCTCGGCGTTTTCCGTCGGTACGGTGTTCTCGTCGGCGCGGTGTGCGTGGGCTTCGTACACCACGGCTTCTATGAGATCTTCGACCATCTCGGACCGCAGCTGCGCTGGTGGGAATGGTCGATCGAAAACTCGCTCAATCAACCGATGTTCGATTCGGTACCGCTACCGAGTGTGGTGGTGTTCGCCGCGCTGTGGCCGATGTCGCTTGGGTTCTTCGTCCAGTTGTTCGTCGGCCGCTACGTCGACCAGGGCCGCAGCTTCTCCGGACCGCAGTTGGTGTGGCGCACGGTCGTCATCGGCCTTCTCGGGTCTTTGGGGACCGGTGTATTGCCGATCCCGGCAACTGTTTTCGGTGCCGGGAGCACCTCGGTGCGTGGATTCCTCTATGCGGCCGAATTGGTCATCGTCAGCATCGTCGCCCTTCCGGTGCTCATTCGGCAGTGGCTGCGGCTACGGCGAGAACACTCGGATTACACGAACGGCTTCGTGCGGGTTTACAGCGTCGTCTATCTGGCCGTGATGGCATTGCTCTGGATGACCGCGCTGCCCGATTACTTCGCCGCCGTCGACGGTTCGACGAGCAATGGCGACCCCATCGGGAATCTCTGGTATGCGCTGGGGTGCTTCACGGTGGCACTGCTTTGTGTGTTCGCGATCTTCACGGTGCCGTCCCGACCCGACCCGCTACCAGCGGGAGGTCAACGCGCCCAAAGCGCCGAGGGCGACGGCGGCAGCGGTGGAGGTGCGCAAGACGGTGGGTCCGAGCAGGGTTACGTCGGCGCCCGCACCAGTGAAGGCGGTGAGCTCGGAGTCGTCTAGCCCGCCTTCAGGGCCGACGACGAGCAGAATTTCGGTGGCCTCGGCGAAAGGCAACTCGACGAAGCGCGCGGTGCTGGATTCGTGTAGTGCCACCGCGATTCCACCCGCGGCGACGACCGCGCGGATTTTGTCGAGTAGCTCGCGGGTGCGGTGCAGCTCGGCGACCTCGGGAATATAGGCGCGACGGGATTGCCGGGCGGCCGTGCGGGCGGCGGCGCGCCATTTCTCGACCGCCTTGCCTGCCTTGGCTTCCCAATTGCCGATGCAGCGCGCGGCCTGCCACGGGATGATGACATCGGCGCCCGCTTCGGTCATCAGCTCGACGGCCAGCTCCGATCGGTCGGATTTCGGCAGCGCCTGTACCACGGTCACCCGCGGCGTCGCGGGCGCGGCAAGCATCCGGTCGAGCACCTTGAGCTCGAGCCGATCCTTCTGCGCCGCAACGACCTCCGATGCCGCGAGCAGACCGGAGCCATCCGACAGCGTGATCGGCTCGCCGACCCGGATGCGGCGAACGGTCGCGGCATGGCGTCCCTCCGGACCGTCCAGCACCGCGACGGCACCCGGCTGCGGAATATCGGAAAGATAGAAGACCGTGGCGGCCACGGACTATCGCCCGCTGAACGACGCTCGCAGCCGGGCGAACAGACCGCTGTTGTGCTCGGACTGCGCCGACATCACCTCGGCGCGGTCACCTGGGCGCATGCCCTTGTACTTGCGCAGCAGATCTGTGGTTTTCGCGTCGAGTTTGGTCGGCACCACGATGTCCAGATGCGCTAGTAGATCACCGCGCGCACCCGAGCGCAGGCGCGGCATGCCGTGACCGCGCAGCACCGAGATCTCACCCGGTTGAGTGCCAGGCGGAATGGTCAGCTCGGTCGGGCCGTCCAGGATGGTGTCGATGACGACGGTGGTGCCGAGTGCGGCATCGACCATCGGCACCCGGATGGTGCAGTGCAGGTCGTCGCCGTCGCGCACGAAGACATCGTGCGGCTGCTCGACGATCTCCACATACAGATCGCCAGCATGCCCACCGCCGGGGCCGACCTCGCCCTGCGCGGCCAGCCGCACTCGCATGCCATTGGCCACACCGGCCGGAATCGGCGCGGCGATCTCACGACGTGCCCGCACCCGGCCGTCGCCACCACACTTGTGGCACGGATCCGGAATGGTCTCACCAGCACCGCGACAGGTCGGACACGGACGTGAGGTCAGCACCTGCCCGAGGAAAGAACGCTGCACGGACTGGACCTCACCCGCACCACCGCAGGTTTCACAGCGCACCGCCTTGGACTTGCCGTTGGTACCGGCCCCGTGGCAGATATCGCAGAGGATGGCGGTGTCGACGGTCAGGTGCTTGGTCACACCGACCGCGCATTCGGCCAGACTGAGCCGGGTCCGCAGCAGCGAATCCGCACCGGGCTGCACCCGGCCACGCGGCTTGCGCGCCCCGCCGGAGCTGCCGCTCATACCGCCGAAGAATGCCTCGAAGACGTCGCCGAGCCCACCGAAACCGGCACCGGAGAAGCCCGCGCCGCCACCACCGGCTTCCAGCGGATCGCCGCCCATATCGACGACCCGCCGCTTCTCCGGGTCCGACAGCACCTCGTAGGCGGTCGACACGTCCTTGAACTTGGCCTGCGCCGCCTCGTCGGGGTTGACGTCGGGGTGGAGCTCCCGCGCAAGCTTGCGGTAGGCGCGCTTGATCTCCTGGTCGGTCGCGTTCTTCGCGACGCCGAGCAGTCCGTAGTAGTCCCGTGCCACTTGAGTTCTCTAGTCCTTGGTTTGCAACAGCATTAGTCGGATGCACTCAACTTTATCCGCCGGAGGATCGAGCGTATCAGCGACGGGGCCCATCAGCGCTCCGCGAGCACCTCACCGATATATCGGGCAACGGCCGCGACCGATGCGATGGTCCCCGGATAGTCCATCCGAGTCGGACCGAGCACGCCCATACCGCCGAGCACCGCACCCGCGGCACCGTAGCCGGTCGATACGACCGAGGTGCCCCGCATCTGCTCGACCTGCGTTTCCTCGCCGATGCGCACCGTGACGGTACCCGGATGCTGTGCGGCGGCGAGCAGCTTCAGCACGATCACCTGTTCCTCCAATGCCTCGAGCACATCGCGCAGCGAACCGGGAAAGACGAAGTCGCCAGCATTGCGGGTCAGGTTGGCGGTGCCGCCGAGCACCAAGCGCTCCTCCGGATGCTCGACCAGGGTCTCGACGAGCACGGTCGAGACGCGCACCAACACATCCCTCAGTCGCACCGGCGCCCGCTCGGGCAGTTCGGCGACGGCCGCGGAGGCGTCGGCGAGGCGCTTGCCGTCCATCGCGCCACCGAGCATGCCCCGCAGTGCGGCGAGGTCCTGGTCGTCGATGAGCGCGCCGAGTTCCACAAGACGTTGGTCGACACGACCGGTATCTGTGATCACGACCAGCAGCAACCGAGCCGGATTCAGCGCGACCACCTCGATATGGCGGACCGTGGAGGCCGACACCGTCGGATACTGAACGACCGCGACCTGGCGGGTCAGCTGAGCAAGCAGCCGGACACCGCGGCGCAGTACATCGTCGAGATCGACGCCGGACTCCAGGAATTCCATGATCGCCCGGCGCTCGGCCGGTGAGAGCGGCTTCACCTCGGAGATGCGGTCGACGAACTGCCGGTAGCCCTTATCGGTCGGAATGCGACCGGAACTGGTGTGCGGCTGGGTGATGTAGCCCTCGGCCTCCAACACCGCCATATCGTTGCGAACCGTCGCGCTGGATACCCCGAGGTTGTGCCGCTCCACCAGGGTCTTCGACCCGATCGGCTCCTTGGTCGCGACATAGTCCGCGACGATCGCACGCAGGACCTCGAAGCGCCGATCCTCGGTGCTCGACATGGGCCCCACCTCCTCGCTCGCCCTCGGGTACGTCGTAACGGTCACGTGCGCACCGTCCGCATCGACCCGAATTCGATGCAGGTTACTTGGTACGTCTATTTATCCAGTCTAATTGCCTACTCGACAATTGCCCGTTCGCACACCTTGCACACTTGTGACCCAGGTCTCCTCGGGACCGACGGACGTTGCGCCGGAGCGAGATCCGACCGCTACTCCCGCCAAAGCTGCGAGGTACAGGGCAAGCGCGCACGCGTGTACGCCGAGTCGAGCGATCGTTGTCGAGGCCGGGGCGAACCACCGTACGACTCGCCCCGATGGCGGCGGTCAGGAGCGCGTGGCGGTGCCGAGCAATCGGCGGACGCTTCTGGAGCGGTCAGCGGGCCGCACTCTCTACTACAGCGGCGACCTCGGTGGGATGGGAGACCAAGGAGGCGTGGGATGCGGCGATTTCTGATGTATGGGCACCCATGCGATCGGCCATGAAGCGTTGGGAGGCAGGGGGAATTACGCGGTCGTTGGCTGAGACGAGATACCAGCTCGGAGTCGAGGACCAGGAGGGGGTGCCGGAGGGTTCGAGGTTGGCGGATACGGCCAGGGAGCGCTGGTGGGCGATCATATCGGCGGCTACTTCGGGGGAGACGTCTTGGGCGAAGACGGAGTTGAAGTAGTCGGGGGCTACGTAGCCGTCGAGGTTCTTGCCTGCCACGCCATTCGGATCGTCGACCAGACGCACCTGGAGTGCCGGGGGCAGTAACTGGCTGCCGGGGAAGCTGATCGGGTTGATTTCGAGAAGTGCGGATTCGCCTTGTACCGGGGCGAAGGCCGCAATGTATACCAGCGCTCGGACTTTCGGGTCGTGGATGTTGCTGATAACGAAACCGCCATACGAATGCCCCACCAGAACAACAGGTCCGGAGATGGTGTCGAGAGTGCGCTGGATGGCCGCGGCGTCGAAGGCGGGGCCGCGCAGCGGATTGTCTGGAACAACCACCTGATAACCCTGATCGCGCAGTGTCGCGGCCACGCCGTTCCAACTCGTGGTGTCGGCGAAGGCGCCGTGTACGAGCACGATCGTCGGGGAGGGTTCGGCGGCTGCGGGGGCGGCCGCGAGGACGGGCGTGAAAGCAAAGGTGAGCGCCGCGATGCAGGTGCGAAGACTACGGGTGATTTTCATCGGAGTCCTGCCTGTCGTCGTTGATGCTGTCGGCAAATGATGTTGTCACCTTTTGCCGAGCACCAATAGCGAGACGGACTGATCGGTCGGCTACGCCGCCCAGAGCGAGCACCAACCAAAACCACTCATACCTATTCCACGCTGCCGCGAAGGCTCGAGCACCTCGCATAGCGGCTGACTACCTCGCACACCGCCAACGTTGCGCGAGGTAGCGACAGCTTGTGCGGGAGCCCCGCTGCCGCAGGCAGCACTTGGGAGGCTGCGGCACGCAGCAAGTGGACGAGCCCGCAGTTACAGCTTGGACACGGTTTTTGCCATCTTGCCCGCCAGCGCGTCGAGGCCGAGCATCGCGAGTAATGACTCGCAATCCGCCGCGTTCTCGGCGTGGCTGGCGACCGTCCTGGCGGCTACAGCGCACTGTCGTGCAGTTTCGGCCTTCTCCGCGGCCCGCGCTTCGGCGAACTCGCTCTGCTCGGAGATAAGGGTGATGTGTCGTGCCGGTGGCATAGGACTCCTTGGGTTGTCCGCAGCCTACGCGTCTTTACCGATCTGTGACAGTGCAACGGACAGCATTCGATGAAACCAACCGTGAAATGCGGATGAGTCACAATTGCGCGCCAGGCGGGCTCGCCATCGTCGGCCAGTTCGATGATGTCCTTGCCACCCGCACCCGTCGCGAGGGCGATCGAGCTCGGCGACGAACGGTATCGCCCAAGCGAAGTCAGGTCAGCAAGTCTCGGATGACGCCGTCGGCGAGTAGGCGACCACGATCGGTCAGAATCAGGCTGTCATCGGAGCGAATTGCCAAGCCGTCGGCAATGATTCGGGTCGCGGCGGCGGATTCTGTTGGATCCAATTCGTGCAGTGGCAGACCGGTGCGTAGGCGGATGGCGAGCATGACGCGTTCGGTGTGCTGCTCGTCGGCGGTGAGGACTTCCCAGCCCGCGGCTGGGAAACCGCCGCGCGCGACGGTATCGGCATAGCGCGCAGGGTGTTTGACGTTCCACCAGCGGACCCCGCCGACGTGGCTGTGCGCGCCGGGGCCCGCGCCGAGCCAGTCACCGCCGTCCCAGTAGCCGAGGTTGTGCCGACAGCGCGCGGAATCGTCTGCGGCCCAATTGGATACCTCGTACCACGTGAGGCCCGCGGCGTTGAGGCGTGCGTCGATGCGCTCGTAGCGGGCGGCCAGCACATCGTCGTCGGGGGCGGGAAGTTCGCCGCGACGCACGCGGCGGGCCAGGGCGGTGCCGTCCTCGACGATGAGCGAGTAGGCCGAGACATGGTCGACGCCCGCGTTCAGCACCGCATCCAAGCTCGCGTCCAGATCACTGTCGCGTTCACCCGGCGTGCCGTAGATCAGATCGAGATTCACATGCTCGAATCCGGCCGCGCGGGCCTCCTTGGCAGCGGCCACTGCCCGGCCTGGCGTGTGAGTGCGGTCCAGCACCTTCAGCACATGCTGGGCCGCGGATTGCATGCCGAGCGAGACCCGGGTGAATCCGGCCGCGCGAATGCGTTCGAAGAACTGCGGTGAGGTCGACTCCGGATTGGATTCGGTCGTCACCTCGGCATCGGCGGCGAGGGTGAAGTTCACGCGCACCGAGTCCAGCACGTCCGCCAAGCCGTCACCGCCGAGCAGGGATGGTGTGCCACCGCCGACGAAGATCGTCGCCACCTCGGGTGTGGCCGTCGGCAGGGCAGCAAACCGTTCGGCCGCAGTCGCCAACTCACCGCGCAACGCTTCGAGCCAGGACTGCGGCGACGCCGAGGTGCCCAGTTCACCAGCGGTATAGGTGTTGAAATCGCAATATCCGCAGCGTGTGGCACAGAACGGCACATGGATGTAGATCCCGAACGGCCCGCCGCCGAAGTCGCGCAGCACCAGGGCAGGCGTCTCGGTCTCGATCGGGGCGACGACGGAACTCACCACTCCAGTGTGACCGTCGCTCTGCCGGCCCCTGTCACCAGGCACCCCCTGCTCCCGTAGGCGGGGACCCTTGGCCGTAGTCCGCGAACCAGATCCACATGTCTCGAGGTCCGCAGGATTGCAGACGGTCGACGGGGACCATCAGCACAATTCGAGCAAACGGGACAAACCGCAGCGGAGATCAGTCGGCGACCAGCGTGTTCTGGTTGGCCGTCAAGACCCATCGGCCGTCCTCCTTGGCCATCACATACATCGGCGAACCCTGACCGGTCAGCTGACCGTTCCCGTCGAAGTACCGCTGGACCACCTTGACCGCCGCCACGTCAGGCCGGATGAACAGCACGTGCTCGACCTCGTAGGTCGCGGTACCGTCCCGCATCGCACCCGGCAGGACCTGGGCGGTGAACTCGGCGATGGCAGTGCGACCGAACAGGCGCTTGCCGCTGCCGGTCGTCCAGATGGCGTCCGGGCGAAACAGTCCGACGAACTCGGCGACCAGCTCCTTCTGCTGGGAGTGTTGAACGGCGGCGACGACCGCGCGGATGGCGTCGAGATCGGTTTCGGTGCTCATGCCAGCGAGCTTGCTACCTCGACCTAACTCGAGGTCAACCCGAGTGACTCGCTTCACCGGCGGCGATCTCGACGAATCATGCGACGCATTCAGACCACTAACTATGACGGCCATCACAATCGGCTCGCGTAGTCCAGGGAATTTCCCTAGATTTCGCGGGAAATATGGCCACCCGGTCGGAAGGGCCATTCTGACGTGGCAGAATAGCCGCATGCGCGGATCTGGAGTACGACTTGTGGCACGTCGCCACGTCGACTACAAGCGCGTCTGTAGTGCCTGCTGTCTGCCCGGTTCCCACCGGTAGCTCAGCGGCGCGCATTCCCGGGATTGCCCGGTGATCACCCGATTTCGACGGACATCGGCCCGCTGACACCGCAGGCGTGAGTTCAGCCCCTCACGCCTTCAGCACGGATGTACCCTCACCCAGCAGGAGCGACCCCCATGACGTCGAGCACCGACGCCGGTCCAACGGATCAGCCCCAGCCGGAATCCCGGCCCGGGCAGCATGCGCGCCCGGTCCGCCCGGCCTCCGAACGACGCGTCCGTCCGGACCGTCCCCGGACCGAGGCACCGACGGGCCCGCGGGTCCGCACGGGTAAGCCGGTGCGCCGCAAGGCCGAGGGCCAGTGGGCGCTCGGCTACCGCGAGCCGCTGAACCCGAACGAGCAGTCCAAGAAGGACGACAACCCGCTCAATGTCCGGGCCCGGATCGAGAACATCTATTCCAAACAGGGCTTCGACAGCATCGACAAGGGCGATCTGCGCGGCCGGTTCCGCTGGTGGGGTCTCTACACCCAGCGCGAACAGGGCTACGACGGCACCTGGACCGGTGACGAGAACATCGACCTTCTCGAGGCCAGGTACTTCATGATGCGCATCCGCTGTGATGGCGGCGCATTGAATGTCGCGCAACTGAAGACCCTCGGCGGGATCTCCACCGAATTCGCCCGCGACACCGCGGACCTGTCCGATCGCGAGAACGTCCAGTACCACTGGATCGAGGTCGAGAACGTCCCCGAGATCTGGAAGCGGATCGAAGGTGTCGGCCTGAAGACCACCGAGGCATGCGGCGACTGCCCGCGTGTCGTGCTCGGCTCACCGCTGGCCGGTGAATCGCTGAACGAGATCATCGACCCGACGCCCGCGATCGACGAGATCGTTCGCCGCTACATCGGCAAGAAGGAGTACTCCAACCTGCCGCGCAAGTTCAAGACCGCGATCTCGGGCCAGCAGGATGTGGTGCACGAGATCAACGATGTCGCGTTCGTCGGGGTGAATCACCCGGAACACGGCCCTGGCTTGGATCTCTGGGTCGGCGGCGGCCTTTCGACGAATCCGATGCTGGCCCAGCGCGTCGGCGTGTGGGTACCGCTGGATGAGGTCCCCGATGTGTGGGAGGCCGTCGTCTCGGTCTTCCGCGATTACGGCTACCGCCGCCTGCGCACCAAGGCCCGGTTGAAGTTCCTGATCAAGGACTGGGGCATCGAGAAGTTCCGTCAGGTGCTCGAGGACGAGTACCTGAAGCGCAAGCTGATCGACGGTCCCGCCCCGGAACAGCCGACGAAGCCGATCGATCACGTGGGCGTGCAGCGGCTGCGCAACGGGCTCAATGCGGTCGGCTTCTCCCCCATCGCGGGCCGAGTGTCGGGCACCGTGTTGACCAAGGTCGCCGAGGCGGCGGAGAAGTACGGCTCGGACCGGATCCGGTTCACCCCGTACCAGAAGCTGATCATTCTCGATATCGCCGACGATCAGGTCGATGCGTTGATCGACGAGCTGGAACCCCTTGGCCTGCAGGCACGTCCGTCGCTGTGGCGCCGGAACCTGATGGCCTGCTCCGGAATCGAATTCTGCAAGCTCTCCTTCGCCGAGACCCGCAAGCGCTCCCAGGCGTTGGTGCCGGAGTTGGAGGAACGGCTCGCGGATCTCAATGCGCAGCTCGATGTTCCAGTGACCATCAATATCAACGGCTGCCCGAACTCTTGCGCGCGTTCACAGATCGCCGATATCGGCTTCAAGGGTCAGCTGATCGACGACGGCGCCGGGAATCATGTCGAGGGTTTCCAGGTTCATCTCGGTGGCAGCCTGGGCTTCGACAGCGCCTTCGGTCGGAAATTGCGTCAGCACAAGGTGACCACCAACGAACTCGGTGACTACATCGAACGGGTGGTGCGCAACTTCATCAAGCACCGCGAGGACGGCGAACGGTTCGCTCAGTGGGCGGTTCGTGCCGACGAAGCCGACCTTCGGTAAATGGGAGAACTAGCGTGACAACGGATCAAGTACAGGTGGACCTGCCCGCGAAGCTGTCGGAAGAAGAGTTGCGGGCGATCGCCGAAAAAGGCGCGGCCGAACTCGGTCCCGATGCCACGGCAATGGATTTGCTGCGCTGGACCGAGGACACCTTCGGCACCGGCTACATCGTCGCCTCGAATATGCAGGACGGTGTGCTCGTTCACCTTGCCGCCCAAGTGCATTCGGGTGTCGACGTGCTCTTCCTCGACACCGGCTACCACTTCGCCGAGACCATCGGCACCCGCGATGCCGTGGAAGCCGTGTACGGCGTGAATGTGATCAATGTGCGGCCGGAAAACACGGTGGCCGAACAGGATCAGTTGCTCGGCAAGGATTTGTTCGCGCGTGATGCCGGTGAATGCTGCCGGTTGCGCAAGGTTGTACCGCTGAAGCGCTCGCTCGGCGGCTACAACGCCTGGGTCACCGGCATCCGCCGCGTGGAGGCTCCGACCCGGGCCAACGCCCCGCTCATCTCGTTCGACGAGGCGTTCGGACTGGTGAAGATCAACCCGATCGCCGCCTGGTCCGACGACGAGATGCAGGCCTATATCGAACAGCACGGCATCCTCGTCAATCCCCTGGTGGAAGAGGGATATCCGTCCATCGGCTGCGCTCCGTGCACACGGAAGCCGGAGCCGGGTTCCGATCCGCGAAGCGGCCGTTGGGCCGGCCTCGCCAAGACCGAATGCGGGTTGCACACCGCATGACCGAGTCAGGGCCCGGAGGAGGCAGCCTGCGTAACCACGTAGGGCCTCTCGGGCATGCAGAAAGCGACACAGCATGACCGAAACCATCAGCGCACGATCTTTGGGCATTACCGATTTCGACACCCTTGCGGCGTTGGAGTCGGAGTCGATCCACATCTTCCGTGAGGTGGCAGGCGAATTCGAGCGGCCGGTGATCCTGTTCTCCGGCGGTAAGGATTCCACGGTGCTGCTGCACCTGGCGCTCAAGGCCTTCTGGCCCGCGCCGCTGCCGTTTGCGCTGCTGCACGTCGACACCGGGCACAACCTGCCCGAGGTGCTCGAATTCCGCGACAAGATCGTCGAAAAGTATGGCCTGCGACTGCATGTCGCGAAGGTCGAGGACTACCTGGCCGACGGTCGGCTCACCGAGCGCCCGGACGGTATCCGCAATCCGCTGCAGACGGTGCCACTGTTGGACGCCATCACCGAGCACCGCTTCGACGCGGTCTTCGGCGGCGGCCGACGCGATGAGGAGCGTTCGCGCGCCAAGGAGCGAATCTTCTCGCTGCGCAACGCCTTCGGGCAGTGGGATCCGAAGCGGCAGCGGCCCGAGCTGTGGAATCTGTACAACGGCAAGCACGCTCCCGGCGAGCACGTCCGGGTGTTCCCGCTGAGCAACTGGACCGAGCTCGATATCTGGCGCTACATCGCGCGTGAGGATATCGATCTGGCGAGCATCTACTACTCGCACGAGCGTCCGGTGTACCAGCGCGATGGCATGTGGATGACGCCCGGCGTCTGGGGCGGCCCGCGCGACGGCGAGGTGCTCGAGACCCGTTCGGTGCGCTACCGCACCGTCGGCGACGGATCCTCCACCGGCGCAATTCTTTCCGACGCTGCCGATAACGAGGCGATCCTCGCCGAGGTGGCCGCGTCCCGTTTGACCGAGCGCGGTGCGACTCGTGGCGACGACCGAGTGTCGGAGGCCGCGATGGAAGACCGCAAACGAGAAGGCTACTTCTGATGCGTTCCGAGCTACTCACCGGACCGAGCGCGGCGCACAGTGCCCAATCCTGGGTGAGCGACGACCGAGTGTCGGAGGCCGCGATGCAAGACCGCAAACGAGAAGGCTACTTCTGATGCGTTCCGAGCTACTCACCGGACCGAGCGCGGCGCACAGTGCCCAATCCTGGGTGAGCGACGACCG
>NZ_JBITGN010000005.1:366691-454248 GCF_044457245.1 Nocardia sp. NPDC050630
CGAGTGTCGGAGGCCGCGATGCAAGACCGCAAACGAGAGGGATATTTCTGATATGTCCGACCTATTGAGGCTGGCCACCGCCGGTTCTGTCGACGACGGTAAGTCCACCCTGGTCGGACGCCTGCTCTACGATACGAAATCCGTACTGGCCGACCAGATCGACGCCGTCACCCGCGCGTCGGTGGACAAGGGTCTTGCCACGCCAGATCTTTCGCTGCTCGTGGACGGGCTGCGCGCGGAACGCGAGCAGGGCATCACCATCGATGTCGCCTACCGTTACTTCGCAACGCCCAAGCGGTCTTTCGTGCTCGCGGATACCCCCGGGCATGTGCAGTACACGCGCAATACCGTCTCCGGTGCGTCCACCGCGCAGCTGGTGATCCTGCTCGTGGACGCGCGCAAGGGCGTCATCGAGCAGACCCGTCGCCATGCCGCGGTACTCGCACTGCTCGGCGTGCCGAAGCTGGTGCTCGCGGTGAACAAGATCGACCTGGTCGATGATCCGGCGACCGTATTCGCCGCGATTTCGGCCGAATTCAATACCCTCACCAGCACACTCGGCTGGGCCGCCGAGGATGTGCTCGAGATTCCGGTCTCCGCACTGCACGGTGACAATATCGCCTCGCGCTCGGCGAACACCCCGTACTACGACGGACCTTCGCTGATCGAGCACCTCGAATCGGTGCCGGTGGATGCCGACAGTTCGGGCGCACACGCCATCGGCCTGCGCTTCCCGGTGCAGTACGTAATCCGCCCCCGCACCGCCGAATACCCGGACTACCGGGGCTACGCGGGCCAGATCGCGGCGGGCTCGGTCTCGCCCGGCGACGAAATCGTAGTGCTGCCCTCGGGTATTCGCTCCACCGTCGAGCGCGTCGATACGCCAGATGGTGAGCTCGCCGTCGCACAGGTCGGCCGCAGCGTCACGCTGATCCTGACCGACGATGTGGACATCTCGCGCGGTGACATCATCGCCTCCCCCGCCGATGCGCCGGAACCGATCGACACCTTCGACGCGACCGTCTGCTGGCTCGGCGATAAGCCGCTGCGTCCCGGCGCGCGCCTGCTGCTCAAGCACGGCACCCGGACCACTCAGGCGATCGTCGGGGCTATCGTCGAGCGGTTCGACGAGCAGAACCTGACCGCCGAGCCGAGCCCGGAGTCGTTGGCGCTCAACGATATCGGTCGCATCTCGGTGCGCGTCGCCGAGCCGATCGCGGCCGACGACTACCGCGTCAACCGGCACACCGGCAGCTTCCTACTCATCGATCCGGCGGGTGGCAATACTCTCGCCGCCGGTCTGGTCGGTGACGTGCTGACCGCGGTCGAGGTCGGAGTCTGAGGTGAATTCGCCCGGTGGTATCGGCTCGGTGGCGCAGCTGCCGGGTGGATCCATGTGGGCGGAACTGGAACGGTTGGCGGATCAGGGGCGCGGACCGAATAGACCGATGTTCGGGCCTGTTCGCGTTACGCCGATCAGCGGATATGCGCAACCGAGACCGGCACTCATCGCGGTGGCGCACGGCAGTCGTGATCCGCGCTCGGCCGCGACCATGTCGGCGGTCGTCGCCGATATCGCCGCCGCGCGACCGAATATCGATGTGCGGCTCGCATTCCTCGATCTGAATGCGCCATCGGTAGAGCAGGTCGTGCATGCCGTTGCCGCGCAGGGACATAGGCATGCCGTCGTAGCACCGCTGCTGCTCGGCAGCGCATACCACGCGCGAGTCGATCTCCCCGGATTGCTCGCCGCCGCCCGCACCGCGCACCCGCAACTCGGGCTGACCCAAGCCGATGTTCTCGGATCGGACCCGCGACTCATCACTACCCTGCGCGACCGCACACTGGCCGCGCTGGAACCCACGGGTGACATGCGCCCGCTGGGACCCGCGGGTGACAGAGGGCCGCTGGGAGTCGTCGTTGCGGCGGTTGGGGCGGCATCGGCGGCGGCGAATGCGCGGACCGGCGAGGTTGCGCGACAACTCGCGGGGATGACCGGCTGGCTTACCGAGATATGCTTCGCGACCACCGAACCTTCTATCACCCAGGCGATCTCGCGTCTGCGCGCTCGGGGTGCCGAAGAGGTGCTCGTCGCGCCGTGGTTCCTCGCGCCCGGGCTGCTCACCGATCGTCTGCTGGCCGCCGCGCCCGATGTGGCGCATGCGCAAGTCATCGGGCCGGATACGGCATTGTCCGAAATAGTTTGGGACCGTTACGACACCGCACTCACCGCTGCATCGAGGGTCTCTGCCTGATCTTCCCCCGAACGGTCTGCGAGCAGTTCCGTTCGGACGAGCGACTATGAACGACTCAACGCCTCAGGTACGCCTATCGATGGCGGCCAGCGCGAACTCCGCCCAGCGAATGTTCTCCTCCTCGAAGGAGATTCCGCGCAGCAACGTCAGGTAGGGACCGATGCGCTCGGCCTCGGCCAGGTACGCATGCTCGCTGCGTCCGTCGAGTAGGCGGGCGCGCAGGCGTTCGTAGCGGGCCAGTTTCGCCTTGCACCATTCCAGCTTCTCGGCCACCGCGGCACGCACGGTCGGCGCATCGTCGGTATCCATGCCCTGCACCTTGACCATCAACTCGTCGCGAACAGCGGTCGGCTTGGCGGGCTCGGCGATGAACGTATGCAATGCGGCCCGCCCTGCCGCAGTGATGGCGTGTAGCCGCTTGTTCGGTCGACGCTCCTGCTGCACGACTCGGGTCTCGATCAGACCGTCGGCGGCCATCCGTTCGAGTTCCTTGTACAATTGCTGGGGCGTAGCCATCCAGAAGTTGGCCACCGAGGCGTCGAAGCCTTTGGCCAGGTCATAACCGGACGCCTCCCCTTCCAGCAGAGCCGCGAGCACCGCGTCACGTAACGCCATCCGCTCAGGCTAGCACTCTCGCTGAATATTCACATTTTTGTCTAAGCATCTCTGGACATCAACCAAGGTACGCGGATATTGTTCGAATCTTATAGACAAATAATTGACTATGAGAGGCGGAGCGATGCACCCCTTCCGAGCAGCCGTGGAGACCCGGGACGAAGCCGCTATCGAGGCACTGCTGGCCGACGATGTGGTGTTCACGAGCCCGGTCGGGTTCAAGCCGTATCCGGGCAAGGCGATCACCGCGGCCATTCTGCGCGCCGTCATCGGTGTCTTCGAGGACTTCCACTATGTCCGCGAGATCGCCGACGCGAATGGCCGCGACCACGCCTTCGTCTTCGAGGCCACCGTCGACGGCAAGCAGCTCACCGGCTGTGACTTCCTGCATTTCGACGAGCACGGCAAGATCGACGACTTCATGGTGATGGTGCGTCCACTCTCGGCCGCGCAGGCGTTGGCCGCACGAATGGGTGAGCAGTTCGAGCGAATCAAGGCCGAGGCCACCGAGCAGTTGCAGCGTGCGGCGACGCAGGCGTAACTGATTACGACGCCATCGTCATCGGCGCGGCAATGCCGGGCTGATGACCGCGGCCACCTTATCGGCGCGAGCAATGCCGGGCCGACGACCGCGGCCACCTTGCAGCGCGCGGGCGCGCGCACCCTGTTCTGGAGCACCACAACGTGCGCGGCGGCTGCGGAACCCTCTTTCCGGCGTGGACGTTTCGAATTCGCGGTCGCGCCGCACCAGCTTTCGGGCGTGGGTGCCGATGGGCAGCCGATATCAATGCGGGAGGGCTTTTCTAGCGCGATGGCTGCGGCTTCGAGGCTTCAGGCCGCTGTGTCCGGCAACGCATCGATCGACGGCAAGGGCCGTGCGCAGATCTCGCGCGCCTCGTCCGCGGAAATGCCGAACATGCGCAGCAGATCCTCGGTGACCTCGTCCGCGGCCGCGGCATCGTCGCGGTCCGGATTGTCGTGCAGGAGTTGCCCCAGGCATAGCGAGGCACCGGCGACAATGGTCATGGCGAGTTCCACATCGCGGACCCGGAACCGTCCCGCGCGAACCGCGGCCTCGATATCGCGGCGCGCGCGAGGCGCGAGGCCCTTGGTGGAACTGACCAGGGCCAGACCATGATTGAGCAGCACCTTGCTCAACGTGGGACTTCTGCGGTGCAGACGCCCGGTCAACCGGAAGCTTTGCGCGAAGATATGCGCGGGATCTTCCATCCCCTCGGTCAGCATGTCGAGGGTTGAGCCGTGCCGATCGAGCGCCTCCTCGATCGCGGCGCGGAACAGATCCTCGCGACTTTCGAAGTGGTTGTAGAACGACCCCATCCCGACATCGGCGGCCTGGGTGATCTCCAGGATCGGCACATTCGGCTTCCCGGCGGCGAGGAAGGACTGGGCGGCGCTGACCAGCGCCGCCCGGGTGCGCGCCTTGCGCCGCTCCAAACGATTGGGTTCGGTACCGGTTTGCTCGCTCATCACCTCTCCCTGGTCCATCCGACCATCCTAACCCTCGAGTCAGTAATGACGAATTCCTCAATACTTCTTGACTGAATACTTGCTCGTAAGTGACGATATATTCAGTCAGTGAAGGGAGAGGCCGATGATCGACCAGCACGACCCGCATACGGGTCTGCACAGCGAGTTCGGCGCCGAAACAGGAGAGCATCCAGGGCGGGCCAGGAATCCGATCATCAAGGTGCACGACCTGGCATGGCTGGAGTTCGAGAAGCCCGACTTGGCGGCCGCCGAAATCTTCGCTTGTGCGTTCGGTTTCACGACCGTGCTGCGCACCGCGGATGAACTGCAGTTGCGTGGCACGGACCCGGGTGCGCCGTGTGTGGTGATCCGGCGGGGCAGCCGGTCGAGGTTCATCGGCCCCGCATTCCAAGCGGCAGGCTCGACGGACCTGCTCCGGCTCGCGCAAGCCACCGGATCCGAGCCGGTACCACTGCCGGAGAGCATCGGTGGCGTCGCCGTCGATCTACCTGACCCAAGCGGATCGCGGGTGCGGGTGGTCGCCGATACCCCTGCGCTCGCCGCCCTGCCCGCCCAGCAGCCGCACACTTTCAATTTCGGTCACGAAACGCCGCGCAGGAACCTGACCCAACGCCCACCACGGGAACCGGCGAAGGTGCAGCGGCTCGGGCATGTGGTGGTGCAGACGACCCGCTACCGGCAGACGCTCGACTGGTATCTGAAACACCTGGGCCTGATCGTCAGTGATTTCCTCTACTACCCGAAACAACGCGACCGCGGCCCGATCATGAGCTTCATCCGTTGCGACCGCGGCCGCACCCCCGCCGACCATCACACGCTCGCGCTGGTGCTCGGCCCAGTCAACCGGTACGTGCACTCCGCCTATCAGGTCGCCGACCTCGATGTCCTGGCCGCAGGCGGGGAATACCTGCTCGACCACGGTTACCAGCGGTCCTGGGGCATCGGCAGACATATCCAGGGCAGCCAGATCTTCGACTACTGGCGCGATCCGGACGGATTCATGGTCGAGCACTTCAGCGATGGTGACGTGTTCGACTCCACGCTGGAGCCCGGTTGGGCGCCGATGACGGCATCCGGGCTGGCCCAATGGGGACCGCCCGCCACCAAGGACTTCCTCGGCCTCAAACCCGGCCGGGACTCGGTTCGCGAACTGCGCGGCATAGTCGACGCGCTGCGCGCGGACAACGAATTCGACCTACACCGCCTGCGCGGTCTACTGAAAGTTGCCAATTCATGAGTATTTCCGTTCTCCGAACCGCCGACGCCTGGTGGGTGTCGACGCCGACGGGGGCCGCGCGGGTGGATACCGCGGCGACCACCACCGGTCAGTTGCTCGCCGACCGGCGGGCGCTGACGGCGGCCGCATCGAATACCGAGAGCGTCCCTATTGAAAGCCTCGCGCTGGTGTCACCGGTGACCGCGCCGTGCCGGGTGGTCGCACAGATGACGAATTTCGCGTCCCACGTGCGGGATTCGGGCGCAGATCCGGCAACCGTGCCGTTGACGTTCTTCCGCAAATCCTCCGGTTCGATCAGCGGCCCGCTCGACGATGTCATCCGACCCGCGCATGTGCGACTTCTGGATTACGAAGTCGAGATCGGACTGGTCTTCGGTAAGGAGATGCCGGTCGGGACCACCATCAGCGCCGACAAAATCGCCGAGTACGTCGCCGGACTCGTTGTGACCAATGATGTTTCGGCACGCGATGTCCAGTTACCGAAAACCCAGTTCTACGAGGCGAAGTCGTATCCGACCTTCACACCTGTCGGTCCGGCGCTGGTGCTGCTGGACGCCGACGAGCTGAAGCGATTCGTCGATCTGCGGTTGCGACTGTGGGTCAATGGGGAAGTGCGCCAGGACATGACGGTCGCCGATATGATCTACACCCCCGTCGAGACGCTGCGGGCGCTGACCCGGTTCCAGCGGCTCGATGCCGGTGATCTGCTGCTCACCGGTACCCCCATCGGCACCGCCATCAGCGCCCCGCCGAAACCGGTCGAGATCATTGCCTCGCTGCTCCCGGCAGCGACGAAGTGGAAGCTGTTCTTCAAAGGTCAGGCCAAGAATCCGAAGTATCTGCGCGACGGCGATGTCGTCGAGGCTACCGTGGCCACCGATGACGGCGCGATCGATTTGGGTCGCCAGCGCACGGTTGTGCGGTACGCGCGGTGAAAATGACGACAGTGGACCTGCTGTGGCCGCGCTACTCGGGACCTAGCGACCTGGCCGAAATCGAATCCGTGCCACTGGCCGAACGCGGCCTGCCGGAATCGACCTACGCACTGCTGGTCCGGGCCAGCGAACTCTGGCCCGATCGAAACGCGCTCACCATACTTCCGGAGGCGGCTCGGTGGCGAGAGCCATTGCGGCGCAGTTACTCCGAGCTCCTAGCCGACGTGCACCGCTATGCGAATCTGTTGCACCGGCTCGGCATCCGGCGCGCGGACGCGGTCGCATTGATGTCGCCCAACTGCGCGGAGTTGATTCCCGCGACGCTCGCCGCGCAGCTGGCCGGCATCGCCGCACCGATCAATGGTGCGATGTCCGGTCGGCACATCCCGGAGCTGCTGCGGCGCTCCGGCGCCAGCGTGCTGATCGTGGCGGGCCCCGAACTCGCCACCGACACCTGGGAATCCGCGCTCGAGCTGGCACATGACGGACTACTCGAAGTCGTACTGGTGCTGCGTCCCACCGGCGCCGCCGAGCCGCACCCGCTGCCGGTGATCGGCGGGGTGCACATCGGCTATCTGGATGAGCTTGCCGCCAATGATGATTCGGACAGATTCGCCGGGCCGCTCCCGGTATCCGACGATCTGGCCGCACTGTTCCACACCGGCGGCACCACCGGCGTACCGAAACTCGCCGCGCACACCCACTCCGGCGAGATCGCCAATGCGTGGATGATCGCCGCCAACTCCCTGCTCGACGCGGATGCGACGATCTTCGCCGCACTCCCTCTGTTCCATGTCAATGCCCTGGTGGTGACGCTGCTCGCGCCACTGTTCAAGGGACAGCCGGTGGTGTGGGCCGGACCACTCGGCTACCGCGATCTCGCGCTGTACGGCGAATTCTGGAAGATCGTGGCGCACTATCGCATTGCCGCGATGAGTGCGGTGCCCACCATTTATGCGGTGCTCACGCAATGCCCCGTCGACGCCGATATCAGCAGTCTGCGCTACGCGATGGTCGGCGCGTCACCGCTGCCGTCCGCGGTGCGGGCGAACTTCCAGTCGCACACCGATGTCACCCTGGTCGAAGGCTATGGACTCACCGAGGCTACTTTCGCGACCGCCCGCAGCTATCCGGATGTTCCGCGCCCGGGTGCGGTCGGGCAGCGGATGCCCTATCAGCAGGTGCGTGTCGTTCGTGCGGGTGACCGGCAGCCGCTGCCAGCCGGCGTGATCGGAGTGCTCGAGATCAGTGGCCCAACAATTTTCGCCGGTTATGTGACCGGCCGCGATGAGCACGGCCACATCCTCGACGGACTCGGCACCACGGTCGACGGCTGGCTCGATACCGGCGACCTAGCGCACATCGATGCGGACGGTTTCATCCACCTGCACGGCCGCGCCAAGGATCTCATCATCCGTGGCGGGCACAATATCGACCCGGCGCTGATCGAGGACGCCCTACTGACACATCCGCAGGTGACCGCCGCCAGTGCGGTGGGACGCCCCGATGTCCACGCCGGTGAAGTACCTGTCGCCTATGTGACGCTCGGAGCTGGTGCTGATGTCACTGAATCCGAACTACTCGCCTGGGCGAGTGAGCAGGTCCCCGAACGAGCCGCACTGCCGAAATCCGTTGTGGTCCTCGATGCTTTGCCCATTACCGATGTCGGTAAGCCGTACAAGCTCGGGCTGCGCGCCGATGCGACTCGACGCGAACTGCAGGACGCACTAGCGCAAGTCGCCGGAGTGCGGGCCGTCACGGCGGCAGTAGAAGACGGCGCGATCGTCGCGACCGTCGACGTGGACCCCGCCGTCGAGAGTGGCGTAGCCGAGGTGCTCGGCCGGTATGCCATCCGCTGGAAAGTCGCGGTCCGGCAATGAATCTCGTGAGTGGAGCGAGCCGGTGAACTCGGTTCCTGTGGTCGTTGTCGGTGCGGGCCCCACGGGCCTCACCGCGGCGACACTACTGGCCCAGTACGGCATCGAAACCCTGGTGCTGGAACGCTGGGACGGCATATACCCGCAGCCACGGGCGGTCCATCTCGACGGCGAAATCCGACGGATCCTGGCACGTCTCGGCGTCGGCGCAGACTTCGACGCGATCTCGCGCCCCGCGCTCGGCCTGCGATTGATCGATCCGGACATGCGCGTACTCGCTCAATTCGATCGCGATCCGGCGGGCGGAGCCAACGGCTACCCGGAGGCGAACCTATTCGACCAACCGGAGTTCGAAGCAATACTGCGCGCGAATATGCGCCGGTATCCCGGCATCAGCCTTCGCGGCAATGTCGAGGTAGTCGGCGTGACACAGGAAAACGACGGCGTGCGTGTCGATTTCACCGACCGTGTCACCGGTGCCGTCGAGTCGGTCCTGGCCGATTATGCGCTCGGCTGCGACGGCGCCAACAGCGTGGTCCGCTCCGCGATCGGTGCCACGCTGCGCGACCTGAACTTCGCGCAGCGCTGGCTCGTCGTCGATGTGGATACAACTGCCGATTTCGGAGAATGGGAAGGCGTACACCAGGTTTGCGACCCTGTTCGGGCCGCGACCTATATGCGGATCGGAACGACTCGTTACCGCTGGGAATTCCGACTCGGTCCTGGTGAAACCGCGGCGGATTACGGCGATTCGACGAGCCTGCGCCCACTGATCGCGCCGTGGACCGGGAACTCTCCCTCCGAGGAGCTGCGGCTCGTGCGAGTCGCGGAGTACACCTTCCGCGCCCAGCTCGCCGACCGCTGGCGTCGCGGCCGAATCTTCCTGCTCGGCGACGCCGCCCACCTGACCCCACCGTTCATCGGGCAGGGCATGGGCGCTGGACTACGCGATGCGGTCAACCTCGCCTGGAAGCTCGCGGGCGTCCTTACCGCAGATCTGCCCGCGACCGTACTCGACACCTACGAAATCGAACGCAAACCGCACGCGCACGCGATGATTCGGCTCGCCAAGTTCACCGGAAGGGCCATGACCGACGGCGGCGAATTCGGCAATCTGCTGCGCCGACTCATCGCGCCGCGGTTGCACCGGCTGCCAGGCTTCGCCGAACTGCTCACCAATGGGCAGACGCCGCCGCTGCACCGATCCGAACTTGTGGCGGCGCATCGCTTTTGCCGAGGCCTGGCGGGCAAACTCGTCCCGAACGCACTTATCGACGGACGTCGTTTCGACGATATCGCGGCGGGCCGTTTCGTGATCATCACCGCTGTCCAACCGACACCGGCACAGCGCCGCGAAATCGAACAACGCGGCGGGGTCATCGTTATCGCTCGGACCGACCTGCGACGCTGGCTCGGGCGCTGGCACTGTGCCCTCGTCCGTCCCGACGGCACAGTATTGCGAACAAGTCCTCAGCCTTCCGAGCTCGTCACCGACTTGCCGCGATTCAAGGCACCCGCTTCGGCTGATCCAGCACAGGTGCTGAACCGCGACACCTAAGTATCGCTGAAACGGTTGCACCGCAGGGGATCTCAGCCCAGCAGCAGCCCGTTCACGATGGCATACGCGGTGGCGACACCGCGCTCATCACCCATCTGACGGGCGGTATTGGCCGCGCTGATCACCGCGTCGAATTCGAAGGCCACGGCGTCGGCATCGCGGCCGGTGAGATCGCCCTGTTCCTGAGCGTGCCGAATCTGCTTGGCCAAGAAGTCGAGCCATTCGCTGTGATCCTCGGCGATGGCATCGCGGACGGGGCCGGGTTTGCTGTCGAATTCGGCGATGGTGGCCACGCGGAAGCAGCCACCAGGGAATGTCGGCTCGGTGATGTGGTCGAACCAGCGGTCCATGATCGCGCGCAGGCGTGGTAGGCCGCGCGGTTCGGTCATGCTCGGCGCGATCACCCGTTCGACAAAGGCCTCACGGGCCACCTTCACCGCGGCGACCTGCAGTGCTTCCTTGGTGCCGAAGAGGGTGGCTATGCCGCTTTTGCTGATACCGAGATCGGTCGCGAGACGGCCGATGCTCAAGCCCGTCAGCCCCTCGATGGAGGCCACGTCGGCGGCATGTCTGGCAATCGCGGCCCGGGAGCGAGCCCCCTTGGCTAGGCGCTGATCGGTGTCCTGCGCGGTGCTTGTCGACTCTGCCATGGCGTCATTCTTCCACTTCCGGGTTGCAAATACGAACGTACGGTCGTACTTTTATTGCACGAACGGTCGTACGTTTAAATTCGCCCCACCCGAAGGATTGCCCTCATGACCGAAGTGTCCGTGCGGACCGATAGTCCGCCGACCTCGAAGGCCGCCGTGCGCACGCTTGTCATCGCCTGTGGCGCGGCGTTCATCGCCTTCCTGGACCTGTCCGTCGTCAATATCGCCTTCCCCTCGATCGCCCGCGACTTCCCCGGCACCGCGACGACCACGCTGACCTGGGTAGTAAGCGGATATGCCATCGCCTTCGCCGCACTGCTCACCCCGGCGGGCCGCTTCGCCGACACCCTCGGACGACGCCGGCTGTTCCTCATCGCACTGGTCGGTTTCGCCATGACATCCCTGCTGTGCGGCCTCGCCCCCACCGCGGGTTGGCTCATTGCCGGACGCCTGCTGCAAGGTGCGACGGCAGCGCTGATGGTGCCGTCCGCGCTCGGCCTCGTCCTCACCGTTACGCCGCGGGAGAAGATCGGCGCCGCCATCGGAGCCTGGTCTGCGGCAGGCGGTTTCGCGGCCGTGGTCGGACCGGCTATCGGCGGCGCGCTGGTCGAGACATTCGGCTGGCGGGCGGTATTCGTCATCAATATCCCGGTGGCGATCGTGCTGATCGCGCCTGGCTTGCGCATTCCGGTGCCGGACACCCGCCAACCCGGCAGTGTGCTACCCGACCCGATCGGGACCATCGCCATCGCTCTGGGACTCGGCGGTGTCGTCGCCGGAGTCACCGAGGGGCAGGAGTGGGGCTGGACCGCGCCGGGCACACTCGCCGCGCTCGGCGTCGGCGCGCTGCTGATCCTGGCCGCGTTGGTTCGCTCCGCACGGCACCACAATCCGGCCATCGCCGTCGAGTTGTGGCAGAGCAGGCCATATGCACTGGCCAATGCCGCCTCGTTCGTATTCGGTGCGACCATGTTCGCCTGGCTGCTCGCCGGACCGCTGTTCCTCGATGCGATCTGGCAGTACTCGGTGCTCGGTTCGGCGGCCGCACTGACGGTGGGCGCGGTGTCTTCGATGGTGACCGCCACGATCGCCGGTCGCGTCACGGCGGCGAGCACTCGGCGCTGGCTCGGTGTCCTCGGGGCGCTGATGTACACCGGCACCAATGTGTGGATGAGCACCGACGCCTTCGGGCCGACACCGGCGCTGTGGTCGGCGTGGGTGCCGGCCGGGCTATTCGGCGGCGGTGGCGTCGGGATTGTTGTGACGCTGCTCGGCACCGCGGCGGCGAGTTCGCTTCCGCCGCAGCGCTTTGCGGCCGGGATCGGCATGAATTTGACGGCCAGGCAGGTGGGCGGTGCGCTCGGCGTCGCGGTGCTTGCCGCGGTATTCGCCGCCAATGCCGATGACGCACTGGCCGCTTTCCACACGCTGTTCGCCGTTTGTGCGGGCGTCGGTGTCGCGTCCGCATTGGTCATCGCGATTCCGGCGCGCGTCCCTTCCGCCCAGAGCTAGGAGTCACCGTGATACCCAACGATATTCGCACCGAAGCCAACGACCCGATGCTGCTGTCGAGCAGCGCCGCACTCGAATTGCTCGCCGACGCCCCCTGGCAGCGCTATGCGGTACTCGGCGATTCGATCGCCCAGGGCGTCGGCGATCCGAGTCCCGGATACGACACCGTAGGATGGGCCGATCGCGTGGCCACGGTATTGACGGCGGCGAATCCCGCTCTGGCGTATCTGAATACCGGCCGGATCGGCGCGACATCCGCGCAGGTGCGCGCCGACCAGCTGCCACAGGTGCTCGATTTCACGCCGGACCTGGTGTACATCAGCTGCGGCGGAAACGATCTGTTCGCTCCCGGCGGCGATCTCGACGAGTTGCGCGCGAATCTCGACGCGATCTTCGGCGCGCTGGCCCGCAGCGGGGCACAGGTCGGCACCTTCACCCTCGCCGATGTGTGGGAGGTGGATCGGATGGCGGCGATGCGCCCGATGCGGGAACGGATGGCGGCGCTCAACGACATCACCCGGGAGCTGGCCGCGCGATACGACGCCGTGCTGGTGGAGTTATGGGACCATCCGCTGCGGCTGCGACCGGATCTGATGAGCGCCGATCTCATCCACTTCACGATGAGCGGGCATGCGGTGCTGGCCACCGAAATAGTGCGCGCGCTGCACGGGCTGCTTCTCGAACCCGCACACTGATCGGAACCGGCACTGGGCCGCGTCTGCTCGGGCGCGGCCCAGTGGTCTTCTCCGAAGCACACAGCACGATCAGTCGCGGTGCACGAATCGAGCCGCCGGATTCGATGTGCGGGGCGGTCACTCGCCGTATCGATCGACCAGTTCGGCGCCGAGCACGGCCAACTCCGACTGCACGGATCGCGGTGCCAGCACCTCGATTTCGGCACCCCAGCCCGCCAATTGTTGGGCGATCATGCGCGGCGTCGGTGCGGTAATGCGGACCTGGACGCGTCCATCGGCGACCGGCCCGTCCACCACACAGTGTCGTCCCTGCTGCTTGCACAGAATCGGAAGTAGTTGCGACGCGATGAGTGCGGTGGCCGATGTCGCGGCACGACGTTGTTCGACCTCGTCGACGACCTCCTCCCAGGCCGTAGTCAGATCGAAATCGGCTGGGCGGTGCGCGATTTCGTCCGTTATCGCGGCATCGACAATGCGGTCGACGCGGAAGGTGCGCCTGCCGCGATCGGTTTCTGCGATGAGATACCAAATGGCATCCTTGTCGACCAGGCCCCATGGGGCGACGACGCGCCGGATGCGCTCTCCCGCCCGTGCATATGTCAGCCGCACCTTGCGGCGCTCGACCACCGCGCGCTGCAACAATTCGACGAGCTTCGGCCGCGCTTGATCGCGCTCGCCCCAGCGCGCGGGATCTATCACGATCGCGTCGGCAGCGGCCTGCGCATCGGTGCGGAACGTCTGTGGGAGGGCGCGCACCAGTTTGCGCAGCGCCGATTTGACCTCGGGTACCGCGCTCGCGGACGGTCCGGCCAGTAGGAACAGCGCCCGCGCCTCGGGTTCGGTGAGGCCACTGAGATCCGTGCGCGCACCGCCGACCAGCGACCAGCCGCCACCACGGCCGGGCTGCGGATAGACCGGAACTCCCGCGGCCGAGAGGGCCTCCAGGTCGCGACGCGCGGTCGCGACCGAAACCTCGAGTTCGGCGGCGATCTCGGCAGCCGTCACGCGTCCGCGGGACTGCATCAGCAAAAGGGTCGCCACCAATCGGTCTGCTCGCATGAGCACAATTCTGTCGAAAAAAGTGCTCATTCGGTGAGCACTTTGAACGCAAAGATAGATCACACAAACCCCGATCAGAGGAGACCAAGATGTTGCGAGGAATGGCCACCGTTTCGTTCTATGCCGATGATCTCGAGGCCGCGAAGGACTGGTACACCGACCTGCTCGGCTACGCCCCGTACTACACGGTGCCCGGCGGCTACTACGAATTCCGCATCGGCGACTACCAGCACGAACTCGGAATCATCAACCGCCAATTCGCCCCCGCTGGTGCACAGAACGCGCCCGGCGGGTCCATCCTGCACTGGCATGTCGATGATGTGCAGACAAGCTTCGACCGTCTGCTCGCCCTCGGAGCCAAGGAATACGAACCGATCACCCCACGCGGCGACGGCTTCATCACCGCATCAGTGGTCGATCCCTTCGGCAATATCCTCGGCATCATGCAGAACCCCCACTACCTGGAGATCCTCAGCCGCTCCTGAAGCACTGTCTCCGCGTTACCCGAGATGCGATGGCGGAGTGTTCGCGGCTGCGATGCCCTCGAGGTTTTCCGCACATACCGACGTCTCCCGAGGCGCGCTTTGCTCTGACGCAGGCAATGGTGGCGGAAGTGCTCGCCGTCCTCCACCCACCCAAGGCTTCCTTGCCAGAGAATGCGTTGGTTGAGGTGTCCGCTGGTGAACTTCCCCCATCGCGATGCTTACCATGCTTCGGTTGAGGTGTCTCTCGATGTTTGCCACTACCAACGCATAGTGATCATCGGTCCGGGTCAGTGGACGAACCAACGTTCCAGTATTTTGGCGACGCCGTCTTCGGCGACATCATCGGCGACTTCGTCGGCCCAGGTGCGGACCTCGTTCGGGGCATTCGCCATTGCTACGGAATGTCCTGCCCACCGCAGCATTTCGCGGTCGTTGTAGCCGTCGCCGATGGCGAGGGTGGCGGCGCGGGGGATGCGGAGTGCGGTGCGTAGCCTCTCCAAGGCCCAACCCTTGGAGACGCCGCGGCGCGAAACAGTAAGCCACGGGCCGAATTCGCCGTGCACCCAGCTCGCATCGGGTACCCGCAGTCGGGTGAGCAGGCGCCTCATCTCTTCCAGGGAACCGTCGGGCAACCAGCCGTTTAGTCGCGGGGTCGGCTCGCTGCTCAAAGCGCCGTGATCGACGAGAACGTATTCGCCGATCGAGAATTCACTCGGACTCGCCCCCGTCGCCCAGGTACCGATGCCGACCTTCTCCACCGCGAAGATCATCTCCGGAAACAGCGCGCGCAAGGCGGCGACCGCGGGGCCCGGATCGAAGCTCTGCACCGCCACCGGCTCCCCCTTCGCCACATCGATGTGCACCGCGCCGTTGGAACACAACGCATGTCCGTCGACCAGGCCGAGCTCGCGCAGTACAGGCCGTGTCGTCATCAATGTCCGCCCGGTGGTCACGACCACATGCGCCCCCGCCCCCACTGCCGCACGCACCGCATCGATCACCCGTTCACTGACCGGCGATCCCGTCTGCAGCAACGTTCCATCGACATCCAGCGCAATAAGCTGAGGTCCCCCGTGTACCACCAACTCATTGTGCATCGCTATGGCACTCAGCGTCACCGAAATTCGACCGGTCCGAATGTGCCCCACCCCACGCCGATACCCCGGCACGTCAACATCCGGACATCTTCACCGAACTCCCGCCCCGCACGAGTGCCTCGAGAAGTGCGGACCCGATAAATCGGGCCGGATCCACACGGCACGTGGCAGTCCGCCGCGGGCCCAATAACTCTGCCGACCAGCGGCTTTCACTCAGCGCCGAAGCTGCCCAGTGATCATTCGCAGACGCTGCCCCACCGCTCGAGCTCGCAGACCACTGACAGGCCCGGCCCACCGCAGCCGCCACACACTGATCCACCCAAGGGCCTCGGCACGAAATGCCATATCAGCCTCCTAGGCCCGCGCTCAGTGAACGATCGCAGTTCGCAGCGCACCTCCGCGCTGGGGAGGCGCTGCGGGGGCCCGAGGAGCCCTACCGCGGACTACCTGCGGGCACCGCCACCGCCGAAGCCGCCGGAACCGTGTGAGGAGATACCGCCGGATGAGGTGCCACCGAAACCACTTCCGGCGGACGTGGTTCCGCCGGACGGCTTTCCGATGCCGGAGGCCCCTCCGATCGAACCGCCGAGCGTGCCGCCGCTCGTCGAACCGCCTGACGTACCACCACCAGTCGAACCAACTGAGGCACCACCGCTCGCCGCGCCTCCCAAGGCACCGCCATTCGTGGAGCCAACCGAGGCACCACCACCAGTCGTGTCCGAAGCACCCGAGGAGTGACCGCCGGTCGAACCCGAGCCACCACCATTCGCGGAACCACCCGAGGTACCCCCACCGGTAGCACCACCTGAAGTGCCAGTACTTGTCGAACCACCAGAGGTACTGTCCGACGAACCGCCGCCCGTCGAATCCCCAGCCGTCGAACCGCTGGTGCCGGAAGCCGAACCATCCGAAGCACCACCACCATTCGCGCCCGAGCCACCACCATTCGCGGAACCACCCGAGGTACCGCCACCGGTAGCACCACCTGAAGTGCCAGTACTTGTCGAACCACCAGAGGTACTGTCCGACGAACCGCCACTCGTGGAATCCCCAGCCGTCGAACCGCTGGTGCCCAAAACCGAACCACCGGATGCATTACCCGCGCCGCCGGGCCCGCTGCCGCCCGAGGTGGGACCGCCCGTCCCGATGGATGTTTCGCCCGTCGTCGTACCTGGCGCACCGTCACCAGTCGAGGTACCGCCGGTTGCCGGAGTTGCGGTGCCCGGGCTCGTCCCGGTGCCCGGGGGCGCCGAATTAGCAGGGGCGGGAACCGAACCCGGAAGGCTGACGCTCGGAACAGGCGTGCCAATGACGAGTTCGGTGGGGGGCACCTTCGGAGTTCGGATGAAGGGCAAGGGATTCAGGAATTGCGCCGGGTTGGCATAGGTGACGCCACCGGAATGCGCTGTTCGACCCGGTGATTCGTTGTGACGGCCACCATGCGCCTCGGCGACGGATGGACCGATCGATGGCCCGAGAGGCGTTGTATGGACTACGGGCGCGATCCCGTATGCCGGGCGCCCGGAAGAGCCGAAGCCCGCCGCCGTGGTAGCCCAGCCGACAGCCGCGGAACCGGCCTCGGCGAGCGCCTCGACATCAGGCTCGAACAGAAAATTGTCCATCGGGAAGATGCCCGGTGAGGCATCCACCAGGGACGGCATCGGCGAAATATTCGGACCGCCGAATACTGTGACGGCAGATACCGCGACCGCGGAAGCCACGGCGGCACTGGAGAATACGGCGACCTTCGGTGCTCGATGCCGTCCGCCGGTTGCGAGCGGGGCAAAGGTGCGGGCCGCATAGCTGGCGGCGCCGACGGCGACGGTCTGGCCCGGATCGGACGACATCACCACCGGTCGACCGAGTTCAGCGAGGGTACGCGCGACCTCGACCGGACGGGTGGCGCCGCCGACCAGCAGGATGCAGCTGATATCGGATAGGCACCGCCCTGTCGATTCCACACATTCGTGCACCACATCGAGCGAATCCCGGATGTGCTGGTCACGCATACTCGTGATATCGACAATCGAGGTCATCTGCAGCATCGACCCGTTGTCGCCGGGATCGGCGACCCGGGCATAGCGCGCGATCATCGAACCGAGCGGCCGACCGCCGAAATCATACGAGCGCACGGACTTTCCGACGATCGGATGATCCTCCCAGTCGGACCCGACCCGGACCATCGACACATCGAGGCTTGACCCACCGAGGTCGTACACCAGCACGAATCCCGACTCCAGCGGTCCGCGTTCCCGTTCGAGCCACTCCGCGGCGGCGACGGGTTCGGGCATGAGCAGCACATCGGCGGCACCGGCCAGATTCAAGGCCTGCTGCAGCAGAGACAGCTGCTTATCGGAATAGCATGCGGGATAGGTGGCCACGGCTCCCGCGGTCGGTGGGAAGGATTCGAGCAGGCCGTTCACCACGGCAGCGACCAGGTTCGCGGGCGACCAGAGTCGTCCGCCCACGACGACCGACTCCGGGTCGCGCGCCAGATCAGCGAAATCCGTTACCGCCATGTCGAATTGGGGGATTCCCCCGATTCGGATGCCGCCAGCACTGTCGAAGGTCACCGCCGTACGGCGCGTCCGCACCGACGACAACGGTCGCTCGCCGGTCACCATGGCGGAAACGGAGTTCACTGAACCGATGCTGAAACCCAGACCTGTAGTCATTCGCTATCCCGTCAACGCACCGAGACCACGTCCATCACACAGGAGATCCGTGTGGCCGCGGTCGCTTCCCAAACAGCACCCACAGGTTAGCTGCTACCGGATCGATTCGGATGTCGAATTGATATGAAACGTTTGGCTTCCGTTGACCATGCGTCAAATTCCCAGCTAGATCGCGTGAGAAAGATTCATCCAGACCCCTAGACGTTCGGCGTTTCGCGACCGAAGGCCCGATTCCGCTGCGATAAGCCAGATTCCGCTACCTCGCAGTAACTCGATTCGATCCTCCGATCCACCCTACGGAAGAGAATCGCCCAGAACCGACAACCCACACCGACTGGTCGGTAACCAAATCGTTGCCATAGCTCCAAATTTCATAGTACGAGCATGCCGACATAGGAACGTGACACATCAAACGCTACGGCTGATTTCCGCCAGCGCTACGACTTCCCAACCACTTGACTGGATTCGGCGATGAGCGAGCGCACGGACGAACCAGCGTCCCGTGCGATCGCATCGGACCATGAAATTGACAGGACCAGAAGGGAATTCGGCAACGATGTCTACACGTTTCGCGGACAAGGTCGTGCTCATCACCGGGGCCAGCTCGGGTGTCGGCAAGGCGGTGGCCGTACGAGTGGCAGGCGAAGGCGCGGCAGTGGTGCTCGGCGCTCGTGGCAAAGACGCGGGCGAGCAGGTCGCCGCCGATATCCGCGCGGCGGGCGGGCGGGCGATCTTCATACCGACCGATGTCACCATCGAGGACGAGGTAGCCCGACTGACGCAGGCGGCACTCACCGAATACGGCCGTCTGGACGCGGCATTCAACAATGCGGGCGCCGTCAACGCCTTCGGCCCGGTCGAGCAGATCGACGATGCGGGGTGGCGCGCCGATCTCGAACTCAATCTGACCAGCGTGTTCTACGGTCTGCGCCACCAGGTTCCTGCCCTTGTCGCCTCGGGCGGCGGCGCGATCCTCAACAACGCCTCGAACCTCGGTGTGGTCGGCATGGGTTCGGTGGCACCGTATGTGGCAGCCAAACACGGTGTCGTCGGGCTGACTCGTGCGGTGGCGCTGGAGGCCGCCGAACAGGGCGTTCGCGTCAACGCGCTGGTCTCAGGCGCGGTCGACACGCCAGCTTTCCGCAACTCGATGGGCGCGACGCCCGAGGGTGAAGCGGCCATCGCCGCACTGCATCCGCTCGGCCGGATCAGCACCCCGCAGGAGATCGCCTCGTTCTGCGCCTATCTGCTGAGCGATGAGGCCAGCTTCATCACCGGCGCGGCACTCGCGATCGACGGTGGGTTCACCGCCAAATAATCGCCAATCGGCACCTCGGTCCGGCATTCGCCCTCATCGCGTCGCCGTGCGCCGAGGTGCCGACCGTCGTCACGGACCCTACCGCGCAACCACCATGTCGGTGGGGGGCGAAATCCGTTACACGGCCCGAATGAGACATGGGCGCGCGTGCGCCGCTCAGGCGCGGGCGAGCAGACGGCGCACGATACCAGTTCGCGCCGCGGTCCGCCGAGCCACGACCGAGGGTCGCCGACGGTGCACCAGATGGTCGAAATCTGTTGCACTACCGGCGGGTTCACGCAACCGACCGGCATTGAAATCATCGGCCAACTGCCGAACCGTCTCCTGCGCACAGGATTTGTTGGTGCCGATGAAGCCGGTGGGACCGCGCTTGATCCAGCCGGTGACATACGTCCCGGGCAGCACCGCGCCACCGGATTGTTCCAGCACCCGACCGTTCAGGTTCGGGATGACGGCGGCCTGCTCGTCGAATGGCAAGCCGGGCAGAGCAATACCGCGATAACCCACCGACGTGAGCACCAACCCGGCATCCAACCGCTCGGTCTCCCCCGTCGTCACCGCACGGACGCGACCATCCGGATCGGTGACGAGTTCGTTGCGGCTCACCTCGATACCGGTGACCTCGTCCGTGCCGAGAATCGCGGTCGGTGCGGACAGATACCGGAAGACGATCCGCTTGCGCGCCCCGAACGGCCGCTCGGCAACGCTGTGCAGCAGCCGTAGCTTCTGCTCGATCTGATACGGCAGTTCCTCGGTCACCGCAGGCAGTGCACCTTCCACGGCGATATCGACACCCGCGCCGAGCAGTCCGACGAATTCCGGTACGGTGAAGGCGGATTCGAGCGGACCGCGCCGACCGAGCACCACCACTTCCTCGATCTTGCTCTCCCGCAGCGCCCGCAGCGCACGGGGCGCGATATCGGTGCCCGCCAACGCTTCCGGATCACTCGCAAGAATGCGCGCCACATCCAGCGCCACATTGCCATTGCCGACTATTACGGCCCGACGCTGCGACAGATCGAAGGCTCGCTCGGCGTGATCCGGATGCCCGTTGTACCAGGCGACGAAGTCGGTGGCGGATACATTGCCCGCCAATCCCTCCCCGGGAATATCCAGCTTACGATCCGAGGACGCACCGACCGCGTAGATCACCGCATGGAAGTGCATGAGCAGCTCCGCATGCGAAATATGCTTGCCCACTTCGACATTCAGGTACGAGTCGAAACCGGTCTGCGCCGAGATGATATCGAAGAGCTTATTCACCTGGCGGGTTTTGGCATGGTCCGGCGCGACACCGTATCTGGCGAGTCCGTGGGGTAACGAAAGTCGGTCGAAGACCGTCACAGTGACGTCGGGCTGGGTCAATAATTCATCGGCCGCGTACATCGCCGAGGGGCCGGATCCGACGATGGCCACCCGCAGCGGCTGACGCTCGGTGTGGATCTCGGCCGCTGGCACCGGCTTCGCCAGCAGCGGCCGCGGGCGCGCCTGCCGATAGAAGTCGGCATTGATCTCGATGAACGGCTTCTGCTCGTCGGTCAGCTTCTTCGACGATGTGATGGCATCGACCGGGCACGCACTCGCGCACGCGCCGCAGTCCACGCACGCCTGCGGGTCGACATACAGCATCTCCGCCGTCAGAAAATCCGGTTCGTCGGGCGTGGGATGGATGCAGTTGACCGGGCAGGCGTAGACGCAGGACGCATCGCTGCAGCAGGACTGCGTGACGACGTACGGCACGTCAGCCGGCCTTGGCCGAGCGCAGCGGCTCGGAACGATAGCGGGTGGTGTGGCCGTCGATATTCAGCAACTTCCAGACCGCCTTGCCGATGGGATTCATCAGGCCGATGTCTTTGGCCAGGGTGCGCACATCGCCGAAGAAGTCGCTGAACTCCTGCTTGGCCTGCTTCGAGCCGTAGAACAGCTCCTTGCGCACCTCGTCCGGAATATCGAACTCCTTGAAGAATGACCGGGGCGGAGTGTAGATGGAACGGCCTAGGATGAACATCACGATCGGCATGACGATCGAGAGCACCAACTTATTGGCCGCATTCTTCTCGGGCACGTGCCGCTGGAGGAATTCGTGCGCGAAGGAAATGTGGCGCGCCTCCTCGGCGACGTGAATCGCCATCACACCGCGCATGATCGGATGCACGTCCTCACCCGAGCGCAGAATCGCCTTCTGAATATGGTCTATCGGCTCCTCACCCGCGAGCACGGCCATGAAGAACAGATTCGGGAACAGCGCGGCCACCGGCGCGCCGATGTACTTGAATTTGCGCACGAGCGGGCCCATACCGGGAACGTCGATGCCGATCCGGTTCACCATCTCCTGGAACATCAGGGTGTGGTTGTGCTCCTCGATCATTTCGTGGGAGCAGTAGCGGAATTCGGGCGAACCGTTGGGCAGGCCGAAGCTGTGCGTCACCATGCCGCTGATCAGGATGGATTCGAACTGCAGACCGACCTTGGCGACATTGGCTTGGCGGTACTTGCCGATCGCGATCTTCCGCTCCAGCGGCAGCGCCTGGTACCAGGGGTGGCGACCCAGCGCATCACCTGATACCGGCAGCACCCAGCGCTCCGCACCGGCATCGGCGGCGAAATCCGGATTGTCCCAGTCGATGTCTTCGAAGGGGTCGAAGTGCTTGTTCACCGAACCTTCGGAGAGCAGCAGCAGCTTGGCGGCATACTCCTGCGCCTTCGCGAGTTCGGGATCAACTGCGGGCGTCACGGCTGTAGACATCGTCGTCACTGCCTCTCCTCGTAAGACACATTTACTGTATCCCATAGTTACACCTACGAGGAGTCACGTCAACCTGGCGCATATTCGGCAGCCCCGGCGGCGCTGCGGTACGCCGCCGGGTCTGCCTCTCTACCGCAACCCGAGTTGCGACAATCCCGCGACCACCGTGTCGGCGGGCAGCGCCAGCGCGAGCGCTACTCCAGCGGCCGACATCCCTGCCGCGATCGCCACCCGGGTCAAGCGGCGCCTGGTACGCCGGGAAAGTATGAGGGCGCGCGTCACCGCTGCGCGCTGTACTCCGCGCGGTTTGCGCCGATGGTGATGTCCGGCCGCCTCCTCTTCCGCGGCGGCGGCGTGACGCGCCATGATGGCGGCACCATCGGCGATCGTGCGCTCCGGATCCGGGGCCGTGATAACCGGACGCGCCAGTTCACCGGCCAACACCTGGGCCACTTCGACCGGCCGAGCCGCGCCACCAACCACCAGCACACAGTCCACATCGGCCATGGTCACATCCGCCATCCGCAGACAGCGATAGACCAACTTCAGCGAGGACCGAATATGGTTGGCCCGCAATTCATCTGCGGTGCTACCAGTGACCGCACCGGAGACGGAGGCGGGCATGGTCCCGTTTCCAGCCCGTGCGGCGAGCAACGCACCGAAGGCTCGGCCGCCGAATTCCGACGACCGGATCGGTTCGCCGACAATCGGATTGGGCGGACAGCCCGCGCCTACTCGTACCAGGGAGATATCCAGGCTGGCTCCACCTAGGTCGTAGACCAGCGCGAGGCCCGGCATCAGCGGCCCGCGCTCGACCTCGAGCCAGGCGGCCGCCGCGACGGGTTCGGCCACCAGCGCGACCTGACTCAGCCCGATCGCGTCCAGCGCCGCACGCAACTCGCCCACTTGGCCCTCGGTATAGCCCACTGGATGCGTCAGCACGACCTCTGCGCCGACCGCTTGCCGATCCCGCCGCGCCTCGGCAATCAGACAGTCCGCGACGACCGCGATCAGATCGGCCGCAGTCAATGCACGGTGCGCGACCCTGGCCCGTTTGGCGTTGCGTTGACCAAGATCGGCGAATTCGGTGATGGCACGTCCATGCCGCGGAATCATGCCGACCCTTGCCATTCCGTTACTGTCGAAGGTGAGGGTCGTGCGACGGGTGACAGCGGGCGAGCGGTGGACGGCGGAGCGGCGACCAGGTGGAGCCTTGGCCGAACCCTCCTCCGCCAGAGCGGAAACCGTGTTCACCGTGCCTATGCTCAAACCAAGACCAATCGCCATCGCAATCCTCTGATCGCCGAGCCGATTTGCTTCGAACGCTATTCACGCAACCACTCCGCGACCTGCTTGCCAACTACCGGACATACGATTGTCCGGATACCGCCGCCGCCGACATGGGTTGCGTAGCAAAGCCCCTATACCCCCTCACCAGGCACATCACGCCACGCGTCGCCGCCGACGCCAGATCCCCTACGGCGTGCCGGAATTCAACGATGACCTGTTGATGTTTGCCAGCTAGTGGCCGCCATGCCGTCCAGGTGATAGATACCCGTTATCACATGGGAAAACAGCCACCTGACGCGATTGCCGGACCCGCCGCGCCGAACCGATCGACAACCGTTTCGATACCGACCAGTCCACGATCCGAGGGGCATATCCCTCCAGTAACGAGTTCGGATTGCCCGCACCGGAATTCGCAAGCGATTCCGGTGCGGGCTATCAAAACCATTGCGGCCGTGGGCAACTATTCAGCAACATCCCAGCACCGCTTGGGCACTCGCCGCCCGCGGCATCGGTCCCTGCCGCGGCCCGAGCAATCGCGACACCATCTGCGCGGCCTGCTCCTGCCACCGCGCGTACGCCGTCGGAAAGCCCGAGCGCTGCGCTGCCTGCGCCGCCTGCCACAGCGGCATCACCTGGTAGTCCGGCGCGTGGACCAGCAGTGCGTCCAGGAATCGGTTTGTCGCGTAGCGCGGATCGGTGAGTTGCTCGGGCGAACCCCAGCCCGCGGACGGCTGCTGCTGGAACACCCCGAGCGAGTCGTGATCGGCCGCCTCGGTCAGATTGCGCAGCAACGATTCCTGCAGTGCGGTGGCCAGCGCGACCACCGCCGCATAGGCGGGCATATCGCGCCGCAGGACCACTTCGACAATCGTTCGCGCGTTATCCCATTGCTCCGGATTCGGCGTGAAATGCCGTTGCTCACCCGCGATTCCGTGCGGTATCAACTGCGCCGAAGTCAGACCGAAATATGAGTTCGGGATCGGCTTCCCCACCGATTCCGGATCGATCGTGGCCACTTCGGGCGAGTCCGCGGGAATCTCGGTGATAACCGGGCCATCCGGTGCGCGCACGACCGGCGTTCCGGGTGGTGGTGCGGCGATTGCCGGACCGGATTGGATTATCACCGCCGCGCCGGCGGCGGCCAGCGCGAGAACCATCTGTCTTCGAATTGACATGGTGATCGATCAACTTCCCGCCGCCCGCATACGGGCCGCGTTCGACGACCATTGCGAATGCTCACATCGAATTACGTTCCGATTACTCACCGGAACCCACTAGCGTGTGTTTCGCATTCAGCACAATATGAGACATGGAAACCGGAGTTCGGTTTCGACACGCCAATAATGGCCTCGGATTTCACGGATACGGAATCCGCAGCCATAAAGCGAGTCGAATTCGCGGCGTGAGCGGCGGACCCGAGCGTCACCGCGCAAGGCGCGGCGAACCGAACAGTGCCCTTATCCCGCAGGCAGTTCCGGAATACGGGTGGCACGCGCGTAGACGGTTTCCCCGTCACTGAGCTGCAATGCCTCGGCGTCACCGCGGGTCACCTGGGCGGCGAACAGATCGCCGGTCGCCGCATTGCGCAACTCGACGCGCACCTCGAAACCCAGGTGCACAACGCGTTCCACAGTGGCACGGGTGACACCCGCTGATTCCGCGGTGCCCTCGTTCTTGGCCAGCGCCATGCTGGCATCGCGGCCGACGCGAATATCGTGCGGACGCACCAGATGTCCGTTGAGCCGGGCCACCGCGCCGAGGAAGGACATGACGAATTCGTTGGCGGGCCGGTCATAGACGTCCTCCGGGCTGCCGACCTGTTCGATGCGGCCCTTGTTCATCACCGCGATCCGGTCGGCGACGTCGAGTGCCTCTTCCTGGTCGTGGGTGACCAGCACGGTGGTCACGTGGACCTCCTCGTGCAGCCGGCGCAGCCAGGTGCGCAGATCGGCGCGCACTTTGGCATCGAGCGCGCCGAACGGCTCGTCCAGCAGCAGCACCTGCGGGTCGACCGCGAGCGCGCGTGCCAGTGCCATGCGCTGACGCTGACCACCGGAGAGCTGAGCCGGGTAGCGGTGCTGGAAGCCGTCGAGGCCGACGATGCCGAGCAATTCGTCGACGCGCTTGGCGATTTCGCCCTTGGGTCGCTTGCGGATCTTGAGTCCGAAGGCGACGTTATCGCGCACGGTCATATGCTTGAACGCGGCGTAATGCTGGAATACGAAGCCGATATCGCGCTTCTGCGGCGGCACGTGCGTGACATCGTTGCCCGCGATGGTGACGATGCCCGCGTCCAGCGACTCCAGGCCCGCGATCGAGCGCAGCAGGGTCGACTTGCCCGAACCCGAAGGGCCGAGCAGCGCGGTCAGCTCCCCCGATGGGATCTCGATGCTGACATCGTTCAGGGCGGCGAAGGAACCATAGTTCTTCTTCGCATTGGTCACGGTAATCACTTGGTGCCCCGCTTACGTTCGAGGAGGGTCATCAACAGAAGGACTACGAGGGCAAGGCCCATCAGCAGTGTCGCGGCGGAGTAGGCGCCGAAGGTGTTGTGGTCGTTGATGTATCGACCGTGGACGAGCAGGGTCAGCGTCTGCGACTTACCCGGTAGCGCGGAGGACACCATGATCACCGCGCCGAATTCGCCGAGCGCACGCGCGACGGTCAACACGACACCGTAGGTCAGACCCCAGCGGATCGCGGGCAGGGTGATCCGCCAGAACGTCTGCCAGCGAGACGCGCCGAGGGTCGCCGCGGCCTGCTCCTGATCGTCGCCGATCTCGTGTAGCACCGGCTCGACCTCGCGCACCACGAACGGCAGCGTGACGAAGATCGTCGCGATCACCATGCCGGGCAGATTGAAGATCACCTTGAAGCCGATGTCTTCGAGTCCGCCGAACCAGCCGTCCGCACCCCACAGCAGGATCAGCGCGACACCGACCACGACCGGCGAGACCGCGAAGGGCAGATCCACGATGCCCTGCACCAGCGTGCGACCCGGGAACTTGCCGCGCACCAGGGCTATCGCGGTGACAATGCCGAAGATGACGTTCAGCGGGACCACGATCGCCACGATGAGAACCGACAGCTGGAAGGCCGAGATCGCCGCGGGCGTAGAGATCGAGTCGATGAACGCGCCGATCCCCTTCTCGAAGGTGCGCCACAGAATGATGATCAGCGGCACCACCAGCAGGATGAACAGATAGCCGAGTGCGACTACGCGCAGCGAAATGCGGGTGGGCCAGGACAGTCTCATACCGCCTCCTGCTCTTTGCGGGCCGTACGCTCGGCCCACAGCCGCAGCACCAGCAGGGTCGCGAACGAGATCACCAGCAGTGCGACCGAGACCGCCGCCGCGTTCACCGGCCGGTCGATCTCGATCTGCTTCTGGATGTACTGCGAGGCCATCTCGGTCTTGCGTGGAATGGCCCCACCGATCAGCACCACCGAACCGTATTCGCCGATGGCGCGGGCGAAGGCCAAGCCGCCGCCGCTGATGATGGCGGGGGCCAGCGTCGGCAAAACGATGCGGCGGAAGGTGGTCCAGTTGTCCGCGCCGAGGGACAGCGCGGCCTGCTCGACCTCCCGATCGGCCTCGATGAGCACCGGCTGCACCGAGCGCACCACGAACGGCAGCGTGACGAATGCCAGCGCCACCACGAGACCGGGCTGGGTGGCATTGAGGTGGATATCGATCGGACTCTGTGGACCGTAGAGCGACAGCAGCACGATGCTCGCGACGATCGTCGGTAGCGCGAACGGTAGGTCGATGAGCGCGTTGACGATGCTCTTGCCCGGGAACTGGTCGCGGACCAGCACCCATGCGATCAGCGTGCCCATCACCACATTGATGATCGCCACCACGACGGAGACGAGCACCGTGATGCGCAGCGAGTCGATGGCCGCGGGTGCGGTGATGGCATCCCAGAACCCGGACCAGCCGTCATCGAATGAGGTGACCGTTAGCGCCGCCAGCGGTAGCAGCACGATGATGCTGAGCCATAACACCGCGGTGGCGATGCCGAGCGGACCCACCGAGCCGGTTACCCGCAGCCACGACCAGTCCCGGCTTGTCGCTTTTGATGTGGCGTCTTCGGAGCCGCCCGGAGCGGGCGCATGCCCGATCCCGGCGCTGCTGCTGTCAGTCACGATCGTCCAGTATCCTGCTTCGATTTGCCGCGTGCGCGGGGCCCTTTATGGTTACGCGAGCTGCCCCCTCCGGGCCCGTCGCACACACCGCGGGGTGTTTCAGATCACCGAATTACTTGGTGGCCTTGTCATAGATGACCGCGACCGAACCGGTGTTGGGGGTGAACAGTTCCTTGTCCACGGTCTTCCAGCCACCGAGATCGGCGATGGTCCACAGCTTCTGCGGAGTCGGGAAGTCCTTGGCGTAGTCGGCGGCCACCTTCGGATCGACCGGGCGGAATCCGGCCGAGGCCCAAGCCTTTTGGCCGTCGGCAGTGAACAGGAAGTCACGGAAGGCGTTCGCGGTGTCCAGATGCTTGCTGTTCTTCAGTACCGCGACGGGGTTCTCGATCTTGAACGTGGTCGGCGGCACGATGTGCTCGATGGGGTCGCCGTTGCGCTCGGAGAAGATCGCCTCGTTCTCGTAGCTCAGCAGTACGTCACCGGTGCCCTGTAGGAAGGTCTCGGTGGCTTCGCGACCCGACTTCGGCTGCACCTGCACATGCTCCTTGGAGATGAGCTGGCTCAGGTAATCCAGACCCGCCTGCGGGTTCTTCCCGCCCTCGCTCTTGGCCGCGTACGGCGCGAGCAGATTCCACTTGGCCGAGCCCGAACTGAACGGGTTCGGGGTCACGACCTGGACGCCCGGCTTCAGCAGATCGTCCCAATCCTTGATGCCCTTCGGATTGCCCTTGCGCACCACGATCGCGACGACCGAGCCGAACGGAATACCCTTGGTGGCGTCGGCATTCCAGCTCGGATCGACCAGACCGGCGTCGACCAGGCGGGTGATATCGGGCTCGACCGAGAAGTTGACGATATCGGCCTCGGCGCCGTCCTTGACCTTGCGGGATTGATCGCCCGACGCGCCGTAGGAGCCGTTGATCGTGACGCCCTTACCCTTGTCGGTCTTGTTGAACGCGGGCACGACCTTGTCGAAACCGGGCTTCGGGACGGCGTAGGCGTACAGGTTCAGGGTGCCGCCACTACCGTCGGCCCCACCACCGCCCACCGTGTCGCTCGCTCCACCACCGCACGCGGTGAGCACGACGGCTGCCACGGCCGTCAGCGCGGCGATCACCGGGCGACGGTGCGATCGGGACGATCCGAGGAGCAAGGATCTGGGTGACATGGGTGGGAACCTTTCCTTGTGCTCCGCCGCGACGTGGACTAGTTGTCGCGTCGGTAGAACTGCGGCGCGACTTGTCGACCGAAGGTCGGGGATACGGACACTGCTGCGAAAAGTTTGCGCGCCAGTCTAGAGAAAGATGGGTGCGCAGCAGCGCCCGGCGCCGATCAGCGACAGAGAATGTCCGCGACCGCGAGATTGCCGACAGCGATCAACGCCAATTCATGGCGGACCTGCGGGACGGCAATCGAAGACACGGGCAGACTGTAGCAGAGGAAGTACCACCGGCTCGAATCAATGCCAGCTATCCGCTTGCAGGCGGCAAACACCGACAAAGTTCCTGGAAGAGGGGGGTTTCATCCCATGACTACCAGCCCGGACCGCGTGCGCACGAAATTCCCTGATATCAGCACTCGCGCGTGGGAACATCCCGCGGATCGCACCGCGCTGGTGACGCTGCGCTCACTCGCCGGGTTCGATACCGTTTTGCGAACCTTGTCCGGATTGCTGCAGGAACGCCAGCACCGATTGCTGTATCTGGCGACCGCGGTTCGGGTGGACGAGCGGCAGTTCCGTTCGCTGCACCAGCTGCGTCAGGACTGTATGGAAATCCTGGACGCGCGCATCACCCCCGAGATGTTCGTATTGCAGAGTCCGCAGGTGAACGCCTTCACCATCGGGATGGACCAGCCGTTCATCGTGCTGACGACCGGACTGATCGATCTGATGGATACCGAGGAGTTGCGCTTCGTCGTCGGTCACGAAATTGGGCACGCGCTATCCGGACATGCGGTGTACCGCACCATGCTCATGCATCTGCTGCGCATTTCGGCCAATCTGGGCTGGATGCCGGTGGGCGGCTGGGCATTGCGCGCGATCGTGGCCGCGCTGATGGAGTGGAGCCGCAAGTCCGAACTGTCCGGCGACCGGGCCGGGCTGCTGTGCGGGCAGGATGTCGAGGCATCGGTGCGGGTGCACATGAAGACAGCGGGCGGCACCTGGATCAAGGAGATGAACCATGGCGCATTCCTGCAGCAGGCCGACGACTACGAGCGCTCCGGCGATCTGCGCGACGGCGTGCTGAAGCTGCTCAATCTCGAACTGCAGAGTCATCCGTTCTCGGTGCTGCGGGCCGCCGAACTGCGCCGCTGGATCCAATCCGGCGAATACAACCGCATGCTCGGCGGGGATTACCCACGCCGCGAACACGATAAGAACACCAAGATCAGCGAGGAGATCAAGGGGGCCGCGCGCACCTATCGGCAGAACTTCGACCAGTCGGAAGATCCGCTGATCCGCACCGTGCGGAATCTCGGGCACGATGTCGGATCGGCGGTGAGCACGGTCGGTCAGGAGGTCGGCGAGACTGTCTCCAAGATCGGCAAGCGGTTCAACGACTGGCGCACCGGGACCGATCGGGAAGCCGACGAGTAACAACCGCCGATCGAACGACAGCGACCGTGCGCCGACTATGCGCGAATGCCGACTATGCGCGAATAGTGCTTAACCGCATATCTTTCGAAAGTTGCAAATCATTTCCTCGCATCTATCCGGAGGATGTGCGGCGGTCGGCAAGTCGTTGCCTACAGCCCCCGACTCTTCGCAACTACGTCCGTATACAGCTCGGTGGTCAATTCGTCAGGTGAGACGCCCAATTCCGCTAGAACGGACCTCAGATCCCGCAGTGCATCCAAGACGTCATCATCCTCGACCTGAGTCTCGAGCTCCAGGAAAGTCCCGTCGACCTCCGGGACTGTCACCACAGTCGCAACAATGTCTCGGCCAGCGGATTTGAATCGGAAGTTCTCGCACTGCTTGGTGAATGCTATGAACGGCCCGTAGCCGAGCCGAGCCACGATGTCCGCCATGGCCTTCCGGTCACTCACGTGAGTCTCATACTCCGGCTTCGACCTCGTCGACTCCTCGACGGCCGCGTCCTTGAAAGTGAGCAAATGCTGCTGCGCGCCGCCGACTGCGGTGATCGTGCGAAGGCGAAGCTCGCGATCTGCCTCGTTCAGCGACCGGTCCGCAGTATCGAAATACGCATCTTCATAACAGACTTCATCGGCAGCTGCGAACGAGCGCAGCCGCTCTCGGACCGCTTCCGGGTTGGACAGTCGCGCTTTGTATTCGGCTTCGATCACGAATGATTCCTCCGAGGAGTCAAATGATGCGGCGCGACGTAACCGCGGCTTGTTCGAGCGTGCGAGCAAAAGCGTGATGCAGAACGCCGCGTGCGTTCGGCTCGATGCGGTGTGTTGGACACGAGTGAGCCTCCTGCTGAACCATGAAGGCAGAAACGAAGAAGATGCTGTCGAGCTTGATAATCCGCCACACGGGAACTCGCGCAAGCTTGCGCTGGCTCCCGTGGATAGTCAGCCGATAGTCCACTTGGCCGATGGAACATTGAGTGAGGTCGACGAGAACGGTTGGATCGACGCATTCGTTGACAGGGTTTGATCGCCCCAAAAGCTGGAGTCGACATCGCTCGTCCCCCACCGCCTAAGTGGGACGGCTCACCGGTGTATGCGCTGGCTGGAAGGCGCCGGAGGTGTGTGATTGCTCGGCCCTGATCACGTGCGTCACCGCGTTGATCAGGGCCAGATGGGTGAATGCCTGCGGGAAGTTGCCGAGATGACGTCCACTGCGCGAATCGATTTCCTCGGCATAGAGCCGCAGTGGGCTCGCGTAGCCGAGCAGTCGCTCGCACAGATGCCGGGCCCGCTGCAATTCGCCGATCTCCACCAGCGCGGAGACCAGCCAGAACGAGCATATGGTGAAGGTGCCCTCGGCACCGGTCAACCCGTCATCGGTGGTTTCGGTCCGGTAGCGCAGCACCAGACCGTTCTCGGTGAGCCGGTCGGCGATCGAGAGCACGGTGGCGCGGACCCGGTGATCGGTGGGCGGCAGGAAGCGGTTCAGCACCACTAGCAGCAGTGAGGCGTCGAGGGTGTCGCCGCCGTAGGTCTGGGTGAAGACTCCGTCGGCATTCACGCCGTTGGTGAGGATATCGGCCTTGATCTGGTCGGCGATGGTGTACCACTCGGTGGCCCGCTCGTATGCACCGTGCAGTTCGGCCAGTTTCGCACCGCGGTCCAGCGCCACCCAGCACATTACTTTCGATGAGGTGAAATGCTGTGGCTCACCGCGTACTTCCCAGATGCCGCGGTCGGGTTCCTGCCAGTGGGCGATGGTTGCCTGGACCTGGCGCTCCAGCAGCGGCCACAGCGACTCCGGCACCTGTTGCCGGGATTTCACGTGCAGGTACACCGCGTCGAGCATGGTGCCCCAGATATCGTGCTGGTCCTGGTTGTAGGCGCCGTTGCCGATACGCACCGGTTTGGCGCCGTCGTAGCCGGTCAGATTGTCGAGCGTGCTCTCGGTGAGGTCGCGTTCGCCGCCGATACCGTAGAGCACCTGCAGCGGAACGGATTCACCGTTGTCGCCAGTGGTGGCGTCCCTGAGGAAGGCGAAGAAGTCATTGGCCTCGCGGTCGAGGCCGAGGGTGTACAGACCCCACAGCGCGAAGCTGGAATCGCGTACCCAGGTATAGCGGTAGTCCCAATTGCGTTGGCCGCCAGGGGTTTCCGGCAGTGAAGTGGTGGCTGCGGCCATCAGCGCACCGGTCGGCGCGTAGGTGAGCCCCTTGAGCGTGAGCGCGCTGCGCTGTAAGTAATTGCGCCACGGATGATCCGGGAAATCGCCGAGGGTGATCCATTGCCGCCAGCATTCGGTGGTCTGCCACATCTTCTGCGCCGCCTCTTCGAAGGTGCGCGGTGCGGGTAGCTCCGACCAGGTCAGCGCGACGAACACTTCGTCACCCTCCTTCATCCTGGTCCTTGCGCGAGCCTCGCGGCCCTCGAGTCCGAGCCGCAGGTCGGTGGTCAGCACCAGCGTCGGGCCCGCGGTCGGATCGGTGGTGCGCACCGCGGTGGCCTCCTCGTACACCTTGCCGGTGTACTCCCAGCGGGCCGGAGCGCGGTGGTAGTCGAAGGCCGGTTCGCAGCTCATCTCCAGCTCGACCGTGCCATTCACACACTTCACCGTGCGCAGCAGGACATGCTCGGCATCCCAATCCATCGGCGTACGGCGATGAGTCTTGCTGCGCTGATCGTTGTTGTGCCATGGACCGAGCACCAGTGCGTCACGCACGATCAGCCAGCCGGTCTCGGTCTGCCAAGTGGTTTCCAGGATCATGCCGCCAGGCAGATACCGCCGTGCCGCGGGCACATTGACTCCGTACGGGCCGATCCGGAAATGTCCGGCGCTGCGATCGAGCATCGCACCGAAGATGCTCGGCGAATCGGGTCGTGGCACACACATCCACTCGACGCCGCCATTGCTGGCGATCAGACAGCTGGTCTCGCAGTCGGACAGGAATGCGTAATCGTCGATCGGCGGATAGGTGGCGTGCTGGTGCACCTGGGTCAGCTGACTGAGCACAGGCAGGTCGGCAGGTTCGTCGACGGTCAGATCATCGGAAGACGCCATACCTCATCTTCGGCCCGCCCGCCCGCGTCGTCCACCTAGCGCGCCGAAACCCGACCAGCGCGCCTGAGCACCACGAGACTTGCCACGCGACCTCAGCCACAACGGAGCGAGTCTTAAGCGAGTAGTTCGCAGCCCGTCTCGCATCCGAGCCGTCGAAGCGCTCTGCTGCAGGCGCGGCACTCGGCCTTGCTGCGCGCGTGCATCAGGCGCCGAACGCCCCCACCATCCCCAACCACCACGGAGCGAGTCTTACGAGCGAGGAGTTCGCGGCCCGTCTCGCGTCCGAGTCGTCGAAGCGCATGCGCCGCAGGCGCCGCAATCAGACAGAGCCCGCGAACACGCAGCGCCGAAGGCGCTGCCAAAGGTACAGCGCTAGGCTGGTGCCGTGCATCAGATTGCAGGGTGGTGGGACGGCTTCGAGCTGTGGGTCGCGGGATTGCCGTTTATCCCACAGTTCATCGTGGTGTTGGTCGGTATGGTTCCGGTCAGCTTCGCCATCGCGTACCTGCTGGACCGGCTGCTGCGGATCTCGCTGCAACTGCTCGGCCGTAACCGTGCGACCTCGACGGCATTTACCGCGGAGGATGTCGTAGGCCCCGAGCCTGTCCTGATGCCCGAGCCGATCGCGCCGCGGGTGGCGGTGCGCGAGACCGCGCAGAGCGGGGCGCGTTGATGCCGCGTTCCCGCGTTCAACTCGCCTTGATCGCCCTGCTCGTGCTCGTGGTCATCGCCTGGCTCATAACCCGCTAGCGGAGTCGTCCCGTCCGCCAGTCGCTGACTTCTCTACCGACGTCAGGGACGCGCTCGCCGACCTCGGCTCAGCGTTGTCGCCTGCCACGAGTCGGTGCAGGCTCGAGCGTGAAACGCGGTGCCTCCGCGGCAGCGCCGCCTCCGACCTACGCGGCCGCGCTGATCCCATCAGCCTCGGCGCGCAGTCCGCGCAACCTGCCGAGTTGCACATCCAGGTCGGCGATGCGTTCTTCACGGTGGTCGCCGTATTTGCCGTAGGCCACCTCCGCGACGCGTAAACGTTCGTCGGCGGCGTGGAGTACGTCGGTGGCGATATCAGTGAAGTGATCGCGCAGGGTGCGTTGCACGGCTCGCAACCGGTTTCGGGATTCCTTACCGACTTGGAAGATCACATCGTCCATCAGCCTGGCCACGGAAACCTTGGCCTCGGCCTGACGGCGCTGCTTGCGGGCCTTGCGGTCGTCCCACAGGGCATTGGCGCCGAGCAGGAGGGCGGCGGCGGCCGAGTACCAGTTCACCAGTGGCATCTTCAGCAGGCTGGTGAGCACACCGACCATGAGCAGACCACCGTAGGACCCGCGCATGACGGTAAGGAATTGGCCGAGGAAACCGGCTTTCCCGCTGATCAGCGGTTCCAACGGCGCCACATGGTCGAGCACTTCACCGGGATTTTCCAGGCGTAGATCCGGTAGCGGCGGAGTGCGATGATCGGCGGGGAATTTGGCGGCCACCTGTTCGGACAGTTCCACCGCCCGGTAGTGCGCCACCACGAAATTCTCTTCGACCGCCTCGCAGATGCGCGCGTCCAGATCCGCGCCGAAATCCTCCCAGCGGCGGGCCGGATCGGTCCGGACGATCTCGGCCTCGGCATCGCGCACCAGGCTGCGTAGCCGGTGCCGCAGATCATGTTCGATATCGGCCATCAGCTCGGTGCTGCCGTCACCGAGGGTGACCTGCCAGTTGGCCGAGCGCTGTCGCAGCTGATCGGCCTGGTCGCGGGCGGCGACCAATTGCTCGGTGATCTCCACCCGGCGGCGCGGATCGCGCAGCGCCTCGGCCTCGGTCCGCAGAGTCACGGCCAAATGGTCGGCGACCAGCCGGATGTCGTTGGCCGCGGCTTCCAGCACCAGGCTGTCGGCCCGTGCCAGCACGTAGTCGCGCAGGTGGTCGACCAGTTGGGGCACGCCGGATTCGATATCGCGCTGATAATTGCCCGCTTGCAAGTGCAGCAGCGCGGAGACCGGTGCCACCGCGAAGCCGAGACCGGCCGCGTCCAATAGCTCGCGATTGCGCTGCTGGGTGTGCTGCCAGTGCGGGTGCAGGTCGATCTTGTTCAGCGCGCAGATGACCGTCGGACACAGCTGTTGGATGCGCACGAGATAGTCGATCTGTTCCGCGCTGAACTCGGTTCCGGCGTCACCGACGTAGAGCACGGCATCCGCTGCGGCGATCATCGACCAGGTGGTGTGATCGTCGCCGTTCGAGCCGGGTGCGTCCATCAGGACGAGGCCCTCGGCGAGCAGCGGACTCGGCTCGGTGAATTCGGCGCGGATCACCCCGTCGGCAGCCAGCGCGGGCCCGGGATCCAGCGGATCGACGGGCTGACGTTCGATCCGGCCCGCACCAAGCGATTTCACCAGCACGGCGGTCGGTTCCGGTCCGAACTCCGCGATCACCGGCACGCTCAGCGCACTCTCGGTGGCGCTCACCCGCGCCCCGATCAGGCCATTGACCAGGGTGCTCATACCGTTCTTCGCGGCACCTACGACCACCAGGCGCAGCCGTGGATCACTGACCCTGGCCCGAACCATACTCAGTCGGCCACCCAGGTCTTGCCGGCCCGCGGAGCGAGTCATCTCCTGCAGTCGATCGAGGATTCCGATGACCGGCGCCATCGCCTCCGGATGTTTCACCGTGGCGGCCTCCAGCCCGGCTGCGGCAGACAACCGCTCCTCCTAACTGTCTTGCGGATATCGCGTTCGACGATGACATGCTCGAGCGCGACGGGTGCGCGCGACCCCCATCCGGCTTCCTAGATCAGCGTGATATCCAGGCCCGGCACGAGATGGTGGCCGTCGTCCATACCCGGATCGTGCAGCAGCGGGGTGGACAGCCCAGCGGCCATGAGGCTCATCGACGCATGATCGGGCTCGTATACCGGGTGCCCGAAATCGGCCGGGTCGCTGATTTCGGCGGCGATCGGGTGCGTCGGCGGCTTCACCGGCGTGACCGGTGCGGGCATCGTCGGCGCGGGGACGTGCGGCTGCTGAGTCGGGATCGGCGCCGGGGAGTTCGCGGTCGGGATATCGATATCCGGGGTCGGCACGACCGTCGGTGCGGAGTGGGTGACCGTCGGCACCGAGACGGTCGGGACGTCCACGGTCGGGTCGTCGATGTCCGGCTGAGTGGTGTGGGTGTTCGGGATGGAATTGCCGCCGTTGACGGTGCTCGGAGTGGTCCCGCCGGTGTGGCCGGTGCTGGTGCCGCCGTTGCCGGTGCTCGGAAGCGTCACATCGTCGTCGTCCGGTGTCGTGGTGTGCGTCGGCGCGTGCGTGGTGGGAGCCTGGGTGGTCGGCGCTTGGGTCGCCGTCGGGATCTTCGTCGTCCCAGTGGCATCGGTGTCCGGAACCGTCGTGTGGCCGGGCTTGGTGGCTCCCGTATCGGGCGTCTTGGTCGGATGCCCGGTGGTGTTGTCGGCGGGGATCGGCACCGTCTTGGTGACGGTGGTCGGGGTGCTGGTCACCGGTGTGGTGGTCGGATGCGAATCGTCGACCACGACCGGATGCTTCGCCGGAACCGGTCTCGGCTCGAACAGGGCGGGCACCGTCGCGGCGGGCGCGGTCAGCGGCGACGGACCCGGCGGCGCGACAAGGACATTGGCGACCGGGGTGCTCGCCACATCCGGCTGAATCGTGGTTTGCAGCGGGGTGGCGGCGACCGGAGCGGCAACCGCGGCGGGCGCGACGACGGCGGGGGCCACCGCTACGGGCGCGACGGCCGGTGCGATCGGAGCGGGCAGCGGCGCCGCGAACGGCTGCACGGGCTGCACCGCGACGGGCTGCACGGCCGAGTACTGGGATCCGCCCACGGGCTGGGTGCCGACCGGGTTGACCGTGCCATGCGCACCGGAGTTGTCGAGGCCGGAACGTCCGGCGCTGCCGGGGGTTTGGCCGAGCCAATCGGAGAACCTGTCGATATTGTCACCGACCCGACCTGCGCCGACCTCGACCTTCAGTGCACCGTCGACCTCGACCTTGGACTGTGTGGCCAGGTACATCCCGTGCGGACCGACACTGAAGTCGACTTCGAGTTCGGTGTGCACGCTGAAAGCGGCCGCTGCATCGATGAAGACGCCGACCGCCTCCGGGTTACCGACACCGTGGAACGTATCGGCGCCGTGGAATGCATCGCTTCCGTCGAACGCGTGGTTGCCGTAGTACGCGTCGTCACCGTGGAACAGCGCACCATTACCCCCGGTGGCGCCGCTGTGAAACATGTTTCCGCCGTAGTACGGAAGGTGACTCGCGTCCGCATCGCCGTCGTCGGTGCTTTCGGCATCACTGCTCACCGACTCGCTGATCGCCGTGTTGTGGGCTGACACTGGAACACGGGGCAGAGTAAAAGGATTCGCACCCGGAGCGAGGAAGCCGTTCGGGTCGGGGAGGTTGAAACCGTGATCGCCGTGACCGAAGTCTAATCCGGGCAGTTTGCCGAAGCCGCCCGGCACGTGTGCGGTACCGACATCGAGCCCGGACTGCGGTGTATCGCTGTGCAGATCGAGTCCGGACCGTTCGCTCTCGGTTCCGAGACCGAGCCCGGGCTGATAACTGTTGCCGTACCCGGTGTTCTGCCACGGCTGCACTGAATGCTGCTGCGGCACAGGCCCGATGTACACGCCGGAATTGGGCACATTCGGGATGGTGAACGGCGCGTTGACGCTGACATCGCGCGGGGTGGGCGTCGACGAATGCACTGGTGGGGGCGGAGTCGAATCCGGGTCCGGATCCGGAAAGGTGACCACGGGACTCGGCGCGCCCGGTTCGGGGTCACGGGTGTAGGCCGAAGTCCAGCTGTCGAGCCGTTGCCCGCCGCCGGGATGGACGGGGGCGGGACCACCATTAGTGGCGACCAGCGCGCCGCCGGTGACGTACGCGCCCGCTCGCGCTACCCGCGCGACGCCGGTGGCAACGCGATAGGCGGTATCGCCCGCACGATCGTCAGCTTCGGTGGCATCGCTGTCGAAGGGCAGGTCACTCGTCATGCAAGCTCCACTCTCAGGTTTCCAGCATCCTCACCACGCCGGGCAGACCGAGTGAAGATCATTCAACGATATTCCGGAAAACCCAACTGTCACATTCTGCAGGTCCGCAGAGCATACGACTGTGACGAGCAACATAACCTTGCCATTGGAAAAACCAGAACGGAAGCCCTGTTTCTGCGGGCACCCCGAACTGGGGCCGGTGTTGCCATCGGACCTGCTCGAGCGCTCCGAACCCGCGGCCCGAAACCGTGTCGACGAGACTAACTCGTCGGCGACCACACGTACAGCCCGAGTTGGCTGCGCCGCAAGAGATTTCTAATGATTGCTCAAGAGATGGTGAAGTTGCGCTGCTTAGCGTCGTTCTCGCCGGAACAGCCCCGGCACCGACGCGAAGGAGATCGCATCATGACCGCACCCCTCGGACGCGGCCGAGCCCGCATTGCCACGATCGTCACGGGTACCGCATTCGCCGTCACCGCGACCGCGCTGGTCGCAGGAGCCGCCTGGGCCCATCCGCCGCTGCCGGACGACGGGGACCTGACGGTGACGTGCGTCGTGCAGGGCCCGGGCGAGCCCCACGTGGTGATCCAGGAGCGTCGAGGCCTCGGCGCTCCGGACGCACCGCTGCCGCCGCTCGTCGCACCGCCCGGCTGCCCGGATATCGATCCGTCCGGACCGGTCATCGTGGCGCCTGGCCGGCCCGGCGAACCGGCTCGACCCGGCGTCGTATACATCCAGCCCGCCCGTCCTGCGCCGAGCGGCAGTAGCGGCAGCTGACCGAGGGGCGGCTCTATGGTGGCCCCATGACCGGACAACGCATCTTGGTCGTGGACGACGAGGTTCGAGTTCTCGCCTCGCTGCGGCGGGGGCTCGAACTCTCGGACTTCGACGTGGTCACTGCGGGGGATGGCGCCGAGGCGCTGTCGATGGTCCGCAGCGCCGAGCCGGACGCCATGGTGCTCGATGTGAATATGCCGAATCTGGATGGGGCTGGCGTGGTTACGGCATTGCGTGCGATGGGCAACGACATTCCGATCTGTGTGCTGAGCGCGCGCACCGCGGTCAGCGATCGCATCGCCGCCCTGGAGCGCGGGGCCGATGATTACCTGACCAAACCCTTCGACCTCGGCGAACTCGTCGCGCGCCTGCATGCGTTGCTGCGGCGTCGACCCGCGCTGATCCGGCCGTCCGGTGACGACCAACGCCAAGTCGGTCAGGTGCGCATCGATCGGGCCGGGCATCGGGTTTTCGCGAGCGGACAGCAAGTGGAGCTGACCAAACGGGAATTCGAGGTGCTCGCACTGCTGGCCGAGAACATCGGCATCGTGCTCAGCCGCGAGCAGATCCTCTCCGCGGTCTGGGGTTACGACTTCAGCACCGACACCAATGTGGTGGATGTGTTCGTCTCCTATCTGCGGCGGAAGTTGGAGGCGCACGGTGCGTCTCGGGTTATCCATACGGTGCGTGGGGTGGGATTCGTACTGCGGGAGGAATCATGAGCGCTACGGAGGAATCATGAGCGAGCAGCGCAATCGTGAGCGAGCAGCGGCGTCGATTCCAGCACAACGACCCGAGCGCCGACGAGTCGGTGGAGCCGGACAGTGAAGTCTGCGAAAGCCAAAGTGTCCCTGTCGTTGCGCGCTCGTGTGGCGCTGGTGTCGGGGGTGGTCGCGGCGCTTGTCGCGGTCACGCTCGGCATCGCCTACACGGCACTTCTCGACGCCACCGGTTCCCGTCAGTTCGACGACACGGTCTCGACCATGGGCGTCGCCATCGCACCACCACTGGATACGCCACCGCACGTAGTGATTCGAACCCTCCCCGATCCACAGACCCGCCCCACACCGCAACTAGATCCCACCATCGGCGCCCCGCAACCTGGTCCGCCAATCGCCATCCCGCAACCTGGTCCGGCAACCCCCGCCCCGCAGTCAAGTCCCGCGATCCCCGCCCCGCAATCGGGACCTGCAATCACCACCCCACAACCCGAACCGGCAACCCCTGCCCCGCAACCAAGTCCCGCAATCACCACCCCACAACCCGATCCCGCAACCCCTGCCCCGCGACCGGGTCCCGCGATCCCCGTCCCGCAATCGCGACCTGCAATCACCACCGCGCAATCGGATCCCGCAATCGCCGCCCCGCAACTAGGGCCCGACATCCCCCTGCCCCCACTAGATCCTGCCGTACCCGGGCGCGTGATCGTGGGCCCCGGTGACGTCCGCACCGTTGTCGCAGGCGCGCCCGGGTTAGTGGTCCGACTCGAACCCGATCGCGCACTGGTGGATTCGGCCATCCGTCGCAGCCAGTTGATCGGCGTCGGGATCGGCATCGCGGGCGTGCTGCTCGCCGCGGTGCTCGGCTGGTTCCTTGCCGGTTACGCCGCACGTCCACTGCGCAGACTGGCCGCCGCTACGCACGGCATCGACACCCTGGAGCAGCTCCCGCCGCTGAGCGGTCGCGGAGCCCGTGAGGCGGAGGAACTTTCCGATGCCATCACCCGCATGCTCACCCGACTGGAGGCGGCACACGGCGACACCAATCGCGCACTCGCCAGCGCCAGAGACTTCGCCGCGGTCTGCGCCCATGAGTTGCGCACACCGCTCACCGCGATGCGTACCGACCTGGAAGTCCTGGCCACCAAGGAATTACCCGCCGATCAGCACCGCGCGGTACTCGCCGATGTTCTGCTCGCTGAGCGCCAGATCGAGAACACCCTGACCGATCTGGAACAACTCGCGGTCGGCGAACTAACCGAATCCGACGCCTTCGAACCCTTCGAACTGTGCGAAACCCTCGACCGCGCGGTACAAGACGCCCGCCGCCGACACCCCGAGGTCAGCATCGATCTCACCGAATGCACCCCGACCGCAGTGAACGGGCTACCGGGTGGACTCATGCTCATCGTCACCAATGCAGTCGCCAACGCCGTCCAGCACGGTCAGGCGAACACCGTCACGATCGCCGCCCACCGCGCCGACTCCGGCACAATCGAAATCACCATCGACGACGACGGCACCGGCATCCCCGAAACCCTGCGCCCCGCCGCCTTCGACCGCTTCGTCAAAGGCCCGGGTTCCCCCGGCTCCGGCCTTGGCCTCGCTCTCGTGCGACAACAAGCCGAACTCCATTCCGGCACAGCTGAACTCGACCGCAGCCCACTGGGGGGTGTCCGCCTGCGCGTCCGAATCGCCGCCCTGGACGGTGGCTGAGGCTCAGTCGCCCATATCTTTGAGCGATTCGGTATCGAACGCGATGCCGACCGGCTCCGGCAGGCTCACCGCGCGCCCGAATGCGTAGCTGTGCACGTCCTGGTAGCCATCTGCATCGGGCTGGCTGTGCACGACTACCTTGCCGGCCTCGCGATCGATGAGCAGATAGAGCGGAATCCCAGCTCGCGCATAGGCGATCGGCTTGTCAATTCGATCGCGCCGGTTGGTGTCGGAATCATGAGAGGTGACTTCCACCGTCATCACCACGGCATCCGGTGCGGCCCACTCACCCGCGCCAGCGAACGCATCAGGTGGCGCCAGAATGCCGTCAGGACGAGCTCGCCCCTTGCGGTACGACCCGACTGCCAAGCCCTGCCCGATGACATGGAGAAATCGTCCCGGGTTCAACGGCATCAGCAGCAGGAGCAGCCAGTTGAGTATCCGGCCATGGTCGCCATCGGGCGCACGTTTGACCCCCAGTCGTCCGCCGATGAGCTCAACCTGCACGCCTTCGGCCTCACGCTCGACGGCACGAGCGATCGACTCGAACTCAGTCGTGCGGATGGGCCCCTCCTCCGATACAAGAGTCGGGTCGTCGTGCGGCACAGTCACAGCCCGCATCCTCGGTTTCTGCCCACCTGACAACGGATCCTGCCTCATGGTCGTTCCCTGAGAGGCACTATCCCGCAGTGTGCCGACGCCGCCGGAGTGGCGAATCTATTTCTGCCCCTTCGGTTTATCGGAGGCGGCGTCGGAGGAGAGGGCGGCTACGAAAGCTTCCTGGGGGACGTCCACGCGGCCGATGGTCTTCATGCGCTTCTTGCCCTCCTTCTGCTTCTCGAGCAGTTTGCGCTTACGGCTGATGTCACCGCCGTAGCACTTGGCGAGCACGTCCTTGCGGATAGCGCGGATGTTCTCGCGGGCAATGATCTTCGAGCCGATGGCGGCCTGGATGGGCACCTCGAACTGCTGGCGCGGAATGAGTTCGCGCAGTTTGGTGGTCATCTTGTTGCCATAGGCCTGGGCGGCGTCGCGGTGCACGATCGCGCTGAACGCGTCCACCGCCTCGCCCTGCAGCAGAATGTCGACCTTCACCAGATGCGACTCCTGCACGCCCGACTCCTCGTAGTCGAGGCTGGCATAGCCGCGGGTGCGTGACTTCAGCGAGTCGAAGAAGTCGAAGATGATCTCCGCCATCGGCATGGTGTAGCGCAGCTCGACCCGGGTCTCGGACAGATAGTCCATGCCACCGAGTTCGCCGCGGCGACCCTGGCACAGCTCCATGATCGAACCGATGAATTCGCTCGGCGAGATGACGGTGCACTTCACCACCGGCTCGTACACATGGCGCACCTTGCCCTCCGGCCAGTAGGACGGGTTGGTGACGACGTGCTCGCTGCCGTCTTCCATCTCCACCTTGTAGACGACATTGGGCGCGGTCGAGATCAGGTCCAGATCGAATTCGCGCTGTAGGCGCTCGCGGGTGATCTCCATATGCAGCAGGCCGAGGAAGCCGCAGCGGAAACCGAAGCCGAGCGCCACCGAGGTCTCCGGCTCGTAGGTCAGCGCGGCGTCGTTGAGCTGGAGCTTGTCGAGCGCGTCGCGCAGGTCCGGATAGTCCGAGCCGTCGACCGGGTACAAACCCGAGTACACCATCGGCCGCGGCTCGCGATAGCCGGTGAGCGGTTCGCTGGCACCGCCGCGCGCGGAGGTCACGGTATCGCCGACCTTCGACTGGCGCACATCCTTCACGCCGGTGATGAGATAACCGACCTCGCCGACGCCGAGGCCCTGGGTGGGCTTGGGCTCCGGGGACACGATGCCGACTTCGAGCAACTCGTGTGTCGCACCGGTGGACATCATCTTGATCTTCTCGCGCGGAATGATCTTGCCGTCCACCACACGGACGTAGGTGACCACGCCGCGATAGGTGTCATAGACCGAGTCGAAGATCATGGCGCGCGCGGGTGCGTCCGGATCGCCGACCGGCGGGGGCACCTGCTTGATGACCTCGTTCAGCAGCTCCGCCACACCGACACCGGTCTTACCGGAGACCCGCAGCACGTCATCGGGTTCGCAGCCGACGATATGGGCGATCTCGGCGGCGTAGCGGTCCGGATCGGCGGCGGGCAGGTCGATCTTGTTCAGCACCGGGATGATCGTCAGATCCTTGTCCAGCGCCAGGTACAGATTCGCCAGTGTCTGCGCCTCGATGCCCTGCGCCGCGTCGACCAGCAGCACCGCACCTTCGCACGCCTCGAGCGCACGCGACACTTCGTAGGTGAAGTCGACGTGGCCGGGTGTATCGATCAGATGCAGTACATAGTCGGTGCCTTCGACCTGCCAGGGCAGCCGCACATTCTGGGCTTTGATGGTGATGCCGCGCTCGCGCTCGATATCCATCCGGTCCAGGTATTGGGCGCGCATCGCCCGCTCCTCGACCACACCGGTGAGCTGCAGCATGCGGTCGGCCAGCGTCGACTTGCCGTGGTCGATGTGCGCGATGATGCAGAAGTTCCGGATCCGGGCGGGATCGGTGAACGTCGTGTCGGCGAAGCTGGCGGGCACTCCACTCCTCATGGGTATCGGCAAACTGCCGTCTATCGTCCCATGCGCGAGGTAGCGGCACTGTCAGCGGTTCACCGTTGTGGGTTTCGTACCACTGTTCAGCCGCGATAGCCGGTGCCCGGAATGCGGTGCCTGTAGTCGGTGCACAGGTAGGTCTCGGGCACCTGCTCGGTCACCGGCACCTCGAAATAGTCGTCCTTGGTGCGGACCGCGAGGTACTGGTCCTTGGCATCGCGGTGACACCACATGCCGGTGAGGCCGTGGCCGTACGGCGAGTAGTCGGAGAACAGGCAGGTAATGCAGGAGAGCAGACGGACATCGTCCGGGAACTGCTGTCCGAGCCGGAACAGCGCGTCCTCGAAATATCTGTCGGTGCCCTGGTAGGTCAGCCCGTCGATGTCGATGGCGAGTTCGAGCGACTCCCCTACCCCGCCTGGCGGCAGTGTCAGCCGGAAATGGATCACACCGGGTCGCCGCTGGTCGTGCGCCTGCACCGAGCAGGGCAGTTCGCCGGAGAAGGCACAGCCCGAGATGGCATCCCACTCGTCGACGGGAAGTCCGACCCGAAGCGCTGCGGTCTTGTCATAGGGACCCAGCGCGTCGAAGTCCGGACCCGCCACCGGAACGCCACGGATGACTGTGCGGATATCGAACCGGTTCGGACCCCAGTGCCGAGATGGCCCGATCCGCCACATGATGTGCTCGGTACCGTGCTCGTCGGTGTAGGTCCCTGGAAAAACCTGCGGTTGCACAGCTGGATCCTTCTCCCGCGACGAATTGCCCGACTCTAACCAAGAATTCGCCGTATTTTCGGTGGGTGGAGAAATTGGTTTTCGTCCTGCGTCGATCCGATGCCGAGGCGACCGAGTCATGGTGCGAATCGCTGCGCACCACGGTGGCCGGGCAACTGGTCGACCTCGGGGTCGCGGGTGTCACCGTCTATGTCCGCGATGCGGAAGTCCAGACCGCACTGATGCGCATGGTGACGCTGGACCCGCCGATCGCGGCGGCGGTCACGATCTGGGTCGAACAGAGCTACGGTCCCGAGGCCGCGGCCGCGGCCGACATTCTCGCCGAATTCGCCACCGCGACACACGGCTACCTGGTGACCGAGTCGGTGCCGCTGCGGCTCGATGATTCGGTCCCCACCCGCACCGAGGGCTTCGGCAACCTCGCCTTCCTGCGCAAGCCCGCCGAACTCACCCGGGAACAATGGCTGGGCGACTGGCAGGGACGGCATACCGCGGTGGCCATCGAGACGCAATCGACATTCGGCTATACCCAGAACGTGGTGGTCCGGGCGATCACACCGGGCGCGCCCGCCATCGATGCCATTGTCGAGGAACAGTTTCCGGCGGCGGCACTCACCGATCCACTGGTCTGGTACGGCGCGCGCGACGCGGACGAGTTCCAGGACCGGGTGCGACGCATGCTCGACTCGGTCACCCGGATCGGCGCGGATCGCAACCTCGATACCGTCTCGACCAGCAGATATCCTGTGCTGCAACCATTTTCGACACGGACGCGGCAGCGGACCGGCGCCTGAGGCGCGAACACGCGCTACCGGGCGGTAGACAGTGCTGATGAGAACTCGAGATCGCGCCGTTACCATCCAAGGATGGCCCGAACTTGGAACACGCTCGGCAAGCAGTTAGGCCTCATCGCGAAGGAGCAGGGGCCCAAGATCGTCAAGCAGCAGGGACCGAAGCTGGTCGACAAGCTGCAGCGCTCATCGCTGCTCGAGCGCGCGGTCGGGTCGCTGGCGACGCGTAAGGCGCCAGCGGTCGCGATCCGACCGACCGCATCGACCCCGGTACCGACCGCCGAGCGGGCCAGGCAGATCGTCTACTGCCCGCAGTTGGACGGCCGCGCCGATCCGGGCGAGATCGTGTGGACCTGGGTGCCCTTCGAAGAGGATCCGAACAACGGCAAGGATCGCCCGGTGCTCGTCGTCGGCCGCGACCGCCGGACCCTGCTCGGGCTGATGCTGTCGTCGAATCCGGAGCGCGCCCACGATCGCGACTGGGTCGGAATCGGCAGCGGCAGTTGGGATCACGAAGGCAGGCCGAGCTGGGTCCGCCTCGATCGGGTACTCGACGTCCCGGAAGACGGCATCCGCCGCGAAGGCGCGATCCTGGCCCGCAAGACCTTCGACCTGGTCGCCCACCGGCTATGCGCCGAATACGCTTGGCATTGATCGGAATTCAAGACACCATTTCCCGGGAACGGCCGAACAGTAGGCCGTAGATCAAAGCACCGAGCACGCCGCCGATGAGCGGGAACACTACGAAGACCCAGACCTGGGGTCCGGCGCCGTCCTGGTAGAAGGCGACGGCGAGGCTGCGGGCCGGATTCACCGAGGTGTTGTCCACCGGGATCGAGATCAGGTGGATGACCGCGAGCGTGACGCCGATCGACAGTCCGGCCAGCGGAATATCGGAGATCTGGTCGGTGGAGGCCAGCACCACGAATACCAGCAGCGCGGTCAGCATGACCTCGATGATGATCGTCGCGGACAGGCCGTAGCCGTTCTCGATCACCACCTGTCCGAGCGGACCGCGCACCGCGGACGGACTGTGCTTACCCCAGCCGTTCGCACCGAGCCCGTTGACCGCACGGTCGTAGGAGGGCAGATTCTTGGCGATCGCGAACAGCACGAGTCCGGCCAGGAACCCACCGATCAGTTGCGCGATCACATAACCGACCGCGGAGATCACCGAAAGCCTGCCGAGCAGCAACTGCCCGACGGTCACGGCCGGATTCACGTGGCAGCCGGAGATCGGCCCGATCGCGTAGACCAGAAACAGCAGGGATAAGCCGAAGGCCAGTGCTATGCCAAGCGCACCGACGCGCTCACCGGCCAGTACCGCGGTGCCGACACCGCTCATGACCAGCACGAATGTGCCGAGCGTTTCGGCGGCCCACTTCTTGGCCTCCGGCGTCGGCTCCAGTTCGGTGACTTCCTCGACGACTTCCTGAGCAGTGGGAGACATACGCGCCACCTTCCGAGAGGATCTTCCCCTTATGAACGGGGCTTCTACCTGGGACCTGCTACGAAAATCACGGCTGATATGAAACTGGACGTTACGCGAGACGAGTGAGCACTACAACGCTGACCCTTTCGACCGACCCGCAAGCGATCGCTACGGCGGTGCGGCGCTAGGCGAGCCTGGTGATCTCCACTACGACCTCCAGATCGGTCGAACCGCTGCCGGAGAAAATGCCCTTGAGCGGCGGCACATCGGCATAGTCGCGGCCGACGCCAACAGAAATGTGCTGTTCGTTGATGGCGATATTATTGGTCGGGTCGTAGCCCCACCACGCACCGGTCCACGCCTCGATCCAGGCGTGCGATTGCCCCGCGACGGTCGTATTGATCTCGGCCGCCGGATCGGGATGCAGATATCCGGAGACGTAGCGGCTCGGAATCCCCATACTGCGCAATAAAACCAGGGTCAGATGCGCGTAATCCTGGCATACGCCTTGACGTTCGGCGAAGGCCTGTACGGCGGAGGTGTGCACCGAGGTGGTACCCGCGATGTAATGCATTTCGCCGTGCACCCATTCTGCCGCACGCACAACGGCTTTCGCGGGCGGCACACCGCGCGCGAGCTGTTTCGCGATAGCGGCCAGTTTCTTGCTCTGCGGCACATAGGCGGTGGGCGAGAGCATTTCGTCGAAACGGTCACCGATGTGTGCGGAGTGCAATTCCTCCCAGGAGAACTCCTCGGCCGGACCGGCGAACGGTTCGGTCTCCACCACCGAGGACCCGGTGACCTCCAATTCGGTATGCGGGGCGTGCAGATCGAAGGACGTGACCGCGGTGCCCCAGTAGTCGGTATAACGATAGGACCGGGTGGAGGGCACCGTCTCGACCCGATTCAGGATGACGTTCTGCCTACTATCCGCGCGCGGAGTGAGCCGAGCCTCGTTGAACGACCGGGTGACCGGGGCGTCGTAAACATAACCGGTGGTGTGCACTACCCTGATTCGCCAGCTCACAGCTCTCCCTCCACCTGCGCATGGTTATCTTGACTGCCACGCTGATCGGTCCAGGCCACCCATGGCGCGGCGTGGAAGTACTGGAGCGCGATCGCCTCGCTGACCTCGCGACAGGTCTTCTGCAGCGAAAGCAGGCGATTCTGCAGATCCTCCAGCAGCGCACCGGGCGGCAGGAATTCGAGCTCGCTGCGGGCCCTACCGAGCAGCCGCTGAGCCTCGTGGCGCGCACCGACCCGGCTGGTCGGGCGCTGATCGAGTTCGGCGAGGCAGGCCTCGGCCACCCGTACCGAATGGAAGACCGAACGCGGGAAAAGCCGGTCGAGCAGGATGAATTCGGCGACCAGATGGGCGTCCAGTGCGCCGCGGTGGGTGCGTAAATAGGTGTCGTGCGCACCGGCCGAGCGCAATACGGTCACCCAGGCCGGTGACGAGGTGCGGTCGCCCGCGCGCGAAAGCAGCAGGCGCACGGTCATATCCACGCGTTCGATGGAACGACCGAGCAGCAGGAAGCGGTAACCGTCGTCGCGGCTGAGCGTGGAGTCGGAGAGTCCGGCGAACATCGCCGCCCGACCCTTGATGTAGTGAAAGAATTCGTGCGGGCCCAGACTGCGGGCGGCCTTCTCGGTGGCCGTCAGCCCGATATAGGTGGCGTTCAGGCACTCCCACATCTCGCTGGAGGTGACTTCCCGTGCACCCCTGGCATTTTCGCGGGCGTTGGCGATCGAGTCGACAATGGAATTGCCATGGTCGCGGCTGAAGGCCACCAGGTCGGTGACCGACCAGACATCTAGTTCCACCGCGGGCGGCTCGATTCCCAACACTCGCAAAAGAAGTCGCGAGGTGCGATCCGGATCCACCGTGGCATCCTCGAGCAACTGATGCACCGCGACGTCGAGGATGCGCGCGGTGTCGTCGGCACGCTCGACGTATCGTCCGATCCAATAGAGGGATTCGGCGTTGCGGGCCAGCATCAGCGCATTCCCCCGCCTTGTCGCTGGTCGGGCCCGGACCCGGACTGCTGGCGGATTCGGCGCGGCGCGGCGAGCTGCTGGATTTGCCCGGGCACACCGAGCTGTTGTCGGTCGGATCCGGGCCCACCGAACTTCCGCTGACTCTGCCGCATCGATCCCAGCCGCTGCTCCTGTTGTTGCTGCTGTTGTTGCTGATTCGACTGCGTCGGGGTCAATTCCGGGCCGACCTCGCGTTGATCGGACTGCGGTGGGTCGCTCACCAACTCCTCGCCCGCGAGCTCACGGTCGGCGGGCGAGGCGCGCCCGGCCAGCACCCAGGTGTCCTTACTGCCGCCGCCCTGACTGGAATTGACGACCAGCGACCCCTCCGGCAATGCCACCCGCGTCAAACCGCCCGGCAGCACCCAGATGTCGTCACCATCGTTGACCGCGAATGGCCGCAGGTCGACGTGGCGCGGAACGAGTTCGTTGCCGATCTTGGTCGGCACGGTGGACAGCTGCACCAGCGGCTGGGCGATCCAGCCCCGCGGATCCGACTTGATCTTGCGCCGGATCGCCGCCAATTCCCGTGGCGCCGCCACCGGGCCGATCACGATGCCGTAACCGCCGGACCCTTCGACAGGTTTGATCACCAATTCATCGATGCGGTCGAGCACCTCTTCGCGCTCGTCGTCGAGCCAGCAGCGATAGGTGTCGACATTGGGCAGTACCGGTTTCTCGGCGAGGTAGTACTCGATGATCGTCGGCACATACGCATAGGTCAGCTTGTCGTCGCCGACGCCGTTGCCGATCGCGCTGGAGATGACCACATTGCCCGCCCGGGCCGCATTCACCAGTCCGGCGACGCCGAGCACCGAATCGGGCCGGAAGTGCATGGGGTCGAGGAAGGTGTCATCGATGCGGCGATAGATCACATCCACCTGACGCTCTCCCGCTGTCGTCCGCATATAGACGACATTGTCGCGGCAGAACAGGTCGCGGCCCTCGACCAGTTCCACCCCCATCTGCCTGGCCAGTAGCGAATGTTCGAAGTAGGCCGAGTTGTAGACGCCGGGCGTGAGTACGACGACCGTCGGATCCGCCTCATTCGGCGCGGCCGAGGCGCGCAGCGCGGCCAGTAGATGGGTCGGATAGTCGCCGACCGCACGGACCCGGTGCGAGGAGAACAGATCCGGGAAGACCCGCGCCATGGTGCGCCGGTTCTCCATGACATAGGAAACCCCGGACGGTGCGCGCAGATTGTCCTCGAGCACCCGGAAATCGCCGCGCTCGTCGCGGATCAGATCGATACCCGCCACATGGATGCGCACCCCGTTCGGCGGCACCAGACCGGCGGCCTCGCGGTGGAAGTGCTGACATGAGGTAACCAGCCGCTTGGGGATGACCTCGTCGCGCAGGATGTTCTGCTCGCCGTAGACATCGGCGAGGAACAGCTCCAGCGCCGTGACCCGCTGCTTGATCCCGCGCTCCAGCTTGGTCCATTCGGCGGCCGCGATCACCCGAGGCACCAGATCGAGTGGGAAGGGCCGCTCCTGTCCGGATAGCGAGAAGGTGATGCCCTGATCGATGAAGGCGCGATCGAGTGCGTCCGAACGGGCCGCGAGGTCGGCCACGTCGATGGGCGCGAGCGCGGAGAAGATTCCCTTATATGGCTGACGCACCCGGCCCTGGCTGTCGAACATCTCGTCGAAGGCGTCCACGTACCGACCGGGTCGGTAGCCCTGGAATAGTCCGGATGTGGTTGCTGTGCCGTTGCCGTTCGCATGCCCGTTCGACCTGCCACGGGCCGGGGCGGGGGATCGTGCCGAACGTAGCGGCGAGGCGGGAGTCATGCGAAAATCGTGCTACACGCAGCATCGATGCCATGTGAGACGCAAGTAAATTTCTTGCATCATCAACCCGGTTAGGCGCGCTTACCGCGGTCGGTAGCGTTGTCGGTCGAGCCGTTCGCGCGGTGGCTATTTCGCGTGCCGGGGCCGTGGTGATTTCGCCTGCGACGCGGCGACTGGTACCCTCGATCTTCGGCGTCGCGTTACCTGATTACTCCGGTTGTCAACGCGCGCTCGCGAACTTTTCAGCACAGTCCACCAGCGACAGGAACACGAGGAAACAGGCGTGGCCAACATCAAGTCCCAGATGAAGCGGATCCGCACCAACGAGGCGGCGCGCTTGCGTAACCAGTCGGTCAAGTCCGAGCTGCGCACCGAGATCCGCAAGGTCCGGGAGGCCTTCGCGGCCGGTGACAAGGAGAAGGCCACCGGTCTGGTCGTCAGCGCCAGCCGCAAGCTGGACAAGGCCGCTTCCAAGGGCGTCATCCACGCCAACCAGGCCGCCAACAAGAAGTCGGCTCTCGCGCTGGGCCTGAACAAGCTCTGATCGCACCGCTACCGTCCATACGTTGACGCAGCCGCCGTGGCCACGATGACCACGGCGGCTTTTGTCGTCCCGATCGGCTATTGCGAGGATCACTTTTTCGGTTCGGTGGGCTGGATTCGGATATTTCTTCAGCAATAGTTCAGCAATCTTCTGCCGCGGTGGCGATGCCGCTCCCTGGGCGCTGAGCGGAACCGTCCCGGCAGGTGCCGTGTCATCGAGACTGTCCTGGCAAATCGGCAGGAAAGTGGCGGTCATGCCAGCATCCGCAGGTCATCGCGGCATCCCACTCCTCGAGCCGAATGCGGATCGGGCAGCGACATGTCGGAGGTTCCCGCTACGATTCGGCGCATGGTTACCGTGTACGCCAATCAGACGCCGGTTCGCTCCGAAGATCTGCCGGACATCATCCGCGCAGCCGAGGTCCTAGGCATCGGACTGAAGATCGAGAACGTCATGGTCCCCGATGAGGAAGGCGGCTACTCGCTGGAGTGGATCGTCACCCGGGACGAGGAAATTCCGGTCTACGAGGAGTGGGAGGGCCGGTACGAGGAGTCCGAAGACGACATCGAGCTGGTTCTCAGCTCGGTCGAATAGAACCCCGCGAATCCGCACCCGCACCGAGCGGGTGCGGATCGCTGAGTACTCAATCCACGTCGCCGTTCAGCCGGTCCAGGGCGGCCTGGGAGTCCGCATCGGCCGCGCGGTAGATGATGATGCGCTGATCCGGATCCTGCAGCGGCATGAGTACTTCGAAATTGACCACCAGCGGCCCGACCTCCGGGTGGCGCAGCGGCTTCTCCCCGCGCCCCTGCACCCGGACGTCGTGCCTGGCCCACCCCTGCGCGAACTCTTCGCTGCGTGCGGTGAACTCGGCGATCAGATCGGCCAGTTCCTGATCGTCCGGATGGGCCGCCCACGCGGCGCGCAGATCGGCCACGCCCGCGCGAATGATCCGATCCCGATCGCAGTAGAAATCCCGCATCGCGGGATCCAAAAGGCACAGCCACATGGAGTTGCGCTGCCGGGGCGGGAGGGCGCCGAAGTCGACGACCAACCGCGCCATTTCCGGATTCCACGCCAGGATGTCGTAGCGGTGGTTGATCAGCATCGCCGGCAGCGGCGACAGATCGTGCACCAGCAGCTCCAGCGCGGGCGCGGGGACGGTGCTCGGTTTTCCGGCATTGGGCTGGCGCTGCTGGGCCAGGTCGAAGAGGTAGGCGCGCTCGTCGGTGTCCAGGCGAAGCGCGCGGGCGAGCGCTTCCAGAACGTCCGCGGATGGGCGTAATCCGCGTCCCTGTTCCAGCCGCACGATGTAGTCGGTGCTCACACCCGCCAACTCGGCGACTTCCTCACGGCGCAGGCCCGGGGTGCGCCGAGCCTGTTTGCGCGGGGGCAGACCCAGATCGTCGGGATTCAAGCGCTCACGCCGAGCGCGCAGGAACTCCGCGAGTGCTTGTGCCCAATTCGTGGAGCTCCCCGGCCCTGCGTGGTCGCGCAGGCTACCGCTTGCGTGCCTGAGCTCGCTCCGCTGTGTCGCATTCACCGTGCTCGTCATTGCCCTCGATCTTACGGCTGACTAGGACTGGCCTTCCCAGGAAAGACCTTCCCTTACCCGAGCTCTCGAACCGTTCCAGACTCGAAGGCACCGGAAACGAAGTACGAACGACAGGAGCACGACATGTCCGGAGCCCGCACCCTCGATACCTACCGGTTGCTCGGCCGCTCGGGTCTTCGGGTGTCTCCGCTATCCCTCGGAACCATGACGTTCGGCGCCGATTGGGGTTGGGGCGCCGATAAGGACGAGGCCCGCAAGATCTTCGACACCTATGTCGAGCGCGGCGGCAACTTCATCGATACCGCGAGCCAGTACACCAACGGCACCTCCGAGCAGTTGCTCGGCGAGTTCAGTGCCGCTAATCGCGAAAGTCTGGTGCTGGCAACGAAATACACGATGCTGCGCAGCCCCACCGATCCCAACTCCGGCGGTAATCACCGCAAGAGCATGGTCGGTTCGGTGGAGGCCAGTCTGCGTCGGCTGAATACCGACTACATCGATCTGCTGTACCTGCACGCCTGGGACTTCCTGACCCCGGTCGAGGAAATCCTGCGCGCGATGGACGATCTGGTCCGCGCCGGCAAGGTGCTCTATGTCGGCATATCCGACGCACCGGCCTGGCAGGTCGCACGCATGCAGACCATCGCAGACCTGCGCGGCTGGTCCCCGCTGATCGCGCTGCAGATCGAATACAGCCTGATCGAGCGGACCGTCGAACGCGAGCTGATTCCGATGGCGCAAGAACTCGGCCTCGGTGTGGTGCCGTGGTCGCCGCTCGGCAGCGGCGTGCTCACCGGCAAGTACAGCCGCGCCGATTTGGATCACGACGCGGATGGCTCACCCGAGGGCACCCGCAAGAACGTGGCCGCCGCCAACGGATCGCTCAGCGAACGCGGCCTGGTGATCGCCGACGTAGTGAAAGATGTCGCGGCACAACTAGGTAAGACACCGTCACAGGTAGCGCTCGCCTGGACACTGCAGAATCCGGGCGTCACGGCACCGATCATCGGCGCGCGCACGGCGGCACAGTTGGAGGACAACCTCGGAGCACTCGAGGTCGAATTCGATGCCGCCCAGCTGGACCGGCTCGAACAAGCCAGCGCGATCGAACTGGGCTTCCCCCACGACATGCTGGCCCGTCCGATGACCCGCGGCGTCACCTTCGGCGACCTGAAAATCGAAGGCCGCGACTGAGATTCAACCCGATGGGGTGGGCGAGCCAGTTCGCCCACCCCATCAGCGCACACCGAGCTCAGCCGCCTCGATGGCCAGAGAAGCTGGCGGCAACGGAGCGATAATTCCGGGATTACGGTTCAGCTCGGCTGCCTATTGCGCCCACGCTGAGCCTTCAACGGACGTCGACGGTGGACTAACGCCTTTCCACTGCGTTCGGAGACACGCCCCTGCGCGATTGCATTCGTGGCACCCACTCAGCTTGCGGAGTGCAGGTCCAGGATTTGTGTGAGGGCGTGTTCCAAGGCGTACGTGGCGTCGGCGGCGCCACCCTTGACGTCGGCATTCAATGTGGCGACTACCTGCATGGCCGTGCCGATGCTGGCCTGGTTCCAACCCCGTGCTTGGGCCTGAGCTTTCTTCACCTTCCAGGGCGGCATGCCCAATTGCTGGGCCAACTTGAACGGGTCACCGCGGCCCGCGGAGCCAACGCGGGCGATGGTATGGACGGAGTCGGCGAGTGCGTCGGCGAGCAGCACATGCGGTACGCCGCGGTCGGTTGCCCAGCGCAACGCCTCCATGGCACCGGGTCGATCCCCCGCGACCGCGAGTTCGGCGACATCGAAACCCGAGATCTCGGCCTTGCCCGAGTAGTAGCGGCGCACGGCGGCGATATCAATCTTGCCGCCGGTATCGGCGACCAATTGCGAACAGGCCGCTGACAATTCCCGCAGATCCGAGCCGACCGCCTCCAGCATCGCCTGCACGACCTCGCTCGAAACCCGCACCCCGGCAGTACGAAATTCGCCGCGCACGAACTCGACCCGCTCGGCCGCCTTAGTCAGCTTGGCGCAATCGTGCACCTGCGCACCCGACTTCTGCAGCGCGGGAGCCAGGGCCTTGGCCCGACCGCCCCCGGAGTGCAGCACCACGAGCACGACGCCTTCAGGCGGGTCGCCAGCGGCGGCCGTGATAACCGCGACCGCCTCCTTACCGGCCTCCGCCGCCGACTCGAGCACAAGCACCCGATCCTCGGCGAACAGCGACGGACTCAGCAACTCCGCTAATTCAGCGGTGCTGGCATCTCCCGCCCGCAGCCGATCGACGGGCACCGCATCGGGGTCCGGCGCATCCGCCCGCACCTGCGCCGTAATCCCCGCGATCGCCCGTTCCACCAACAGCTCTTCATCACCGAGCACCAGGTGCACTGCCGCAGTCCGTTCGCTCACGACTGCACCTCGTCAGTACTCGGCTCCGTAGTGTCCGACGGTGGTATGTCTTTGGTTCGCTCGCCACGCTCGCTCACGCGAGCATCCTACGGTTCGTCACCGACACGTCCGCACGACCAGCAGGCGGACCTCGAGGATCAGGCGCGGCGGATCGACGAGGTCGCCGCCTTCACGGCACCGCCCACATCAGCCTTGTCCACCGCCCGGAACTTCTCCTGCCGGCCACCGGCGCGTATGCCGACGTCAAGGCCTGCACATGCTCAGCGGACCGTCGGCGGCGAGGTAGGCCAGTCCGATCCGCAGCTGCCGTCGAAGACGATGTCGCTGCAAAGCAGTTGGCGCAGGGTTGGCGAGATGCGGCACCGCCCGCATTTCCGCTGACCAGAAACTCTGATCCGCCGTCTCAGCGCGCGGTCGGCCGACGGACGCCGAGGATGGAGGGCGACACATCCTCCCGCACGACCGCACCGGTCCCCGACCGAACGCGGCGCAGGGGTCCAGCTTGTCCGTGTCGGCGCGCGGATTATCGGGACGGCGTTCTGGCTCATCTGGTGGTCAGGGTTCGCAGCTGACGGCTCTCACCCAGGACCAGTACGTCGCCCTGTCGATCGGTTCGCGCGACGGCGACACCCAGGTCGGCCAGATCAGCGAGCACCCTCGGGTTCGGGTGGCCGAAGGTATTGTCGGCACCTACGCTGACCAGGGCGAGTCGGGGATGGACTGCGGCGATGAATTCTTTTGTGGTCGTTCGGGATCCGTGGTGCGGCAGCTTCAGAACATCGGCCTGTACGGGAGCGCCCGAGTGGAGCAGTCGTTGTTGCGCCGGGGCCTCGATATCGCCGGTGAGCAGGATCCGGCCCGCGGGTGTGGTGGCGGCGATGACGATCGAGCGGTCGTTGGCATCGTCGGCGCTCGGTGGGCCGGGCGGGCGGTGTGCGAGTGGTGCCGGGGCGAGTACGTTCAATTCGAGAGCGCCGAAACGCAATACCTCTCCGGAGGACAGCTCCAGCACCGGGATGTGAGCGTGCGATGCGAGACTGGCGACTTGCTCCGGTCCGCTGACCGATGCGTGCCGTTCCTCGGCAAGTCGCTCACGGGAAGCACCCGTTGGCTCCACTGAATCCACCTCGGATCTGGTCGAATTCGATATTCGGCGGTCGCTGGTGCTTGCCGATTCGACGTCGGCGGCGGTTCCGGAGAGTTCGCCGGGCCCGACCGCCAAGGCATCGACCGTGCGACCTTGTAAGGCGCCGGCCAGTCCGGCGATGTGGTCGGCGTGCGGATGGGTGAGCACGAGGAGCGAGATTCGGTTGATCCGCAGGCGGTTCAGACAGTTGCGCATGATGCGCGGGTCCGGTCCGACATCGATGACCACAGCCGTGCGGTTACCGACGGATAATGCGAGTCCGTCACCCTGACCGACATCACAGACGGCCAACACCCAGCCAGCGGGCGGCCAGCCCGGATGCCAGACCCGCACCGGAATCAGCACGACCGCGACACCGAGCAGTACAGCAGCGGCGAGGCGGCGCAGCATCGCCGACCGCAATGCCAGCAGAACGACAACTACTGCAGCACAGGCGATGGCCCCACCGGTGAGACCACCGCGCATTGAGACCTCCGCGCCCGGCACGTTCGCCGCATGTTCGGCCACGAACAGCAACCACCACAGGGGCGGTTGCGCGCAGCGCAGTATCAGTTCGGCCAGCGGCGGCCAGGCCGCCGCGAATACGGTGCCGATCGCACCAAGCACCGTGACCGGTGCGATTACGGGTTCGACCAGGATATTCGCGAGAATCGCGACTACACTGAGCCGCCCGGTCAGCGCGACCACGAGCGGTGTCGTCACTAGGAATGCGGCGGCCGATACGGCGACGATCTCGGCTGGCACCCGCCACCAGCCGCGAGAGCGCAACCAGTCCGCCCAACTCGGTGCCAACAGGATCAGTCCGGCCGTCGCCAGTGCCGACAGTCCGAATCCGGCACGCACCGCCAGTTCCGGCCACAGCGCGAGCAGACCGATGACCGCAGTGCAGAGCGCGGGCAGTGCCTGCTTGCGGCGACCGGTTACCAAGGCGAGCAAAGTAATCGCTCCCATTGCTCCCGCCCGCAGCACACTCGGATCCGGACGTGCCACAACGATGAACATCAGCAACGCCGCGGCCGCGACCGCGGCACCGACGCGCGGCCCAAGGGTGAGCAACCGCAACGCACCGAGTACGACCGCCAACAAGATCGTGAAATTGGCCCCGCTGACCACGCAAATATGTTCCAGTCCAGCAATTTCGAACTCCTCGCGGACTTCGTCGGACAGCGCGGAAGTGTCACCGACCACCAGCGCGGGCAGCAGCCCTGCTTGCTGTTCGGGTAGTACGCGTGCCGCCGACGCGAGGTCGGTGCGCACCGCCGCGGCGACCCGTTGCCACCACGGCAACGCCCCGACCACCACCGGCGGTCCCTGAGCACGCAGCGTGACGACGGTGAGATCACGATGCCACGGCTGCTCCGGCTTGGCACGGAACTCCACCGCCTGTCCGGGCAACAGCTCACCCCAGTCCGCGCCGGACCCGAGGATCATTACGGTGCCGCCCGCCCGCACCGTCGCACCGCTCTGCCGATACTCGCGCAGTTGCGCCCGAACCGTCCACCGCTGCTCGCCTCCGAATGCACTGGACCGCACCGGTTTCGGATCATCATTGGGTATCACGACCACACGCACCGACGTGGCGGTGTTCCGCAACGGATGCGTCGCGACCCGATGCTCGCGCCACGCCCCGGCCACCGCGAACCCGGCACCCAGCAGCAGCGCGGCAAGTGCGGCGACGGCGACCACCCGCCACCGCTCACTGGGATGGGCTACCGCGCGCAGCAGCACCACCCAGAGCCCGATCGCCAGCAGTACCAGCGCCGACGCCAGCAACAAACCGGCCACCCATCCCACCGTCAGCGCGACAATCGTTGCGCCCCAACAACTCAATGCCGCGGGCAGCAACCGCGCGTCGAGCACCGCCGCCGCTACCGACGACCCACCATCCTCGGCAGCCCGTCGATCGATATCGCCCTGCCCATCCGCCACACCCTCGAATGCCGTCATACCGTCACCAGATCGCGCAGCCGGGCCAGGCGTGCCGGGCCGATGCCGTCGACCTCGCCGAGTTGGGCGACATCGGTGAATCGTCCATTCGTGGTGCGCCAGGTGACGATTGCACGAGCAGTGACCGGACCGAGGCCCGGGAGGGCATCGAGTTCGGCTTCGGTTGCGGTATTGAGGTCGATTTTGCTCGATGGGCGATGTGCCGCAGAGGAATTCGACGCCGAGCCGCTCGGTGGCCGTCCGCTTGCACTGATCGTGGTGCTGCCGAGCTGCGGCCCCGGGTTCGGACCGCTCGGACCAACGAGCACCTGGTCGCCGTCCTGGAGACGCTGTGCGAGGTTGAGTCCGCTCAGATCCGCGCCGTCCCTCGCGCCGCCCGCGGCGGTGAGCGCATCGGCGACCCGCGACCCAGCGGGCAATCGCACCAGTCCGCCGCGATGGACGAGACCGACCACGCTGATCACCAATTCTGTTGTGGGACTGGTAGTTACCGGCAGAGCCGACGCAGCCGCACCGGATGATGCCGCCATGCTTGCGGCGGACAGCCCAGCCGGTACCGTGCCGGTGCTGACACGCACCGCGGACGGCAGCGGCACCATCTGCGCGACCGGTCGCTCACGCAACACCACGACAGCTGCGACGACCACCGCCGCCAGTCCGACCGCGACGAGCGTCACCAGTCCCCGCCACCCCGGATCCAGTCGAGTTCCCCGAAACCGTTCGGGCACAAGATAATCCCGCCACGCCGACCGCCGCCGCGGCTCATCCAGCCAACCCGGTGCCCGTACCTCGCCGACCCCGTCCGCCCAGTCCTCCTCATCATCGAGATCGGACCTGGCCGACTCGGTAGACGAAAAATCGGCATCGGACTGCACCGCCTCGGATAACTCCTCGTCATCCCAGCGTCCACCGCGAACCAGCGGCTTACTTCGCCCCGACCGTTTTCCGGACTTCGACGACCGCGGTGAACTTCGGCACAGGTCAGCACTTGCACGGTCGATACGCGCCGGACTCCCAGCACCGATCGTTCGGCTGGCACCGACTCGCTCGGTCAGCACGGTCAGTCGTCGGCGAATCCGCTCGCGCTCGTCATGTCGGGACATGGCGGCGACGCTAGTCCCGCCGCAAGGCCGGGAATCAGTGCCGACCAGGCGAAATAAAAAGTCTGTTGATAACTCCGCGCCTGTGGATAACCCCGCCAATCCTTTTGAACGTTCGTCAGGTCTGCCGCCGAAGGTTCGGTCTGGTCAGCGTGACCGCAGCCAGTCGCGGAAGTGGGTGGTGGCGAGGTGGGCGCCTTCGGGGGCGGTGAGCACGTCGCCTTTGACCGGTGCGAATAGGCCGGCGGTCTCGTCGGTGACGACGTGGCGGTTATCGCCGGTCATCTCCAGTGTGATTCGGCCCAGTTCGTCGAGTGGAAAGACTTCGGGGCCGCCGATATTGCGGGTGCCGTGCAGCGGGGCGCCTGCGGCCACCTCGGCGACGGCGGCCGCGACTTCAGCGGAGCTGATGGGCTGAATTGGGGTGGAAGGCAAGCGGACGACGTCCCCGTCGGTTGTCCAATCCAGCGCCGCCACAACGAATTCCATGAACTGAGTCGCGCGCACGATCGAGTACGGGATCGCTGCGGCCTCGACCAGGTCCTCCTGCAGGGTCTTGGCTCGGTAGTAGACGAGGTCGGGCACTTGGTCGACGCCGACGATCGACAGCGTCACGATGTGCCGCACGCCCGCCGCCTGCGCGGCGGCCAAAAGGTGGGGCACCGAGGTGCGGAAGAAGTCGAGCGAGGCCTCGTCGAAGGTCGGCGAGTTGGCCACATCGACGACGACCTCGGCGCCGTGCACCGCCTCGTCGAGTCCGTCGCCGGTGACGAGATCGATGCCGGTCGAGCGAGAGTGCCCGGTCGCATCGTGTCCGGCGGCTGTGAGCTTCTGAACCACCTGGGAGCCGATGAGTCCGGTACCGATGACTGCGATCTTCATGAGCTTGCCTCCTGTTCGCTATCGGGGCCGGATCGCCCCGTGGAGCATCTTGTCGACGGTCGAACTGCGAATTCAGCAGCGATCCACAGGTCTTCCTGCTCACCCCGAGCTCCGGGCCGCGCGCGTCCATGTCCACCCGCCCGGCTCCGGCGCGAGGTGCAGCCGGGTGGCCGCGTCGGCGATCACCTCGGCACGCCGTCCGATAATGGCGCTTTCACTTCCGCAGGAGATTTGTCAGGGCGCAGGCCACGCCAGGACGGGTGGCGCAGGCGGCCGTCGCTGGTCCATTCGGTGAAAGTCACTTCGCCGACGAGGGTGGGACTTGTCCAGATGGCGTCAGGGACAGCGGCGGTCACGGTGGGGGTATTGCGTTGTAGGGGTTGGAGTTTGGATTGGAGGTCGGCGAGGGCGGATTGGGTGAAGCCGGTGCCGACATTGCCGATGTAGACGAGCTTTCCGGAGTCGTCGTGCACTGCCATCAGAAGCGAGCCGATGGTGCGTGCGCGTCTACCGGTTCCCGGTCGCCAGCCGACGATGATGACCTCCTGGTCGCGCATGTTTTTGACTTTGGTCCACAGTGGGCTGCGCCGCCCGGGCAGGTAGGGGCTGTCGAGACGTTTGCAGAGAACGCCCTCGAGACCGAGCCGTTTCGATTCGGCGAGTACGTCGGCGCCGGTGCCGTGCAATCGCGGGGGAACCTGCCAATGCGGGCCGCGTAGGCCGAGCTGTTCCAACAGTTGGCGACGCTGCTGGTAAGGCAGGTCGATCAGGGATCGGTCGCCGATGTGGAGTAGATCGAAGATCAGGTATGTCGCCGGAATGGACCGCCGCAAAGCTCGGATCATGGCGGGATTGCGCTGGTGCATGCGTGGCTGCAGTGCCTCGAAGGAGGTCCGGCCGTCGGCCGTGAAGGTGACGACCTCCCCGTCGACGACGAATCGCGGACTCCCGGGTGCGATATCGGCGAGTTCCGGCCAGGCCGCGGAGATGTCCTTATCGTTGCGCGAGATCAGCCGCAGGTCGTTGTCGACGTATCCGATAGCGCGAATGCCGTCGAATTTGACCTCGTAGCCCCAGCGGTCACCGTCGCCGGGGAGATCACCCGCCAGCGCCAGCATCGCCGCATAGCGCGGCAGTCTCGTCACACCCGCCTCGTCGCCATCGCCGGTCCCCTTGCGAACTCGAACGCTGCTGACAATTAGCCTGAATAATACCGACTGGTCTGGCAGGTGAGGGTTATCGAAAGATTCCTCTCCGGATGAGCGGGTCCGGACCGATTCCGGGCCTGCTCAACCGGAGAGGAATCCTGGGCATCCGGAGTTCTTTTGAGTGTCGGCCCATGGCATCTACCTCCATTTCATTGCTGGGACCGAATCGACGGATCTAGGTGGACAGCCTGGTGACGAAGGCGTTCATGTTGTCCCGAACCCGCTCGATCTTCGTCTCCTCGGTGATCAGATCTTCGCGGTACCGGTTGCCGAGCGCGGGCGTTCGCTTACCCCGCGCGTAGAGCGAACAGGCCAGATCGGTGCACATATAGGTACCGATCGAGTTGCCCCGGCGTCCGGATTCGCCCGCCTTGTGCGCGGTCATCAGCGACACGCCCTGACCGGTATGCGCGGTCAGGCAGATCGCGCACATCTGGGTCCGCCCGGATCCGCCGGTTTCGTAGCGCAGCGCGACGCCGACGATGCGATCATCCTGCGGCACAACGAGGTAGCCGCGGCCGGGCAGCGACGGATCGCTCCAGCCGAGGAAATCCAGGTCATCCCACGGTTGCGCGTCCAGGTCCCGGGGCACCGGCAGCTTCTTGGCGGTCGTCTTGGAACAGTTGATGAACGACGACCTGATGTCGCGTTCGGTGACGGCTTTCATGACGGCATCGACTCCTTCGATCGATCGGTGGACAAACCGAAGGAACGCTACAGCTGGTCATTAGCCCAGGCAACGGAATTTCGAGTTCACACGCGGCGCATCACCGACACCACCTTTCCGAGCACCACCGCCTCGTCACCATCTATCACGTCGTAGGCCGGATTGCGCGGTTCCAGATAGACATGCCCGTTGCGACGTCGATATACCTTGACCGTCGCCTCCCCATCGATCATCGCGGCGACGATGTCACCGGAATGCGCCTCGTGCTGTTTGCGGATCACCACCAGGTCGCCGTCGCAGATAGCCGCATCGATCATGGAATCGCCGCGCACGCGCAGCCCGAAAACCGTTCCGCGACCGACGAGTTCACGCGGCAGGGTCATCATGTCGTCGGCGTGCTCCTCGGCGAGGATGGGCGTGCCCGCGGCGATATCACCGACGACCGGAACCGCGACCGAATCCTCGGCCTGCTTCGCAACCACCGATGCCTGCAGGAACATGCGCACATCGATCGGCCGCGACATGGTCTCGCCGCGACGCAGAAATCCCCTGTCCTCCAAGGACTTCAGATGCTTGGAGACCGAGGACGAGGACCGCAGGCCGACGGCGTCGCCGATCTGCCTGGTATTCGGCGGGTATCCGTACCGCTGCACCCAGTCCCGGATCGTGGCGAGGATCCGCTGCTGGCGCGGCGGCAGGGTCGAGGTGTCGAGATGCTCGAAGGCATCGTGGTCGTATCCGGTCACCCGGGAATCGTAGAGGTGCGCTCGGACAATTCCCGCTTTGTCACACTCGGCCCGGCTGCGTCGTCATCCCGGTAGAGACCAGCACATGCGAACTTCGGAGGAACCATGACGACCATCCTGCTGACCGGCGGCACCGGCACATTGGGCCGCCACGTGACACCGCTGCTGGTAGAAGCCGGTTTCAAGATTCGCATGCTCAGCCGCAATGCGCACGAATCGACCGACGGCATCGAATTCGTGACCGGAGATCTGTTCGAAGGCACCGGCGTCGAGAAGGCGGTCGAGGGCGCGGAGATCATCCTGCACCTCGCGGGCGGCCCTAAGGGTGACGACGTCGCGACCCGGCACCTGGTCGATGCCGCCGCCAAGGCCGGGGTGCGGCACATCGTCTACATCAGCGTGGTCGGCGCCGAAAAGCTGCCGATCGGTTACTTCAGGGCCAAGTTCGGCGCCGAACAGGCAATTATCGAATCCGGCGTCCCGTACACCATCCTGCGCGCGGCCCAGTTCCACGACCTCGCCCTGAAGACCGCACAAGCCATGGCGAAGAGCCCGATCGTCCCCGCGCCCGGCGCGGTGCTGTGGCAGCCGGTCGATTCGCGGGAGGTCGCCGCGCGACTCGTGGAGCTAGCGGGTGGCGCACCAGCCGGGTGGGTGCCCGATCTGGTCGGGCCGACGGTGTACACGATGGCCGAGTTGATCCGCGGCTACCTGAAAGCCGCAGGTAAGCGACGGTTGTTCCTGCCGGTTCCGGTGCCGGGCAAAGTTGGGCGCGCGTATCGCGCGAAGGAGAATCTGACCCTCGATGGCGCGATGGTCGGCAAGCTCACCTGGGAGGACTTCCTCGCCGAGCAGGTGTGAATCCCCTTGCACGACCGCAGAAAGCAATGACGTGCCAGCCCCATGACCGTTCTGCTACCGTGGCACACATGAAGCGCGCTGCTGCGACGACGACGCCGGAGACCGTCCCGGCGCGCTGATTCCTGTCCTGATCGAAAGCCCCGGGCGAGTGCCCGGGGCTTCGTCTTGTGGTCACTCGCCCGCCGTCCGCGAGGAGATCCATGCACGACCACCGCAAACTCGGCCGCGAACTCGGCCTGTTCGACACCGACCCGCTCATCGGATCCGGCCTGCCCTACTGGCTGCCCGACGGCGCCACAGTGCGCCACGAACTAGAGGAATTCATCCGCACCGCCGAACGCCGGGCCGGGTACCGGCACGTGTACTCACCGGTGCTCGGAAAGCGGGAGCTCTACGAAATATCCGGGCACTGGGCACATTACCGCGACGACATGTTCCCGCCGATGCAGTTGGGCGGCGAACAAGTGGTGCTGCGCCCGAGCCTGTGCCCACATCACGCGGTGATGTATCGTTCCCGCTCGCACAGCTACCGCGAATTGCCTTTGCGGATGGCGGAATTGGGCGGGATGTATCGGTCCGAACTCTCCGGCGTACTCGGCGGACTCACCCGTGTCCGCGCGATCCAGCTCAATGACGCGCACATCTTCTGCACCGAGGATCAGGTCGCCGAGGAGGTCTCGGGCGCGCTGGAACTGATCCGATCTGCCCACGCGGCCATGGGCACCCGTCCCACTCGATACCGGCTGTCATTGCCCGGACCTGGCGGGAAATACGTTGCGGCCCCGCGTCTCTGGGAGCAATCGATCACCATGCTCACCGATGTACTCGACCGCACCGGCCTGTCGTATGAAGCGGCCGAGGGCGAGGCCGCGTTCTATGGCCCCAAAATCGATATCCAGTTCACCGACAGCGCGGGCCGCGAATTCACCCTCTCCACCGTGCAGGTCGACTTCCATCAACCGGAGCAATTCGACCTGCACTACATCGGTGCGGACAGTGCCAAGCACCGCCCGGTCATGGTGCATCGCAGCATTATCGGCAGTGTCGAGCGGGCCGTCGCGCACCTGGTCGAGGTGCACGGCGGTGCGTTCCCGGCCTGGCTGGCCCCGACCCAGGTGATCGTCCTGCCGGTTTCGGCGGCCGAGGCGGCGCACGCCGAAGCGCTCGTCGAACGCTGTCTCGAACTGGGATTGCGCGCCGAAATCGCGGATCAGGGCAGTCTCGGCGCGCGCATTCGCGCATCTCGCCTGATCCCCTATCACGTTGTGATAGGTCCGAAGGAGGCCGCGAATGACCTTGTCGCGGTGCGGCTTCGGGACGGACAACGCCTCGATCCACTACCTGCCGACGAATTGCTGTCCCGCATAACCGAACTCATCGCCGCACACAGCACCGAGCTGTGACCTTCAGTGCTCGGTGACGAAGTGGATCGCCAAGCGATCGCACAGTTCACCGAGTGCGCACGCATCGACATGTGGCGCATCGGGCCACGCATCGGCGTTCGACCACGGCACCGAGGCGGGGGTGCCGTGCGGACGAGCGAATACGTGCTGATGGAAGTGGGCGACACTCAGTCCGGTAATCGCGGAGAAGACGAATTGCGGTGCCAGCTCGACATATAACGCGTGCGCGGCGCGGCGGGCCGCCCAGCCAACGGCCCGCGCCTCGGCGTCGGTCAAGGTCGATAATGTCGGTGCGTGCCGCCGGGTTTCCACGAAGAGGTAGCCCGGCACCGGTGTGCCCTCGGTGAGCGGTCGATGCGTCACCAATACCAGCTCGTCCGCGTAGATCACCGGACCGACCAGCGCGCCGATCCCCCGATGCTTATCACAGATCGGACATTCGTTGCCCTCATCCACACCGTAGTTTCCGTGCGCTGCCTCGATATCGAAGCTCCGCCAAGCCATTCGATATCGCCGAGCACCGTTGCGGCACTTGAGGTTATCCCGCTGACGAGGTCGGGTCGGGCGGTGCCGCCTGGCGCCGCCGCACATTGTGGATCGTGGCATCGGCGGTCAGTTCAGAGCCTCGGTGGCCATCTCGTCGCGCGGGATCACCGCGTCCGGATGTTTCCACTCGACCGATTCGACGGTCAGCGGCGGATTGATCGGAGTTGTGGAACTCGTCATGCCGCGACGTTAGTCACCTGCGGTGCCGACCGAAGGGGTTGCGATCACGCAGAAATTATTACGCCAACCACGCCATTCGACCGGAGATGCGGCACACACGCGAGTGCTGGACCGTAGCCGATCAGGCGCAGCCGCCCGGGACGACCAACACACCGACCGCACCGACGCCGAGGTGAACGCCAAGGGTCGGCCCGAATTCCGCGATGATCAGTTCACGAATACCGGGTACCAATTCACGCAGTTGGGTGGCGACGGCATTCGCGGCGTCCTCGGCACCCAGGTGTTGTACGGCGAAAGCGGCGCCATCGTCGCCGGCCGCATCCACCACTGCCGCAACGAGTTTGGCGTAGGCCTTGGAGCGAGTACGCACCTTTTCGCGCAGTTCCAGACGGCCCTCGACGATCTGCAGCAGCGGTTTGCTGACCAGTTCGCTGCCGAAAAATGCTGCGGCGCTGCTCAATCGGCCGCCGCGACGCAATTGTTCGGTGCGATTCACCAGGACGAAGGTTCGTGATCGGCTGGCCGCCGCGACAGCGGTGTCGTAGACGACATTCAATGTCGCGCCACCGCGGGCGCGGCGCGCGGCGGCGAGCACCGGCAGACCGGTGGCAAGACCAGCGCCGAGTGAATCGACCAGCCGGACCTGATCGGCGGCGTCCATATCGCGGATCGCCTGCCGTCCCGCCTCCCAGGTGCCGGAGAGTTGACGCGAAAGATGTACCGCGACAACGCCGTCCCCATTACTGCGCGCCAGCGCTTGCTCGTAGACCGCGCGCAACTCACCGGGTGAGGCCGCCGAGGTCGTCACGGTATCCGAGCCGTAGTCGATATCGATGGCGTCGACGCCTTCGCGAATGGTGCGGTCGCCGACCAGAACATGCAGCGGGACAACGGCAATGTCCAACTCACCGACGAGTTCAGCAGGGATGCTGGCGGACGAATCGGTGACCACCACGACGGCCACGGACTACCGAACCTCCTGCAAGGTCTTCACCATCGCATTCGCCACCGCGGTATGTCCGGCCCAGCCCCAATGAATGCCATCGGGATTCGCGTCTCCGGAGAAGATGTCCTCGCGCACCGCTTCACCGAGATCGACCAGCGGGACGGAGGTCTCGGCCGACCATGCGCGCAGCGCCTCGACGGCACGCTCGCGGCCGCTGTGCACATGCCCGTAGGCGGCACAGTTGTGCACCGACGGCAGCACCGCCACGACCGGCAGATCCGGACGCAGCTGAACCAGCGCCTCGCGCGACTGCTCCAGGTAGTCCACACTCACCTTCGGCGGCAATGCCACGGGGCGACCGAGTTTCGACAACTTCGGCTGCAGCCAGTTGTAGGTGCCGCGGACCCCGCGACGCAGCATGGGCGGGCGCACATAGCGGATCAATTCACGCAGCGCGGTCGGCAGCGGTGAGGGCAAGGTGTCCATGCCACCGACCGCGAAGACGACCGCGGCCGCGCGCGGCACCGCGGCCCAGACCCGGGGATCGCCGATCAGCGCCCAGTAGGCGTCGCGGCAGGTCCAGCCGATCCGCCCGATGAGCTCGACATCCCAATCGAGTTCGGCGCCGACCAGGTTCGGCCAGATCTTCGGATGGTCTGCGGGCAGGCCGCCCTTGGGACCGAAGTAGGACAGCGAGTCCGCGATCACCAACAGCACCGGCCGATCCGATACCTCGGTCGAAGCCGGTTCCGCCGCGGCGGCCGAAACCGCGTCACCGATAACCGATTCGAGCGCGGGTTCGGAATCATCGACCACCGAATCCACTGTGGCAGTGGACTCGTCACCGCTCGCCGAACCCGCGACCGTGTCATCGAGCATGGATTCCATTGCTATGGACTCGTTTGTGGGAGCAACGCCGATCACCGACTCATCGGTCGACGCTGCGATATCCCGATCGGATACTGCCGCGACACCTTCCGGTGGCTCACTCGCCGGTTCCGCTGGCTCCACACCGGTTCCGAATTCGGGCGCGGATGCGGCGGGCTCCTCGTTACCTTCTCCGGACTCGGCGACCGATTCATCACTGTCGGATTCGGACGTCTGCGCGTCGGACGGTTCCTCCGCCTCGGCGTTCTTCACCGGGGGAGGTCCGAATAGCGCGTCCGGGATCGCCCGTTCGGGTTTCGCCGAAACCCGACGGAACAATTCATCCGGTACCTGCCGAACCGGTTCTTCAGAGGACATCCGGGGCCACCTTCGCCGCTGCGTTCCACACATCCAGGCGCCAACCGGGCTGATCAATGCTCGGACCGTGACTGCTCAGCTGCACCCAGCTGGTATTGGCCAGCCCTCCCAGGGCAGGCCAGTTCCGCGGCGGCAGGTCGAGCAGCGCGGCCGTGAGGGCGGCGATCAGCCCGCCGTGCGCCACCAGGATGATAGTCCGGCCCGGCCAATCCTGCCGCTCGGCGAACAATTCCCGAACAACCGGTAGTGACCGTGCGCCCACCTCGAGTTTGCTCTCACCGCTGGGCGGGGTATAGGCCGCATCCAAGCGCCACGCCACCCGCGCGCCCGGGTAGTCGGCGTCGACCTCGAGATGGGTCAACCCCTCCCAGTCCCCGAGGTTGGTCTCACGCAGCCGCGGATCGGGGACGACCGGAAGACCGGTGTGGTCGGCCAGTGCCGTGGCAGTATCGAAGGCGCGCCGCAGATCGGAGGAGACGATGGCGATCGCATTGCGCGAAACCAGTTCGCGCGCTGCCTCTTTCGCCTGACGACGACCCAGCTCGGTGAGATCGGTGTCGATCTGCCCCTGCATTCGATCGACGGCATTCCATTCGGTCTGCCCGTGCCGCAGCAGGATCAGCGTGCGGACGCCGGCATACTTACTCACTCGCGTTCTTCCCCCGCTTCACCACGCACCGCGACACCCTCGGACTCCGTGTGCTTGAACACCTCGGTCCCGGCTTCGATCCCTTCCACCGGAACCACCGGGCAATCCTTCCAGAGCCGTTCCAGCGCATAGAAATTGCGCTCATCATTGTGCTGGATGTGCACGACGACGTCGACGTAATCCAGCAGTGCCCACCGACCCTCGCGGGTGCCCTCACGCCGAACCGGCTTATGCCCGGCCGCGCGCAGTTTCTCCTCGACATTGTCGACGATGGCATTGACCTGACGCTCGTTCGGCGCGGAGGCGATCACGAAGCAGTCGGTGATCACCAACTGTTCGGACACGTCGAGCACCACAACGTCGGTAGCCAGCTTCTCGTCCGCCGCGCGCGCGGCAACCTGCGCCATCTCCACGGACTCGACAGATGCGCTCATACCTGCGCCTCGCTGCCGCTCAGCTCCGGTATGACCGCAAATGCGACTGTGTCTTCAGCTCCCTCGCTCCGCTCCCTCGCGGCCCGCGCCTCGCTGCCGCTCAGCTCCGGCATGACCGCATCAGCGGCTCCGTTATTGGTTCGCTCGCTGCGCTCGCTCACGCCTCAACTACCTTCCACTCCTACGGGCACATATAAATGCCGCTTCGATATGTACTGCACGACGCCGTCGGGCACGAGGTACCACACCGGCCGGTTCTCGGCGGCGCGGCGACGGCATTCACTCGACGAGATCGCCAACGCTGGGATTTCGATCATGGTCACCGCATCGACCGGCAGGTCACGCAGATGCTCCTCGAGATGATCGGTGTTCAGCTCATACCCCGGTCGGCTCACCCCGACGAATTTCGCCAGTTCGAACAACTCCGCCCAATCCTGCCACGTCAGGATGTTGGCGAGCGCGTCAGCTCCGGTGATGAAGTACAGCTCCGCATCGGGATGCTTGGTGCGCATCTCGCGCAGGGTGTCGACGGTGTAGGTGACCTTTCCCCGGTCGATATCGGCGCGGCTGACCGAGAATCGGGGGTTGGAGGCGGTCGCGATCACCGTCATGAGGTAGCGATCCTCGGCCGCGCTGACCTGCCTGTCGGCCTTCTGCCACGGCTGTCCGGTCGGGACGAAGATCACCTCGTCCAGTTCGAATCGGTTCGCGACCTCGCTGGCGGCGACGAGGTGGCCGTGGTGGATGGGGTCGAATGTGCCACCCATCACCCCCAGCTTGCGTCGACGCCGCCCGTTCTCCTGCATGAGAGCCGAGCTTAACCGGTCGGTTCGGTCCGAGCCGGGGCCGGACGGTCAACTGCTGACGACTGCCCGCAGACCCGGCTTCAGCATTGCGTCCAGTTCGGACCACGGGATCGTGATGTCGATATAGCCCAGCGCATGCGAGGCGATCTCCCCGAGGTAGACCCGCAGACCGCCGGGCGTGGCCAGCCAGTCCTTGAAGTTCTCCACCGCCGGTGCGATGCGCTGCTTGTCGTAGGGGTTGGTGCCGACGCGGGACTTGGGTACCTGCACCGCCGCCTGCTCCGACAGCCGCTCGAGCCCCCGCTGCAGATCGGTGAACAGATCCGGCAGCGTGAGCGCCTTACCGTCGTCGATATCGGTCACATGAGTGCGCTTGAAGGTGGTCGGATGCAGCTTGCCGCCGTCGACCTCGACCTCGATGCCGAGCACACCGCTGAGCACATGGCGGCCGATATGGGCGACCTCGCTGTTGAATCCTTTGACCGCCCGGTCCTGCGCTGCGCTCCGGAGGAACGGATCCAACTCGGCGCGCAAGCCTTCGTTGAAGTCGGTGCGCGCAGCGTCGGTGCCGCCTTCGACCTGCGGCAGGTCGAAGGAGTACCAGGGGCCCTCGAGCCGAATCGAGGTCGCGGTGAAGGCCGGTGCCGCTGGTGCGACGGCCCGGTCGGCGGACCCACACGCCGTGAGAACGGCGAACAGGACGCTGACCAGGACAGCGGCAGCGGACTTCCTCATTGGGCCTCCCCGAATAGCTCGCGTTCGTGCCCGAGAAGGTACCACCGCGTCAGCTGCTGACGATCGCGCGCATCCCCGGCTTCAGCACGCCGTCCAGCGCGGACCACGGCACGGTGACATCGATATTGCCCGCGGCGTGCGAGGCGATTTCGCCGAGATAGATCCGCATGCCCTCGGGCGTGGCCACCCAGGTGTGGAAATGCTCGGCGACCGGGGTGAGCAGACTCTTGCTATACCCGGTCGCCCTCGGGTTCTGCTGTACCTGGGCATCGGCCTGCGTCGAGAGCGCGTTCAGGCCCTGCTGCAGATCGGTGAACAGGTCGGGCAGGGTGATGGCCTTGCCGGTAGCGATATTGGTGACGTGCGCGAAGTCGTTGCTGTTCGGGTGCGCTGCCCCTTCGGAGTACATAACGACAACCAGATGTCCGCTGAGCACCTGCGAACCGATGCGGACGACCTGGCTGTCACCGCCGGTGACCGAATCGCCCGGCCGGTTGATCCGATCGAGCCACTCCTGCGCCCCAGCCCGCATCACATCGTTGAATTCGGTTCTGGCATCGGCCTTTCCACCGCCCACCTGAGGCACGTCGATCTTGTAGCCCATGCCCTCGAGATGAAGCGTTGTCGCGCTGAAGGTTTCGGCCCGAGGCGAGCCGGCAATGGTCGTCGACGCGGCCGCCGTGGACGAGGTCGCTCCCCCGGTCGTCGGCGACCCGTCCGGCCCACAGGCCGTGAGTACTGCGGCGCTGGCCAGCGCACCGATAACAGCAGCGGTCTTCTTCATTCGGAGCTCCGAATCGACAACGCACCGAGCCGTTCTCGGTGTCATCACCAACAATGTCGATGCCACCTAACAGATTTCTTATCGTTCGGCGAATGCCCGAAGCAGCACCGCCGGACAACCGGGTCGTACGCCCCGTATATTGAAACGGGGGAAGCGCCCCGGTTAGCCGTTGAATGGGAGTATGCCATGTCCATCACCCCTCGTGAGACCATCGAACGCCTGCTGGCCCTGACCGCTGGCGGCCCGACGCCGGAGATGGCCGATGTGTATGCCGCCGATGCGGTGTTCGAATTGCCGTTTCTGCCGCCGGGCGCGAAGCATCCCGAAGTCGGGCGCGAGGCGTTTCGAGCTCACCTGGTGGAGGGCGCTCGCATTCAGCGCTTCGATTCCGTCGATGATGTCCGCATTCACGAGACAGCCGATCCCGAGGTCGTCATCGCCGAGTATCGGATCAACGGAACGGTGTTGGCCACCGGCAAGCGGTTCGACCTGCTGATCATCAACGTCTCCCGGGTGCGTGACGGGTTGATCGTCTCGACTCGCAGCTACTCGAATCCGCTCGCCGGTGCCATTGCTTTCGACCAGGTCGAGGCTTTGCTCGGGGGACTCGTTGGGTGATCAGTCCTCGTCGCGTTGCATATCGGCGAGTTGGGTGCGGGTATTGAGTAGTTCGGTGGTTACCTCCGGTGATGGGGACGTTTCGGCCAGGCTTTCCAATTCCGTGAGCAGATCACGCATGGTCGTTAGCCAGGGGCGGTCGGATTCCATACCGGCGCCATAGAGCTGTAGCCAGGCCGCGGAGCGCAGGCATTTGGCTCGGGGACCGATGCGGTCGAGGGTCGCCCAGAGGTTGGCGGCGCGGAGGAAGGCGACCACCGCTTGTTCGTCTTCGCCGCAGTAGTCCAGGACCGCGGCCGCCGACCAGGCGAGTTCGGCTTCGAGTTCGACGCGGTCGGGGTCGTTGTGGACCAGACGCGCCGCTTCGACGAATTGCTTTGCCGCGTCCCGGAATCGGTTGAGCTTGCGCAGGGATTCACCGTATTGGCGGCGCACGATCGCCATTTCGGCGGGCGGGTACGGCTGTTCTCCGGCCGCGAGCGGCTGTTCGAACAGGGCGGCCGCCTCCCCATGCCGTCCCGCCCGATGGCAGGCGCGAGCGGCGACGAAGGTGAGATGTATGGCGTCCGCGGGCGAGATCGGTTCCCAGCGTGCGGCGGCGGTGAGTGCCGCATCGGCCAGTTCGTATTCGCGGCCGGGCTGGCCGGATAGCACCATGACGAGCTGGGAACTCAGGCGGGCGAGATGTTCGGCGGGCAGCGCGCTCGCACCGATCGAAAGCGCTTGGCGCAAATATTCTTCGGCATCCTTCGGATAGTCGACCAGACGTACTGCGGCCAGTTCGGCCAGCTGCAGTGCGTCCTCGGCTTGTTCCTGGGCGGTGGCGGTAGTTGCCGGAATTATGGCGGAAACCTTGCGCGGCACAGTGTTTCGCATACCGAGTGGGAGCTGGTCGACAAGCGGCTGTTGCGCGAGCCGGGCCGCGACCCGCTCGCTGACCACCGCATTTCCATTGCGTGCGTCGTAGCGTGCGGTGAGCTCGCCGATTTCTACACTCAGCTCGGCACGAACCGAATCCACCGTCCCCGCACCGACCGCCAGTGCACCGAGATCCAACTCGCTCAGCCGCCGCAACAGCACGCACACTCCCGATATGAAGGCCAACCGAATGGCGGCATCCGCGCCGGGATCGGTCAGCCACGTCGCATGCTCGGCCACCATCTCCAGACCACGCGCCTCATTCCCGGTCAGTGCGCAGAATTCGATGTGCTCGCCGACCGTACGCCGCAGATCCGGAAGATGGCGCACCAGTGGATAACCCGTAAAGTGCGCACTTCGGGCCTCGGCGGTGCGCCCGGTACGCAACATCGGCAGCAGGGCCTGCCCGAGCACCCGATGCGGCTCCTCGGTGCAGCTGCGCGCACCGTCGATAACCGGACGCCAGCTCTCCAGCGCGGACTCGTCGTCACCGGCCAGCGCATAGTTCGCACCCCATTGGTTGCGTTCACAGGCGTCGCAATCGGACATGCTGTCGTGTGGTGCCGCACGCGCCGCGTCCAGCAGTTCGGCCGCCACATCGTGCTGACCCAGATCGCGCGCCAGTTCGGAGCGCAGTGCGAGCACTGGGCGTGCGCTGTATCCCCGCTGCCGGTAGCGACTTTCGAGCTCGTCGAGCCAACGGTAGGTGGTCTGCAGTGGCACTGCGGGATTCTCGATCAGACCCCAGGTCAGCCATTTCAGATACCAATGCACCGAATGCGTCATCGCACCGAGTTCGGCCGGATAGTCGTCGTAGATCCGCAGCAGCCTGCCGTAGGCGACCGGTGCCAGATCGCGTTCGCCCGCATAGGTATACGCCTGGGCCAGCTCCAACAGGACACTGCCCTCCAGTGCCCGGTCCGAACCCGACTTCGCCGCGGCGGCGAGCATTTCCAGGCGTTCGGTGCGGCCGCGTCCGTGCGGCAGCGAGCGACTCTGCGCCAGCGCCGACTCGATCTCGGAGGTTTCCATTTCAGGCCTCCTGCGCGGTCTCGCCCGCCGCACGTCGGGTCGCCCAGCTGAGGAATTCGCCGAATGCGCGATTGAGCAACGCGGTATCGGCCGGTCGCAGTGGCCGGTGTGTCATCAATAACGCTTGGCCGTACAGCGATTCGACGGCGGTTCGCAGGAAGGCTGGGTCGTCGATCCGGCTCAATCGTCGGACAATCGGACTGTTGTGGTTCAACACCAATTGCGCACGGGGTGCGCTCGCCGCCAGCGCGCCGAGGATTTCGGTCCAGAGCTCGTCCGCGCCGACGGTGGTCTCGACGCGTGCTCGTTCATTGCGCGCGCCGCGACTGTCCAGATGCAGTGCGGGCACCGACACCGGATGGAACGCACGCAGAATCACATCGCAGGACAGCGGATCGAGTGCGGTGCGCGCTGCGGCGAGCACCGGAGCCAACAACAGCTCTTCGGCCGGATCCACCAGGTCGAGGGCGGCGGTGACAGCAGCCGCGTCCAGCTCGGTCACGGTGACGCCGGGCAGGATCGTCGGCAGCAGCGCGACGAGTTCCGCATCGTAGGTATAGCCACCGTTGACGACACCGATGCCCTGCGCGGCCGCAGTGGCGGCGACCTGACGGAACTCCTCCACCGTCGCCGTCACCCGCATGCTCGGATGGTTGCGTGCGAATTCGGTCAACGGAACCCGGCCGTCGGTCGTCTCGAACAGCAAGTGCGGCAGCATGATCCGCAACATGTCCGGCGAATGCCGCGCCATGTCCTTGACACCGAGTGCGTGCACGGACAGGAATGCGGCCAGCCGTTCGGGCTGTTCGGCGGCGATTTCGGTGAGCCAGTCGCGGATTCGGTCACCGAGGCTGTCGCGGACGATGGCGAGGCGTTCGTCTTCGTAGAGGCCCTCACGCGAGGCGGTCGGGCGCAGACTATCGGTGTCGATGACGCAGCGTAGGAAAAAGGCCCAGTCCGGCAGCAGTCCGCGCACCGCGTCACCGAGCAGCATGCCCTTGAGATACACCCGGTGCGCACTGCTTTCGGCAGGATTTCCCGGTTGCGACAGCACGAAGGCGACCCCGCTGACCCCCGCCAATTCGGCATCGAGATCGATCACATCCAGCGGTGTGAAACCGAGGACGCGCTCACCGTATTCGAATAGCGCCGCGCGCCGCCGCGCCACAGATGCATAGCTGCGCCGCCATACCGCAGGACCATCGGTGGCGCGCAGCCCGGCACCATTCGCCTCGACCGTCACTTCGTAGGGCAGCAGTGATCCATAATCGCGAACCAGGTCCAACACCCGCCCCGGCGTGAACCACTCCCGCGCACCCGCTCGCGGCGTGAGGTACACCGCGGTGCCCGGCTCTTGCTGTACTGCCGGATCGAGTAGACGTAGCGAGTATGTGCCATCGGCGGCGGCCAGCCATTCGACCGGCGGGGCATCCGGGTCGATGGCCGAACGGGTGACCACACGGATCGTCTCGGCCACGGTGAAACACGCCAGCAGCCCGATGCCGAACTGCCCGAGGAACTCTCGCCGCGCACCCTCGATATCGTCACGCTTCGACGAATGCCCGATGGTGGCGAGGAAGCGGTGCACGTCCGCCTCGGTGAGACCGATACCGTGATCGATTATCCGCAACCCCGATTCGTCGATAACCAGCCGAATAGGGCTGGGCGCCAACGCATCGTGCTGCCTGCGCGCGGTGACGGCGTCGACCGCGTTCTGCAGTAGCTCACGAATATAGACCCGCGGACTGGAATACAAATGATGCGAGAGCAGATCGACGATTCCGCGCAGATCGACCTGAAACGAATAATCCCCACTACCGCTGCGGCCGGACCCGACCGGCGCGTTGTTCACCATGGAGCGAATCCTGGTGCGCAGCGCCAATAGTTCCCTTAACGAATGCTGATGGTGTTAACGGCGACCGATAATGAGTTCGGTCACAATCGCGTCACACCGGCAGCAGCCGCGACACCACCGCGGTCAACTGTTTGGCCGAGCGGCACTCGTGCATCTCGATCACTTCGCGATACCTGTCAGCGGCGGAATCGCCGGTGCCCCAGTTGTTTTCCTTCTCCGGATTGAGCCAATGCGCGTGCTTGGCGGTGTGCACCAGCTCGCGCAGCGTAGTCAGTTCCGGATCGCGGTAATTGGTGCGGGCATCGCCGAGTATGAGCAGCGAGCTGCGGGAGGTCACCGCATCGGGCCACTGCTCGACGAAGGTAGACAGCGCATGCCCGTAGTCGGAGTGCCCGTCGAGGCCGACCACCTTGCCCTCGGTGAAAATGCGGGCCATGGACTGGTCCAGCTGGGTGTGCGGATCGAAGAACCGGGTCACCTCATCGGTCCGGTCCACGAAGGCGAATATCCGCACCCGGGAAAACTGTTCGCGCAGCGAATTGACCAGCAAGAGCGTGAAGTTGCTGAATCCGGCCACCGAGCCGGACACATCGCAGAGCAGCACCAGCTCGGGGCGGCCCGGTCGCGGTTTGCGATTGACCAGGTCGATGGGCACGCCACCGGTCGACATGGATTTGCGCAGCGTCTTGCGCAGATCTATCTCACCGCGACGAGCATGCCTGCGCCGCACGGCGAGTCGGGACGCCAGGATTCGGGCCAATCGCTGCGTGCCGCGCCGCATCTCCGCGAGTTCGGTTTCCGAAGCGCGCAGGAAATCGACGTCCTCCACCTGCCGGGAGACGGCATAGCTCGCGACGCGCTCCCTGCCGATATTCTCGGCGACCCGCCGATGCGTTTCCGCCTCCACAATGGCGCGGAATCCGGCGATGCGCTGGCGACCGACGCGGCGGGCGATCTCGGCATCGAATTCGCTGGTATCGGGTCCGACAGCCAAACCCTGGAGAATCCTGGCCAGCAGCGTCTCCGGCTGTACCTCGCGCAACGTTCGGTATGCCGAGAAGGACGGACCGCGCGAGGATTCGTACTGCCCGAGTTGTTCGACCAGCTGCGCGGCGATCATTTCCTGCTGCTGTGTCGAATCCTGCCTGGCCAGCAGGGCCGCGAGCAGTCCACGCAGCGCGGGAACGTCGATCTCGCCGGACGGCGTGCGCGGAATCTCCGGATCATCCGCGGTACTGCTGCGCGCACCGACGGCGGCGGGGAACCACAGATCGAACAGGCCGTCGAAGGTGCTGCGATGGGCGGTGCGGCGCAGTAGCGAGCAGGCCAGACCTTCGCGCACGACCTCGCGATCCAGCAGATCCAATACCGACACCACACGGCCCGCGTCCACCGTCTCCGAAGGACCGACCGGAATGCCGTGCGCCCGCAATGCATCGACGAAACCGACGAGGTGTCCCGAAATCCCGTGCGGCGCATCCAGTGTGGGCTGCGATCCGGCCGCCATGGCTCAGGCCAGCTTCAGCTCGGCCAGCGCGCGCTGGTGGTCGGCCCGGTGTTTGAGCACGACGCCGAGGGTAGCGCGCACGGTGGTGTCGTCGAGGTCCTGCAGACCCAGTGCGAGCAGGGTGCGTCCCCAGTCGATCGACTCCGCGACGCTCGGCAGCTTCTTCAGCTGCATGCCGCGCAGCACGTGCACGATCCGCACCAACTGCGCGGCGACCGAGGCGGACAGCTCCGGCACTCGACTGGCCAGGATGCGGCGCTCGAGTTCCTCATCCGGAAAGTCCAGGTGCAGATAGAGGCAGCGGCGCTTGAGCGCTTCGGACAGTTCGCGGGTGGCATTGGAGGTCAGCACCACGAACGGCTTGCGGCTGGCGGTAATGGTGCCGAGTTCCGGCACCGTCACCGCGAAATCACTGAGCACCTCGAGCAGCAGACCCTCGATCTCGACATCGGCCTTATCGGTCTCATCGATGAGCAGCACGGTCGGATCGGCCCGGCGGATCGCGGTCAACAGTGGGCGCGACAGTAGGAATTCCTCGGTGAAGACGTCGGCCTTGGTCTCTTCCCAGTCGTTCTCGCTGGAGGCCTGGATCCGCAGAATCTGCTTGGCGTGATTCCACTCGTAGAGCGCGCGGGCCTCGTCGACGCCCTCGTAGCACTGCAGACGCACCAGCTCGGCATCCGCGGTCTGCGCGACCGCCCTGGCCAGTTCGGTCTTGCCGACACCGGCCGGGCCCTCGATCAACAGCGGCTTACCGAGCCGATCGGCCAGGAATACCGAGGTCGCCGTCGCCTTATCGGCCAGGTACCCGGTCGTGGCGAGCCGTTCGATCACATCGTCGACCGAGGTGAAGATCGGCTCCTGCACTGCGCTTTCGGTACCCACGTAGCGTCCTTCCATCGAAACCCATCCCTCACGCTACGGGAGCGCCCGAAGCAAGCGCTCGGCGGTTCTTACACCGAACGAAATCTAGACCGGCCGGATCTGGCCGTCACCCCAGACGATCCACTTGGTGGAGGTCAGCTCCGGCAGCGCCATCGGGCCGCGGGCGTGCAACTTCTGGGTGGAGATGCCGATCTCCGCGCCGAAGCCGAACTGCTCACCGTCGGTGAAGGCGGTCGACGCGTTCACCATGACGGCGGCGGCATCGACGCGGTTGGTGAATTCGCGGGCCGCGGCCAGCTCACCGGTGACGATGGCCTCCGTGTGGCCGGTACCCCAGGTGTTGATGTGCTCGACGGCCTCGTCGAGATTCTTGACGACCTTGAGCGCGATATCGAGGGTGAGGTACTCCTCGCCCCAGTCCTGATCGTTGGCGGGCACCAGGCCGGGCAGGTCGCCGTGCACGGTGACGCCGTTGCGTTCCAGCGCCTCGATCAGCCGGGGCACCGCGGTGGTGGCGATCGCGTCATCGATGAGCACCGTCTCGGCGGTATTGCACACGCTCGGGCGACGGGTCTTGGCATTGATCAGGATCTGCTCGGCCATCTCCAGATCGGCGGCTTCGTGCACGTAGACGTGGCAGTTGCCGGTACCGGTCTCGATGGTGGGCACCTGAGCATCGCGGACCACCGCATTGATCAGCCCCGCCCCGCCGCGCGGGATGACCACGTCCACCAAGCCGCGAGCCTGGATCAGATGGGTCACACTGGCGCGATCGTGGCTGGGCAGCAGCTGCACCGCATCCGCCGGAATGTCCAGTGCGACAAGGGCTTCCCGCAGCACAGTGACGAGTGCGGCATTGGAGTGCGCGGCCGAGGACGAGCCACGCAGCAGCGCCGCATTGCCGGACTTGAGCGTGAGGCCGAATGCGTCGACGGTGACATTCGGGCGGGCCTCGTAGACCATGCCCACCACGCCGAGCGGCACCCGGACCTGACGGATCTCCAGCCCATTCGGCAGCGTCGACCCGCGCACGACCACGCCGACCGGATCGGGCAATCCGGCCACCTGGCGCAGCCCGGACGCGATGCCGTCGATGCGCGCCTTCGTCAGCCGCAGCCGGTCCAGCAGGGACTCCTCGGTCCCCGCCGCCTGCGCGGTCGCGATGTCCTCGGCATTGGCGGCGAGCACGGTATCGGCCGCCGCGAGCAACGCATCGGCGGCCGCATGCAGCGCCTCGTTCTTCTGCGCGGTGGTCAGTTGTGCGAGCACCCGCGAAGCCACCCGAGCCTTGCGCGCGGCATCATGCACCGTCTCGCGGATATCCTGCTCGGTCGTGGTTCCAGCCGTCATGGGTAACAGCCTACTGACCGGTGCGAGAGCGGTTCCAGCCACGGCCCGGACCGGCGGCCCCTCCCATACTTGCCGCATGGCACTCCTACTGCTCTTGATCGTGGCGCTGGTGCTCGTCGGACTGGGCGTCGGCCTCGTCCTGCTCATCGTGCAGTCCGGATCTCGCAGACCCAGCGCCCAGCGCAAGCGATGACACCGGGGCGGTATCCGGATCCGGCGAATCCCGGCGTAGCGCGCTGGTTGGACGGACTCTGGCAGCAGCCGACGCCGTTCGCGAACACCGCACGCTACGACGGCATCACCGACGCACGCCATCTCATCCTTACCGACGGCACCACTGTGCACGCGATCGACGCTGGAGATGGTTCGAGCAGGTGGTCGATGCCGCTACCGCCCAGTGGTAAACCCAACTTTCGCACGGCGGTCAAGGCAATGTGTGGCCGCATGATCACGGTGACCGCGCAGGAATTCACCGGATACGCTGCGGCATAAGGTCTTCGACATTCGTCCGCAGCCTCATCGGTGAATTCAGTCGCGATCGCAAGGGCAGCCTGGTTCCGACCTACGTCCGGTGCGGGCCATCCGCATGATCGATGCCGGTCAGTCAGATCGTGCGCCGTTGCTCCCGGGGCCAAGGGATTCAACCCAATATTCGTGCCGTACCGCGTCCCACAACCGCGACAGTTCCGGGAACCGCTCACGAACCTGCACCAGATCCGGCGCGACGTCTACGCTCGACATCGATATCAGCGTTTCCGATTCGGATAGATTGCGCACCAACATCATTCGAATGCAGCAACGGTCGATACGCCAGATCGCCTGCCAACCGTCCACCTCGGTGCGATGCTCGCTCATCCCGGACCGACTACCCGTGGCCACCGCCATCCGCGCCCGGCAGCGTTAGTTCGGTGAGTTTGTCCAGCACCTCCCGCAGGGTTCGCAACCTCGGCCCACCGCCCACATGCACCTGGCTATCGAGCGGTGGGAACTCGAGCCCACGAGCGGCAGCACGCTCACGCGGCGTCAACGACTGCGGCACAAGGCGACCAGCGTCAACCAGCGTGTAATACGCCGCCGCCTTCCACACACACCGCCCGATCCGACACCCGCGATGCGTGCGCATCTGCTCGTGCGCCAACTCGACATCGGCATACCCGCAAACACTCGGCGGTGCCAGGATCGTGTCCTCCCCCATCACGCCGCTCCCGTCTCAACGGTCGGGTGCGCAACCCTCGTCCATGTGGTTGCGGGACAAACTGTTTCGAGATCGAAGTCCTCACAGACCCGCGCCGGTTGATCATCGACCTGCGCCAGGTCGTAGACCACTATCGCTGCCACACCGAGCCCGGATGCGATGCCGAGGGCGTACCCGATCGGATCGAGGGTGTCCTGCGGCGGCCGTATCGTGTACACGTATTGATAGCCCAGTAGCTGGGCGTGCCGCATTACTGCGCTCGCGTGCCGGGGTGCGGCGAGCCCGGACACGTCACCGCGCACGAATCCGACAGCCTTCGGCGTGTCGAATCGCCTGGTATCCGGTTCTGCCACTTGATTGTTCGTCATCGCTCCGCCCCTTCGGTCGATGGATTACGGTGGGTGGCGGCCGAGCAGTTCTCGTGCCTCATCAGTTCTCATCTCGAACGCCGTCCACAGCACAGCATCAGCAACTGCTCGCGGCCAGCAGAAACGAGAACTCGATTGCGATTGCTCCAAAGCGCCAGAACGAGACTCGGTTCCGCGATGAAAACAGGCTCAGTTTCCGATCCGACATGACTCGATTCCAGGAGACCCCCGTGACCAGCATCGAAGAGGATGGCCCATCGTCAACCCTGCCGCGCCGCCAGCTCGGACGATTCCTTCGCGAGCGTCGCGAAGCAACCGGATTCACCATCGCCGAAGCCGCGAAATTGGTCGACCTATCGCGAGCCGTGCTGCAACGCATCGAGACCGGACAGATTCAGAAGGTCCAGAGGCAGGATGTGCAGGCGCTATGCGAGGTGTACGACGTTGGACGCGAAGACACCCGCGCCGCAGTCGATCTCGCGACCCAGGCCCGAGCCAAGAGTTGGTATCACGTATACGGCGGTCTGTTCAGCACCGCCTTCAGCATGTACGTCGGGCTCGAAGCGGCTGCGCGGCGGCTGACCACCTACCATGAGCAAACGATTCCCGGCCTCCTCCAGACCAGTGACTACGCACGGGCGATCATCGCGGCGTTCCCTGGATTCACCAGTCCCGAAGATGTTGACCGGCGCGTCGAACATCGAATGAAACGACAAGCCCTCGTCACTCGTAGAACGAATCCTGTCCACCTGAACGTTCTGCTACACGTTTCGGTGCTGTACCGGGTGATCGGCAACCCGAAAATCATGGCTGCTCAGCTGAGGCACCTCGCAGAGATGTCGAAACGGCCCAACATCACCTTGCGAATACAGCCGTACAGTGCGGGGCTTACGTGGGGAATACCTCGCGGCTCGTTCATCATCCTCGACTTCGACCGAACCGCCACAAGGGAACCCGTCGAACCCACCGTGGTATTCATAGAAGGCGGAGCTGCTCAGGATGTGTACCTCGAAAAGCCCGATGAAGTTCAGCACTATGTCGACCTTGCTACAGCCATCGAGGACACCTGTCTAGGCGAGGTAGAAAGCAGAAGCCTGCTGCGGCAGGTGGCGAAGGAGCACGAGCGTGGTGAACGTTGACCTATCCAGGGTGACGTGGTTCAAGAGCAGCTACAGCGAAAGCGGCGCCCAATGCGTCGAGGTGGCCTGGCTCGACGAAGGCCGGGTCGGCGTCCGAGACTCGAAAACCCCAACCGGCCCGGCATTGATCTTCACGCCCAGCGATTGGGACGCCTTCACCGCAGGCGTCAAAGACGGTGAGTTCATCCGGCCCACCGCCTGACGATTATTCTTATCAACCACGAATAAAGGCCCCAATCTCACATGTAACGGATTGGGGTCGTTATCGTTTCAGCCCTAGGCACGAAGCCTGGCGATTCAATAGGTCCAGTTCTTGCCAGTGGCACGGTATTTCTCGACGGGTATTGGTTCGACTCCTGGGCGCATATGGTCGAGGTAGAGCTGTCCGTTGAGGTGGCCGATTTCGTGGGCGATCAGGCGTGCGACGCCTCGTTCGAATTCGGTGATCCGGGTCGTGCCGTCGATGTAGGTGTGCTCGACGGTGATCGATAGTCACGTGGTACGCGTCCGCGCAGGTCGAAGAAGCTCAGGCATCCCCCGTGCTGTTCGTCTTCGGCTGCACAGGATTCGACGATGCGCGGGTTGAACAGGGTGATGGTGTCTCCGTCGAGGGTGCGCACGATGGCGGCGGCTCGCTGATTGAGCAAACGACCCGTGCCGATGTCGCGGTCCTCGACGCTGGACCGGATGAACACAGCTTGACCATGCGGGATCCCGATCGCGGAACCGTGTTCAATCGCGCTGGCGCGCACCCAATGCGGCAACGAAGCACCCTTGCCCACGAGTCGGCGCGCACAACGCTTCGATCGCCAGGGCGGGCGGGTTCTCCGCTGCGCGTCGACTCGAATACGGGGAGTCAGGTCGATCAGCGAGGGTTTCGGAATGTGTATGTTCGTATGCGCTCGCAGTTTCATTGTGAGGCAGCGATTCCTGGTTCCGTTCGTTCGGTGTGCGGCTGCGGCCGACACTGGGCGGGCACACGTCAGCCCTGTCCGTGTGACGAACGCACCATTGGGAGACAACATGACCGAGCCCGTCGCTCAGCTGCCTACCGCTGGAGAGTTGATTGTCGATACCTTCGACAGGATCGGCCGGCGTGGTCCGATCGTTCCGATCGAACTGCCCGGCAATGTCGTGGCCTGGGTCGCGGTGAGCCACAAAGCGGTGAGCGAAGTCCTCGCCGGTGACGGCACCGTGTTCAGCAAGAATCCGCGCAACTGTCCTGCGTTGCAGGACGGTACGATTCCAGCCGACTGGCCCTTGCGCGCACTCACCGATATCGACCACATGATCAGCAAGGACGGCGACGATCATCGACGGCTGCGGAAAACGATCAGCCAGGCGTTCACCCCCCGCAGAGTCGCCGCGCTCGAGCCCAGAATCCAGCAGATGGCCACCGAGCTCATCGACGATCTTCCCGACCGCAACGCCGAGATCGATATCGTCTCCAATTACACCACCCCCCTGCCGGTTCGGGTGATCGGCGAACTGTTCGGTGTACCGGCATCGGAACAACCACAATTCCGGATCTGGGCTTCCACAGTCATGTCGCATCTGAGCACCGGCGACGAGATTCAGGCCGCAATGGCAGGCATGCTCGGCTACCTCGCCGAACTCCTCGACCGCAAACGGCGCACACCCGGCGACGACCTCACCTCCGCCCTGCTGGAGGCCAATATAGAGAACGGTTTGACCGACGACGAACTGGTCAACATGTTGTGGTTGGTCCTCATGGCCGGACACGAAACCACCGTGCACCTGCTCGGCAACGCGGTCGTCACGCTGTGCACCCATCCCGAGCAACTCGCCAAAGCCCAGGCCGAAGACCGGTGGAAGGACGTCGTGGAGGAGATGCTGCGCTTCCGCTCGCCGGTGGCTGTTGTTATTCCCACTCGGTATGCGCTGCAAGACGTCACTATCGCCGGCGTAGAAATTCCCGCAGGATCCATGGTGGGGTGGTATGGCGGCGTCGGGCGGGACCCGGAGCACTATCCGGACGCCGGTACCTTCGACATCGACCGCGATCACCGAGACCAGCTGGCGTTCGGCCGGGGACCGCATATCTGCCTCGGCGCTCATCTAGCCCGGCTGGAAAGCCACATCGCCTTGTCCACGCTGTTCAACCGATTCCCGCGATTGCGCCTGGCTTGTGACCCCACCCAGATCTACAGTCCGAATTTCATCACCTCCGGGCCCCTCGAACTTCCCGTGCTGCTCGAACCCAGCGCCTAGTGCAGAAACCCGGGCACAGCGGGAGTTCGGCGCTCGTCGGGGCCTGATGCATCCGTTTCCGCCGCAGTCGCTGGGTGACTCCCGCGACTGCGGCGGTACTAATCCAGCGCCAACCACACAGATCGTTCGCGGGTTCCCGCTGGTCCCCTCCAGTGGCGGGAATCTGCCAGACGGGCTACGCGCCACCGAAACGATGTTGAATAGTAAAGTTCCAAATGACCCATCTGCCAAGGCATCATCATGATGTATTCCGATCTTGTTATGGAAGACGCTGACGAGTGGGAGGCGGTAAGCAACGGCTTTCTACGGTCTACTGCCCGGATTCGTGATCCGCGCAACTGGTGGGTCCGTGTCACCGTTCAGGACACGGCTGCTCACACCCTCCTGTGCATCGACCAACGCGGTGAGCGTCTAGCATGGCGGACTCCATCGCACACCCGGCAGGACGGCAACGACTATTGGTTCGTTATGCCACAGCGGGGTGTGGGGGGAGTGCATACCTTCGAAACGAATGACACGGTGACACGTGTTACACCTGGTGGCTCGCTGCTGATAAACCCAGACCAGCCGTTTCGGTACTACATGCCACGCATGGTGGTGAACGCGGTTCGCATGCCACGTACGGATGTCGATAATCGCCTGTCGTCCACCGGACTACCGCGAACGGCGCCCGACATGGAATCCGGCCTGGGCCGGATCATGCAAAGCTTGATCCGAGAGACGCATGCCGAGCAATCCAACCTCACGGACTGGGAATTCAACGCCGTCTGCGATCGGATCATCGAGCTGCTGTGCATGATGTTGCTCGGCGATATGGGCCCGCAACAAAGCCACCTTACCGAAACCGCTGCAGCCGTCCGCCAGTACGTGCGAGAGCACATCGGTGTCGGGGACTTGCATCTGCCTGCAGTGGCATCGGCTCTCGGCTGGTCACCTCGACAGTTGCGGTTCGCCCTCCAGCAGACCGGCACCACCTACCGGCAGGTGCGGCAGGACGAGGCACTGCGCGCCGCGCGTGACCTGCTCTCCCAACCGGGGAAGACCACGACTATCGGCGAGGTGGCGGCACGTTGTGGTTTCACCCAGACCTGGTTCTCCCAGGTATTCAAGGCCCGATACGGCGAAACACCGCGAGACTTCCAGAAACGCCGGTCGAGGGAATTCACCGATCGACTGGCATCAGGCATTGAGGAACCGCATCCAGCCTAATCGGACGTGGATAATCCAAATGGCCAGCGAAACCGAGGAATTTCACCGCCACCACGTCGGCGTCGGGCTCCCACTCACCCAAACGGTGCACGTAGTTCGCGCCGATGAAACCCGCGGCGCCGGTCACGAGGTAGACGGCCGTGGCGACCGATGCTAGCCGAGACCAAACCCACAAGGTTGCTCGTCGCCACGACTGTGCTCAGCATGTCCAGACGGCCGCTAAGCAGGTTGCGAGAGACGCTTCGATCGCTCCGGAAAGTCGCCCCTCAGCCGACTCACGACTTCGTCGAACCAGAAGCGCCGCCAACGCGCTCGATGTCCTCCGTTGGAGCATCAAGTGCCGCCAGGAGTCCGCGCTTCTTGTACTTGGGTCGAAGCATCCGTCCGACCATGTCGGTCGGGGACAACCAGGAAATGACAGCGCCGTGTTCCTGGTTCGTGAGCAGCCGTGGGACTAGTTCTGCCGCAATGGTTTCGGGGAGGTCGGCAAATGCCGAGTAGAGGTCGCGTCTGCGAGGTGAAGCGGCTCGGTATTGTTCCGCCAGCATGTCGCTGACGACGATCCCGGGGATGATGGTGCCGACGCGGATCGGACCGCCTGCGATCTCTTTGACGACGGACCGGGTGAAATATCGAATCGCCTGCTTGGTGGCGCCGTAGATGGCCATGCCGTTGCGCTTCACGCCGTTACTTCCGAAACCCTCGGTGTTGAAGATCTGACCGGCTGTCTGCTGCTCGCGCATTCCGGCGAGCGCGACGATGCAGCCGTTCATGGTGCCGGTGAGATTCGCTGCTACCACGTCGGCTATCTCCGTCGCGGTCAGTTCGACCAGAGGTACGGGGTGTCCGCCGAGTCCGGCATTGTTTATCCACAGGTCGACGCGGCCGAAAGTGGCTGTGGCGGTGGCGAATAGGCCTTCGACGTCCTCGATACGGCCGACGTCGGCCGCGACCCCCGTGACACTTGAGTTCGGGTGTGTCGAGCGCAGCTTCTCGATGCATTCACCGACCGCGCTCTCGGTTCGCCCCGATACCACGACCGCGCAGTCCGCCGCGAGAAACGCATCGGCTAAAGCGAATCCGAGACCGCGGGTACTTCCGGTGACTACGACGCAATGACTGGGCCCCGATGGCAGGTCCACCGGCTATGCGAGTTGTAGTTGCTGCTCGAACTCGGTCGGTACCCATTGCTCACGGAATGCTTGCGGGGTAAGGAAACCCAGCGATCCGTGTGGCCGGTAACTGTTGTACTCGATGCGCCAGTCCTCGGCAAGGACCCGCACCTCGGTCAGGGAATGAAACACCTCGCAGGACAGGAATTCGTCGCGGAAACGCCCATTGAACGACTCGCAGACACCGTTCTGCCACGGCGATCCCGGATCGATGAACGAGGCATCGACCCCGGTGAACCGGCACCAATCCCGCATCGCGTGTGCGGTCATCTCGGTGTCGTTGTCCATGCGAATGTGCGTCGGCTTCCGCCCGGTGGCCACGATGATCTCGTGGAGCACACCGACCAGCTGATCGGCGGTGCACGACCGGAAT
>NZ_JBITGN010000006.1:0-96300 GCF_044457245.1 Nocardia sp. NPDC050630
GAGCCGTCGAAGCGCATGCGACGAAGTCGCGAGTCTCGACGGCTCGGACGCGAGACACCAGGGGGCCGCGAACACGCAGCGCCGCAGGCGCTGCAAATGTCACAGCTCAGGCGTGCCGCTGCACGAGGTCACCCAGCCGGGGCAGGGCTTCGATGACGTTCTTCTTGGCCGAGGAACGCATCGACGAGTAGACCTTCTGCAGGGCCGGGCGCGTCGAGGCCTGGGCACGTGCGTCGGTCACGGAGAGCAAAGCCTCGGCGACCTCATCGGACTTGGCGACCAGCAGGTCGGCGAACTTGCCGGACCCGGTCGCCGTGTATTCCTGCCAAAACGGCTCCAGCTGCGCTACGAGCTTGGGGGCCAAGGACTCCAGCGCGTCCGGCACGATGGACGGGCTGATTTTCTTGACCGCCGCGTAGCCACCCTTGACGGCCAGGCCCGACGCACCACCCTTGTCCGACACCTCGGCGTCCAGAACCTCCTTGGCATCGGCAAGGAAGGCCGCGCGCTTCGCGTCGTCGAGCAGGGATTCAGACAGTGCTGCAACCACTTTCAGGTTCCTCCGGAATAGATGTCGATGAACGAGCGCACGTCACTATACGCACTGGTGCGCGGAGTCACACGGCACTCATCCGGCTACGGCTGCCACGGCAGTAACTGGACCATCAGTCCTTCACAATCCGCGAGGACATTGCCCTGCTCATCGACCAGTTCGGCGGTGATGTACGTTTTGCGCCCTTCGATGCGATCGACACGTCCCCGCACGGTCAGCGGCGTCTGCAACGGAGTGATCCTCCGGTAGTTCACATGCAAATAGGCGGTGCGGCTGATCGGTCGCCCGGCGTAGTGCACGATCATGCCGAGCAGATCGTCGAACAGCAGCGGGAGTACGCCGCCGTGTGCCGCGCCGTTGCCGCCGAGATGGAAGCGGCGGAATTCACCGGTCATCACGATGCCGTCGGGTCCGGCCTCGACCACCCGCCACGGCAGCAGCAAAAGGCTGCCGCGCCCGGGCAATTCGACCGCGCGGCCCGCCGGTCCCTGGAGTTCGGGTGCGCGATACGGCTCGAGCAGATCGATGAGTTCGCGGGTGCGGTCGAGCGCCGCGCCGTAGATCTCGTCGGAGGCGTCCACGCAGACGGCCAGATCCTGCAGCGTGCGCAGGGCCTCGACGAACGGCCCGAAGTTGGCGCCGACTCGCGCGCGGGAGACCTTGGGGAAGCCGCCGTGCGTTTCGTACCGGGTGTCGTCCACCGCGCTGTTGTCGATGCGCGGACCCGACCGCCCATCCGCAAGCCCTCCCGTCGCCCGACCGCCGCCGCTCGTCGACTCGCTTCGCGATGCTCTACTCACACTTGCACGGTATCGCGTTGTTTTACACCGTCAAGTCGTACCGCCGGGTAATGGAATCGACACCATAGAAGTGCGCATGGAAGTCGCTGGCATCCGAAACACGTGTGGGGGCAATAATCACAGGGGTGACGTTCAATCCGAAGCTGTGGCGGCCCGTTCCGGGATTCGAGAACCTGACCGACATCACCTATCACCGGCATATCGAACAGGGCACCGTCCGGGTGGCCTTCGATCGGCCGGAGGTGCGCAATGCGTTCCGCCCCCATACGGTCGACGAGCTCTACCGCGCGCTCGACCACGCCAGGATGACCCCGGACGTCGGCGCCGTGCTGATCACCGGCAACGGCCCCAGCCCCAAGGACGGCGGCTGGGCCTTCTGCTCCGGCGGCGACCAGCGTATTCGCGGTCGCAGCGGCTACCAGTACGCCGATGGCGAGACCGCGGACACCGTCGACCAGGCGCGCGCGGGCCGCCTGCACATCCTCGAGGTACAGCGGCTGATCCGGTTCATGCCGAAGGTGGTCATCGCGCTGGTCAACGGCTGGGCCGCGGGCGGCGGGCACAGCCTGCATGTGGTCTGCGATCTGACCCTGGCCAGCCGCGAGCACGCCAGGTTCAAACAGACCGACGCCGATGTCGGCAGCTTCGACGGCGGTTACGGCAGCGCGTATCTGGCGAAAATGGTTGGCCAGAAATTCGCGCGCGAAATCTTCTTCCTCGGCCGTCCCTACACCGCGGAGGAAATGCATCAGATGGGCGCGGTGAACAAGGTCGTCGATCACGCCGAACTGGAAAACGTCGCGTTGGAGTGGACCGCCGATATCAACGGCAAATCCCCGCAGGCTCAGCGCATGTTGAAGTACGCGTTCAATCTGCTCGACGACGGTCTGGTCGGCCAACAGCTGTTCGCGGGCGAGGCCACCCGGATGGCCTATATGACCGATGAGGCGGTCGAGGGCCGCGACGCCTTCCTGGAAAAGCGCAAGCCGGACTGGACCCCCTACCCCTGGTACTTCTGATGGACATCCTCAGCAGCCGGGTCATCTTGCGGCCCGCCGACTACCAGGCAACCCTCACGTTCTACCGCGACGGACTCGGATTGGCGATCGCGCGCGAGTATCCGGGCGGCACGGTTTTCTTCGCTGGACAGTCGCTGATCGAGGTGGCCGCGCACGGCGGATCGGGCAAATCGACCACCTTCGAAGGTGCGCTCTGGCTGCAGGTTCGCGACATTTCGGACGCAGCGGCAGAGTGCGCGCTGAAGGGGATTCGGATCGAACGCGAACCGGTGCGCGAGCCGTGGGGACTGATCGAGATGTGGGTGCGCGATCCGGACGGTGTGCCGATCGTTTTGGTCGAAGTTCCCCCCGAGCATCCGATCCGACGAGATTCGCGCTGGTCACCAGACTGATCAGGGCCACAGCGGCGGTGCGGGCGCGCCGGCTCGAGTTGCCAATGCCGACGCCGGCGAGGACGATAACCACGGATGGCCGCCCGACCGCCGACGTCCGGGCAACCACCGCCGAGTACCGTCCTCCGAGTGAATCGCAGTCTCGATGTCCGGCGTACCTGACTTCTCTTCTCTTGACGCGGCCGAACCCCCAGCGCGCCGCCCCAGCAAACCGACCCCTGCCGCGTGCGGTCACGCTGACATGACACGATCAGACTCGTGAGGGAGCGCAGCGAGCGAACCATGAACACAGCGCACCTGCGCACGACGGCGCCGAGCACCAGCGAGGTGCGGTCGCACATGATGGGGGCGAAATCCATGAGCGAGCCCAACGAGCGAATCAACGGCGCAGCGCCTTCGGGCATGACCGTGCACAGCGCTAGCGAGGCGCGGGCATGAGCCGCACTCTGCGGACGCTGCCGATGCCGACCGGCTCGGGGCTCGGCGATGTCATGCCGCATCTGCGAGAAGTATTGGAGGGCAACGGCCCCGCGTGGCTGCCGATACCGACCAGCGACCGTCGGGAGGCCCGGCGACTGAGCGACGCACTGTCGCCCGGCGAGCCGATCGATGACGAGGTAGCGCTCGTGGTGACCACCTCCGGCACCACCGGTGTGCCGAAGGGCGCCATGCTCAGTTCGGCCGCGTTGCGGGCCAGCGGGACCGCGACACACGATCGACTCGGTGGTCCCGGCACCTGGCTGCTCGCCCTGCCGACCCATCACATCGCGGGCATCCAGGTACTGCTGCGCAGCATTCTGGCCGGTACCGAACCCAGCGTGCTCGATGTTTCCGGCGGCTTCCTACCCGAGGCGCTGGCCGGTGCGATTTCCGGTATGCGCGGTGAACGCCGCTATACCGCGCTGGTACCGACCCAGCTGATCAAGGCGCTGGAGGCGCCCACCGCCGCTGCGGCACTCGCACAGCTGGACGGGGTGCTCGTCGGGGGTGCGGCCACTCCCGCGCCGGTCTACGAGCGCGCGAAAGCCACGGGTATCAACGTGGTTCGCACCTACGGCATGAGCGAAACCTGCGGCGGCTGTGTATACGACGGAGTTCCGCTCGACGGCACCGAGATTCGCATCGAGGACGGTCGCGTGGTGCTCGGCGGCGCGATGATCGCCGAAGGCTACCGCGGTCAGCCCGACCATCCGGCATTCGCCGAACCCGGCTGGTTCCGCACCGAAGACGCGGGCACTTACGACAACGGCGTGCTCAGCATCACCGGACGTCTCGACGAGGCGATCATGACCGGCGGACTGCTCGTCATCCCGCAGGTCGTCGAGGCCGTGCTGATCACCCATCCCGGCATCAGCGAATGCGTGGTGCTCGGCCTGCCCGACGATCGGCTCGGCCAGCGGGTCGCGGTCGCGGTGGTTCCCGCCCCCGGCGCCACCCCGACCCTCGATGAACTGCGCGATCACGTTGTGCGCGAACTCGATTCAATCGCCGCACCGCGCGAGCTGGCAATCCTCGACGAGCTCCCGCTGCGCGGACCGGGCAAGCCGGACCGAGCCACGCTCCGTGAGCATCTCCTCGCGGAATCGGCGTACTGAGGCCGGGTCCCGCGGCCGAATCCGTGGGGACCGCTGCTATCGACGATCGATATCAACGGTTCGAGCTGGGCGCCGTATAAAGCAGACGACCACGGCGCCCAACCGACTCGCGCACGGCCCACCCACGGCCGGACATGCAAGCGGGTGCAAGAGTGCGGTGACACCGCGGTGCAAGGACCGTGCAAGACGCGGGCCGCAAAGTCTTGGGCATGACTTCTTTCGCACCCACTTCAGCGCTCGCCGTCGAGGCGGACAGCCTGGTCAAGGTGTTCGGGGAACAGCGCGCCGTCGACGGTGTGAGCCTGGCGGTTCCGCAGGGCTCGGTTTACGGCGTGCTCGGCCCGAACGGCGCAGGCAAGACCACAACCATCCGCATGCTGGCCACCCTGCTGCGCCCCGACGGCGGCAGCGCCCGCATCTTCGGCCGTGACGTCGTCGCGGAACCGACGGCGGTCCGATCCCTGGTCGGCGTCACCGGGCAGTACGCCTCGGTCGACGAGGACCTCACCGCCACCGAAAATCTGATCATCTTCTCCCGTCTGCTCGGCCTCAGCCGCATCGATGCCCGGCGCAAGTCGGTCGAACTGCTGGAGGAGTTCGACCTCACCGAGGCGGCGAGCAAGCCGCTGAAGAACTTCTCCGGCGGTATGCGACGCCGTCTCGACCTGGCCGCCAGCCTGATCGCGACACCGCCGCTGCTGTTCCTGGACGAGCCGACGACCGGACTCGATCCGCGCACCCGCGCCCAGATGTGGGAAACCATCCGCCGCCTAGTCCGCGAGGGCGCGACGGTGCTGCTCACCACGCAATACCTGGATGAGGCCGATCAGCTCGCCGACCGGATCGCTGTCATCGACCATGGCAAGGTGATCGCCGACGGTACCGCCGACGAACTCAAGTCCTCGGTGGGCGGCTCCGCACTGCACCTGACCCTGGTCGATCGGGCCCAACTCGACGAGGCCCGCCGCATTGTCGGCGACTTCCTCGGCGCCGAGGCCCAGATCACCCCGGAGGCCGGACGGCTCACCGCACCGCTGCAGGACGCGGGCATGACCGCCGATTTGCTGATCCGCCTGCGCGAGTGGGAGATCGCGATCGATGAGATCACCGTCACCAAGCCCAGCCTCGACGAGGTCTTCCTTACCATCACCGGCCACCCGGCCGACGACGACGATTCCGAACGGAGCGCGGCATGACCACCATTACCGCACCAACCCAGGCGCGCCACGCCGCGCCGACCGCAATTCCAGAGGCCAGCAACAAGGTCAGCCTTCGCCAGACCGTCGAGACCTCGTTCACGATGGCCTACCGCGGCATTCTGAAGATCAAGCACAATCCGGAACAGCTGTTCGATGTGACGATTCAGCCGATCCTGTTCACCGCACTGTTCGCCTATATCTTCGGCGGCGCGATTTCGCACAACGTGCACGACTACCTGCCGATCCTGATTCCGGGCATCCTCGTGCAGACCGTGGTCCTCACCTCCGTCGTCACCGGTACCCAGCTGCGTGAGGATATGGACAAGGGCGTCTTCGACCGATTCAAATCCCTGCCCATTTCCCGCGTTTCGGCGCTGGCGGGCGCATTGATCGCCGATATGGTGCGCTACAGTCTCGCGACCGTGCTCACCGTGGTCGTCGGTCTGTGCCTCGGCTACCGTCCCGGCGGCGGGTTCGTCGGGGTCGTGGTGGCCGGTCTAGTGGTGATCTTCTGCTCGTTCGCAGTGAGCTGGATCTGGGCGCTGGTGGGCGTCACGGGTAAGAGCGCCGCTGGCGTGCAGGGCATCTCGATGATGATCATGTTCCCGCTGACCTTTATGTCCGGCGCGTTCGCGCAGGTCAGCACGATGCCGGGTTGGCTGCAGGGGATCAACCACGCGAACCCGATCTACTACATGGTCAATGCCGCCCGAGAGTTGATGAACGGCAACGTCTACAGCAGCGATCTGGTCTGGTCACTGGTCGGCTCGGTGGTCGTGATCGTGATCTTCGCGCCGCTCGCGGTCCGGGCTTACATGCGCCGGGCTTGACCACTCAGGTCTGACCGCTACCCGAAAGTCGCGGTGGGTGAGTCACCCACCGCGACTTTCGTCGTCGCAGGACAGTTCCTGCAGGAGTTCGAGGATTTGCGCCGCCGCTTGTCGCCGACGTATCCCCGCGACACGGGCCAAGGCGTCATCGAAGCGTTCGTCCCCCACCGTGGTTCGGTGCAGTGCGGCGTGACGTCGCAATTCGGCCGACGGATTGTCCTGGCGCGCCACCACTTTCGTGGCCAGCGAGATCAGCTCCAAGCCGATCTCCGAATGGCGGCCAATCGCGAGATAGAACGTCCCGACGGCATTGCCGACGGCGCCGATCTGCGGCAGGTCATAGAACTGCCCGAGTCGACCCGACGCGAGGCGCAGCAGAGGGCGCGCGATATCGTCGGCCTCCGCCGCCCGCCCATGCAGCACATACGCGTCCATCGCCGCACTCGCGGTCATCAGAATGCCCGGGCCGGGCATTGGTTCGTCATCGGGCCAGCCGTACAGGTCCAGTGCCCGACGGTAATGGCGCAGCCCGGCCTCGATATGGCCCTCGGCCAGATCCAGTTCCGCCATTCCGATGACAACCGGTGCCAGACGATGGTTGCGTCGGATGTGCGGATCGTCGATCGCGGTGCCATGTGCCGGATCACCATCAGCAGCACCGAGCGCGAAGCCCAACTCCCGCCGCGCTTGCGCGAGCCGACCCGTGCCGATCAGCGATACCGCGAGATAGCTGCGCATCTCGACGGCTTCTTCATGAGCACGCAACTCCCGCAACAGTTCCGCCGCCCGGCGGTAGTACTCCACCGCATCGGCATAGTGCGCGGTCTGTCCGGCGAGCTGTCCGAGGTGTTGGGTGACCATCGCCGTGCCCCAGACATCGGTGCCCTCGATCAGCTGTAGGGCGGCCTTCGCGTCCAGGGTGGAGCCGTAGACATCACCGGCGTTCTCCCGGATATTCGCACGCATGAATACCGCTGCGGCGCGCACCAACGGGTCCGGTGACCGGGCACCATCGGCGAACAACCTCGGCGCGTCCGAACCCGAGGGATTCCCGCAGGCCATGACGCCGAGAAAGCGCGCTCCACTATTGAGATCAATTGCGCTGTTGAGCAATCGACGGATGCGCGCCCGCGTGGTCGCCACCTCCCGCAGACCAGCGTTCAGGAACACCATGTGCATTCCGATCTGCAGGTGCGCGAGCATCTGCAGATCGGCGACCGGACCGCGCACCGGACCGGGTTCGGGTGCCAGGGGCAGAATCCGGCGCGCCCAACCGCCCAGCTCCATATGCGCGCCACGCATCACCCATAGCGTGCCGATAATCGGGAAGACCCGGTATACCGTGCGGGCGTCCCTGCGCTCCAACGCATATCGCAGCACCGTCACCAGGTTGTCGAGTTCCGCAGCGACCGAGAGCACGGTGGCCACCTGTTCGTCGGACACATATCGGTGCACCGCGGCGATCGAATAATCACGGGCCCAGCGCGACATGCGATCCATCACCACGGGACGCTCATCGACCGCACCCGAAATGCCCGCCGCGGCATCGGATCCGGTCAGCGCGAGCTGTTCCTCACCGAATTCGCGGACCGTTTCCAGCATCCGGTAGCGGGTTCCGATCAGGCCCTCGTCGTCGTCCAGGACGGTGAGCAGCGATTGGCTGACCAGTCCATCCACGGCCGTTGGCACGTCATCGACATCCGGGCCGCCCGCCACCACTTCGGCCGCATCGAGGGCGAACCCGGCCGGAAAGCGGCACAGCCTGCGCAACGCGATCTGTTGTGGCTCTTCGAGCAGATTCCAGCTCCATGCGATCACCGCGTGCAAGGTGCGATGCCGTTCAGGTGAGGAGCGATCTCCGCTGCGCAGCAGGGCGAATCGGTGTTCCAGACGGGTTTCGATTTCCTCGACACTCATGGTCCGCACGCGGGCGGCCGCGAGTTCGATGGCCAGCGGCAGCCCGTCGAGTGTGGTGCACAGCCGGGCCACTACTTCGGGATCCAGACGCACTGTCGGACGCACCGCACGCGCTCTGGCCATGAACAGCTCGGTGGCGGGCGATCCGGCCGCATCGATTGCCAACGGCGCCAGCGGATAGACCGTTTCCGCGGTGATCGCCAGCGGCGCACGGCTGGTGGTGAGCACGCTGAGCTGGTCGCAGCTGCCGACCAGATCGGCGACCACTTCGGCGACCGCGTCGATCAGATGCTCACAATTGTCCAGGATCAACAGTGTCGGGCGGGCGGCGAGCGCATCGCGCAGTCGGCGACCGGCATCGCTGTAGCCGGTCGAGCGCCGCCACGCCGTCTCCCGGACGATCTCGCCGAGGCCGAGCGTCGTGCTGATCGCGGCCTCGATATCGGTGCGCGGATCGGCATCGGCGGCCGTATCCGCCCGCACCGACGCCAGCTCCACCAGCACCACGGATTCGCTGCGCGCGACCCGTGCGCCCAATTCGTTGGCCACCCTGGTCTTTCCGGTGCCCCCGGGGCCGAGGACGGTGGTCACCCGGGAGCGGCGCAGCAGTTGCTCGAGTGCGTCCAGATCGGCGGCGCGGCCGAGCAGCGCATTGGGAGCTGCGCGCAGGCCGATCGTGGAGTGGGCACTCGATGATGCGGCGGGTGTCGAATCCGACATCCGCTCACTGGAATTGCGACCAGTAGAGTCCAGCCCAGCCGGATCGCGCACGGCCGAATCGTGGGCGGCCGGACCACCTGGAGTGGTCTGAGTGGCACCGCGCGTCGGACTTATCGGATGCGGAACCAGCCCAGCATGATCGATCCGCGACGCGAATCCGGGCACCGGATCACCGCGCAGGATCGCGGTATTCAGCTCCACCAGCGCCGGGCCCGGATCCGCGCCGAGTTCTTCGACAAGTCGCCCGCGGATCGATGCGAAGACATCGAGGGCTTCGCTCGGCCGACCGGCCGCGGCGAGCAATCGCATCAGGGTGGCGTGCGCGGCCTCATCGAGCGGATTGGCGGCCGCGGTGCGGCGCGCGATCGCCACCGCTGTGTCGAGATCGCCGCTGGCGACTCGGGCGGCGACCTCGATCGCCTCCAGTTCGGACCAGCGGTGCGCGGCCGCGGTGCGCAGTTCCTCGGCGAGGTCGCCAGCGGGGAGGTCGGCACCGGGCTCGCCACGCCAAAGCGATCTGGCCTGGGTCAGCACCTCGAGACATCCAGTGTGGTCACCATCGGCCTGTTTGGCGCGGGCCGCCCGCAACAGACCATCCGCGAAGGTCAAATCGACCTGATCGCCGGTCAGTGTGAGGCGGTAGCCCGCCGGGCCGATCTCCAGCGCCGCATCCGGTAGCGCCGCGCGCAGCCGCGACACCTGGGTGTGCAGCGCGTTCATCGGCGCGCGCGGCGGCTGCTCACCCCACACCTCATCGATCAGCGCCTGAGCACTGCGGCTGCGGCCGGGACGCAGGGCAAGCGCGGCGAGCAGCAGCCGCGACCGTGCCCCGGGTAGCGCTGCGAGCGTCCCGTCTCGGCGTAGCGCGATTTCGCCCAGCAGGGCCACTACGACCGATTCGCCTGCGGGCGTCGTCAGGGTTTGACTTCGGCCGTTCGGGCCGCTCTGATCGGGAAACATTCCGTCGTTATCGTATGCGAGCCGCGGCGCGAGCGACGGGCCCGCAGGCGGCAGCTCCGCGTAACCCCGGAGGGACCCGGGAGCGCCGCAATCGAATGCTGTCTGCTGGGATGACATGGTTTTTCGCCCCTGTTCGGACCGGTAAGTCGCCTACGCTGTGCGCATGGCTGAGTTCGAAATCGTTCGGCAGACCGTGATCACGGCCGATCCCGCGCGCATTCACGGGCTGATCGATAACTTCCACGAGTGGACCAAGTGGTCGCCGTGGGAGGACCTCGATCCGCGACTGCAGCGGAAGTACTCCGGCCCGGGCGCTGGACTCGGAGCCCGATACGCCTGGGACGGCAACCGTAGGGCCGGTCGCGGGAGCATGGAGATCACCTCCAGTGACGACCGGGAAATCGGTATCCGTCTGGCCTTCGAGAAGCCCTTCAAGGCCACCAATAAAACGATCTTCGAGCTGAATCCGGTCGAAGGCGGCACCGAGGTTGTGTGGCGGATGACCGGGCAGCACAAGGGTCTGATGGGCGTGATCGGGAAGGTATTCCCCATCGACAATATGATCGGCAAAGACTTCGAGAAGGGCCTCGACCGACTGAAGAGCGCCGCCGAAGCGAACTGAACCGCCCGAGCGGACCGAAACACGGCCGCGCATTAGGCTGCGAATATGGCTACTGCAGCGCAATGGATCGAGGGCGCACGGCCCCGTACCCTGCCGAACGCGATCGCCCCTGTCCTTGCCGGAACCGGTGCCGCCGCCTCCATCGATGGCGCGGTGTGGTGGAAAGCGGTTCTCGCGCTGCTGGTTTCGCTGGCCCTGATCATCGGGGTCAATTACGCCAACGACTACTCCGACGGTATCCGCGGCACTGATGACGTTCGGGTCGGTCCGCTGCGGCTGGTCGGACAGCAGCTCGCTTCGCCCGCGGCGGTCAAGAATGCCGCGATCATCAGCCTGGCCATCGGCGCGGTCTTCGGACTGGTGCTGGTCATTGTCACGGCGTGGTGGTTGCTGCTGGTCGGTGCGGCCTGCCTGGCCGGTGCCTGGTTCTACACCGGCGGCAGCAAGCCGTACGGCTACAGCGGGTTCGGTGAGGTGGCGGTCTTCGTCTTCTTCGGTCTGATCGGTGTGCTCGGTACCGAATTCGTACAGGCCGAGCGGGTCGAATGGGCGGGCCTGGTACTCGCGATCGGGGTCGGGGCGTTCTCCAGCGCGGTGCTGGTCGCCAACAACCTGCGCGATATTCCGACCGATACCGAATCCGGGAAGGTCACCCTCGCGGTCAAACTCGGCGACCCGCGGACTCGCACGCTGCACTTGATACTGCTCGCGGTGCCGTTCATCGCGACGCTGCTGTTGGTCGTCCGCACGCCATGGGCACTGGTCGGACTGGTTGCCGTGCCGCTGGCGGTACGCGCCAACGCACCGGTGCGCTCCGGAAAGGGCGGGCTGGAATTGATTCCGGCGCTGCGCGATTCGGGGTTGGCGCTGTTGGCGTGGTCGGCGGTTACCGCATTGGCGCTGGGTATCGCGGGTTAGGGACCGCGAAGCGCGGCACCCTGTTAGCGCTGGCGGAGCCGAGCATGCACTTTCCGGCCGAATTCGGCGATTTCCGCCTCGTTCGCGCAAAGAGTGCACGCTCGGACCCATTCCGCCTTCGAGTGAGCGGTGAGCGCGCCAGGCAGCTGCTAGTCGTCGCCGTCCGGAACCAGGACGCCGAGGATCCAGTTGACCACCGCGACAATGATGCCGCCCCACACAGCTGCCCAGAAGCCGTCGATACGCAGACCGTAGTCGGTGGTCTCGGTGATCTTGGCGGTGAGCCACAACATGAGCGCGTTGATCACCAGCAGAAACAGGCCGAGGGTGACGATAACCAGCGGCAACGATAGAAGTTTCACGATCGGCTTGACCAGGGCGTTCACCACGGTGAAGACCACGGCGACGGCCAGGATGACAATGACTTTGCCGCCATTGCCCTTGTCCTCGGGACTCCAAATCTCGATCTTGTCGACCCAGGCTGCCGCCAGCCAGATGGCAACGGCGTTGATGATCAAGCGAATCAGAAGCTGCATGGCTTGATGCTAGGCCCGACCGGCGGGCATGTGCTGCCCCAAAACACGAATCGGGGGGCGCGCACATGCCCAACCTCTTACGCGGCACGGTCGAGCAGCGCGTGCACCTTCGGTCGGAGCGCATCGATCGCCTTCGGACCGCCCAGGATGCGGGTCGTGGTCGCATTGGGCGCGCGCAGAATGCCGAGCAGCAGATGCCCGGATTCGATGGACCTGTCCTTGCGGGCCAGGGCTTCGCGCAGTCCCAGCTCCAATACCTTCTTGGCATCTCTGGTGAACGGAATGTGACCCCAGTTCCGATCGCGGCCGCGGCCGAATCTGGACCGCTCCTCGGGCACGGCCCGCTCCAGCGCATCCTCGCCGAAGGTGGCCTCCAAGCTCTCGCGCACCGCGTCCAGATCGATGCCGATCGAGCGCAGTGCCTCGGCGTCCTCCGCACCGAGCGGCTGCCCTTTGGCCTGTTGGCCGAGGCTCTCCAGCACGTCTCGGTGGGTGAGCCCCGCCTCCTCGAGCAGCGTCTTCAACTCCGGCTCGCCCTGTGACAACAGGCCGAGCAGTACATGCTCGACCTCGATCTTGGATGCGCGCAGCTCGCGCGCGTCTTCCTGGGCGATGACGATCACCGTCCGCGCCGACCTGCTGAACCGTTCGAACATCAGCGGTTCCCGCCTCTCCGGTTGTATTTCTGGTGGACCGCCTGCTTGCTGACCTCGAGCGCCTCCGCGATCGCCTGCCAGGACCAGCCCTGTTCGCGGGCATTGGTCACCTGGATCGCTTCCAGCCGTTCGAGCAGCCGACGCAGCGCGAGCACGGCGCGCAGCCCGACCTTGGGGTCGGGGCTGCCCGCGGCGGCCGCCAGTGTGGTTGCTTCAGTCACGTCGTCAATTTTGGTTGACGAACTCTTCGGTTGTCAACAAAAATTGACGACGTGCACCGAAGAAAACCCCGGCGCCGCGGCCGGGGTTGCGATATCTCTCGCTAGCCGGACCAGATTCCGGTCGCGGCGAACTTCTCCAGGATCGCGGCGGGCTCGGTGAGGTTCATACCCTTCGCCTCGACCCACGCGTCATCGAAATATGTTCCGGCATAACGATCCCCGCCGTCGCACAGCAGCGTGACCACACTGCCCGGGCGACCGGCGGAGATCATTTCGGCGATGAGCGCGAACGCACCCCAAAGGTTGGTTCCGGTGGAACCGCCCACCCGGCGGCCGATTACCCGACTCGCGAGCCGCGCGGTGGCGATCGATGCGGCATCGGGGACCTCGATCATCCGATCCACCACCTGACCGATGAACGACGGCTCGACCCGGGGACGACCGATTCCCTCTATGCGCGAAGGCATTCCGGTCTGATATCCGACGTCGCCGGTTTCGTAGCCGCCATAGAACGCGGAGTTCTCCGGGTCGACCACGGCCAGTTTCGACGGGAAGTGGTGATACCGGATGTAACGGCCGATGGTGGCGCTGGTGCCGCCGGTACCCGCACCGACCACGATCCAGTCCGGCACCGGATGCGCCTCCAATTCCATTTGCTGGAAGATGGATTCGGCGATGTTGTTATTGCCGCGCCAGTCGGTGGCGCGCTCGGCATGGGTGAACTGATCCATGAAGTGCCCACCGCATTCGGCGGCCAGCCGCGCTGCCTCGGTGTACATATCCGGTGGTCGCTGCACGAAATGACAACGGCCGCCGTGGGCTTCGATCAACTCGATCTTCTGCGGCGAGGTGCTCGCCGGCATTACCGCGACGAAATCCAGGCCGAGCAATTTGGCGAAGTACGCCTCGCTGACCGCGGTCGACCCCGAGGACGCCTCGACCACCGTCGTACCCTCGGTGACCCAGCCATTGCAGATCGCGTACAGGAACAGCGACCGTGCCAGCCGGTGCTTGAGGCTGCCGGTGATGTGGGTCGACTCGTCCTTGAGGTACAGCTGTACGCCCCAGGAGGCGGGCAGCGGGTACCGGATCAGGTGGGTGTCGGCGCTGCGCTGTGTATCGGCCTCGATGAGCCGCACGGCATTGTCGACCCAGGCGCGTGGCGTACTGCGATCGCAGTACTTCACGAGGATGTTCCGGACGAGTTGTCCTCACCACGCAGCCGGGCACGCAACTGCGCCTTGTCCTGGCGGCGCTTCGCATCCACGACCGCGATGTCCTCGTTGACCCGAGCGCGCAACTTCTTGAACAGCGTCAGCGACAGCGGCATCGCGATGATCAAGGCGAACAGGGCGGCGACCACCAATGGGATCTCCACCGAGACGAGCCGGGCGACGCCGACGATCACGGCGGTGATGACGACGACCAGACCGAGCCTGGCGAGCGTGTACAGCGTCAGATTGCGGGCCAGCCGCGCGCCGATGCCAGCGGTTTGCTGTTCTGGTTCACCCTTCGGTGGAGTTGCCTCACTCACGCGGTCCAGCCTATGCGAAGCTATGGCGGCCTCGGCGATACCTGCCGCCGAGGAGTGGGCGCGTATCCGTTTTGTCTATTACTTCCCCTTTACCAACTGTAGGTGGTTCGAGTACCTAGGGGTTGCAGTGCAACGATGGCGCCATCTGATGAGGGAACTGTCGAGAACGGAGAGGTTTGCTATGACTGCGATCACCGTCGGCGGCCAGGACACCCTGCTGACACCCGGCCAAGTAGCCGCCATGTTCCACGTCGATCCGAAGACCGTAACCCGCTGGGCGCACGCTGGGCGCCTGGGCTCGCTGCGCACCCCGGGTGGGCACCGCCGGTTCCGCGAATCCGAAGTACTCCAACTGCTGAAGTCGCTGACCACCGAGGCCACCGCGCGCTGATCATGGTCCGCGGGCCCGTAGCTGTGAGTTCGATCTCCCTGTCTAGGGGCCCGCGCCCCACCAATTTCGTGTCTGCGGTGTGCGAAGGCTACGCACGCGACTACCCTCGTTAGCAGGAGGTGAGCGACGTGACGTACCTGTTGGCACTCATCGCGGTCGTGGCAGTCGCGGTGTTGTGCTGGAAGGCGTTCGGCCCCGAGAAGACAGCCGGACCGCCCACGCGTTCACCGCAACGCAAACGAATCATGGGGCCCGACGACGACCCCGAATTCCTCTGGCGCATTTCGCGTCAGCATCGTGACGGTGACGGGTCTGCCGAGCGCTGAATGGATCATGCCTGGTTCGCCAGATGTTTCCGGCAGGCGAACGCGACTCCCTCAGTCGCGCAACCATATTGACCCGGGCGGTCATTTTTGCTGCGCACATGATGGGATTGCTAGCGCCGACGCCTGCTCAGTTTCTCTTCGCCCGGCACGAGGTCGAAAGCACCACAATGCTTCGGAACCACTTGCCGAAAATGGCGGTGATCGAGTGTCGAAATCCTCGTGATCCCCAGGCGTTCCGCGACCGCAATAACAGATGCGTCAGCCGCGCCGAGAGGGAAGTCGCCGTACTGGACGACCATCAGCCATGCGCGCATAGTCAGCGGGCATAAGCTCTTCAGCTGCCAACGAGCGGAGGAACGCCGCCTCAGACTGCGCGCCGAGCTTGGCGAGCATGTAGCACTTCGGTGACAACGATCGCCGGGACGATTAATGGGCCGGCTCTTCGCTCAGTACCGCGAAACAAGCGTCATGCTCACTATCGTGCTTGTTGGCGACCGCCAGCAATGGGCCCAGTGTCGCAAATGATCACTCACGACCACCGAGGTCGCGCCACAGCATTTCCTGGGATGTGGAAGCGAAGTCAGGCTCGGCCTCGACGGCCCACGCAAACGAGAGACGCCGGCGAGGCACAGCTGCCGCTTCTCGATCCGCGGCCGACCGACCTTGGCTGACAACCAAGCGGAGTACAACCGGCCGCAGATCCCCCTGTTCCTCCTCGGTCAACAGGCCGACGAGGTCGTGGAAATTCACGTCATCGAAGGCCGCCGTCATGATCCTCAGCGTAGCGTTCGGCCGCTCTATCGATCACGGCTCGCCGTTGATGACGGCCATCAGGGCGTCCATGAAGGACTGTCCGCCCATGATGTAGCCGCCCGCGATGGCGCCGATTACCGCGCCGATGGGGCCGGTGATGAGGCTGAAGAAGAAGACGCCGACGATGGCGCCGATGATCAGGCCGAGCACGCCGCCGAGGACCACGCCGACAATGTTCTTGTTGATTTCATCGGTCAGGCGGGCCATGGAGTTGACCGGCTGCATTTCGCCGATGTTCTTGGCGGTCAATTTCGGTGTGAGGGCGAGGGTTCGGCCGTTTTCGGAAATCGTCTGGTCGACCGCGACCTTCGTACCGGAGAGCTCGTAGGTCAAGGGGACTTCCGACACCACATCGCCGGAATCGGACTTCAGCAAGACCTTGGTGCCGTTGTCGGCGAGTTCGAACTTGCCGCTGTCCACCTCGGTGGTGAGAACGCGGTCCCGGTGCCCGTCCGAGATTTCGGAAGCCACTGTGTGGTAACCGATTCCCTGCTCGACGCCGGAGGCCGACACCTCTTTGGCAACTTCCGCTGGCTTCGCATTCGCGGTTCCCGCCGCGATTCCCACAGCGGCGATGGACACGAGGGTGACGGCGAACGTGCCGAACTTCATCAAGGTTTCCTTCTGACAAGCACCGGCCCCGGTAGCCGGTTGACGCGTCTAGCGCCACGTAGCTTGTTGCCCCGCACGACATTTGGGAACCCCAAACGGCCATTGTTATTCGATTGTTACCGCAGCATCCGACCTATGATCATTTCACACAAGTATCCTTTTTATCCTCGAAAATACGCAACTCGACGCGCACGCACCTGATGGTGTAGGCATGACGTGATCTCTCACCATTGCAACTTTCAACTTCGTATCTCGGCGGCGAGTTCGAACAGCCCTGGAGGACGTCACAGGTGTCGCGTCAACGTGTCCGTGCGGGTCTCACCTTGACGGTCTTCATAGCCGTAACCGCGTTAGCCGCAGCCGTAGTCGCGGTGGCGGCGATGTCGCTGAGCAACGACAGGTCCACCAGCAGCAGCCCCTCGCCCGCGGCTCAGAACGATGTCGCGCCGACCACCTCGCCGGAACCGTTCCCCGAACTGCCGCTGACCACCCCAGAGGCGCCACCGACCACCTCCGCCATCCGCAGCACCTTCGACAAGATCGCGGGCGGCCTGAAGATCGATGTCGGTGACTGCATCGAGATCGGCGGCAGCGGCGACAACCCCACCCTTGGCAAGTCCGCTTGCGGCAGTGCGACCTCCAACTACAAGGTCATCGACAAGGCGCCCGAAAACGCCGGCTGCCCCACCGACGCCGACCGCGCCCTCAACGACACCCTGCGCGGCGTCAACCGCGCTGCGCTCTGTCTGGACATCGACTGGGTAATCGGCGGCTGCATGGACCCGAACAAGGACAACCCCAAACGCCTCGACTGCAACACAAAAGGCGTCCCCAACGCCGTCCGCGTTATGGACATCAAACAAAACACCACGAACGTGAACGTCTGCTCCTCCAGCGACCGCGGAATCGTCTACCAACAACGCCAATTCGTAGTCTGCGTCCACCGCTTGTAGCGATAGCCGGGCGCATGACAACACCGGAAGCCCCTGCGCTTCAAGGATTCGTGATTGCTTGCGCGTCCGGCAGGTTAGCTCCCGAGCGCGAGCCGGAGATTGTCGAGCAGCGCGCGCCAAGCCCGTCCCCATTGGGAACCGCTCGCGGGGCCGCCCATCGGCCTGCGGCTCGCGCAGCGCGTCCTCAGACAGCACGGTAGGACCCACCGCGAGAGCTCGCGCACTGGTTCGCCCACGGGCGGAAAGCTGAGCGCAAAGTTCGATTGGCGAACAGCACGGCGACCGCCTCCATCCTTCGACGGCCCCCCGGTTCGGTGGCAGGGGACGTAACGCCCCTCGGTGAGCAGCACCGACAAGCGGCGAATCCGGGTGACAGCAGCCACCTGGCACGGGTGCGTACAGCACGACGGGTACCGAGCCGCCAGTTCTGCCACGCGACCCGACCACTACGAGCGACGCCATCGTCTACATCGCCATAATCGCCGTTATGTCACGCCGACGTGCCCGCGTCGACACAATTCGATGACGCTCACCCAAAAACGGGAAAGATAATCTTCTATAAATGTGCTCGGTCCGGCCGAATCATCTGGTAGCCAGCGGTAAGCTGTCGTTGATGCCTTCCGCGGTACCAAATGACGTCTTGTTCGTCCCGGTCGATGCTGTAGCTGTCGGCAAGCCTGAATGCGCGTTCCTATCGGGATGCATCATGTACTTCACCAAGTAACGAATCGCGTGCCGCAAAGCAGATTCGGCACGTAACGCACTCGCAGCCCCGGTCCGGTAGCTCGGCAGCGCGGCCTACTACGCGGACCTCGCAAAGCTCGTGTAAGGAAGCAAAATGTCTAGCAAAATCGTCAAAACCCTAGCCGCAACTATTATTGCCGCGCCCCTACTAGTCTTCGCGGCGCCCGCAGCCACTGCCGATTCGACTGCCGCGGCGTCTCCGTCGTCCTCCACCGCTCCGGTCGACGGATCATTCGGCTCAGCTACGTGGTGTTTCCCTCTCGGTAGTGTCGTCTGGTGCATCTGAGTGAGCGGCTGACAACTCCACTGTTGACTGTGTGACGATCGAGATTCGAGTGAACTCCCGGTAGAGCAGTGATTGCTGAGATCAATTGCTATGCCGGGGAGTTCATGTTGCGCGAAATCACGAGGGCGACCATCGGACTAATTGAGTAGTCGAATGCCTCCAGCTGCAAATTCTGCAATATTCCCGTGTAAGACTTTCCCTGCGTGCGCGGTATAAGATGCTCGCGCAAATTCAGCACCGAAGGTATGTAACGCACATCATGCAATGCAACTACCATGTACCAAGCGTTGTTGAACGGCTGAAGTCGAACACTTCATTCAGGTCGATATCACCGACCTCGCCCCGATAAGTCAGCCTAATCAGTTGATGTAAACCTGCACCCGTCGCAGACGTAGCGCGAATAATCCCATGGCCTGTTCGGTTTCGCACATGAATTTGATGGCTACGCATGGCCCACAGCCATCCGCCCGCTGTTGTGGCCACCACCGCAGCGCTGTACCCATAGCTCGCCCGGTAGCCAGGTGCCCGAAATCGCTGCGCGCCCATTCGATTTGCCTACCGCCCTGAGCGTGCCCTGTCGCGCGAACTGAGCCACCAGAGATAGCGCACCGAGGAAGACCCATTTACCAGAGCCTTTAGCCGATGTGGACGGTTCCGGCGTCGGGTGCGGACTGAGATGCTGCGCACCCTCCGCGTACCGGCTAGGAGCCTGTCGCATTCGGGAGAACGCGGACAAGGCCGTCTTGCGATTCCGGGTCAGGTTCCTAATCGGATCAGAAGGTGAACTGGCTGCCATAGGCGGAGGTCTGCACCGTCTCCACTGCGGTACTCACCGTGGCGGTGATGAACGGGACCGCCGATACCGGTGAGGCACACTGGCCGACGTTCAACGCGGCGTTGTTGAAAGTGAAGTGGTACGGAAACACCGTGTTGTTGTCCAGGTTGGTCGTCACTGTCGTGACAGTGGTGATTTGCCCCGGCGCCAAGGTGGCTTCCAGGACCTGCGCCAAGCCCAGGGTCCCGCCGACGGTCGGTCCGAGGCTCGCGCTGGGGACCGAGGCACTCGGGGTTGTGGGCTCAACGCTCGGGGTTGTGACCTCAACGCTCGGGGTTGTGACCTCAACGCTGGGGGTTGTGACGTCAAAGCTCGGAGCGGAGGTGGTAGCGGCGGCGCTCTGGGAAGTGGGAGCGGGAATCTGGGAAGTGGTGGCAGCGCTCGCGGAAGTAGTAACAGGACTCCGGCGAGTGGTGGCAGCGCTCGCGGAAGTAGTAACAGGACTCCGGCGAGTAGCGGCGGCGCTCGGGGAAGTGGTAACGGGACCCGGGGAAGTAGCGGCGGCGCTCGGGGAAGTGGTAACGAGACTCGGGGAAGTGGTAACCGGACTCCGGGAGGCGCTGTTAACAGGCGGCGATGTTGGCACTGGCGTCGGCGCCGTATTCGGCAGTGTGGCGGCAACGTTCGACTGGCTGAATTCGGGGGAAATACTGGCCAACAGCCCTTGATTCGGATCGATTCCGACGGTGAAGCCGTTGTCCACATTGAGCGCGCAGCCGAGGAGAAACCCCGCGACGGCCTGTCCGGAGGCTATTCCATCGCCCTCCACATTCAGCGTGTAGTCACCGGATAGCTGCGCGGCATGCGCGAACGTCATAAGGAAGTTCGGCATCCGGTCGCCCGCCGGGTCCACTTTGACGTTCTCCACCGATGTCGTCACATGAACCCCGGCACCAGCTACATCCGCACCGGGCGGTTGGGCTTGGCTCGGCTCGGCGCCGGGCCACACAACCACAGCCAGCACGGCCGCGACCACACCGGTCGCAATAACGACGAATCGAGGTCGCATATCTGATCCCGTTCCGAATCGGATGTACACCAGCGGCGGCCAAATCGGATGAACAGACCCACATAGCTAATATTTGGCAAGCATAGGTGGGATACCGGCCCAGCGCGTTCAGGCTGCGGGGCGTGTCGCGCACCGCTCATGGCCCAGGCATAGATTTGCCGATTCGACAAATGTGTAGCTCGAACTGCTGAGGCGAATCATCGACAGCTCCCGCGAACAGCAATGACACGGCGGTCGCGGGACTGTCGTGAGCAAACAGCTGTCAGCGATACCGACGGGGCCCTCGCACCTCGATCGGGTAGGCGAGCAGAGGTTCTGCGCCAAGACGTTTCCGCAGGTCAAGCCCTCTAGTTCAGCCCCGCATACGAGTGCAAACCGCTGATCACGATGTTGATGATGAAAAGCGTTCTCGGCGTTTGCGGTTGATAGCTGTCGATGGTCACGCTCTCTACCAGCACGTTTGGGTGGTGGGCACGATGGTGACGTTGGCACTGGCCGATGCTGCTGCGTACTCTCTGCGTACCCGATGCCACCACTCACTGCTCTCGTCCGCCAGCGTGATTTGGAGCCGCGCGACCTCTACTACTGAAGGTCATGTGTCCAGACGTTCCCCCCTTGCGCGGGGAATCGGGTTGATGCCTAAGCATCAACCGCCACCCTGCTCATGTGCCCTGTTGCTCTGCCCGTTTCTGCTCCATCTCCGACCTAAATAGTTGCTTCTCCCTCTCCAGTTCCCAATGTTTCCGTTGAAGCTCTTCGCTTCGAAGGGCGGCTTCATGCTTGCGCCGATCAGTTAGATCGGCTGATGCTTCGCGGTGTGCCGCTGCCTTCTCAAGCCGACGGTGTGCGGTGTAAGCAGGTCCTGCGATGCCGCCGATGATTCCGCCTGCCAAGTAGCTACCTAATGCAAATCCGGCGAGCGGTCCCGCGATCACAGCTGTGATTGCAAGTATCAACATCAGGTCGGCCAGCCTGTGGAGCCTGAGTATCGAGTGGACTCTGTAATTCGCGAGAATGCGCGATGCTTCTCCGAGGTCCTCTCGCCTCATTGCCTCGTGAAGTTTGTCGTCCTCTTTGGCATCCGCCAATGCTTCAGCTCGGGTCGGCATCCCTCCAGAGGCGGTCTTCTCGGATGTCCATGCAGTGAACAGCCCGGCGATCGCCGATGCGTATCCACCCACAGAGACAGCGATCCAGACGACAACGGGTCCTCGCCCGGGATCGTTGGTAGCTTCGGCGGCGAGCGTCGAGATCCACATGGACCGCAATCCTCCCACTTAGCTTCCCCGGACGAGTGGAAAAGCGTTGCAGCGCTCTCACTTACGCGGGAAGACGCCGCTAGTTACCCGCCTGCTGGATACGTCCATTTGATGCATAGGTGTCAACGAAGTTCCCGCTTACGCGGGAAGGGTTGATATGTAGGCATCAACCCTCGGCATGTTCACAACTTGATGCCTATGCGTCAAACATGTCTGGTCGCCGACCTAGCCGTTGTGGACTCTCGTGAAACCGCCGCAAATGCACTCGACTTGCCGACCGCACTGAGCGCGCTCTGCCGCGCGAACACGCCACCTCCAGTGGCGCAGCTCTAAACGCAACATCCGCACACGACGCAACCACCTACCCACCCCTTTATGGTCTCCTCCCCTACTAACCACCTCTCACAACATAACTTGACACACACTCGCTCTCGCTCTCCCCGTTCCTGATTCTCTATGAACAGCGAAGCCATAGAGAATCAGGAACGGGGAGAGCGAGAGCGATGCGCCGAAGGCGCAGGTAGACAAGGGTTTCGAGGGGACTCGGCACGGGACTGATCGTGTACGGCCTTTGTACGGCCACTGTACGGCCTTTGTACGGCCTCTATTTCGGCGTCAGCTCAACCGAACCACGGCAATCGTCTTGTCGTCGTGACGTTTGGCCCGCGGGCGTTCCACGCCGTTCGGATCCACCTCTGCTTCCCACATGTGGCATCGGTGAAGAAGACTCGCAAGCTCGGCGTCGTCAGCTGCAGCAAGGTCCCGCCAGTGGGCACCGACAGCCTCGATGCAATCGGCTGCGCCATCAGTCGCCAGGACTACCCAGTCCGTTGTCCTTACCGATCTGGTCGCAGTGAACGCATGCCGAGCCGCGGCGGGGTCTGTCGATGCAATCCAGTACCCGCCGGCGCGATTGCGTCGACACTGCTGTGCACGTTGCAATTTCACCAAGATGCTTCGATGAGCCTTGTCGTAGCCAGCCCCGCTCAGCAACCGTGACTTGTACTGATCAACCGCCGGAAGGCCGAGCTCTTGAAGTCTGGTATCGGTGATGAGCTCCGTTGTTCCATCCGAGTGGCCCACAGCAATCGTTGAATCGCCCAGAAGCAAGAGGTCAAGCCTGTCGCTCGGCTGGGTGCGAACAAGTGCCACCGTGCAGGAGGGAGCATCTTGAGCGCCGCGCTCGAGCCGCAGCGCCGCGATAGTCCGATCGATCGCACCTTCAAGAATTGTGACGAGCGATGTCAGCTCGCTTTCCCGGTCGAGCGCCTCTGCGAGGGTTTTGCCGAGTTCTTCGGCATAGTGCCCACCTGTTGGCCCATCTACGGATCGATGCGAGGTTGCGCCGTCAAGGACTACAACACCGGCCGAGGTCACAAACAGGTGATCCTCATCCGACTGTGCTGCGAGCTGCGCAGTACATATGTGCGGCGCGGCCATCATCTCACCAAGCGTAGGGGCCAGCGACCAGACGGCTCGACTCAACCGCGAACTGGTCGTCGAACTCGCACTGAACGACTCCACTTACGGAGTTGTTCTCGTTGCCCATGAAAAGCATCGGCAGGTTCTGGTCCAACCAGTGAATGACGCCGAGCGATCCCACACTGGTTATCCCCGCCACGTGAACGATCACCCTCGACGGCGATACATGCCGCGCAAAGTAGCCGACATCCGACCGGATGGGATCAGCGCGACGATATGGAGAGTCGAACCAGGCGCCGGCGGCGGCTTCCTCACCTTTGATCCACCATCGACCGCCGCCGACCTGCACAAAGCTCAGAACAGGATCGTCCGCGAGTAGTGTCCGCGCCACCGGCGCGGACTTCGGACCACAAATGACTACTGAGTCTCCCTCTGGCACGGTCTCGGCCGTGGGTTCGATCGCCTGGCGAGACGATGCGATCGACAGACGGTTCAGGATGCCTTCGACCGTCGTTTGCGAAACCATGTCGACCGCGTCGAAGAACGGGCGTTCGCGCCCTTCTTCCATCCCGTACCTGCGAGGTATTCCGATCGACACAGGCCCTACGCCGAAAAACGCCCGCTCTTGTGGCGGTGCGGTGTTCCTGATTTGGGTGACACGCCCCTTCGTGATCCCCAGCTGCGCCGCGATGTCGGTGTAGTTGAGACCAAGCGTGTGGTGCGCTTCGTCAATTGCGGCCCGCCGCAAACGCGCCAGCTCAGCGGCCCGCTGTTGGTAGACCGTGATCAGCTCCGCCGCGCGCCGTCCTCGTCGCAGCGGGTCCGGGTCGCTCCGCACCGCATCGAACTCATCGCGCTCGGTCATAGAACATGAGTTTAGGGGGTGTTGACTCGCTGCCGCAGACCGACGTATCCTCGTGTTTATACCCACTAAATCAACGCGAACCAACAGTGCCATGTTGTTTAGGGGGTATAAACGAAAGGCTCGAAAGAAAGGCCCCCGGTGATTCGCAGTCACCGGGGAGCCAAGCACCGAAGCAGTTCGCAGCTGCTTCAGCATTCATCCACTTCAGATGGGATAGGAGTCCCTGAAGCATGTCCAGTGTAAATCCCTCCTCGCAGTCCAGCGGTGGCAGCAACGGCCGCTCGCGGTGGTTCGGTACGGGTCTCGGCGGTGACGTAATCGTCACCGCGCAGGAGAGCCGCTCCATGAGTCTCAAGCAGCAACAGGAGAAGTTCGGACGCGGCACCGAGGGCTACGCGGAGCGTTCGGCCGTGCGTCGGTGGATGAACGACCTTTCCGACGAACGCGAAATGAGCCAGGTCGTCGCCGATGCCCGCGCAGCCTGGCGCGAGCAGCACGCTACCGATCGCGACCAGGCCCAGGCCACCGAGCGGCCACATCGGCACGGTGTGGAACGCAGCCGATGAGCCCCTTTCCGAAAATGGCCCATTTATGTCCCATCGTTTGGCCTTTCTTAGGCATCGCCGTCCCGGTGTCCTTGGTGGACAACGTAATTCGTCTACTCATGCAGGAAGGAGGTCCATCCGATGACAACGACCCGTCAAGGTGAAACGGCCTCAGGCCCGCAGTTTCGTAACAGCGAAACCAGTACCGCTGGTGCCGGTTACGAAACTCCCGGCCGCCGGAGGGACCACAAGAGGAGGGGCAGCACCACCGGGCGCGACCGGTTCATCCGCGACATGCGCGCTGATGGAGCCTCCTACGAGGACATCCGCGACGCACTCAACGTCTCCGCCAAGGTCGTCGAATCCGTGCTGGGGGAAGTCGCGGCGCTGCATGAACAGGGCCGCACGCACGGTGACATCGGCGACCTGGTCGGCCTCCCCCGCACCACCGTGCGGCGACTGCTCAGCGACAAACGCGAAACCCGCGTGAACGCACGGGTGAACGCGGCCGCCGCGCTGGTGGTGGACATGTACGGGATGCAGTTGGATGTGCTCGGTTGGGCGCTCGGCATGGATTTGCCGCACGTTTACGAGCTGGCGCAGCAATTGCGTAAGGACCGGTTGATGCTGCCGCAGCTGTTCGAGGTGCAGGCGGGGGAGAAGTGGTTGGTGCCGACGCGGGAAACCGCAGGCAGCTTCCTGGGCTGGATGCCCGCCACACTGTGGCGCCCGACCAATAACCACTGCGAGCACTATCGAGCCGTCGCGATGGCGCGGGTGATGCTCGTCGGCGCCGACCCCGAGGCGTGGATATCGGAGCGTCGGTTGCGCCACGACGCCGAAGTCGCTGCCCGCCAAGGCGGTTCACGCCGCCGACGCGACGTCGGCCACATCCACGACGGTCGATTCCTCGGTGTCGTGGATGGCACCTACGGATGGTGGGCACTGGAAGTCGAGTTGACCGCCAAGAGCGTCAAGAACATGGACAAGGCCCTGCGCGGGGCGCTCTACGCCGCCCGCGACGCCGATCCGCCCATGGTCGGGCTGCTGTACCTGTGCCGCGGCGAGGACGTGCACAAGGTCGTCGACGCCGCCCATAACCGACTCCCGCGTGAGCTGGCACCAGCCGTGCTGTTCGCGGTCGGCGACTTCGACGAGGAATGGGAGAAATTCCGCACCACCCGCGCCCGGATGAAGGCCGCCGGCCGAACACCGAACCCGAACCATCGCCGCCGCCGTCGCGGCGGATCGACCCCGAAGGAGGCGAAATGACCCCCACCGCTGTCCAGAAAACTAGACACCGCGACGCCTGCACCGACCGCGAAACCCGCGCCCTCGACGGGCTGGTGCAGCAGCGGGCCATGCAAGTCGACGTGCTCGCCGAGTTCCTGGGCACCGGCCGCAACCACGCCTACGAACTGGCCAAGGCACTGCACCAGGCGGGCCTGGTCCATCCGTTGCTACGCGTCGGTGCCGGACCCAAGTGGATCGTGCCGACCCGCCGCGCGGTCACCGGCTACTTCGGCTACTCGCTCCCGGACTGGAAGCCCTCCCGCTTGTGGTCTGCCCGCGGCCGCGCCATCGCCCGCACCCGCATCGCGCTGCGCACCACGACATTCCACGGTTGGGAGTCCGAACGCGAACTGCGCTACCGCCCCCACACCGACACTGCGCAGCGCGGTGCGTACTACCCCTACGACGGCCGCACGATGCGCATCGGCCACGACGGCGGGCCGTGCGCGGTGAAGGTCGACATCACTCATTACGGCCTCGACTCGAGCCGACTGGCGCACAGGATCTACCACGCCGCCGAGCGCGGTGCGCACGACGGATGCACCCGACTGCTCTACGTCTACGGCGGTGCACTGACCCGTGACACCGTGTACCGCGCCGCCGCGACGGTGGCCTCGGATCTGGAATTCGAGGTCATCGGCCTCGATGACCTGCTGCATGATCGCACCCCGAGTGACGGCAAAACCCCTGCTCATCGTGTTGTTGGCGGGCGGTGAACCCATGGAACACCACGCAAGGGACACCCACCAGCGCGGTACAGGCCACGTGACACCGATGCGTACCGGTCCCGCCGCGACACACACCGGTGACACGTCATGCACCACGCAACGCACCAGATGTGACAGACCATGCACCACCCAGCGCACCGCACGTGCCAGCAGCGCACCAGGTGTGACACCCCACGCACCGCTCCCGGTGCGCCACGCACCGAACCGAAACGAGGACTCCACCATGCGCACCGAACGCTTCCTGCAAGCCAACGACTGCGAAGCACTCACCGGCATCCCCGCCGCCACCTGGCGCTACTGGGCACACATCGAAAACGACATCGGGCGCCGCAGCTTCAAACTTGGCCGCCGCCGCGTCTGGCGCCTGAGCGTCATCGAAGACTGGATCCAAGAGCAGGAAGCCAAGACCGGAGGGGCCGCGTAACCATGACCGCACGACGGAACCGCCGGGCCGGAGTCGAAGACCTCTGGACCAAGGACGAACGCCAGCCAGACGGCACGGTCCGGCGCGTTCCGTCGAAGCTCGACGGCAAGGGCAAACGGTGGCGCGCCCGCTACGTCGACGACACAGGGCGCGAACACACCAAACGATTCGCACGCAAGACCGATGCGCAAAGGTGGCTCGACGGCCAAGTCTCCGCGCTGGTTCAGGGCACCCATGTCCGACCTCGAGACGCACAACGGACAGTCGCGCAGTGGTGCGAGGCGTGGCTGAAAGGCTACGCAAACCAGCGCGACAACACCGTTCAACTCGCGAAATGGCATGTGCGGAAGATCAACGCCGAGTTCGGTAGCACTCAGCTGTCGGCGGTGCGGCCCTCCGCGGTCAAGGAATGGACCGCGAAGCTGAAAGCCGAGGGGCTCGCCGACAGCTACGTCTACTCCTTGCACAGCCGGTTGTCCCAGATCCTCGGCGACGCTGTACATGACGGGCTCTTGGCTCGGAACCCATGCTCGCGGCGGACGTCCCCGCAGGCCGGACAGCAGAAAGTCTATGTCGCGACGACCGAACAAGTCTGGGCACTTCACGACGCGATGCCTCGACACCTACGAACCGCGGTCTTACTCGGCGCATTCGTCGGGCTTCGGATCGCGGAAGCGGCGGGCCTCCGCTTCGACGATGTCGACTTCGACGGCGCCATGGTCTACCCGCAACGACAGTGGCCGGACAAGCCGCTCAAGACGAAGGCCAGCTACAACCCTGTGCCGATTCCCGCCGAGCTGGTCGACATGCTCAAGGCATCCGCCGCTCGATCCGGCGACAACCTCGTGTGCGACGAACTCTGCAAGCCGGTGTCCCCCTGGGTAATCGGATGGAACCTGCGCGGCATAAAGGAGGAGATACCCGGACTCCCGGAAGGGTTCAGCTTCCAGGACCTCCGCCACTACTACGCATCCCTCCTGATCAGCCAGGGCGCCGACATCAAGACGGTTCAGACCCGAGTTCGCCACGGGAGCGCTGTGACGACATTGCGCTACTACGCTCACCTTTGGCCGGACGCGGACGAATCCACGCGAACCGCGGTCGCTGGCGTACTACGGGACCGGCTGCAATCTACTGCGTACTCACTGCGTACCGAGACGCCGACCACCTCGGGCGGCGACTCCGCCGACAATCGGTAATCAGCAGCTCAGAGCAACTTTTTTGATCCTCAGTTCAGCCCGGCATATGAGTGCAGGCCGCTGATCACAATGTTGATGATGAAGAGGTTGAAGAGCATCGCGACGAAACCGGCGACGTTGATGTACGCGGCTTTGGTGTCGCGCCAACCGGAGGTGGCGCGGGCGTGGAGGTAGGCGGCGTACAACACCCAAGCTATGAAGGAGCAAGTTTCCTTCGGGTCCCAGCCCCAGAAGCGGCCCCAGGCGGCTTCGGCCCAAATGGCACCGAGGATTACGCCGGCGCCGAAGAGGGGGAAGCCGATGATGGTGGTCTTGTAGGCGAGGCGGTCGAGGGTGCGGGCATCGGGGAGGCGGCGGGCGATGGTGCCGAGGATGTTGTCGGATTCGGCGCCTTCCGGCTGGCGCAGGCGATAGAGGAACAGCAGGCTGGCGATGCCGGAGACGAGGAAGACGCCGCTGCCGATGCTCACGATGGTGACGTGGATGGGCAGCCAGAACGACTTCAGTGCGGGCACGACAGGTGCCGCGTCGGCGTAGAGCACGGTGCCGGCAAGGAACAGCAGGATCAGAATCGGGACGAGCAGGAAGACCCACATCGAGCGGTAGCGCTGTTCGCGCAGGAACACCATGCCGACCACCGCGGCCGCAGCGGTCGCCATGGTGACGAATTCGTACATGTTGCCGAGCGGGAAGCGGTGGGTCGCGAAGCCGCGCAATACGATCGAGGTCACATGCAGGACGATGGCGACGAACAGCACCGAGAACGCCATATTGCCAGCGCGTTCGGCGAACGGTTTGGCCTGCGGCGTCTCGACCCGGCCGGGCCCTGCCGGACGATCGGAACCACCACCCGCGGTCACCAGTTCACGCGCGACGACCTTCTGCGTGCGCGCCGCCGCGTACTGCACGATCAGCAGCACCAGCACCAGCGCGTACACGACGATCGCCGATTTGAAGGCGAGATCGCTGTACTGGGCGATGGTCTCGTCGATCGGCATGGTCACTCTCCCGTGGCGGATCGGTCATCGAGCAGGCGTTTGCGCAGGCGGTCGAATTCGCTGCCCCAGCCCGCCTGATCGGTTCTGGCGAGCCCGCCCATCTCTACTACAGTGCGTCGTTTGTCAACGGTACCTGCTTCGCCATCGGCCGGGTAGCCGCGGATCCAGACGCGTCGCCGCTTCACCAGCAGCGACACCAGCAACCCTGCCATCATGGCCAGCGCACTCACCAGCACCCACTGCTGCGCCGGATCGTGCGATACCTGCAGATTCACGAATTCCTGCGCGCCGTCGAAGGTGACCTTGGTGCCATTCGGCAGCGTCGTCGACTCGCCGGGACGCAGGTTGACCCTGGCCTCCTTGGTCAGTCGCCCCTGCTTGACCTGTTCGGGATCCAGCGCGAACAGCGACTGCGGCTTACCGGTATCGAGACCGGTGTCGCCACGATAGACGTCCACCGCGACGGCCGGATCGTTCATCGTCGGGAACGACGAGGTGAGCAGGCTCCCGTGCAAAAGCGCGGTCGGCGCGAACAGGCCCTCGATGGCGATCTGGTTCTTGCGGCGCTCTTCGTCGGTCGCGTACATGCCACCGGGCGGATCGATCCGCAGCACACCGCTGGACAGGAAGGTCTGCGCATTATCGGGCCGCCACTGCACCGATTCGGTTCGGGTCTGCCCGTTCGGGAAGGTCACGGTGAACGTCGGCGCGAAACCGTGACCCTGCAGGTACAACCGGTCCCCCGCGACGCGCAGCGGATGGTTCACCTGAATCTGCGCATCGCGCCAGGTGTCGCGCTGCAGATCGCCTCCGGCCTGGTATTCGATATGCGAGGTGAACATCTCGGCCTGGCCGTTCTGCAGATAGTCGGCGTTGAAGTCCTTGACGCGTACGCACAATGGCGTCATACCGGTGCCGTCGTTGATATTGCCCGCCTTGAACGAGTCGAAGACGGCGGGCGAGGTTGTGCAGAAGCCGGGACCGTTGTTCGCGATGACGATCACGCTGCCCTCGTAACCGAACAACTTGCCGACCGCGATCGCGACGAGCAGCCCGACCAGGGCCAGGTGGAAGACGAGGTTGCCGAGTTCCCGGGTGTACCCCTTCTCCGCGGAGAGGGTTATCTCACCGTCGCGAGTGCCTTCGCGCACCTCCGTCCGCCAGCCGCGCAATTCCTTGCGCGCATGCTCGAGCACGACATCCGGGGTGCCGTCGATCGTCTCGGAGTAATGGTGCGGCAGTCGCGACAGGTTGCGCGGCACCCGAACCGGCGGGGTGCGCAGTGCGCGATAGTGGTCGAGACAGCGCGGCAGAATGCAGCCGACGAGCGAAATGAACAGCAGCGCATAGATCGCGGTGAACCAGAAGCTGGAGAACACGTCGAACAGCTGGAACCGGTCCATCCACGGCCCGAGTGTCGGGCGGTCGGCGATGTACTGATCGACCTTGCCCTCATTGAGATTTCGCTGCGGCAGCAGTGCACCCGGGATCGCGCCCAAGGCAAGCAGGAACAGCAGAACCAGAGCGGTACGCATACTGGTCAGCCCACGCCAGGCATTGCGCACGAGCGCCCAGGCACGCCCGAGCAGAGACTGCTTCGGCGGCGTCACCGGCGCCTCGGGTTTGTCGAGCACGGTCATATCGGCAGGGTCACCTCGGAAACGAATGCGTCGCGCACCCAGGCCACGAACTGGTCCCACGCGCCCGTGACCAGCGCGATCCCGACCGCGACGAGCAACATGCCCCCGATGATCTGAATGGTGCGCGAATTGCGCCGCAGCCAACCGACCCCGCGCAACGCGCTCGCCGACCCGAAGGCCAGGATCACGAACGGCAGGCCGAGGCCGAGGCAGTAGGCGACGATCAGCGCCACTCCACGCACGGCCGTCGTGCCCTCGGTCCCGGCCGAAACCGCCATCACCCCGGACAGCGTCGGCCCGAGACACGGCGTCCAACCGAGCGCGAAGACCGCACCGAGCAGCGGAGCGCCCACAATACCGGTGAGCCTGCGCGGCTCCATCCGGGTATCGCGCTGCAACGCGGGGACCAGACCGATGAACACCAGACCCATCAGGATGGTGACCACACCGCCGACCCGTTGCAGCAGTTCTCGATTCACGTTCAAGGTCTGGATGACGCCGAAAACCGTTGCGGTGGCGAGCACGAACACCACGGTGAAGCCCGCGACGAACAGACCGGCCGCACCGGCCACTCGGATCCGACCCGTACGTGCCGCAGCCCTATCCACCGAAACCGCTGCGCCACCAAGGCTTTTGGCCTGCACAGCAGTGGCGGGCGGCGCTTCGGCGCCGACCAGCCCGGCCAGATAGGACAGGTAACCCGGTACCAGCGGCACCACACACGGCGAGGCGAACGAGACCAGTCCGGCCAGTACGCACGCACCGAGCGCCAATAACAGCGGCCCCGTCGCCGCCGTCTGCTGGAACGAATCACCAACTGCGGCAAGCACCATCAGTCGGACTCCACCGGGGGTCGATCAGCTCGCTCGGGCACCGGTGCGGCTTCCGGTGCGAAGTCCATCATGGAATCGGCTGCGGCGCTGCGCGGTACGGCGGCAACGCCGACCCACCGGTCATCGACCGTCCAGACACCGCGAACGAGACGGGCGGCCTGCCGCGGGCGACAGGCACGCGGGCTACGAGTACGGCGATCGCGATTCACGATTGCACCTTCCTACCGCTCGCTATCGAGCGGGACGTAATTACGGCATGGGGCCGAACGAGTCACTGCGAACCTTCCGCCGCAATGCGTTCGACAACTGGTTGGAGGTCTTCCGCCAAGAGCGAGCGGAGGAAGACAGCGGCGACCCGATGTTGCCGATCCAGCACCAGCGTGGTGGGAATGACACTGGTCGGGAAGTTGCCGCCGAGCGCGAGCAGGGTGCGCATGGACGGGTCGTAGACGGACGGATAACCGACCTTGTTGTCGACGACGAAGTCCTGCGCCTTGTCCTGCTGGAAATCACGGACATTGATGCCGAGAAAGACGACGCCCCTGTCCTTGGTTGCCTCGTAGACCTTTTCGAGCGCGGGCGCCTCGGCGCGGCACGGCCCGCACCACTGCCCCCACAGATTGAGCACGACTACCTTGTCCGGGAAGTCGGCGACCGAGGTGGTCTTGCCCGAGGTCATCAGATCCGGCCCGGCGAGCTTGCCGATGGTGCCACGCGCGGCGGGCGGATCATAGAAAATATCGGTTTTGCCACCGGGCGAGACGAATTCGAACGTTCCGCCGGAGGCCACCGCATCCTTCCCGGTCGAACAACCCACGAGCGCGGCCACCAGGGCCACGCACGAGAGCAGGACCGGCGCGAAACGCCGGGCCGACGGCCGGGAAGAAGTTCTCATGCGCCGTGCACCGCGGGATCCGAACCGCCGGCGGGCTCGGAATAGACGATGTCGACGAGGGTGTCGCCCTGATAGACCAGCGAGGTCAGCGAGGCGAGCGAGCACTGCCGGTGCCGCGGATCGTGCCAGAGCCGCTGCCCCTGCAGGAACCGCCGAAGCGTCCAGACCGGCAGCTGATGCGAAACCAGCACCGCCTCGTGGCCGGCCGCCTCGACCCGGGCCTTATTGACCGCGGCCAGCATGCGGTGCGCGATCTGCAGATACGGTTCGCCCCAGGACGGGGTGAACGGGTCGCGCAGCTTCCACCAGTGCCTCGGCTTGCGCAGCGCACCGTCACCGACCGAAACCCGCAGGCCCTCGAAAGTATTACCGGCCTCGATCAGGTTCTCGTCGGTGCGCACGAGCAGCCCGTGCTGGCGCGCGATCGGCTCGGCGGTCTCCTGCGCACGCTGCAGCGGCGAGGCGATCACCAGTGCGATGTCGTGATCGGCCAGCGACCGCGCGACGGCACCGGCCTGCGACCGACCGGTCACCGACAGGCTGAACCCGGGGAGGCGACCGTAGAGAATGCCCTTCGGGTTGTGTACCTCGCCGTGTCGCAGCACATGCACGATGGTCTCGACTGAATCGTCATCGACCGCGTGGACCGACTCCGCACCGCGCGGACGGGTGACGGTGCCGGAGGTACGTGGCGACGCGACGGCGACAGACTCTTCGGTCTCGTCGGAATCAGGCCGGCCGACGGCCTCGGCGGTGACACCGGATGCGGCAGCGTCGCCGGGCTGCGCGGCAAGGCCGGATTCGTCGATAGCGCTCGACTGCTCGGACGCACCGGCATCGGATGCGACAGCGGCTTCCGCGTTGTCGACGGCGATATCTGGTAGTTCGCGCATTTCTGAATCTGGCTGGTCGGAGCTCACGCGCGGGATCCTTCGGGGGTGGCGGCCGCGGCCGCATGTGCGGCGGCGGGCAGGGCGGCGGCGATACGGTCGAATGCGTCCTCGTCGAGCGCCGCGGAGACGAACCATGCCTCGAACGCGCTCGGCGGCGCGTACACACCGCCGTCGAGCAGTGCGTGGAAGAAGGCGGGGAAACGCCAGGTCTGGCTGGCTTTGGCGGTGGCGTAGTCGGTGACCGGACGGTCGGCGAAGAACACGCTCACCATATTGCCCGCGAACTGGACCTGATGCTCGACCCCCGCGGCACCGAGTGCCTCGGTGAACAAGCCGCCCAGTCGCTCGGCATTGCGATCGAGTGCCGCGTACACCGCGTCATCGGCGGCACGCAGCGAGGCGAGCCCAGCGGCGACGGCGACTGGGTTCCCGGACAGGGTGCCCGCCTGATACACCGGACCAAGCGGCGCAAGGTGATTCATGATCTCGGCGCGTCCGCCGAATGCGGCGGCAGGCAAACCACCGCTCATCACCTTGCCGAAGGTGTAGAGATCACCGGCGACACCGTCGCGGCCGAACCAGCCGGACCTGCTCACCCGGAATCCGGTCATCACCTCGTCCATGATCAGCAGCGCGCCAGCATCGGCGGTCAGCTTGCGCAGGCCCTCGTTGAACCCGGGCAGCGGCGCGACCGCACCCATATTGCCCGCGGCCGCCTCGGTGATCACACAGGCGATTTCACCCGGATGCGCGGCGAATGCGGCGGCAACGGCCTCGATGTCGTTATACGCCAGCACGATGGTGTCGCCGGCCTGCGCGCCGGTGACTCCGGGGGAGGTCGGCAGGCCGAGCGTCGCGACACCGGAGCCGGCATCAGCGAGCAGAGCGTCCACATGGCCGTGGTAGCAACCGGAAAACTTGATGATCTTGGAGCGACCGGTGTAGCCGCGGGCCAATCGGACCGCGCTCATGGTCGCCTCGGTGCCGGAGTTGACCAGTCGGACCCGATCGACCGGCGCCATCCGTTCGGCGATCAACTCGGCCAGTTCGATCTCGGCCTCGGTCGGCGCGCCGAAGGATAGTCCGCCGACGGCCGCGCGCTGCACCGCCTCGACCACCTCGGGATGCGCATGGCCGAGGATCATCGGCCCCCAGGAGCACACCAGGTCGACATATTCGTTGCCGTCGACATCGGTGAGTGTGTAGCCCTTGGCCGATGCGATGAATCGTGGTGTGCCGCCGACGGACTTGAAGGCCCGCACCGGCGAATTCACACCACCCGGAATCACCGAAACGGCCCGGTCGAAGAGCTGAGCCGAGACCGGCACCGATGCCCTGGTCGCGCGCGGAGAAGAACTCACGACGTCCAGTGTCTCAGCCCGATTGGAACGAGTCGACGACAGGGTGTAGTCGAGTGACGCAGACCGCACGCACCGCAGCCTCTTCAGTGCAACACGCCGATCATGGTTGGGGCCGATATCGGTCGCCGACCGATTACTGATGCGTAATCTCGGTGGGTCGTCGCACCATCTAGCCCATCGGGAGGGTCCAATGCGGTTCGCCGTCATCAGCGCCACGCTCTTCGCCGCGCTCACCGCCGCCGTCGCCTTCGGCGCCGGGACCGCAGCCGCCGCAGATCCGGTCAGCCAGCCCGACCGGATCGGGCTGCATCTGAATCACGAGGAGACCACGGCCCTCGGCGATGGACCAGTGCCCGCATTGATCACCATGGTGGTACCGCTCAACCGGATCGGCGCCGGGCTCAAGAGCGACACCGAGATCTACCGCGACGAGAACGGCGGAGTGCACGCCTCATTGCGCGAGGTCATCATGGAGGCGGCCAGCCATCCCGACGGCACCGTCACCCTGTACCTCAATGCGCCGGGTACGAAGGACGGCCGCATGCTCGACATTTATCAGAGCTGGAATTAGCGGGAACTCAGGTGTACATGCACGGCGCCGAAGCCGAGATGGTGTGCAGCTGGCACATGAAGTTGTTGTACACACCCGCCGAACCCGAATCGGGCACGAAGATCGGCGCGGGTTGGGACACCTCGGTCTGAGTGTCGGTCTGGGCGGCGGGCTCCAGCGGCAGTCCCGGCGCGGCCCATGCGGGCGCCGCCCCGATCGCGGCTGCCACCACCACCGCAGCGCACACTTTCCCGGCAAAACGAATCACAAGCATTTCTCCCAGTCGACACCATTCGGATACCGGCCGAAAGCATAACGGCCACAACAGTATTCACTGAATGCCGACCGATGCACCTTGCGGCTGCGGCACTTGCACGGTAGTGCAGTCGCCGCCGATGCGCCAGGGCACGTCTCGTACCGGCCGTTGCGCCCGAGCGTGATACGGCGCTACGCGGTGACGCCGACGCAGAACAAGGCGAAGCCGGTTGTCAGCAGACAGGCCAACGGGACAGGCAGCAGATTGAGTAGCGAAAACGATGGGATTATCGGCATCATGCCCGCGATCATCCCGCAAAATTCGCGACCGAACAGGCGCGGCGATCTGGATCGCCGGTGATTGCCCTGATTCAGCGCGAACCCGCGGCACGCACCGTGCGCGCGACGGCATCGATCGCGAACACACCAGCCACCATCATCAGGAAAGTGGCCAGCACCAACCACGGCGCGCTGTAGCGGGTGGAGTCGAAGCCGGGCACCTCGCCCGACGGCGCGAAGGTGGTGGTGATCAGCCCGTTGCGCCAGCTCACCACCGCGAGGACCGCACACCCGAGCGCGAGCGTCAATTCGACCAATGCCGCAAGCATCCGATCACCGATCGCGATCAAGCGCGTCAACGCTCCGCTCCGTTCTCGCTGTCTTCGATTTCCTCGGTCCGCGTGGACGGATCGACTTCGGTCCCGCCGAGTGCTTCGGTGAGCGCGGCCCGCAATCCGCGGTGGTCCTTCGCCCACGCCTGCACCAGTTCACCACCGACGAGCCGCAGCCCGATCCCCTTGCGTCGGCGTGGCACTCCACTCAGTTCGCCGAGCGAACGCGCCGATTCCCAGTCCTCATCATCCCAGGTGTCCTCGTCCCGCTCCGGCAGCACCGCGTCGATGGACGCCAGTGGCAGGGTCTCGGTGCCCTCGCGCAGCGTGTCGGGGGTCAGCTCGACGCTCACGTGCCGCTGCCCCGCGATTACCTGCAGGACAACGAAACCCGCGATCAGCGCGGCACAGAAAATGAGGGCGAACCAGTGCACCTGGTCAGCGGTCACCAATTCCAGAATCAACACGATCAGGCACAACAACGGCCCGTAGGCCACTGAACGCCAGCGCGCGCCCGGTTCGGCGAACAAGATGGTCGCGCCAGCTCCAGAAGCCGTCACAACATGCCCCCGGTCGCGCCGAGCGCGGCGACGGGAATCGACATCCGGCTCCTGATCAGCCGACCGCGCCGGGCAACAGCAGCACGGCGACGGTGACCAATGCGAACAGGACCAGCAGGCTCAGCACGAGCAGATCTCGTCGAATGCTCTGCGGCTGTTGGATCACCACTCGCATCGATGCCTCCGATCTCCCGGAGCCATCTGCTCGACGTACTTACAAAACGTAAGTCAACGCGTGACAAATGACTTCCGGTTCCCATGTCCTCTGTGACAACCCTCACGATACATGCTGCCGATTTCTTGACAAACTCGCGGACCGCTCCAGCCGCCGTTCACCCGCGATTCATCTGGAAGTACGCGGTCGAGTCCGGACGGTGACTCAGATACACCGCACCCGCCGCCAGCACGCCCTGCACGATCGCCGCACCACCGGCCAGCAGCGAGGCCGCCCCGGTCACCGCTTCCAGCGCGAACAGCGTGCCCACCGCGACCAACACGAGCCAGACGCCGACTGCGTTCAGCAGCGTGCGCGCCCATAGCTTTCCACGCACGAGCTGGTGCACGAACAACAAAGCGAATGCGGCCAGCGCCAACCCGAGCACCACGGCGACCACAAAGGCCAACGAAACCATCAGCTCGGCATTGGCCATCGTGAAATTCGGATCGCTGACATGCACCTGGTCGAACATCTTCTGCGCGAAATCCTTGCGCTGCTGAAACGCCGCGACGACCGACCCGATCATCTGCAGAACGCCGAACGCAATTACGCCCCACCACAATTGCCGGGCCGTCCGAATATCCTCCGGAGGTTCGGGCCGTAGCCGCGGCGGCCCGACAATTGGCCTGTTCGGGTGCGGTCCTGGTGGATACATCCGAGGCGGGTACGGCATAGGTGGATACGCCCCCGGCGGAATCGCACCCTGTGGCTGCGGCCCAGGCGGATACGGCATAGATGGATACGCCCCCGGCGGAATCGCACCCTGCGGCTGCGGCCCAGGCGGATACGCTCCCGCGGAACCAGGGCCATACGGATCCGCCTCCGCCGGATCGTGCACCCCCATTGGACTCGGACCGGGCGGATGCACTCGAGCCGGACCCGAACCGTGCGGCTCCGCTCCCATCGGCCTCGGACCGGGTGGGTTCGATTCAGGCTCCCCATGCCCGGCCGACCCGGCATCCTGCGAAGACCCAGCACCCTGCGGCCCAGACGGATACGTCCCGACCGAATGCGCACCCTCCGGAACGGGCTCCGCAGGATCGATCCCCGGCGCATCCACTCCAGGCCTGTGCGCATCGGCGCCCTGCGACAACGCCTCACCCGACTCAGCACCCCGCGGCCCGGACCGATACACCCCAGCCGAAAGCGGACCCTCCGGAACGGACTCCGCAGGATCGAGCCCGGGAGCATCCGCCCCTTGCGGATTCGCACCGGGCGACTTCGCCCGGCCCGACCCACGCTCCAGCGAATTCGAACCACCCGGCTCGGAGGATGACTGCGGCGTCGACTCCGACTCCAACGACTTCGGACTGCCGGACTCCGACTCCGGAGCCTCGGGTCTGGACGGATTCGTCACGACAGCCAGTGCGCGGCCTCGGTCGCCCAGTAGGTGAGCACCATATCCGCGCCGGCCCGGCGGATGCCGATCAGCGATTCCAGGATGGCGGCGCGGCGGTCGATCCAGCCGCGCTCGGCGGCAGCGGTGATCATCGCGTATTCGCCCGAGATCTGATACGCGGCGACCGGCACCGTCGATTGGTCGGCGACATCACGCAGGATGTCCAGATACGACATCGCGGGCTTGACCATCACGATGTCCGCGCCCTCGGCCAGATCCAACTGCAGTTCCCGGATCGCCTCGCGGCGATTCGCCGGATCCTGCTGGTAACTGCGCCGATCCCCTTCCAGCGAGGAGGCAACCGCCTCACGGAACGGACCGTAGAACGCCGAGGCGTACTTCGCCGCGTAAGCGAGGATGCCGGTATCGATGCGCCCGACCGCGTCCAGCCCGCGCCGGATCGCGCTGACCTGACCGTCCATCATGCCGCTGGTACCGAGCAGATCCGCACCGGCTTCGGCCTGCGCGAGCGCCATCTCCACGTACCGATGCAGGGTTGCGTCGTTATCGACGGCTCCGTCCGCGGACAGCACCCCGCAGTGCCCGTGATCGGTGAATTCGTCCAGACAGGTATCGGCCATGACCACCGTCGAATCGCCGACCTCGTCCGCGAGCGCGCGCAGACCCCGGTTGAGAATCCCATCGGGATCGCTGGCTTTGCTGCCGGTGGCGTCCTTGTCCTCGGGCAGCGGCACACCGAAGAGCATGAGCCCGCCCACACCCGCGGTGACCGCCTCGACCGCCGCCTTGCGCAGCGAATCCATCGAATGCTGCTGCACGCCGGGCATGGAGCCGATCTCACGCGGCTCCTCCAGTCCATCGGCGACGAACATCGGCAGCACCAATTGCCGTGGCTCGAGAGTTGTTTCGGCCACGAGACGACGCAGGGCGGGGGTGCGGCGCAACCGCCGCGGGCGGTCCAATCCGGTCATAACCGCACGATACGCCCGGCGCGAATGCGAGCCGCAAGCGGCCGATCGGAGGACGCCACATCATCCACGTTAAGGATGTGTCGAGGATTCGATAAGCCCGCTGCGCGACACTGCGGACCAGCCGGTGGTCGCCGGTGATTTACCGATGCTCGAAGAGTGCGGTGCGGGGGGGCGCATGATGGTGGGGAGTGGCCGGTCTTGTTCCAGGAGTACGTGATGACCGAATTCGCGATGCCACCGCGGCGACCCACCGATTGGGAGGGTCTACGCAGACTGGCGCGCGGCGGGGATCCGGGGGTGATTCTCCAGTTGGCGCAGCGGCTATCCGAGGCGGGTGACACGGCCGAGGCCGAGCAATGGTTCCGACGCGCAGCCGCTCACGGCAGCGGACCGGCCATGGCGGGCCTGGGCGCATTGCTCGCCGCCGATGGCCGGATCTCGGATGCGATTCGCTGGCTCGAGTTCGCGATCGCGGCGGGTTGTCCAGGGGCGGATCAGCAGTTGGGCACGTTGTATTTGGAGCGCGGGAATCTCGACGCCGCCGAGCTGTGGTTCCTGCCAGCGGCCGAGGACGGGCTGCCGGAAGCGCTGTGCAATATGGGCGTTGTCGCGAGTCGTCGCGGTGTCGACAATGAGGCGCGGCACTGGTACGAGCGTGCGGTGCGCGCCGGAAGTGCAACGGCCATGCGCACGCTCGGGGTGTATCTGGCGCGCGATGGTGAAATCGAAAGGGCGGTCACGCTGCTGACCGAGGCGGTCCGCCGCGGTCGCGATGACGCCATGGCCGTGCTCGGCGCGATCTTCCTCGACCACGGCGACTGGGTCGAGGGCGAGCGGTGGTTGCGCCGCGGCGCCGAGGCAGGAGATGCCGATTCGATGTTCCAGCTCGCGCGATTCCTGCGCGAACAACAACCCGTGCACACAGACAATTCCGCGGCAAAAGCCAAGGCGCACAAAGACGCCCGCTACTGGCTCGAGCGCGCCGCCACGCTGCGCCACCCCCAAGCGCTCGAACTCCTACACGGCCTCTGAACGCACACTGCGAACAAATCACCGACCGGGCGCTCGTCTCGCCGCCGGCAGCGCATCTCCCAGCCGGGCACACCATCTCGCCGCAGGCCACCACTCCTTCTCACAGCCGAGCACAACCATCTGACCGCCGTGCACCGCATTGCACAGCCGAGCACCGCATCGCACTGCCGGGCACACCATCTCGCTGCCGAGCACCACATCGCACTGCCGAGCACACCATCTCGTCGCAGGCCACCACGCCATCTCACAGCCGGCATCGCATCGCATAGCCAGGCACACCATTTCGCCGCAGGCCACCACGCCATCTCACAGCCGGGCCTCGCATCGCACAGCCAGGCACACCATCTCGCCGCAGGCCACCACGCCATCTCACAGCCGAGCACAACCATCTGACCGCCGTGCACCGCATCGCACTGCCGGGCACACCATCTCGCTGCCGAGCACCACATCGCACAGCCGAGCACACCATCTCGCCGCAGGGCATCACCCCATCTCGCCGCAGGGCATCACCCCATCTCACAGCTGGGCACCGCATCGACTGCCGGGCACACCATCTCGTCGCCGAGTACCACCCGTCTCACAACCGGGCACACCGTACCGGAGGTGTCCGGCTCGAACGCGGGGTACCGGAATCACCGCAGTTGACCGCAGCGTCCGAAAGCCCTTGTGAGCGGGCGTTTTTGTCGGTGGGTAGGAGTAAAATCGAAGCTGTGTTCGAGGGGATCGCTCCGGTTCCCGATCGCGACGGGAGGACGCCAACGTGCCAAACACCGCACCGAAGTCGAAGGTTATTGATCGGCCCTATGTTCCGCTGCAGAAGCGGCCGCTGCCCGCCGGGCGACCGCGCAAGTGGTACATCTCGCACAATCGGCGGCTCAAGGCCATGCGGCTGACCATCGCCCTGCTGGACTCCGGAATCTATCTGCCGAGCCAGGCCAGTAACGAAAAGATCCGGCGCACAGCCGAACTCATCGATATCCGCCCGCCGTCCGACACCACCTGCCGGTTGGTGCGGACCCTGATGCGCTACAGCCGCTGACCAACGGAGCTCGGCGGTTGCGGCGGCTCCGGTTGTGCGGCGAGGGGCCGCCGCTAGCGACTGCTTGCAGGTCACTCGAAAGGTCAGCTAGCGACTGCTTGCACGCCGCTCGAAAAGATCAGATAGCGACTGCTCGCAGGCCGCTCGGAAAGCCCTGCCCTCGCCGCCCAACCAGGTATGCCACGGATATCTAGCGGCTGCGGCGGCTCTTCTTGCACGGCGAGGGGCTCCCGCTAGCGACTGCTCGCAGGCCGCTCGAAAAGGTCAGCTAGCGATTGCTTTCAGGTCGCGTGGAAAAGCCTGCCCTCGCCGCCCAACCAGGTATGCCACGGATATCTAGCGGCTGCGGCGGCTCTTCTTGCGCGGCGGGGGCAGCAGACCCTCGGCGCGCAGTCGAGCCGCATGCTCGGCCAGCGCCTCGACCAGCGGGCCGACCTGGGCGACCTCCGGCTGCACATCCACGCGCAGCCCGAATTCGATGGCCGTCTCGGCGGTCTTCGGGCCGATGCACGCAACGATGGTGCGCGCATGCGGTTTACCCGCGATACCGACCAAATTGCGGACCGTGGAGGACGAAGTGAACAGCACCGCGTCGAAGCCACCGGTCTTGATCATCTCGCGGGTCTCGGCGGGCGGCGGCGAGGCGCGCACGGTGCGGTAGGCCGTTACGTCATCGATTTCCCAGCCGCGGTCGCGCAGGCCTTCGGCCAGGGTTTCGGTGGCAATGTCCGCGCGCGGCAACAGGACTCGGTTCACCGGGTCGAAAACATCGTCGTAGGGCGGGAAGTCGGCGAGCAGGCCTTCGGAGGACTGTTCGCCGCTCGGCACCAGCTCCGGGTTGATGCCGAACGAGCGCACCTTATCCGCGGTGGCTTCACCGACGCAGGCGATCTTCACACCGGAGAAGGCCCGTGCGTCCAGACCGAATTCGGCGAACTTCTCCCACACCGCTCGCACCGCATTGGTGGAGGTGAACACCACCCACTGGTAGCGACCGTCGACCAGCCCCTTGACCGCGCGCTCCATCTGCGCCGGACTGCGCGGCGGCTCCACCGCGATAGTCGGCACCTCCATCGGGATGGCGCCGTGGGTGACCAGCCGCTCGCTCATCTCGGCGGCCTGATCCTTGGTGCGCGGCACCAGCACGGTCCAGCCGTACAGTGCCCGCGACTCCCACCACGACATCTTCGACCGCTGTGCGACCACCTTGCCGATCGTCACCACCAGCGGGCCAACCAATTCCGAGGCCGCGCTATTGAGCGTGGCCAGGGTGGCCTCGATGGTGCGCTGTTGGCGGGTGGTGCCGCGCACCGTCACCGCGACCGGGGTCTGCGGCGCCATACCGTGTTCGACCAGTGCACTCGCGGTTTCGGCCAGATGACCCGAGGTCGCCGACAGCACCAGCGGGCCGGGTGCGGCGGCCAGTGCGGCCCAATCGACCTCACCGCGCACATCGGCCTCGGTGTGTCCGGAGCCGAGCGCGATACCGGCGAAACTCGGCACCGCGGAACCATTGGGCAGCCCCGGCAGCACCTCGAAGACCATATGCGAGCGCGTCACCGCATTGACCTCGGCGATCACCGAATCGGTGGTCAGCGGATCACCCGCGACTACCCGGATCACGTCGTGGCCACCGCGGGCCTCTGCGATCAGCGTCTTGGCCACCTCAGCGGGATCGCCGAGCGCGGGCCGTACGTCCACCGGACGCTCACCGTCCTCGCCCGGTTCGACCGCGATACCGATCAGGGCGAGCACGCCCTTGTCGACATCGGGATCGGTGAATGCCAATGTCGCCCGCCCCAGCACCTCGCGCGCACGCACTGTCAGCAGTGCCGCGTCGCCGGGCCCCGACCCGACAAACAGGATCCGACCTGGATGCTTCTTGTGCGCTCGGCTCATGCCCGTACCTCGCTAGCGCTCGGCACGGGCATGCCCGAAGGCGCTGTGCTCTTGATTCGCTCGCTGCGCTCGCTCATTGGTTTTTCTCCATTGGGCTGGAATTGGAAAAGTCAGTGCGCGGGTTATCCGCTGCTTCCGGCGTGCTGAGCAACTCACGGGCGCCCAGATCGAGCAGTTCCCGGGCCAACTCGCGGCCGAGCTCCGCGGCGCGCTCCGGAGCGCCGACCACGGAGGCTCGCAATACATCGGAGCCGTCGACGGCCGCCGCGCAACCGCGCAGCGAGAGTTCGTCGATAATTCTGCCGTCATCGTCGAGTGATTCGACGACCTCGGCGATCGCGCCGATCGGCACGGTGCAACCCGCCTCCAGTTCGGCCAGCAACGACCGTTCGGCAATGACGGACGCACGGGTCGCGGCGTCGTCTAGTTCGTCGGTCAGCACCTTGATCAGTTCGCTGTCTTCGCTGCGGCATTCGACCGCCAACGCACCCTGTGCGGGCGCGGGCAACATCTGCACCGGCTCGAGCGCCTCGGTGACCACGTCGAGCCGACCGATTCTGGCCAGTCCGGCCCTGGCCACCACGACCGCGTCCAACTCGCCCGCGCTGACCTTGCGCAGCCGGGTGTCGAGATTGCCGCGCAGCGGCACGATGTCCAAGCCGAGTCCGAGGGCACGCAGCTGGGCCGCACGGCGCGGCGCCGAGGTGCCGACCTTGGCGCCGGCAGGCAGTTCGCCGAGTACCAGACCGTCGCGCGCGACCAGTGCGTCGCGCGGATCCTCGCGCGGCGGGATCGCGGCGATGGTGAAACGCGGATCCTGTGCGGTCGGCAGGTCTTTGTACGAATGCACCGCGATGTCGATATTTCCGGCAGCTAGTTCGTCGCGCAGTGCCGAGGTGAAAACGCCCACACCGATCTGCTGCACCGGATCCGAGGACAGATCGCCCGGGGTCTTGACGACCACCAGCTCCGCCTCGTGTCCGGCCGCGATCAGGTTGTCGCGGATGGTGCCCGCCTGGGTAAGGGCGAGCAAACTGCCTCTGGTGCCTATCCGCCATGGCACGCGATTGCTGCCTGCGGTCACGTTTTCCTCTTCCTGCACGACTGTCATGCCGTCTGCCCCTGTTCTTCGCCGCGGTGTCCGGCGGTGAAGTCGTCGGCCAGCGCGATCTCGCTGCCGCCGACGATCGCTTGCGGGTCGACCGAAACATCGCCGAGGAAGCGAATCGCGGTGTGCTCGTCGCTGATCGAACTCAGCTCCATCGGAGCCGCAACCGCTTGCGCCGCACCGGGTTTGAGCTCGAACAATTCCCGCAGCGCCTCGGCATAGGTATCGCCGCCCGGCGTGGAGGCCAACTGTTTGACGCGCACCGTCGGCGCGTGGAGCAACTTGTCCACCACGCGCCGGACGGTGCGCGCCACCTCGTCACGTTCTGGATCGGCCAGTCCGGGCAGTCGGGAATCCAGGCGCAGCAATTCGGCCTCGACCACCTCGGCCGCGCGCTGGCGCAGGGCGGCGACGGTCGGGGTGACCTCCGCCATGCGCTGGCCCGCAAGGTATTTCGCGAGTTCGTCGGCGACGATCGAGCGAGCGGCCGCGGTATCGTCGGCGGCCGCACCGGCCGCCGGATCGCGCTGCAATGTCTCGATATCGATAACGGTGACGCCGGGCAGTCCGGCAACGGCGTGTTCCACATCGCGCGGCAGACCGAGATCGCAGAACACCAGCGGCCGTTCGACCTCGCTGGCGCGCTCGCGTTCGGCGAGTGCGCGGTGGGTATCGGCCAGCGTCACCACCGCGCCGACCGCGCCGGTACAGGTGATGACGACATCGGCAGCCGCCATGGCTTCGGTCAGGCGCGACAGTTCCATCGAATGCGCCTCGACACCGTGACTGCGCGCGGTCGTGGCGAGCCGTTTGGCCCGGGACGACGTGCGATTCACCACGATGATGCGGCCGATGCCCGCCCGCGACAGATGCGCTACCGCGAGTCCGCCCATCGCTCCGGCCCCGAGCACCACGGCCGTCTGCCCGGCGAGCGAGCCGAGCACCTGCTGCGACCGATCCAGGGCGACCGAAACCACCGACGCACCGGCCCGGTCGATACCGGTCTCCGAATGCACCCGCTTGCCGACGCGCAGTGCGTGCTGTGCGAGTTCGTGCAGGGTTCGCCCGACGGCCTGCTGGGCATCGGCGGAGGCGTAGGCGCCGCGGATCTGGCTGAGCACCTGCTGCTCGCCGATCACCATCGAATCCAGACCGCTGGCCACCGCGAACAGGTGTTCGGCGGCGGCCTCGCTGTAGCGGACATAGGCGTGCTTGGTCAGATCCGGCAGCGGCAGTCCGGAATGTTTGGTGAGCAGTTCGCCGACCTCGGCGAGACCACCGTGGAAGGCGTCCACCACGGTGTAGACCTCGACGCGATTGCAGGTGGAGACGATCATCGCCTCGGACACGTGGCTGGAGGTGAGCAGTCGATCGATCAATTTCGGCCGGTCCGCATCGGTGATCGCGACCTTCTCCAGAATCGAGACGGGCGCGCTCCGATGCGAAATACCGACTAAAAGAATGCTCATGACCGCGCCTCGCTAGCGCTCAGCCCCGTCATGCGTATGGCGCGCTGGCACATGATTCGATCGCTGCGCTCTCTCATGGTGTAACCACCGATCCCTTGCTGGATGGCTCCGTTGCCGAATGCGAGGTCGTCGAGTGCTTGAGTGCCGGATGTCCGGCAGCAGTGTGCGCGGGCGCGCGGTGGGCAATGCGACCGGAAACGGCGTGCACTACCTCGGGCAGCGGCGGGGCATTGCGTGCGGTCTCGAACGACAGCATCTGCAACTCGACCGCCAGATCGACCCGGCGCACCTCCACCGTCTCCGGTGCGGTCAGCTCACACGGGGCAAAGCTCAGAATCGACTGCAACCCGGATGCGACCAGCAGATCGCAAACGTCCTGTGCCGCGTCGTCGGGCACCGCGAGCACCGCGATGGTCGGCTTCAACGCGTCGACCGCCGGTGCCAGATCGGCGACATCGCGCACCACCAGACCGGCGACCGAGCGGCCGATCACCTCGGGATGGTTGTCGAACATGCCGACGACTGTGAAACCGCGCCGCCGGAACCCCCCGTAGCCCACCAGAGCCCGGCCCAGATTTCCCGCGCCGACCAGCACCACCCGATGTCCCTGCGACAGCCCGAGCACATCCTCGATCCTGGTGCGCAACTTGGCGACGTCATAGCCGACACCTCGAACACCATTGGGGCCGAGGAACGAAAGGTCCTTGCGCAACTTGGCCGAATTGACACCCGCCGCGACAGCCAGTTCCTCACTCGATACGATGGCAACACCGTCGTCGGCCAACATGGCCAAGACCCGGAGATAGGTGGCCAACCGCGCCACGGTGGCCTGGGGGATGTCCTTCTGCAGAGCCCTGCCGGAGACGCCACTCGGCGCCTCATGCTGCTCTGTCACGTCGTCGGCTCCTCGTTCCGGCCTCCGGCGAGGTCCGGTTCGTCGTTCGACCTCGGGCTCGGGGCGGTCCGGTGCCATGGTCGAAGTATTCGGAATGCTGGGTTCATTACGCGGTGGATCCGCAGCCTCGGCGAGCGGGTCGCGTGCCACCACCGTAACCGCTTGTGCAGCCCTTCACAAAGTCGGTGAATTTGACCTCATTTTCCGCCGCGACCAGCAGCGCGGCGGAATCAGGCCGGATCAGCAATCCCTCAGCGAGTCAAGTCGGCCCGCAATCGGGGCTCGTCGACATCGAAATAGCTGTGTTCACGGCCGTCCAAAAGCACCACGGGAAGCCGATCGCCGTACTCCGCGCGCAGGCCAGGGTCGGTTCCGGCGGCTTCGTCGACATCGACGGTGGACGGCTCGATATCGAAATCGGCGCAGATCGCCCGGAGTTGCTCGAACGCGGTGACGCAGAGTCCGCAGCCCGATCTCGTCAGCAGTGTCACCGAATGTGTGGGATTGGTCATGGCCGATATTAAATCCCCTCGCCACGCCCCGATCGGAGCGCGCAGTAGTGCCTTAACTGTCACCGCGGCCAGCTAATGTGGTTGTGGTTCGCGCGACGGGCGGAGGTACTGGTGCCGGAACGATCGAAGGTGGCAAGGGCAGGTTTCATCGCGGGACGATTCGGTGAGTTTCCGGTGCGGTGGAATCAGGGTCGACTCGGCCAGGGTCTGCAGGACCAGCTCGCGCGCATCTCTCGCAGCCCGTTCGGCCCGAGCGAGGAAGAGCTGCGGGCCAATCTGGCCGGTGAGGCCAGTGCTGAGGCGGCGCTGTCGCTGCACGATGCCGAACTCGCCGAAGCCGATATCGAGACCACCGGGCCCGAGGTGCCGCGGGATCTGACCGCGGCGGCGTTCTTCGATGTCGACAACACCATGGTGCAGGGCGCCTCGATCGTGCATTTCGCCCGCGGCTTGGCCGCGCGCAAATACTTCAAGACCTCCGATCTGGTGGACGTCGCCTGGAAGCAGGTGAAATTCCGGGTCACCGGCAAGGAGAACAGCACCGATATGGCCGCGGGCCGGGAGAAGGCGCTGGCATTCATCGCCGGCCGCCCCACCGCGGAGCTCGCCGCGCTCGGCGAGGAGATCTACGACGAGATCATCGCCGACAAGATCTGGCCCGGCACAAGGGCTTTGGCACAGATGCACCTGGACGCCGGACAGCAGGTGTGGCTGGTGACCGCGACGCCGGTCGAGCTGGCGCAGGTCATCGCGAAGCGGCTCGGGCTGACCGGTGCGCTCGGCACGGTCGCCGAGAGCGTGGACGGAAAGTTCACCGGGCGACTGGTCGGCGATATCCTGCACGGCCTCGGCAAGGCGCATGCGGTGCGCACGTTGGCGATCCGAGAAGGCTTGAACCTCAAGCGTTGTACGGCCTACTCCGACAGCCACAACGATGTGCCGATGCTGTCACTGGTCGGCACCGCGGTGGCGATCAATCCGGATTCGGACCTACGCGAGGTGGCCAAGAATCGCGGCTGGGAGATCCGTGATTTCCGCACCGGACGCAAGGCAGCCAAGATCGGCGTGCCGACCGCGCTGGCACTGGGCGCCGCCGGTGGCGCGGTCGCCGCGGCGGTCACCCGGCGCCGCGAGCACTAGCCAGTGAACGGGTTGCGGCGCTTGGTGAGCAGCTTGTAGAGGGTCTGCTGAATGGTTTCGCGAACCTGGTCGGTGACCTCGAACATGGTCATCGGATCGTCCGCGTCCTCGGCCTCGTAACCGGTGGTCGCGATCGGCTCGCCGAATTCGATGTACCACTTCGACGGCAGCGGCAGCGCACCGAGCAGACCCAGATGCGGGAACAGCGGCGTCACCGGGAAGTACGGCAGATTGAGCAGCCGGGCCAGCGGCTTGATATCGGCCAGCTTCGGATAGATCTCCTCCGAGCCGACGATCGAGCACGGGATGATGGGCGTGCCGGTGCGCACCGCCGCCGCGACGAATCCGCCGCGACCGAAGCGCTGCAGCTTGTAGCGGTCGGTGAACTGCTTACCGACGCCCTTGAAGCCCTCCGGAAATACACCGGTCAATTCGCCTGCGCGCAAAAGCCTTTCGGCATCCGGATGGCAGGCCAGGGTGTGTCCGGCCTTGCGGGCGAGCACACCGAGCACCGGCGTTTCGAAGACGAGATCGGCGGCTAGCAGGCGCAGCGCGCGTTGCTTCGAATGCCGGTCGTGGATCGCCAGTTGCAGCATCAGTCCGTCGAGCGGGATGGTGCCCGCGTGATTGGCGACGATCAGCGCACCGCCGGCGTCCGGAATGTTCTCGATCCCGTTGACCTGCACCCGGAACCAATAATCCGAGAGCGGCCGCAGCGCGGGCAGGATCAGCGATTCGAGCAGATGTTCATCGAAGCCGAATTCGTCGATCTGATAGTCGCCGGTGAGCCGACGGCGCGCGAAATCCGCGGTAGTGCGGATCTGCTTGCCGATGGCGCCGCGCACCATATCCGACACCGAACGCGGCGGCGGGGGTTCAGCGGCCGCGAGACGTTCGGTCAGCGACGTCACCACCTGACTTGGCGTGGCCTCGCCGGTCAGCGGCTCCGGCCAGCGGCGCGGCGTGGTCCGCTGGCGTGTTTCGATATTCAGATCGTGGAGTTGGATGACTTTTGCTACGTCATTCATGTATGTGCTCCCGTACCGGCCCCGAGCAGGCCGAGCAGTTTATGTTCTGCGGCATCGATCCACGCTGGATCGATGACGGGCCGCGACGCTGCGCCCCCAATGAAGTCGTCGAATGCCTGCACCGTCGTCCAGCGCGGGACGAACCCGAGTTCGGTGCGCATGCGGGTGGTGTCGAGGCCACAGCCGAAATGGAAATAGTCGATCTGCTCACTGGTGAAATCACGCATGATCGGGCCCATGATCGCGCGGCCCGCGGTGCGGAAGACCAACCACGGAATCGGCAGCTCGATCCGGCCCGCACGCCGGATCGCCTGCGATAGCACCAGCGCGCCGTCGCCGGCGATGTTGTAGGTGCCGCCGGGCGCCTGCCGTGCCGCGTGGGCCATCGCGGCGATGGCGTCCTCCTCGTGCAGCAACTGCAGTCTGGCATCGCGACCGAGGACGGTCGGCGCGACCGGTGAACGCAGGTACTGCACACCGCGCCGGGCCAATCGCGGGCCGACAATGGGCGCCAAACGCAAAATCGAAGCGGCGATATCGGGGCGCCGCCGAGCGAGTCCGCGGACGAATCCTTCGATTTCGATCATGTCGCGAGCAAACCAACCACTCGGTGGGGTTCGCGCGCTCATTTCTTCGGTGAATTTGGCGGGATCCTTCGCACTGCATCCGTAGACCGCGGAAGTCGAGCGCACCACCACGCGCCGCACCGAAGGCGATTTCTGGCAGACGGCGAGCAGCTGCATCGTGCCGAGGACATTGAGGTCCTTCATCACCGCACGGCCGCCGCCGGACGGTGGATGGGTGAGCATCGCGGCATGGACAACGGTATCGACCTCGTTGCCGCCGATTACTTTGCGAATCAAAGGATTTCGAATATCGGCGCGGACGAATTCGGCACGGCCCATGCGCCGTTGCAGTTCACGACTGGGGGTCATGGTGTCGACGGCCAGGATGCGTTCGATGTTCTGATCCTGGGCCAAACGGGCGACCACGTTGCCGCCGAAGAATCGGCTGGCACCGGTCACCATAACCACTTTGGGTGTATGTCCATCCCTTATCTCAGAACCCACCGCACCGGATCCCAACTGTGACAGCCCCCAATTCTGTTTACCGCGGTATCAGAGTAGCCGCTCGACTGCGATGCGCAGAGGGTATTAACCAGGTTCTAACGATGACTTCAGTCACCTGATACATGAGCAACTTTCAAAATTCGCTGTTTCAAAAAGAAAAGCCCGCCACCAATCGGTGACGGGCCTCTCAGCTAACGCGTAGCGACTCACTTGCCGAGTTTGCGCCGCTGAACACGCGTGCGGCGAAGCAGCTTGCGGTGCTTCTTCTTCGACATGCGCTTGCGGCGCTTCTTGATCACAGAACCCATAGGGTTGTCCTCGCGTTCTCTCTACTCGGCGCGCACGCCAATCACGTACGCCTATTTCAGCGTCCGCGCCGCCAGCTGGCACCGGACACCACAAAGCGGTGCCGCCGACAGGCGCACACGAACCGAGGGCTCATCCTACCGGGACACCCTCGAGCTGATGAAACCGCCTCATCCAGCGTCGAAGTACGACGTCTCCAAATAGTCGTGCACCGCCTTGGCATGCACCCGGAACGAGCGACCGACCCGCACGGCGGGCAACTCACCCGAGTGCACCAGTCGATAGACCGTCATCTTGGATACCCGCATGAGATTGGCAACCTCGGCGACGGTGAGGAACTGAGTACCTCCACCGAGCACCGACTGCGTCGGAGTCGCCGAACCGCCTTGCGACCGGGAATTAGCCCGGCCACCCGATGGTCCAGAACTTCCTGGCGACGTCCCTGAACTATTTGCAGACATCTTGTTAGACATCATCGCACCACTGACCTCCGGCACGTCCGCGCCGCCAGCTTCCCCACCGGCGGAACAGACACGCACGTGCTCCTTGAAGCTTAGCGGGACCAGTGGGATTACTGCGACGGGTGTGAGAAATCCGGTTTACACGCAGGGAACCGACCGGTCACCCTGTAGACGCACGGTGTTTGATGAACAACCGTCCAAGATCACCTCAGGAACCGCTGCCGCCCGCACCGTCGTTGGCACCCTGTTCGGCGGATCGGTGCTTCGCCGCGTGCAATGCCTCGAGGAAGGCCGAGCGCACCCCGCCACGCTCCAATTCACGCACCGCGGCGGCCGTTGTGCCGGCCGGGGAGGTGACGGCGGCACGCAGCTCGGCGGCGGTCTGTCCAGAGCTCTCCAGCAGGGCAGCCGAGCCGAGCATGGTCTGCACCACCAGTTCGGTGGCGACGTCGCGGGTCAAACCGAGTCCGACACCGGCATCGACCATGGCCTCGACCACCAGGAAGAAGTACGCGGGTCCGGAACCCGATACCGCGGTCACCGCATCCATCTGCGCCTCGGTCACGGTCGCCACCTTGCCGACGGCGGCGAGCAGCTCGGTCACCTGGGCCAGCTGTTCGGAGCGGGCGTAGCGGCCCGGTGCGAGCACACTCATGCCCTGGCCGACCAGCATCGGGGTATTCGGCATCACCCGCACCACCGGGAAACCGGCGGGCAGCTTGTTCTCCAGCCGCGCCGTCGGCACACCCGCCGCCAGCGATACCAGGATCTGATCCCGATCGGCGTCGAGTTCGGCCTTGCCGAGCTGGGTCAGGACCGTATCCACATCACCGGGCTTGACGGCGATGACCAGGACATCCGCACCGACGATCGCATCCGCGATCGAATCGGTGACCCGCACGCCGAAGCGATCACCGATGAGTTCGGCCCGATCGGCATGCGTCTCGACGACAACCAGATCCTTCACCGCACGTCCGGATTCGAGCAATCCGGCGATCAACGCCTCCCCGATGCGACCGCCACCGATCACCGCAACTCTCGTCATGGGCTCAAGGCTAGCCCGCCTCCCCGCGCCTTTTGTCGGCCGTAGGTGGCACGCAACTTTGCATCGCGGGCCGGCCGGTCGTGGTACTGGACGATTTCTTCAGCGCTGCGGTACAAGGGCCAATTGGCGGCTCTGCGCTACGACGGCACCGGTGGAGTCGAGAACCAGCTGGTCCTCGTCGAACATGCGCTCGCCGACCTCGTGGCTGGTCGCGATGATCCGCAACCAACCGGGGGCCGGGCGGCGGCGCAGGTAGGTGGTCATCTGAACGGTCGGTGCCCAACCGGTCTGGCCGAGGTTTGCCGGAACCGGCGGGCTCATATCGGCGGACATGATCGCGAAGTACATGGCGATATCCGGATCCTGCTGGTCGCCCTCGAACGGGCGCATCCAAAGACGCAGGCGCGGTTCACCTTTCGCACCGTCGAGGAATCGGGCCCACTCCCGGTCGATGAACAGTTCGGCGCCGCGCGCCACATGGACGACCTTGCCCATCGATGAATCCCGGTAACCGACGGCGTCGGCGGGCGGTTCGATCGGCATTTCAGCATGCCGCTGCGCGTAGATCGGTTCGGCATCGTCGAGATGACCGAAGGTGAACGCGGTGCGCACCAGCGTGCGCCCGTTCTGGATCAGATTCACATCGACCAGGCAGATCTGGCGACCGACCTTGCGGATGTGCACCTCGTACTCCACCTCGCCCGGCTCCGGTGCACCGAGGAAATCCGAACTCGCCGCGATGGGCGCCATGGCCACCAGGGCCGGATCGGAGGCGCGCAGCCAGCGGGTGGCCGCGGCGGCACTGGTCGCGACCATGGTGCCGCCGTGCACCTTCGGCCCGATGGTCCAGATTTTGTCGATGATGCCCAGGTAGCGGCCGCTATCCGGGTTGGCCGACAGCAGTTCGGTCAGTGTGCACACCCGGCTGAAGGGTGCGCCCGTCGTGATGGCCTGCTCGAGTTCGGCGGTCAGCTCCGGCATCGTCACTCCTGTCGTCGGTCGGCCGCGTCGGCGAGATGCGGCGTTCGTACAGCGTAGAACGACGCGATTCGGGGTCGGAATTCCCCTCTGCCGGCCGAGCGGTGCGGCATCACACCGGATTCGCGTGCGTCGGGGCTGGTGCAGGCGCGTTGAGGTGTGTCCTGGCGAATTCGAGCGTGCGATGCAACATGTCCGTGCGGCCCTGGGTGGTGCGCGCGTTCTGGGTATTGATCTCGGCGACCGCATGACCGACGAAACCCGACCGCAGCAATGCCGCACACAGCTCGACACAGGGCTGGGTGCCTTCGCCCGGCACCAGATGCTCGTCGTGCGCCGCGCCGCGACCGTCGGCGAGATGCAGGTGCGCGAGGCCTCGACCCATCCGAGCGGCGAGCGCAAGCGGATCGGCGCCCGCGGTCGCGGTGTGGGAGATATCGAGGGTGTAGTGCCGGAATCCGGTATCGGTCGGATCGTAGGACGGACTGAACGCGGTCAAACCGGGACCGGGTCCGCCGCGGCGCTCCAGCCGCTTCGCCGAGCCGGTCTTGCGGCCGAAGAGAGTATCCGCGCGCATGGGGAACATATTCTCCACCGCGATGATGACGTGACTGTGCTCCTCCAACTCGGCCACCTGATCGGCGAATCCCTGCGCATATCTGCGCTGCCAGCGGAATGGCGGATGCACCACCACGGTCCCGGCACCGAGCGCCTCGGCGGTGCGCACACTGCGCTCCAGTTTGGCCACCGGATCCGAACCCCACACCCGCTGCGAGATCAGCAGGCAGGGTGCGTGGATCGCCAGCACCGGCACACCGTATTTGCGGGAATAGGCCTGGACCGCTGCGATACTCTGGCTGGCCGGTTCGGCCCACACCATCAATTCGATACCGTCGTAACCGATTTCGGCCGCGTAGCGGAAGGCCGACTCGGTGTTCTGCGGATATACCGACGCCGTCGAGAGGCCGACGAGGATTTGTTGACCGCCGGATCCACCGGTTGATTCGACCGGCGAATGGGGTTCGGTGCGCACGTCGAGATCGGGAGCGCGTCCGCTGGCCGCGCTCGCCGTCCTGGTGTCGTCCGCCTGCCCGATATTCCCCACAGCCGCTCCCTGCTCAGTTCGTACTGAGTAGAAAGGCTAGCGGGCCCAGGGTGACGAAGATGCCGACGACGACGGCTATCACCGTGCTGAGGATGTCATCGGTGCGCCGCAATATTCGCACGAGCGCCACCAGGCCCAGGATCACGATCATCGCCAGGCACAGCGCCACCCAGGGCAGCATTTCCCACATGCGCTCGAAACCCTTGAACAGCAACATTCCGGCGACCGCGGCGCCGGTGCTCTGACCGCCGAGAATCATCCACTGGCGGCGATTGGCGTCGTACTCGGACCTGCGTGCGATCCGCGAGCGAGCGCGTCTCGGCGAAAGGCGGGAGGCGAACGAATGGTCCGAATCGACATCGTCGTCGAAATCCTCGTCGTCGTCGAGGACATCGCCGGTCGGGAACGGTTCGTACACGTCGGTCAGACCGTCGTACACATCATCCGGCTCGAGCGTTGATCGGCCACGGCGACCACGCCCGTTGCGCTCGGCTGCTCGGCCGTTCGCCCGCTGGGCCTCGGCGCGTTCGACTTCGTCGCGCAATAGGTCGCCCGCGACGGTCTGACCGGAGACGAGCTGCTGATCCTGGCTGGCCAGTGACCACGCGGCGGTGGGGACGCTCTCGGATTCGGGCACGCCATTCTTGGGCGGTACGTTTCTTCGCGCCGACCAAGCGGGCAGAGCGCCGCCGCCCTGGCCATCGCGCCGTTCGGATCTTCGCTGGTCCGCCGGCTCGGGACGGGCGCCGTGCGCGGCACCGTCCGGCAGCGGGGACATCGGCAACGGCGCGGATTCCGGTGCGAAGCCACTGGTGGACGGCGACCATGGCGCGGTCGATGGTCCAGCACTGTTGACCTCGGCTTCGGCTGCCTCCGCCGCACGTCGCCGGGCGGCCCGACCGCCGGATCTCGATCCGTTCGGTGGGCTTTCGGGCGGGGCACCCATGTTGTGGCCGAGATCGCGCAGCGGCCGTACGTCGGTGGTCTCCTCCGCCGGTTCGGCGTGCCGATGTCGGCGGCCGGTGCGTCCGGAGCCGGCCACGCCATCGGCCAGCGGATCCCTCGCGTACGGATCCGGTGCCGGGGTGTACGGGTCGGGCACCGGAGCATACGGGTCGGGCGCGGGAGCGTATGGGTCGGGCGCCGGAGCGTACGGGTCGGGCGCCGGAGCGTACAGATCCGGAATCGGCGCGGACAGCGGAGCCGCGGGCGCGGCATGCCGCGACGAGTCCGCGCCCGGCATTTCCCGCCCCGGCATGATCCGGCTCGAATATCCCGGCGCGGGCAGCGGATCGGCCGGTGCTTCCGGAGCGGCGTAGGCCGAGAGCGGGTCGTATCGGGTGATCGGCCCCGACATCGGCGAGTAGTTGGGTAAGTCGGGTGCGGCATAAGGCGCCGGATCCGGCGCGGCATACGAACTGGGTTCCGGCGCAGGTGTTTCGAGACCGGACGCATACCCCCCCGACTGGAAACCGGAAGGTTGGTAACCCGATGCGTCGTACCCGTTGGCTTCGTATGCGGGTGGTTCGTACGCCGGTTCGTCGTCCTCGGGTGCGGCGTGCGCCGAATGGCCACCGCCGCCGCCGGCCGGAATGGCGGGCAGATCACCGGTCAGCTCGGCCACCGAGATGCCGCGACCGCCGCGCCGCCGCCGTCCGCCGCCACCGGCGGATGCGCCCTGCTGGCCATTGCGTGCCAGCAGCTCGGCAACCGATAGCTGCTTGGAATCCTCACTCATGACGACACCGTTTCGATCGGGCCCGATAGACCGCTGCCGGGCACCGGCTTACCGCTCGTTTCCACCACGACACCCGGCAATGCCGTAGCCCTCGGTCCACCGTTCATATCGGTATCCAGTTTGCGCAGGATGAGCCCCTCGCGCAGTGCCCACGGACAAATCTCGAGGGTATCCAGCGATAGTGCCCGCATACTCGCCTCCGCGACCAATGCGCCAGCCACCAATTGCTGTGACCGATCGGAACTTACGCCTTCCAATTCTGCACGGTCCGCTGCCGTCATTCTCGAGATGAAGGCAATCAGTTGGCGCAGACCTGAGCTGGTGAGTGTACGGCGCACCCGCAGCCCGGCCGAAGAGGGTGCCGCTCCGGTCAACCGGGCAAGCGATCGAAATGTCTTCGAGGTACCGACCGCCAGATCCGGTTTACCGACGTCCAGCAGCTGTTTCGCGGGTGCGACGAGTTCCGCGTCGAGCCAATCGCGCAGCACCGCGATGCGGCGTTTGCCCGGTGGATCCTCGCGCAGCCACTCTCTGGTCAACCGTCCGGCGCCGAGTTGCAGCGAGACGGCGAGATCGGGTTCCTCGTCGCCGCCGATGGTCATTTCCAGTGAGCCGCCGCCGATATCGAGATTGAGGATCCGGCCCGCGCTCCAGCCGTACCACCGGCGCACGGCGAGGAAGGTCAGCCGGGCCTCGTCGACACCGGAGAGCACCTGCAGTTCGACACCGGTTTCGGCGCGGACCCTGGCGAGTACCTCGTCGGAGTTGGCGGCCTCACGCAGCGCGGAGGTCGCGAATGGCATCAACTCGACGCAGCGGGAAGTCTCGGCGATGCTGGCGAATTCGGCGACCGTCGCGATCAGCCGCTCGGCCCCCTGAACGGTGATGCAACCATCGGAATCCATATTCTCCGATAGCCGGAGAGTGGCCTTCGTCGAGCTCATCGGCATCGGGTGACCACCGCGATGGGCGTCCACCACAAGCAGGTGGACGGTATTGCTTCCGACATCGAGTACCCCAAGCCGCACATGAATACGGTACTGGGTGCACCGGCCCTTTAGGCTAGGCGACTGAACTGTTAGCGTCCTGAAGTGTGACGGTAGGCGCAACGGACAGCGGCTCCACGAGGCCCCGACCAGCGGGGAAGATCGATCCGGCACCGGAGGTCGATCTCGACTTTCCGCGTGAATGGATCGAGTTCGTGGATCCAGCAAACGACGAGCATGTGATCGTCGCGGATTTGACCTGGCTGCTGTCGCGCTGGACGTGCGTTTTCGGCACGCCGGCCTGTCAGGGAATTCTGAGCGACCGCCCCGATGACGGCTGCTGCTCGCACGGCGCGTTCCTCTCCGACAAGGACGACCGCAAACGTCTGACCAATGCTGTGAAAATGCTCACACCGAGCGACTGGCAGCTGATGGACGAAGCGACCGACGCCGACGGCAAGATCACCAAGAAGGGCTATCTCGAGCTCGACGAGTTGGAGGACGAGCCCGCGCTGCGCACCCGTCGCTTCGACGGCGCCTGCATTTTCCTGAACCGTCCCGGCTTCGCGGGCGGCGTCGGCTGCGCGCTGCACACCATGGCGCTGCGCAAGGGCATCGAGCCGCTCGAGGTGAAGCCGGATGTGTGCTGGCAGCTGCCGATCCGGCGGACCCAGGACTGGGTGGAGCGCCCGGACGGCGCGCAGATCCTGAAGACCACCATCACCGAATACGACCGCCGCGGCTGGGGCCCCGGCGGCGAGGATCTGGATTGGTACTGCTCGGGCTCCCCCGACGCCCATGTCGGCGCTCGTCCGGTGTGGCAGTCCTACGCTCCCGAACTGCGGGAATTGCTCGGCGCGCCCGCCTACGAAGAACTGGCCAGACACTGCAAGCGTCGCGAAGGACTCGGCCTCATCGCGATCCATCCGGCGACCGTGCATGCGAATCGAATGAGATCCGACGACCACGTCGCAGACCAGTCGGCGTGACCTATCGGCGGACGAGCGGTGAGGTTTGCATAGCGGGTGATTCACCTGCTCGCCATGCGGGCTTTACTCGGATGCGGTTGGATGTGCGGTCATGTTGAAGAAAGCCCTGACTCTGACCGCCATCGCGCTCGGCGCCACCGCCGCGCTGACCGGCGCCGCGCACGCCGAGCCCAATGGTGACCCGGCAAAATACGCCGATTTCACTGCCGACTTCCTGCCCGCCAACACCCCCGAGGCAATCAACGCCCAGGCCAACGGCAAGAACCTGATCATGAGCCCGTACGGCGTCTCGCGCACCATCGCCTGCCGCGGCACCAGCGCGGCCGATGTCTACGAATGCATGCAGGAAGACGATCTCGGCTGGATCACCCTGCACAAGCAGGACGTCCCCGGCCTCGGCCCCACCTGGGTCTACCTGCCCTGATCCGGACGCACGCAGCAGACGCCGAGGTTGTCGGGGCCTCGGCGGCTGCGAATCCTATTCGGGCAGACGGTCAAGCCTCGAGCTTGTAGCCGAGGCCGCGGACGGTGACGAGGTGCTCCGGCTTGGCCGGATCGCCCTCGATCTTCGAGCGCAACCGCTTGACGTGCACGTCGAGGGTCTTGGTGTCGCCGACGTAGTCGGCGCCCCAGACCCGGTCGATCAGCTGGCCGCGGGTGAGCACTCGTCCGGAATTGCGCAGCAGATATTCGAGCAGATCGAATTCTTTCAGCGGCAGGGTGACCTGCCTGCCATTGACGTGCACGGTGTGGCGGTCGACATCCATCCGGACCGGTCCGGCCTCGAGCACACCGCTCTCATTGCCGCCGTCCAGTTCATCGCCGGCGCCGCGGCGCAGTACGGCCCGGATGCGGGCGATCAGTTCACGCGCCGAGTACGGCTTGGTGACGTAGTCGTCGGCGCCGAGCTCCAGGCCCACCACCTTGTCGATCTCGCTGTCGCGCGCGGTGACCATGATCACCGGGACGCCGCTGCGGGTGCGCAGCTGTTTGCACACATCGGTGCCGCTCATACCGGGCAGCATCAGATCGAGGAGCACGATATCGGCGCCGGAGCGGTCGAATTCGGCGAGCGCGGATGGTCCGTCACCGACGACGGTGACCTCGAAGCCCTCCTTGCGCAGCAGGAACGCGAGCGGATCGGCCAGCGACTCCTCATCTTCGACGATCAGAACACTCGTCATCTGCGTGCCTCCACACCGTTGGGTCTACCCGGCCCCGAGGGGCGCGGGTGTGTTTCTCTCATACTCACTGCGGAACCGTCGACCTCTTCCTCGCCGCCGGATTCGTGATGGGCAGGTATTCGCAGGGTGAACGTCGATCCGGTGCCGAGCTTGCTCCACAGCGTGATCTCACCGTTGTGGTTGGCCGCCACATGCTTGACGATAGCCAGGCCGAGTCCGGTACCTCCGGTGGCGCGCGAGCGCGCCTTATCGGATCGGAAGAATCGTTCGAAGACGCGCTCCTGGTCTTCTTTGGCGATGCCGATGCCGCGATCGGTCACGGCCATCGCGACGTGATCGCCGCGCAGTGAGCGGCTCACCGAAACGTGGGAACCGGCGGGTGAGTACGCGATGGCGTTCTCCACCAGGTTGGACAGTGCGGTGACGAGCAGGGTTTCATCGCCGAGCACCTCGAGTCCGCTCGGGCGGTCGGTACTGACGGTGATGCCCGCGGCCTCGGCAGCGGTGCGCGAGCGATCGACCGCCTGCATGACCACGGTGTCGACGTCGACCACCTCGAGCTCGGGTAGCTTTTCCGCGCCCTGTAGTCGCGACAGGGCGATCAACTCGGTGACCATCTTGCCCAGGCGCCGGGATTCACCGAGTACGCGCTGACCGAAGTGCCGAACGGCCTCGGGGTCCTCGGCGGATTCCAGCATGGCCTCGGCCAGCAAGCTCATCGCGCCTACGGGGGTCTTGAGTTCATGGCTGACGTTGGCCACGAAATCGCGGCGCGTGGCCTCCATACGGGCCTGCTCGGAGTCGTCGTCGGCGAATAGCACGGTGAAACTGGTCTCTTCGCGCGATAGCTGTCTGGCCACCCCGCGCACCGCTATCCGGCTGCGGCCGGGCATCGGGTTTTTCGCGGTGAGATCGAATTCGGTGGATTCGCCGGTGGCGAGCACCTTTTCCACCGCGGCCCAGGCGCGTTCATCGAGCAGCCGGTTGCGGACCAGGCCTAGTTCTTCGGCGCGCGGATTGACCAGCACCACATCGCGGTATTCGTCGACGACCGCGATTCCGCTCTCGGAGGCGAGCACGATCAGGTCGAGCACCTGCGACATGGTGAGACCGGAATCTGCCTGTCTGCGGGCGGCCTGCCTGGCGTTCATGAACGGGATCAGTAGCCCGCCGACGGCCAGGCCGACGACAGCCGCGAGGACTGCCAGCAGCACGGCCTGGGGAACACTCACACTTGAATCGTACGGTCGCCAACTGACAACCCAACTCGGGGTATGCGAAGTTTCGCGCAGGTCATGGGCACTTCCAGGCCCGTTAGCCACTTGTTTACGCGTTGTTCGCGCGCCAGCGTCTGGATCGCTTTCACTCCTGGGAATCCCACATTGCCGACCGCACCGAGTCGCCGTGGCGGTCGGCCCATTCGCCGAGGGCGTAGATCGGAATGAGCAGATCGCGCCCGGCTTCGGTCAGTTCGTATTCGACGCGGGGCGGGGCCTCGGCGTAGCGGTGGCGCTCGATGAGGGTCATCGTCTGCATCCGGCGCAGCGTTTGCGTGAGCATCTTCTGGCTGACGCCGCCGATTGCGGCGCGCAGGTCGCCGGGGCGCATCGGGCCGTCGCGCAGCATGTAGACGATGACCGCCAGCCAGCGGTTGCCGAACAGGTCGACGCCGAGGCGGGCCGGACAGTCGGCCTCGTAGTCGCCATAGGGCGCGAATTCCACCGGTTCGGCATGTTCGGCCGTCATGCCATTAGCCTGCCATCTTCATTGCGAACCTTCGGGTGCCTATCGAAATCCCTAGCGTCGGTGCCGAATACATCCGAGCTAGGAGTTTGATATGCGAATCGGAATCATCGGGGCGGGCGCGATGGCGAAGGCACTCGGCGGCGGCTGGGCCGCGGCCGGGCACGAGGTTCTTATCGGCGCACGGTCCCGCGCGGATGCGCTGGCGGCGACCATCGGATACGGAGCGCGAACCGGAAGCATCGGCGCGGCTGCCGAATTCGGTGCGGTCGTGCTCTTGGCGCTTCCAGTAAGCGCCCTTGACGAGGTACTGGATGAAATCGGCGGAAGACTCGCCGGGCGGACGGTCATCGACTGCACCAATGCTTTCCTGCCGGACGAGGCCGCGCCGGAAGCAGTTCCGGCATTCGTGCTATCCGAGGAGGCGGTCGCCGCTCGCATCGCGGCGACGGTTCCCGAGGCGCATGTGGTGAAAGCGTTCAATATCTGCGCGGCCGAGGTCTGGGAATCGGAGACTCGTGTCTTCGAGGACCGCAGGCTGGCGGTGCCGATCTGCGGTGACGACGCTGCCGCCGTCGAACAGGTCGCGGCGCTGGCGCAAGATCTGAAACTCCAACCGATTTCGGCGGGCGGCCTGCATCGTGCCAAGTACCTGGAGGCCACCTCGGTATTCACCGTCGGTCTCTGGTTCTCCGGCGCGGACGCCCGCGCGATCTTCCCGCCATTGGACGCGGCGTTCGCCGTGGCCGACTAGCCCGGTGAGAACGGTCCGAGTGTGCACCAATCGCCCATACCCCGCGGGTTCGAGCATGAATGCGCGAGAGGTGCACGCTCGGGCCGGATACGGCTTACCAGCCCGCCTTCGTCCGCACTCGTTATTCGCGAAACTCGGCGCGTTCGGATAAAGCCGAGGCGGCGCCGCTACCCGTGCGGGTAGCCCAACTCTGGTGTCAGGTCAGCTTCACCATCCAGGCCTGCCCCGCACCGGAATGTTGACGAAGCTCGGCCGATCCGGGTCCAACTGGATGTGCTGCGGATTCAGACCCGTATCGATCAGCATCGGCAGCACCGGCAGGCCCTTGGGGAAGTTGCCCGCGAAGACATCCACGCGCAGACGATGGCCCGGCCGCAGCATCGCCTCCGTGGCGGGCAGAGCGATATCCAGGGTCGTCTCCTCCCCGGGCACGGTCGGCTGACGCAGGTCCAGCGAGGTGCAGGCACGTGGGTCGGTGTAATCGCCACCGGCGGAACGGGTGCTGTTCGCCTCGTCGACCTGCCGCAGCGACGCCATCAATTGCCCCGAGGAGAGCACCGTGGACTGGCCGTCCGGCGCGACATCGTTCAGCGTGACCACCCAGTAGCCGTCGGTCGCATCCTGAATGGTATTGAGGTGCGCGGCGATTCGCCCGGAGATGGTGGTCGGCTCCACGACCGGGTCGCTGGTGAAGGTCAGCCCGTTGAGCTCCGCGACCCGTGAGTCCTTGGCACAGCCATCGATGATCGACAGGAAACCCGCGCTACCCTGCGCTGCGTCGTTGGAGCACAGGGTAGTCAGGCCTGGCGCGACCGTGAGCCGCGCCGAGTCCGGGCTCGCCGCGGCGAGCAACGATCCGTCGTACCGGCTGTTCGCGGTGCCACTTCGGTTGGCGGACAGATACATCCGGCGATATTCGGCATCCTGGGATCCGGTCCGCGGATCGGCGAACGAGTCGGTGGTGATCCAGCCGCCGCCCTGCTGACGCAGGGTGATCGGGCCGTACTGATCGATACCGTTGTCGATGCCCTTGAGCCACTTGTCGAACCACGCGCGCTGCAGCACGTCCAGACGCGGCGGCAGACCGGGCTTACCGTATTCGTTGCCGGAGCCGACGTGGTAGGTATTGCCCATCAACAGCTGCTTCTGGCCAGCGGGCAGTGGAATCTCGTTGTAGATCTTGGATTCCGAGTAGGTGAACAGATCGTGCCAGCCCCCGGTGACGAAGGTGGGGACCTGAATCTTGCCCGGATCACCGAGCCAGGCCGCGCGCGACGTCGACGAAGCGGTCAGCAATTCCTTGGCCCGCGGGTCCAAGTCCTCGATCCGGGTGGTGCTGTAGACATTGAGCAGCACATCCATGAAGGTGAACGGATCCTTTGCCCGATCCGCGAGCCACTTCATATCAAACTGTCCGTTGAGTATCGACGCGACATCCGGAACCAGCTTGAGGCCGTTGATGGCGGTCAACCACAGCGGAATGAAGTTGAACCCGAAGCCGCCGCCGGGTGCGAGCACATCATTGACCAGGTCACTACCGGGCACCACCGGGAAGATCGCCTGCAGCGCGGGCGGTCGCATCGCGGCCACCTGGAGTTGGTTGATGCCCGAATACGACAGTCCGTTCATACCGATGCGTCCGTTGGACCACGGCTGATTCGCGACCCAGTCGATCACCTCATAGGTGTCCTGCTGTTCGCGCTGGCGCAGCATGTCCCAGATGCCCTGAGAGAATCCGGTGCCGCGCACGTCGACCACGACCTGGGTGTAACCGCTCTTGATGAGCTGGCGGTCGACCGCGAAATTGCGTAGTTCGCCGCCGCCGAAGGATTTGGTCAGATCGGTGACGCCGGAGAGCGGGGTGCCGCTGAGGTCGATCTGTCGGAATAGTTCGATGAGCGCATCGGAAAAACCAGGAATGGACATCGCGCTGTCGGCGATGTTGGAGACCAGCTTGGTGTATGGGGTCAGGTTGACCACCGTGGGTGTCGGGGCGTCGATCGGGCGCCCCGCCGCATCCGCCGGACGGTACACATTGCCTTTGAGGACGGTGCCGTCGCTCATGGTGATCGGGACATCCCACTGGATGTTCACATTCGGAAACTGCTGGGGACCGTCCTCGGCCGCGACCCATGCGGCACCGGCCGCACCACCGTCGGGTCCGGAAGGCTCCGGCGCGGCGATCGCGCTCTGGGTGACGAATGGAATGAGCACCGCCGTGGCGACTGCCGCCACTGTGGCACGCAACATTGTCTGCATCAGGGGTGATCCGCCTCTCGGACTGGTCGAACGACCAGAGCTTACATACCGACGAGTAGGTTCGAACTCTGGGTTACACCAATTGCGGGTCGAATGTCGGTTCACATAAAGCAACCGGCACCACATAACGCCTGCGCAAGACGGAGAAATCCACGCCCACCTGCAGAATGAACACTAACCCAGGGTCAGGCAGCTAACCGATCGCGACTCGCACCCCAGTTCCGATTCCGGTCGAGGCAAACGGCGGGTCACCGCCGGAAACAGCAACGCGCCGCGACCGAAGCCGGTCGCGGCGCGTCGATCTATTGCTTACTTGCCGCCCTGGCTGGCGACGGCCGCGGCACCCGCGGCGGCGGCCTCGGGGTCCAGGTATTCACGCGGACGAACCGGGCGCAGGTTCTCGTCCAGCTCGTAGCGCAGCGGGATACCGGTGGGAATATTCAGCCCGGCGATATCGTCATCGGAGATCCCGTCCAGGTGCTTGACCAGCGCGCGCAGCGAATTGCCATGTGCCGCAACGAGAACGGTCTTCCCCGAGAGCAAGTCCTTGGAGATGGTCGACTCCCAGTACGGCACCATCCGGTTCACCACATCGAGCAGGCATTCGGTCTTGGGGACGTCGATGCCGTCGTAGCGCGGGTCGCTGTCCTGGCTGTACTCATTGGCCGGGTCGATGGGCGGCGGCGGGGTGTCGTAGCTACGCCGCCACAGCATGAACTGCTCGTCGCCGTACTGGTCGCGGACCTGCGCCTTGTTCTTGCCCTGCAGATCGCCGTAGTGGCGCTCGTTGAGGCGCCAGTCGCGCACGACCGGGATCCAGTGCCGGTCGGCGGCGTCCAGCGCGATATTCGCGGTGCTGATCGCCCGACGCAGCACCGAGGTGTAGACGATATCCGGCAGGATGCCGTGTTCGGCCAGCAGTTCCCCGGCGCGCTTGCCCTCGGCGATGCCCTTATCGGTCAGGTGCACATCCACCCAACCGGTGAAAAGGTTCATGGCATTCCATTCGCTCTCGCCGTGGCGCAGCAACACGAGGGTGTACGTCATGCAGGCCATTCTGGCATGTACCCGAATCGGGCTCGCAGCCGTTCCCACTGCTCAGGAGATGACATCGGCCGTATCGTGGCCCGCTGCGAGCACGCCGGCGCCAACCAGGGTGGCACCATTGGTGATTCGCGACGGGACCACCCGCAGCTCGCGCAGGAAGTCCAAACCAGCGTGCCGGATCACCGCCGCGCGCAGCGGTTCCCAAAGGGGTTCGCCCGATTGCGCGAAGCCGCCGCCGATCACCACTCGATCTATATCGAGCGCCGAGGCCGCGGAGGCGATGGCCGTGCCCAGTGCGGTTCCGGCCCGGTGCAGCGCGGCGAGTGCGATCTCATTGCCGGTGTGCGCGGCCTTCGCCAGTCCCGCGCCGGTCTCGCCACGCCAACCCTGTTCGCGTGCCCAACGCACCGATGACATGCCGCTCGCGATCGCCTCGACACACCCGACGCCGCCGCATTCACACGGCACATCCCAACCCGGCACCACGATGTGGCCGACATGTCCGGCATTGCCGGTGCGCCCGAGCACCACCCGACCGTCGGCGATTATGCCACCGCCGATGCCCGAGGAAACCGTCATGGCCAGGCCGTTCGGAATGCCGCGCAGCGCGCCGACGTGATGTTCGGCCAGTGCGAGGCAGGCTCCGTCGATAGCGAATCGCACTGCGGCGGTAGGGAACAGCCGCTGCACCTCGGCGACGATTGGGAAACCCGGCTTCCATTCCGGAATGTTCAGCGGCCTGGTGACACCGGTTCGCACATCGACCGGTCCGGCCGAACCGATCCCGATCGCCGAAACCATCGCGCCACCGGCCACTTCCAGCAACAGCTCGCGGCATGCGGCCCACACCGATTCCCGAGGCACATCGACGCGTCGCACATCGCGTACCTTTCGGCCCCCGTACACGACCCCGGCGGCGAATTTCGTCGCACCGATGTCCAGAGCAAGAACCATCATCGCCGGGGTCCCTCCTGTACCTTGCGGCCCCATTCCACAGCGCGATTGTCGCCTACGGCGGGCCCGCCGGCGTCGGATCGACCGCAGCTCGGATCCGGTCCAAGGCTTGTACCCCACTGCACCCACAATCACAGGCTCGCGACGGCAGGTGTGCACGCGAGCACGGGGACGAGGTCAAGGTTGGTCGGCGGTTTCCACCAGATGCTCGAAGGCTCGCAGGTTCTGTAGGGATTCCCCGCGCGAGACACGCCACTTCCATTCCCGGCGAATGGATTCGGCGAAGCCGAGTTCCAGCAGCGTATTGAAGTCGGCGTCGACGGCCTCGAGGATCTGGCCGAAGATCCGGTCCAGTTCGTCGGGGGTTACGGCGTGGGTGGCAATGCGGCCGACCAAGTAGATATCGCCCACGCGGTCCAGGGTGTAGGCCACGGCGTAGAGGCGGCGGTTGCGGCGCAGCAGGAATTTGTAGACGCCCTCGAAGTTCTCGTCGGGCTTGCGGCAGACGAACGATTCGATCCGCAGTCCGTGCTTACCGACGGTGAGCATCACGGTGGTCTTGAGTTTGCGCTCACCGGGCAGGATTACCACGAAGGTCTCCTGGCTGGGATGGGTGTACTCGATTTCGCGCTCGCGCAGCGTTTCATCGATCAGCTGTGCGGTCGCGGCTGCCGTGCTCATCGGCGCGCTCCCGTCCGGCGCCGCCACAGCGCCCGCGATCTGGCCTGGCTGATCTCGCCGAGGAGAACAGCACCGCGTTCCCCGGTGAGGCTAGCGCGTTCCCCGGGCAACTCGGCCCGTGCGGCCTCGAAGACCTTGCGCCGGCCCGCACCGAGATCGGCACGCAGCGCACGGAAATCGGCCAGTGCCGCCGAATAACTGGCGAGCAATCCGTCCGCGGTGTGCTCCCAGGAGAAATGTCCGGCGTGCTCGACGGCGCGCACACCCATCCGACGTAGTCGGTCACCGTCGTCGAATAGGTGGCCGAGGGCATCGGCCCAATCCGGAGTCCGATGTCCAGGGACGAGCAGGCCGGTCTCACCGTGCCGCACGGCGGTGCCGAGCCCGCCCACATCGGCCGCGAGCACCGGGGTGCCGCTGGCCTGCGCCTCGATGGCGACCAGACCGAACGATTCGTTGTAGCTGGGCACCGCGACCAGGTCGGCGGCCCGATACACCTGCACCAGGCGGTCCGGCGGCTGCGGCGGCAAAAAGGTGACGTGGTCGGCGATGCCGAGTGCGGCCGCGAGTTCGATCAGTGCGTCGGGGCGCTCCAGTCCGGTGCCGGACGGTCCGCCGACGATGAGCACCCGCAGCTTGCGCGACGGGTCGCGGTAGAGCAGCTCCGCGGCCGCGCGGACCAGCACATCCGGGGCCTTCAGCGGCTGGATACGGCCGATGAACGCGACGATCCGCTCGTCGGTCGCCAGACCCAATTCGGCTCGGGCCACGGCCTTTTCACCGGGACAGTAGCGAGTCAGATCCGCGCCGGGCGGCACCACATCGATACGCTCGGGATCGGCGCCGTACAGCTCGATGAGCTGGCGCGCCTCCTCCGCGGTATTGGCGACCATCCGATCGGCCTCGGCGATCACCTGCTTCTCGCCGATCTCGCGGGTCGCGGGTTCGGGACAGTCGCCCTCGGCCAGCGCCGCGTTCTTCACCGCCGCCAAGGTGTGCGCGGTGTGCACCAGCGGCACCCGCCAGCGGTCGCGCGCCAGCCAGCCGACCTGCCCGGAGAGCCAGTAGTGCGAATGGACCAGGTCGTAGTGACCGGGCAGATGTCTGGCCTCTTGGCGCAGCACCTCGGCGGTGAACGGGCACAGCTGGGTCGGCAGCTCGTGCTTGTCCAGACCCTCGAACGGGCCCGCCACCACATTGCGCACCAGGACTCCCGGGGCCGCCTCCTGGACCGGCGGTACGTTCGAGGAGGTGGCCCGGGTGAAAATCTCGACCTCGGTGCCGCGCCGGGCCAGCTGAATGGCGGTTTGCAGCACATAGACGTTCATGCCGCCCGCATCACCGGTGCCCGGTTGAGCAAGTGGTGAGGTGTGCACCGATAACACGGCGATCCGATTCGGCCGTAGGTCCGGGCGTTGACTCACACCATCCATAGTGCACGTTGAATTGCCCAACTCAGACACTGTAACCGGGCCAAGTGACAGTCGTCACAGCAGTTTCGTGAGGGTTCTCACGCGCGCTGCACTATCCGCCGAGATACGCCAAGTCTGCTCGAGCCGAGCGTACGGCGCCAGCGAATTTCGGACGTCTAATTCAGACCTTCGATGAATGCGCTGACCTCGGCGACGAAGCGGGCGCGATCCTCGATGAACAGCCCATGCTGCGCGTCCTCCCAGAACGAGCCGCGGCCGTCGGGCACCACGTCGAGGATGTAGCGACCGTTCTCGATCGGCACGACCGGGTCCTTGGTTCCGTGCAGGACAAGCACCGGAATGTCCAGGGTCCGCAGCGTTTCGGTGTTGTCGACGGTCCGGTAGAACAGCGCCTTGCGCACGCGAGGCGGCGTGCCGAGGCTCGCGCCGAAGATGCGCTGCGCGTCAACACCCTTATCCGGACCGGGCCCGGTATTGGCATTGCCGAAGGCGCCGAATGCGCGCAGGGCACGCCCCGCACTCTCCTCGAAGACACCGGGAATGGCCTCCTGCATGGCCGAACCGGTCTCCGCGCCGGGTGCGCGACCGATATTGGCCATCGATCCCGAGTAGATCACGCCCGCGACCGATCCCGTGCCATAGGCGGTCAGGTAGTCGCTGATCACGATGCCGCCGTAGGACCAGCCGAGCAGCACCGCACCGGATTCGATGCCCTCGGCGGCGAGCACGGCGGCGATATCCGCGGCCCAATTCTTCGGATCGTCGTAGCCGGTCTCCGGAGCGCCGGAGTAGCCGTGGCCGCGCAGGTCGACGGCGAGCACCCGGAAGCGCTCGGCCAGCTCGTCCGCGGCCGCGCCCCAGCACTGCAGATTGGCCGACCAACCGTGCACCAGCACCAGCGGCCTGCCATCGGCCGGGCCGCTGACCCGATAGACGATGTTCGTTCCGTCCGCACTGACCGTCTCCCGAATAGCCATGTCACCGAGGCTAGTCCGCCTCCCGTGCCGGTCGTAGGTGCCACTGACCTCCCGTCGCGGTCCGGCGGTGAGCGCCCGGCTGGGTTCTGGACGTACCCGGCGAGTTACCCATGTCCGCGTGCGATCAGCGCTTGCATCGCACACGGCCGCGGTCTTCGGCAAATTCTGTGCATTTACGATCGCACTATGAGCATTCGCACTGCCGTCGTCACCGGAGCCAGTTCGGGAATCGGGGAAGCCACCGCACGGGAACTCGCCAAGCAGGGCTATCACGTGGTCGTCGGCGCGCGCAGGCTCGATCGGCTGCGGCGCCTCGCCGACGAAATCGGCGGCACCGCACTCGAACTCGATGTGACCTCGGAAGATTCCGTGCGCGCGTGCACCGATGCGATCGAGAACGTCGATGTGCTCGTCAATAATGCGGGCGGCGCGAAGGGTCTGGCCCCGGTGACCGAGGCGGAGCTGGACGACTGGCGCTGGATGTGGGAAACCAATGTGCTCGGTACGCTGCGGGTAACCAAGGCGTTGCTGCCGAAGCTGATCGCCTCGGGTGATGGGCTCATCGTCACCATCACCTCGGTCGCCGCCTTCGAGGCCTATGACAATGGCTCCGGCTACACCTCGGCCAAGCACGCACAGGCCGTACTGCACCGCACATTGCGCGGCGAACTGCTCGGCCAGCCGGTGCGGCTCACCGAAATCGCGCCCGGCGCAGTGGAAACCGAGTTCTCACTGGTGCGGTTCGCCGGGGACGAGGAGCGCGCGGCCAAGGTGTACGAGGGTATCGATCCGCTGGTCGCGCAGGATATCGCGGAGATCATCGGGTTCGTAGCGTCGCGACCGTCACATGTGAATCTGGACCAGATCATCGTCAAGCCCCGTGATCAGGCCGGTCCGGGTCGCTTCGCTCGCCGTAGCTGACGGGATCGGCATCGGTAGTCTCCGACGAGGCGACAACCGATTTTCCGAGTACATGGGTTACTCACCGGGTACGCCCACAACCTAGCTGACATAAGGCCGCCGACCCGGATATGAACTCGAGTGGCCCCGACTACCGGCAAAGACGCCGGGAGGCGGACAAGCCCAGATTGGAGTAGCTCGGCTCATGCTCAAAGGTTTCAAAGATTTCCTGATGCGCGGGAACGTTATCGATCTCGCTGTCGCGGTGGTCATGGGTACCTCGTTCACCGCGGTGGTGACGGCGGTGACGAAGGGAATCATCAATCCGCTGCTCGCGGTATTGGGAAAGACCAATGAGCTGGGGCTAGGCGTTCAGCTGGTCTCCGGTAAACCGGCCACTTTCATCGCGATCGGGCCGATCATCACCGCACTCATCGACTTCATGCTGGTCGCCGGTGTGCTGTACTTCGTGCTGATGGTGCCGATGAAGACGCTGAAGAATCGTTTCGGCACCGCCAAGGTAGCCGAGCCCTCCGAGATCGAATTGCTCATCGAGATTCGCGATCTGCTCGCCAAGCAGCAGAAGGATTCGGTCCTCGACGCCGAATCGTTCGGTAAGGACGGTTCGCTCGTCAAGGAGAATGCGCGGTAATCGCCCCGAGTTCGCCCCCGCACGTTGGTCCGCGCGGGGGCGATTTTCGTTTATGCGCCGACGTATGCCGCCAGATGTTCGCCGGTCAGGGTGGCGCGCTCGGCGACCAGGTCGGCGGGCGTGCCCTCGAAGACGATCTTGCCGCCGTCGTGGCCCGCGCCGGGGCCGAGGTCGATGATCCAGTCGGCATGTGCCATGACCGCCTGGTGGTGCTCGATGACGATCACCGACTTACCGGAATCGACCAGCCGGTCGAGCAGGCCGAGCAGTTGTTCGACATCGGCGAGGTGCAGCCCGGTCGTCGGCTCGTCGAGGACGTAGACGCCGCCCTTCTCCGCCATATGGGTGGCCAGCTTGAGCCGCTGCCGCTCACCGCCGGACAGCGTGGTGAGCGGCTGGCCCAGGGTGAGGTAGCCGAGCCCGACATCGGCGAGCCGGTCGAGAATCTTCTCCGCGGCCGGTGTGCGCGCCGGGCCGTCGCTGAAGAACTCCTGCGCCTCGGTCACCGACATCGCGAGCACCTCGCTGATATCGCGGCCACCGAGGTGGTACTCGAGCACCGCGGCCTGGAACCGCTTGCCCTCGCACTCCTCACAGGTGGTCGCGACACCGGCCATGACCGCCAGATCGGTGTAGATGACGCCCGCGCCGTTGCAATTGGGGCATGCGCCCTCGGAGTTGGCACTGAAAAGCGCTGGTTTGACGCCGTTTTCCTTTGCGAATGCCTTGCGGATCGGGTCGAGCAGACCGGTGTAGGTCGCGGGGTTGCTCCGCCGCGAACCGCGGATCTGGCCCTGATCGACCGACACCACATCGGCGCCAGCCGGAATGGAACCGTGCACAAGTGAGCTCTTACCCGAGCCAGCGACACCGGTGATGACGGCGAGCACGCCGAGCGGAATGTCTACATCGACATCACGCAGATTGTTCGTCGATGCCCCACGAATCTCCAACGCGCCGTTGGGCTTGCGCACCGTCTCCTTCAGCGCGGCCCGGTCGTCGAAGTGGCGGCCGGTAATGGTGCCGCTGTCGCGCAGCCCATCGACGCTGCCCTCGAAGCAGACGGTGCCACCGCCGGTACCCGCACCGGGACCCAGGTCGACGATGTGGTCGGCGATGACGATCGTCTCCGGTTTGTGCTCGACCACGAGCACCGTATTGCCCTTATCCCGCAGCCGCAGCAGCAGTTCGTTCATCCGCTGGATGTCATGCGGATGCAGACCCGCGGTGGGCTCGTCGAATACGTAGGTGACGTCGGTGAGCGAGGAGCCGAGGTGGCGGATCATCTTGACCCGTTGCGCCTCACCACCGGACAGCGTGCCCGCGGGCCGTTCCAGCGAGAGGTAGCCGAGCCCGATCTCCACGAACGAGTCGAGGGTGTGCCGCAGCGAGGTCAGCAGTGGTGCCACCGACGGTTCCCGCAGCCCGCTGACCCATTCGGCCAGATCGCTGATCTGCATAGCGCAGGCGTCGGCGATGCTGATCCCCTTGATCTTCGACGATCGCGCCAGCTCACTGAGCCGGGTGCCATCGCATTCAGGGCAGGTCTGGAAGGTGACCGCCCGCTCCACGAACGCACGGATATGCGGCTGCAGCGCGTCGACGTCCTTGGACAACATCGACTTGCGGATCCGCGGGATCAGGCCCTCGTAGGTCAGGTTGATGCCATCGACTTTGATCTTGGTCGGCTCCTTGTAGAGCAGATCGTTGAGTTCGCGCTTGTTGTACTTCTCGAGCGGCTTGTCGGGATCGAAGAAGCCGCAGCCGGTGAAGATGCGACCGAACCAGCCGTCCATGCTGTAGCCGGGGATGGTGAGCGCGCCCTCGTTCAGCGATTTGGTGTCGTCGTAGAGCTGGGTCAGGTCGATGTCGTTGACCGAACCACGGCCCTCACAGCGCGGACACATGCCGCCGGTGATGCTGAAGCTGCGACGCTCCTTGACCGTCTTCCCGGCGCGCTCGATCGCGACCGCACCCGCGCCGCTGATCGAGGCGACATTGAACGAGAACGCCTGCGGCGAGCCGATATGCGGCTTGCCGAGTCGGCTGAACAGAATGCGCAGCATGGCATTGGCATCAGTGGCGGTGCCGACGGTGGAGCGCGGGTCGACGCCCATGCGCTGCTGGTCGACGATGATCGCGGTGGTCAGCCCGTCGAGCACGTCGACCTCGGGCCGCGCCAGGGTGGGCATGAAGCCCTGCACGAAGCTACTGTAGGTCTCGTTGATCAGCCGCTGTGACTCGGCGGCGATGGTATCGAATACCAGCGAACTCTTGCCCGAGCCTGATACACCGGTGAACACCGTCAGCCGGCGCTTCGGGATCTCGATGCTGATGTCTTTGAGATTGTTCACGCGTGCGCCGAGCACGCGGATCAGATCGTGGCTGTCGGCAGCGTGGGGTTGCGTGTCCGTCTTCTTGGCCATGCCGATCGGTTTCTCCATCTGGTTGCGCGGGCCGCCTGCGCGGTCTCCGTCGGAGTCCACTGGCTCGATCTAATCAGCTTCGAGCAGTGCGTTTCGGTTCTTCTACGGCGGGAGTCGTGGCAAGTGGCTTGCCGTTGGCTCGACGCCGGTGACCCGCGGTAGTCACCGGTGTCGAGCGCAGCGATCGCTCTCAGCTCAACTGCTGGATACGGACCATATTTCCGGCGGGATCGCGGAAGGCGCAGTCGCGGACCCCGTATGGCTGGTCGGTCGGCTCCTGGACAACCTCGGCATTGGTGGCTTGCACCTTCTCGAAGGTAGCGTCGACATCTTTGGTAGCCAACAGGATGCTGGCATAGGTGCCCTTGGCCATCATCTCGGCGATGGTGCGGCGCTCCTCATCGGTGATGCCCGGATCGGCGGCCGGTGGGTGCAGGACAATGGATGTGCCGGGCTGGTCGACCGGGCCGACGGTGAGCCAGCGCATTCCGTTGAATCCGACGTCTTTGCGCAGCTCGAAGCCGAGGGCGTCGCGGTAGAAGGTCAGGGCGGCCTCCGGGTCGTCCTGTGGAAGGAAACTCGCTTGAATGGTGATGTCCATGGCTTTCACGCTAATTGCTGCTAGGTGACCCGCGCTTCTCGATTCCTGATCGGTCTGGTCACCCGTTTGACGACCAGCGTCGGCAGGTCCACCGTGGCGTGTTCGGCCTGCTCGCGGTAGGCGCTGGGCGGCATCCCGACCAGCTCGGTGAACCGCGTGCTGAAGGTCCCCAGCGACTGGCAGCCGACCGCGAAACAGACCTCGGTCACGCTGAGATCGCCGCGCCGCAACAGCGACATCGCGCGCTCGATGCGCCGCGTCATCAGGTAGGAGTACGGCGACTCGCCGTAGGCGAGCTTGAACTGGCGGCTCAGGTGACCGGCCGATATGTGCTCGTCGCGAGCCAGCCGCTCGACGTCGAGCGGCTGGTCGTATTCCCGGTCGATCCGGTCACGGATGCGACGCAGACGCGCGAGCTCGCGTAGGTGGTCCTCCGTGGCTGGTTTGCTGGTCACCTGACCGATCGTCGCATGTCGCGCTGGGTTTGCCTAGCTCAGCGCCCACCGGCCGGCAGCGGCGGCACGGGTGTCGCCGATACCGGATTCTTGGGCTCGCCCTGCAATGCCGACAGCCCCGTCCAGGTATTCCAATCGATGGTCCAGTCGTAGAGATCGCCGTCGGCGGCCGACAGCGCGATCGATGTGCCGGTTACCTCGACCGGATCGCCGTAGAGGGCGGTCGGGAAGAAGGCCTGCGCATCGGTCGGCGACAGGTTGATGCAGCCGTTGGTGACATTCGAAGAGCCCTGTGCCGAAAGGGATTCCGGGTTGGCGTGAATGAATTCGCCATTATTCGAGATGCGTACGGCCCAGCGTTCGCGAACGTTGGTGTAGAACGGCGGATTCGACATCATGAAGTCTTCGTACTTCTCGGTGACGACGTGCACACCGGAACGGGTGACGTTGCGCGGTTCATTGCCCTGGCCATAGCTGACCGCGAAGTCCAAGACGACCTGTCCGTCGCGAACGACCTGCATACGATGGCTCGGTGCGTTGGCCTTGACGATCTGGCTGCGGCCGATGCGGAAATCCGAAGTCAGATCGGAATATCCGTAGTTTCCGCCGCCGAGATCCAGACCGTAGAGCTTCGCGGCGACGTGCACAGTGGTGCCGGGTGCCCAATACTCCTTCGGCCGCCAATGCACCCGCGAGCCGCCGTTGTCGTCCGGGAACCAGGCCCAAGCGCCCTCGGTCGGCGGATTGGTGGTGACGGTGAGCGCCTTCTCCACCGCGGCCTTGTTCTGCACAGATCCCTTGAACTGCAAGATGATCGGCGCGGCGATGCCGACCTCCTGGTTATCGGCGATATTGAGCGTCGCGGGGAAGGAGTTCTTCGGCGCCAGGGTGGTGAAGGTGCCCTCGATCGGGACCGGCTTGTGGTCGGGGCCGACCGCGGTGCCGGACCAGGTGTATTTGGCGTCGTAGCCGAGCGGTTCGGTGGTCCGGTAGCTGTGCTTGTCCGCGGCGAGTTCACCGGCGACCTGCTTGCCGTTGGCATTGGTCAGCGCGATCTGATCGATGGTGCCGTCGGTGACGGTGACCGAGATCGGTGCGGTCGGATTGACGTTCTTGGCGTCGGCGGCAGGTGCCAGCGTGACCTTCGCGACGGGGGCGTTGTCTTCGGCGGAGTCACTCTTACCGCCTTTGTCGGACGTGCATCCGGCCACCAGCGCGACTACCACTAGCAGCACAGCGGAAACGGCGGCGGCCGGTCTGAGAACTGGACGATGGCTCACTTCATCGAATTTACGCGGGGAAAACCGGTCAACCGCCCAGCGAAGAGTGTGGTGTCCGTTTCACCGTTTAAAGAGCCACTCCGATGGGTACCGGCTCCGGTTCCAGCCGGATGCCGAATCGCTCGGCGACACCGTCGCGGACCGTGCGTGCCAGTGCGACCAGATCGGCGGCGCTCGCGCTACCGCGGTTGGTCAAGGCCAGCGTATGTTTCGTGGACAGCCGGGCCGGGGCGTGCGGGCCCGGAAATCCCTTGGCGAAACCCGCCCGCTCGATGAGCCAGCCCGCCGAGAATTTCACCCCGTCGGGCGCCGGATAGGTCGGGATCGTGACGTCGCCCACATGGGCGATGATCGCAGCCTTCACTTCCTCGACACGATGGTTCGCAACGACCGGATTGGTGAAAAACGAGCCCGCACTCCAGGTGTCGTTATCCGCCGGATCGAGCACCATGCCCTTGCCCGCACGCAACTTCAGCACCGCCGCCCGGACCTGATCGGCGGGACGGGAGTCACCGTTGCCCGCGCCGAGTGCGGTCGCGAGTTCGCCGTAGCGCAGCGGTGCGCTCGAACCGTCGGGATTGAGGTCGAAGTCCACCTCGAGCACCACGGCGGTATCGCGATGCTTGAGTGCGCTGGTGCGGTAGCCGAAGCCGAGTTCGGCCGGCTCGACCCAGCGGATCTCACCGCTCGCGCGATCCAGCAGGCGCACCCGGCGCAGCAGGCTCTCGACCTCCACGCCGTACGCGCCGACGTTCTGTACCGGCGTCGCACCGGCGGATCCGGGGATGCCGGAAAGGCATTCCAGCCCGCCGAGACCGGCCTCGATCGTGGCCGCGACCACCGCGTCCCAGTTCGCACCTGCCTCGGCAGCCACACTGTCCGCGCCGATCTCGACCGTCTCGTTGCGCACCAGGACCACGACACCATCGAAGCCGTCGTCGCCGATGAGCAGGTTCGATCCGCCCGCGAGCAGCAGTAGTGGAATGCCCGCGGCATCCAGCGTCCGCACCGTCGCGACCAGCGCTTCGGTCGTCGCGCACTCCGCGACCGTGGCCGGACCGCCGACCCGCAATGTGGTCAGCTCGGCCAGCCGGACCGATTCGCGCAGCCGCGCACCGCTATCGACCAGCAGTTCGCGCAGCTGGTCCGCCGACACCACCCGTGAAGTTCGCACGCCCCAGACGGTAGCCTGTTCGACCATGGCTACACCCCTGGCGTATACGGCTCGCTACTCGTCTCCGGTTGCCGCCGTACGCGCGGCCTTCGCCGATGAGCAGTATTGGAAGGACCGCGTCGCCGAGGTGGGTGGCGATAATGCCCGGCTGGATTCGGTCACCGTCGACGGCGACCAGGTCAAGGTGGAGATGGTGCAGGTCATCGCCGCTGAGCTGCTGCCGCCCGCGATCACCGCGGTGCGACCAGGCGATCTGCTCATCCCGCGCACCGAGAGTTGGACCGGCGATTCGGCCACCTTCACCGCGCGGGTCGAGGGTGCGCCCGCCGAGGTCCACGGAACCATCGAGCTCACGGCCGATGGCTCCGGTTCGGTGGCACAGACGAAGGGCAGCATCGAGGTAAAGATTCCGCTGTTCGGCGGGAAGATCGAGGCCGCGATAGCCGAACGGTTGACCGAATTGCTGGCGAACGAGGAAGAGTTCACCAACAGCTGGGTCGGCAAGCACTAGGCTGATCGGAACTGTTCATGCCGACCATGCACCGCTGGCCGTCTCGCGACGATGTGCGGATTCCGCGTGGCGTGGGCGTGGAGTTGTGGCGGATCCCCAGACCCACCGCCGAGCGATGCGGCAGCGATCGGTCCCGGTAACGTAACCCCTCATGGCTCGCCGACTGGACTATTCAGCCCGCTTTCCGCTGCACACCACCAAGGAACTGTACGCGGCGTTGTCGACCCGGGAGTACTGGGAAGACCGGTGCGCGGAGATGTCGAAATTAGCGCCCGGTAACGAAGTCGTCAGCCTCGAGGTCAACGACTCCGGTATCGATATCGTGCTCAACCACATCCTGCCGCGCGACATGCTACCGGAGATCGCGCAGACGGTTATGCGCAAGGACATGGTCATCACCCGCAAGGAGAGCTGGGGGCCGTTCGACGAGAACGAGTCCGTCGGCAAGTTCTCGGCCTCCATTCCGGCCGGGCCGGGCAGCCTCGGCGGCACCATTCGGCTGTTCCCCACCGATACCGGCTGCACCATGCGATTCTCCTCCGAGGCCAAGGTGTTCATCCCGATGGTCGGCCCGCGACTCGAACAGCTGATGCTGGTCAACCTGGTCGACCTGTTCCGCGGCGAGGCCGAGCAGACCGTGAAGTGGCTGGAAGAGCAAAACCCGACCCGCTGAGGCCGGTCGGCACCATCACCAGGGGCACCACCGGTGTCAACCGATTGCGACGCAGCGACCGCTGGCTGATCCACGACGAGTTGGTCGCCGGGCGCCTAGGTGACGCGGCCGATCCGCTGGTCGTCGATCTCGGCTATGGGGCGAGTCCGTGGACCACGCTGGAGTTGGCGGCCCGGCTGCGCACCGTCCGCGCGGACGTGCGGGTGGTCGGGCTCGAGATCGATCCGGAACGGGTGGTACCCGGCCGCGACGGCGTCACCTTCGCGCGCGGCGGCTTCGAATTGGCCGGACTGCGGCCGGTGCTGGTGCGGGCGTTCAACGTGCTGCGGCAATATCCCGAGTCGGCCGTGCCCGATGCTTGGGCCACCATTCTGTCCAGGATGGACCCAGCTGGTTTACTCATCGACGGCACATGTGACGAGCTGGGCAGACGTTGCGCGTGGGTGTTGTTGGATCGATCCGGACCGCGCTCACTCACCCTGGCATGGGACCCGTTCACGGTCGACCGTCCATCCGACCTCGCCGAGCGCCTGCCGAAGGTATTGATCCACCGCAACATCCCCGGCGAACCGATCCACGCCCTGCTGACGGCCGCCGATCGCGCATGGTCCCGCGCCGCGCCGCTCGCCCCCTTCGGCCCCCGAGCGCGCTGGCGAGCAGCCGCCGACCACCTCCGCCAAGAGGGTCTCCCAATCCACACCTACCGCCGCCGCATGCGCGACTGCGTGCTCTCGGTCCCCTGGACCACCGTCGCCCCCAACCCAAGGCCTTAGATCAAGATCAGGTGGCACCGGTGGCGGGGCTTTTCGAGCGATGCCGCCATAGTTGCCACCTGATCTTGAAATCGGGTTTATGGCACGCGCCGGCTGTTGGTTTGGGCTGCGGGCGGGACCGACCATCGGGGGCGGTGGCTCGGGGGGCTGTGTCGCGCTCAGGGTGTCAGGGGCGGGCGAGTAGGGCTTGGAGGTGGCCGGTGAGGGCTGCGAGGGGGAGGATCGAGGTTGGTTCGAAGGGGTGACGCCAGAGGCCGCCGTGGGCGGCACCGGCGACGAAGATGCCCTCGGGGTTCGGGTCGGGTTCGGGTGGGGCGAAGAGGTCGGCGATGAGCTTGGCTGCCAAGAGGGTTCGGGCGGTGTCGGGGGCGAAGACTTCGATGCCGAAGTGGCGGGCGCCGCGGTAGGAGGCGGCGAGGGAGCGTTGGGCGCGTAGGGCTTTCGTCGTGGCCGGTGGTGCGACGACGCATGAGACCGTGCGGCCCGCGGTGTGCGCGAGGACCGTACGCCAGCGCAGCAGGCGTTGGGCCAGTGCGTGGTTCGGGCCCTGGGCTGGGAGCAGTGCGTCGGCGACGCTCCAGGTCGCGCCGAGGTGATCGGGATTCGTGGTGCGGTAGTTGGGCCGGTACAGCGCCGATGCGGTGAGCATGCGCAACAGGTGCGGGCCGACGCCGCGCTCACGCAGGCGGGCGTGGGCGTCCGCGATGACGTCCTCTGGGACGGCATAGCAGTCGGTCGGCGAGCCGAGATATGCGACGGCCGCGTCGTCGCGGTGCTCGAGCAGATCCTCGACGAGGACATCCAGCGCGGCGGCAAGCCGAACTCCTTGTGGTCCGGGAGCATTCGCGTACAGGCCGAATACCGGACGGGCGTCGTGGTCGAACTGTGCGCGAATCCAGTGCACCAATGCCGGGAACTGCCTGGTGATATCCGCGCCGTACTCGGCCGTGACGGGATAGCGCAACCGACCCGCTCCCGCCCTCGCGATATCCGAAATCTCTTGCCATCGATGCGGTCCGGGTAGGTCGATCGCGAGAACATCAGCGCCCCAACGCAATAGCGGCCGCAGCGGACCGAGTTCGGCCGCCGCACCGGTCACGATTACCCGAAAACCGGGAAGCGACAACCACTCCGGATGATCGATCACCCGCTCCACCGCTGCGGCGAAAGCGGGCTCGATTATGCCGCGGCGACGCCAGTCCGTCAGCTGCTGCCCCAGCGCCTCCTCGGCCAATAGTTCTCCCCGGAACGGGATTTCGAGTCGAGGTGCCGGTTTCGCAGTACCGTCGATCCGGCCGGTTCGGAGTTCATCGGGTGTGGCGATCGCATCGATGTCGACGCTGTGCAGTGGTGCGGTCGTGTGCCCGGTCACGAAACGCAGCAGCTGGCGTGCGGCCCGCAAACCGTCGGTCGCGATCCCCACCGACACCGCTGGCGAGCTCGCGGCCAGCGCGGTCAGGCCACGGAAGATGCCACGGTAGCCGCAGTGCCAGTCCCGGCAGGTTTCGACCTGTTGCGCGAGGTCGGCGTCATATCTGCGGACCGCGTCGGCGACCACGGCGGTGGCGAACATATCGCCGATGCGCTCGGGCGCTCCGGACGGAAAGACGAGATCCCACGTGCCCTGACCTACCGTCCCCATGGTCAGTCACCCTGCCATGATTGCGCGCTGGGCAAAACTGGAGGTCGAGCGAATTGATAGCCGAATCGGATCATTCGCGACTTCACCGCGCCGATCACGCGGCGGTGAGGGCCCGGCGCACCCGGGCCGCCGCACGCGGGGGTAGTCGCACACTCGCGGAACGGATTTCGTCGCTCTCGCAGCGATGGATGGCCACCGCATCGCCGACCACCTCATCCAATGCGGATTGCCCGATATCGGCCTCGGCCAGATCGAGCACCGTGCGCACCGGCGTGGTCACCAGGAATGCGCCCGCCGATTCCAGATCGGCCGGAATCAGCGGGCGACGCAGCACTACCAGTCGCGGGGTGACCGGCGGCCGTCCCGAACCCACCGACATATGCAGGAATCGCGGCCGCAGTCGACCGAGTCCGTGCAATTCCGCAGCACTCTGATGCGATACCGCGGCCGCCCCGTCGAACCAGGCCGCCCACATGGCGTATTCGTCGAGTGGACCGGTGGGCCAATCGGCCAACCGCAACAGTCCGACCCCGGCTCGTGTCACCGAGCCGTCGCTGAGACCGGCGCGAACCTGGGTCTCACATCCGGCGCGCAGTACCTGTCTGGTGGTGAAGAACCCGGCATGGCGCCCGGCCAATCGCCGCAGTACACGCCACCCGTGCTCGGCGGAATCGAGTGCGCGGCCCGCCGCATCGCCAGCCATGTCGACCAGGCTACGCTCGAACTCTGTGTCAGATGTCACAATCGAACCCCTCACCGCGCCCACAGAGCAAGCACAGAAAGGTCGGGAAGAATCGAGCGCATGAGCCAGCCCAGCGAGATCAACGCAGCTACGAAGCGCCCATCACCCCGGGTCAACCGGCGGGCACTCGTGATCGCCCTCGTCGTGGTCACGATTCTGCTCGCTACCGTGCTGGTCGGTGGGGAGGCATACGCGCGGCACCAGGTTTCCCGGTGCATCAGTTCCCAATTCGAGAAGGATATGGGTTCGAAGATCGATGTGAGCTTCGGAGCCAAGCCGATGCTGATCACCTGGATCGACGGGAAGGTCGATCAGGTGAAGGTGAACAGCGACGATTCCAAATTCGGTCCGGCTGTCGGCATGGTGGTGCACGCCAAGTTCAACGATGTCGAGGTCAGCAATAACAGCGGCAGCACCATCGGCAGTTCCTCGGCCGATGTCACCTGGGGCAACGACGGTATCCGGGAGACGCTCGGCGGCCTGGTCAGCGGCGTGTCGTCCGCATCATCGACCGGGATGCTGACCCTGGATGTGCTCGGCGGACTCGCGCAGTTGCAGGTGAAGCCGGTGATCAAGGACGGCACCGTGCAGATCGAGACGAAGTCGGCGGCGCTGCTCGGCATGGGGATACCGACCGACGTGGTGTCGGGCATCGTCGAAGTGTTCACACAGAGTCTGCAGAGTTATCCGCTCGGTCTGAAGGCCACCGACGTCAAGGTCACCGATAACGGTGTGGTGGTGAAGTTGGCTGGTGGGCGGACCGAACTGCCTGCGCAGAACGGCGACGTCAGCTGCTGAGGCGGCACTGGCGCGACACTCGTTGTATCGGGTGGGCGCGTTATGCCGGAAGCGGAATCGGCCCGCACGCTCGGCATGCTCCGACGACGGGCTCGGCATCAAGCGGGGAATCCCTCCAGCACGGCACGGGATTTCGAGAGTCCGAGACGGGTCGCGCCAGCGGCGATCAGTTCGGCGGCGGCCTCGCAGGTGCGGATGCCACCGCTGGCCTTGACACCGAGGCGTCCGCCGACAGTCTCGGCCATCAGCTGGACCGCGTGCACGCTGGCACCACCGGCGGGGTGAAATCCGGTGGAGGTCTTCACGAAATCGGCGCCGGCACGTTCGGCGGCGCGGCAGACCTCGACGATCGCGGCATCGGACAGCGCCGCCGATTCGATGATCACCTTGAGCACCGCACGATCCTCTATCGCCTCACGCACCGTCACGATATCGGACAGCACCGCGCCGTAATCGCCTGCGCGCGCGGCTCCGACATCGATCACCATGTCGACCTCGGCCGCACCCTGCTCGACCGCGAGCCGCGCCTCGGCGCCCTTGACGAGCGAATGATGCTTCCCAGAAGGGAATCCGGCGACCGTCGCGACCACCACTCCGGATGCCCGAATCGGCAGCATGGACGGCGATACGCAGATCGCGTACACGCCGAGTTCGCGTGCTTCCGCGACCAACGCGTCCACCTGTGCGGCCGTCGCTTCCGGCGCCAGTAGCGTGTGATCGATCATGGCGGCCACTTCGGCCCTGGTCAGCGACGCGGAATTTGCCACAAGGTGAGAGTCTGGCACACCGGTGGCGAATTCCGTTGCGTGCCTCGGACACATCGCGCACACTCGATACTGTCGGTGGAGCTAGACAGCGTTTGCGACTGCACGGCCGAGGTGTTGCGCAGTCGCGGATGGCCCAATCGTTCAGGAGGAGACGACACCGTGCTGATCCGTCGTGAACGCGCCGACGATGCCGCCGCGATCGCGGCCGTCCACCGCAGCGCCTTCGGATCGCAGTACGCGAACGCCGATAGCGACAGGGAGACGGCCCAACTCGCCGATGATCCACCCGAGGTCGACCTCGTCACCCGGTTGCGCAGCGACTCCGGTTGGATCCCAACCCTGTCGATGGTCGCGGTGGAACACGACACCGTCATCGGGCATGTCTGCCTCACTCGGGCGGGTGTCGGCCCGTTCCCGGTGCTCGCCCTCGGTCCGATCGGCGTCCTGGCCGAACATCAAGGCAATGGCGTCGGTGCGGCCATGATGCACGCCGCCCTCGGCGCCGCCGACGCTCTCGATGAGCCCCTGATAGGCCTGCTCGGCCACCTCGACTACTACCCCCAGTTCGGCTTCCTCCCCGCCGCCCGCCTCGGCATAACGCCGGATGAACCGGCCTGGGTCTCCCACTTCCAGGTTCGCAGGTTGTCGGCGTATGACTCGCAGATCACTGGTGAATTCCGTTATGCGGAGCCGTTTTACGAGTTGTAGGCCTCGCTCCCGGGGGGCTTCAGCGAGGTCGGGGTTGCGGCGGGTCAGGAGTGGTGGAGCATGGTGTAGACGTAGGAGCGTTCGTGTTTGCGGGAGACCCAGGCGCCTTCTGGAGGCAGGTTGCCTTGGCCGGGGTCGTCGAAGGGGCGGCTCACGACTTCGCCGGAGTCGGTGCAGATGGACCAGCCGAAGTCCGGGAGGCGGCGGCACCAGAGATCGTGGTCGATTCGCTTGTACGACGGGTAGCCGTAGGCCCAGCCCTCGCGCACGAATTCGTACGTCAGCCCGTCGAGCTGTCGTATGAACTTCACCCGCGTCACATCCCTATTGTCGGCTTCCGCACAACACTTGCTCAACACCTGGGGCCGCAGGTGGTGCGAATAGCACATAGTCGACCTGGGAGGATGAGCCCATGAGTTCCGCTCCACCTGTCTCGGACGACCGACGCTTCGTGCTCACCCTCGGGTGCCCGGACCGTCCCGGCATCATTGCCAGGATCACCTCCTTCATCGCCGAGTTCGGGGGGTCCATTGTGGAGGCGGGGTACCACTCCGATCCGGATATCGGCTGGTTCTTCACTCGTCAGGCGATCAAGTCCTCGACGGTGCCGTTCGGCATCGCGGAACTGCGCGACCGGTTCGCAGGCGTCGCGGCTGACTTCGGCACGGAGACAGAGTGGCAGCTGCTCGACTCCGGTGAGCGTCGCCGCGCTGTACTACTGGTCAGCAAGGACGGCCACTGCTTGCATGATCTGCTCGGCCGTGCCGCGAGCGGTGAACTGCCCGCCACTATCGAAGCCGTGATCGGCAATCACCCGGACCTCGCGGGCATGACCGAGGCGCACGGCGTGAAGTTCCACCACGTGCCCTTCCCGAAGGATCCGGCCGAACGCGGCCCGGCCTTCGAGGAGGTCCGCGCGCTGGTCGATGCCCACGACCCGCACGCCGTCGTCCTGGCCCGCTTCATGCAGGTACTGCCCGCCGAGCTGTGCGAACACTGGGCAGGCAAGGCGATCAATATCCACCACAGTTTCCTGCCCTCGTTCGTCGGCGCCCGCCCGTACCACCAAGCCTTCGCCCGCGGCGTCAAACTGATCGGTGCGACCTGCCACTACGTCACCGCCGAGCTCGACGCGGGTCCCATCATCGAACAAGACGTGATCCGCATCGACCACGCCGACGAGGTCCGCGATATGGTCCGCCAGGGCCGCGATATCGAACGCGTAGTCCTGGCCCGCGGCCTGCGCTGGCACCTCGAGGGCCGTGTCCTGGTCCACGGCCGCCGAACCGTGGTCTTCTCCTAGGGACTTACCCGACAGCTTTGGCGGGCTGACGCACCGAATCGAGGATCGAAGCCAGTTCCTCGTTGAACCGCTCGTACATCTCGGTGTTTCCCAAATGTCCCTGCGGGAGCACCTCGTACTTGACCAGACTCCCGGTCTCCCTGAGCATTTCGGCGATTCGCTCGGCGTGCACCGGCGGGGTCATATCGTCGAATTCGCCGGCCAGGATTGTGGTCGGTACGACGAGATTGCGGGCCGATTCGCCGAGATCCAGTTCGGCGAGCAGGATTCCGAATTTCCCACGGACGCGAGCAGGGCAGGAGCGCACGACCGCGAGGCTGTAATCGACAACATCGCCGGTGGAGCGCAAGCTCATGATCTGCCGGGTGAAAGCCCACTTCACCGGGGCGATCGGCGGGAAGACGAGCGCGGCGCCCAGACCGAGGCGGCCGAGTGCGTACGGCAGCGCGATTCGCCAATTCAGCAATGGGAGTGGCGCATTGAGTAGCGGAAGGACGGTCGTCTCGGCGATCAGTTGCCCCGCCGCGGTATTGGTCAACAGCACTGCGCACGCCTGCTTCGCGACTCGGTCCGGATAGCGTCCGGCCCATGCCTGCAGGGTCATGCCCCCGAGGCTGTGGCCGACCACAACCGCCCGCTGGCGCGGGCGAAGTGTGGCATCGAGCACAGTGGCCAGATCGTCGGCGAGCAGATCGGCGGTCAACGGGCTGGAGCCGAGTTCGCTCTCGCCGTGACCGCGCACGTCGTAGACGACAACGCGGTACCGATCGGCGAATTCGTTGATCTGCGCATTCCAATATTCGATGGCGCAGGTCCAGCCGTGTACCAGCACAATCGTCTGCGCATCGGCCGGTCCGTAGACGTGTACGCGCAAACGCGCGCCATCCCGAGTGACCACCGGAACGACCTCATACGGCCCGGCCGGCGGATTGAACGCCGCGGTCGCATAGGTACGCGACCGCAGGTTGGCGCGGTGTGTGTGAAGCAACCCCCGGACCCGCCCAGGGAAGCCCACCAGTGCAGGCGGCATTGCACGCATCGGACACTCCTTTGTGTTACTCCCCGATACACTAATCGCAAACCACCGTGCTTGCTAGTGCAAGCACCCCAGAAGTTGTCCGAAATTCTCCCCACTCTCCCTTGTGACCGATCACAATCCGGGACCATCCGCCCGCTCGAGGACGAAGCTGGTCCAGCCCGCGCCCGCGCGTTGCCCGCCCTAAGTAGACCCGCCGCGGCAAGTTAGAAGAGCGCACGCACACTGCGCGCGCTCGATACACACCATCGGATGCCGAACTGGGTGGGGCCGCTTCAGGCGCGCACTATGCGCACACCGGTCGCGCTGACGACTCGAGCGGGCTGACAACACTGAGCGCCCAACTGACGGCCAAGGACACAACTGCGACCAATCCGAAACGCGCTGATCTCAGCCGCTTTCGGCTACGCAGCAATCACCAAACCCCAGGTCGCATCGCGAACCTGATCCACCCCACGAACAATCCGGGGCACAACCCGGTGCGAGTCGATCTCGACCCCAGCACCGGTGAACCGCTGCTGCTCGTGCAACTTCCGACCACCAAAACCGACTCCACCGGCATCGCCGAACAGCGCGTCGCACTGCCCCGCGGTCACCGCCCGCACACCGACTACCAGCGCGGCCCGCGCTGAACCTCGTCCACCTTCGGCCGCACATCGGCCAGGTATACGCCGGTCGCGATAATCGACACCAGCGCAAGCAAACTCGTGACGCTCAGTGAGAGCAAAAGGAACAGCAGCGCCGCACCGAGGATCGCGATCCAGATCGGTTTGGTCAGCTTGTCCACTGCGGTGAAGGCGTCGGGGCGCTGACGGATGGCGTGGATGAGCGCGAAAATCGTCGCGCCGAGCGCCAAGAGCCGCAGCCCGTACAAGATCCAGCTGGCCAATCCGTGCGCTGTGTCCACCAGCCCATCATAGAAGCAACGACCCCGCACACGTCGCGTGTGCGGGGTCGTCAGCGTGGGGAAGGTGCAGGCGTCAGGCCTTCTTGGGGGCTGCCTTCTTCGCCGGAGCCTTCTTGGCGGCGGGCGCCTTCTTGGCCGGAGCCTTCTTGGGGGCGGCGCCGTTGGTGGCGGGCGCGGTCTCGGTCGTCACATCGACGACCTCGGCCTCGACGACCGGCTCGACATCGGCCGCGAGCTCTTCTTCCTTCGCCGGACGACCGATCAGCTCATTGACCTTGGTGAGGGCGTCCTCGGCGCGGCTGGCCGCATCCTTGTACAGCGTCTCGACGCGCTCGATCTGATCCTCGACCAGGTGGTTGGCGCGCAGCCGCTCGACGGTCTCCTCACCGCGCACGGCCAGATCCGCGTACAGGTCGAGCACCTGGGTGTAGTACTTCTCGGCGAGCGCCTTGAGCTCCTCCGCGGTGAACTTCTCGCGCAGTTCGGCGAGGTCCTCCGGCAGCTCCGAAGGCAGTCCGGACAGCCGCTCGCGCAGCGTCTCGAACTGGGCCCGGACATCGGCGGGCACGTTGGCGAACCGCTCGCGGGCCTCGTCGACGCGACCGCTGACATCGGCGCTGGCGGCGCGCTCACGCACCTGACTGACGGCGTCGACAACCGCGGCGTACACGGCGTCACCGGCACCGACGGTTGCGAACAGTGGCTTGATGGTTGCGTTTTCGGTCATTCTTCGTTCTCCTGGCGTGACGGAGTTGGTGGTGTGCTCGGAACGTCGCTGTCCCACTCGTTCCCCCCTGGTTCGCTTCCTCCGTTTTCCCGGCGAAACGATTCATAGATTTCCAGCAGCACCTGCTTCTGCCGCTCGCTGATCGACGTATCGGCAAGCAGGGCATCCCGGACCGGACTGTGCGGCCGTTGCTCGAGATAGCCAGCCCGTACGTACAACACCTCCGAAGAGACCCGCAGTGCCTTGGCGATCTGCGCGAGCACTTCGGCGGACGGATTGCGCAATCCGCGCTCGATCTGGCTGAGGTATGGATTGCTCACTCCCGCCAGGGTGGCGAGCTGACGCAACGAGACTTGCGCGGCTTCTCGCTGTGCCCTGATGAAACCTCCGATGTCGTGTGCCGCGTTGGCCACACGCGCCGCCTTTTCGCCGACGCCGCTGGATCTCTCCTGCGACTCGTCGGTGTACTCGGCGGAACCTTCGGGCTGGTCTGCCATCACTCACCTTCTGGCGGTTGTACGTTTCCGATTCTAAAGCAGGGTGCTAGCTATTGCAAGCACGCTGTAAGCACTCTCCCAGCAAACATTCAGCGGCGTTGCGGTCAGCCACCGAACATCAATTGCGAAATCGTGTAGATCACCAGCCCTGCCAGCGATCCGACGACCGTGCCGTTGATGCGAATGAATTGCAGATCACGCCCAACCTGCAATTCGATCTTCTTGCTAGCTTCCTCGGCATCCCACCTGGCAACCGTATCCGTGACCAGAGTGGTGATCTCCCCCGCATAGTTTTCCACCAGATACCGCGCGCCGCGATCGATCCAATCGTCGACTTTGGCACGCATCTCGGCATCGTCACGCAGCCGCTCCCCGAGCTGCTGCACATTCTCGGCGACCTTGCGCCGCAGCGTGGAGTTCGGATCGTCGGCCGATTCCAGGATCAATCGCTTGGCCGCGCGCCAAGTCGCCTCGGCCATGCCGGTGATCTCTTCGCGGCCCATGATCTGCGCTTTGATCCGCTCCGCCTTTTTGATCATGGCGTCGTCGTGCTGGAGGTCGAATGCGAATTCCTCGAGGAACCGATTCGCCGCGAGCCGCACCTCGTGTTCCGGATTCGAGCGCACCTTCCAGGTGAACTCGACGAGTTCCCGATAGATCCTTTCTGAAAGCAGAATGTTTACGAATTTCGGAGCCCACTGCGGCGCGTCTCGCAAAACGATCCGATCGATCGTTTCCTGCGAACCGAGCGCCCACTGATGCGCGCGCTCGGCAAGCATGTCGAGCAGCGGCAACTGCCGATTGTCGGCAAGCAGTTCGGCAAGCACCCGACCGATCGGCGGACCCCACAGCGGTTCCGCGATCCGCTTGACGATGGTGTTGTCGATCACCTGCTCGACATCCTCGTCCCGCAGCACCCCGACCACCGCGCGCAGAATGGTCGAACTCTCCTGCGCCACCCGGCCCGCATGTCCGGGATCGGCCATCCAGCGCCCAACCCGCCAGGAAACCTGCGCCGAATTCACCTTCGCCGAGACCACATCCGGAGCAAGGAAATTCGAACCGACGAACGCACCGAGACTGGCACCGAGCTGATCCTTCTTCCGCCTGATGATCGCGGTATGCGGGATCGGCAGGCCGAGTGGATGGCGGAAAAGCGCGGTCACGGCGAACCAGTCGGCGAGTGCGCCGACCATGCCCGCCTCGGACGCTGCCCGCAGGTAACCGACCCAATCATCGCCCGCCCCGCGCGATTCCACCCAGCGGCAGAACAGATAGATCACCGTCGCGAACGCCAACAATCCGGTGGCCAGCGCCTTCATCTTGAACAGATCGCGGCGCTTGCCCGCCTCGTCGACGAAGGCCGCGAAACTCGTCGGTGCCGCGGGCACATCCAGCACCGTCGCATCGGATCGGCGGCGTTCGCGGGGCCCTTCGTGGTTACGCTCCGCTACCGCCTCCTGGCCCGTCGCTCGCGCCGCCGTGTTGCCGGGAGCTTTCTCCATGACACCCATTCTGCTGTGTGTTACCGACCGACCCCTCGGGGCGATCTCGAGCGACACGCAACCGACGCCGAATGGCCGATTATGTGCAACCTGTCGCAACCGACACCCAAACGCGCATGTGGGTCGTTGCCTGGACCTAAGCTGGTGGTCCACGAACCCATACAAACGAGGGAGCTCACGCTGTCCACCGATGACCTTGTCGATGTCGGCGAGCTTGCCGAACGACCGGCGGCGGTGCGCACCGGCCGGACGGACGGCCGCAAGCGCCGATGGCGGCAGCACAAGATCGACCGCCGCGAAGAGCTGGTCGATGGCACCCTCGCGGCTATTCGCACGCGCGGCAGCAATGCGGGCATGGACGAGATCGCCGCGGAGATCGGCGTCTCCAAAACCGTGCTCTACCGTTACTTCTCGGATAAGAACGACCTGGTCCACGCGACCATGCAGCGATTCATCGAGACCACCCTGATGCCGCGGGTATACGAGGCGATCAGCCTCGACGCGGACGAGTACCACCTAGTCCGTTCGGCCCTGGCCGCCTACGTCGGCACGGTCGACGAGGACCCGGAGGTCTACCGGTTCATCATGGGCAACGGCTCGACCGATCAGTCCTCGCTTGCCGAATTCGAGAAGCTCTTCGCCGAAGTCGTCACCACGGTCATCATCGATCGCGGCGCCGAGCACGGCTTCGAAACCGAGGGTGCGCTGCTGTGGTCATACGTACTGGTCGGCGGCATCCAGTTGGCGACGCACTGGTGGACCACCGATAAGGCGATGGGGCGCGAGGAAGTCATCGACTATCTGACCATGATGGCATGGAGCGCCATCGAGGGCATGGCCCGCGCGGGCGGCTCCCGGGAGATCTTCAACGCCCAGCCGCACATCCTGCCCACCCCTCCGCAGGCTGGCGCCTGAGCGCTAGCTCGTGAGCGCCGAGGCGATCAATCGCCCGACTTCACGCGCTAACAGGCCGCTAGCTGGGCCGCTAGCTGAAATAGTGACGGCGGTCTCGACATTGCCGCGAGGTTGGCTACTCTGAAGCCCAGCGGTACGCGGGTGTCCCACGTCACCACGCTCCGCCGGATGGCGGTCTGCGCGGGTCACTACGGGGTTACGCAAGCTACCGCCTGCGCGCCCGGCGCGCCGACCGCTGGCACCAATGGAGGTACCTCGATGGCGAAGCAAGTGCCGACTTCTCGGCTTGCTCGTGGCACCAAGCTGGGTGCGGTGGCAGCCAGTTCGGTAATCCGAACCCAGCGCACACGCCTATCGATGCGGGGCAGATCCGAGGCAGTACGGGCGAAGATGGCCGAGGAGTCCATGATCCGCACTACCGAGCAGGTGGTCACGGTCCTCGGGACCATGAAGGGCGTGGCCATGAAGCTCGGCCAGATGATGTCGGTGCTCGATTTGGATCTGGTGCCCGAGAGCCATCGCGAACGCTTCCAGAAACGACTCGCCGTGCTGCGCAATGCCGCGCCGACGGTGTCGTTCGAATCGATGCGACAGGTGATCGAGGAGGACTTCGGGCAGCGCCTGGACGCGGTATTCGCCGAATTCCAGCCGGAGCCCATTGCGGCGGCCTCGATCGGGCAGGTGTACCTGGGGCGGCTGCACGACGGACGTCAGGTCGCGGTGAAGGTGCAGTACCCGGGCATCGATGCGGCGGTCCGCGCCGATCTCAAGAATCTGGCCATGTTCCGGCGTGTACTGCAATCAGCGATGCCGTGGGTGACACCCGCCGTACTCGATGAGTTGCGGCTGAATATGGAGAGCGAACTCGACTATCACGCCGAGGCCGATACTCAACTCCAGATCGCCGAACTCTACGCCGGACATCCGTTCATCATGGTGCCGCGCTCACTGCCCGAACTCAGCACCACGCGGGTGCTGGTCAGTGAATATGTGGCGGGCAAGGGATTCGAGGAGATCCGTCGGCTGCCCGCGGCCGAACGCAATCGGATGGGCGAGATCATCTATCGCTTCTATATCGGTTCGCTGTTCAGCTTCAACGAATTCTGCGGTGACCCACATCCGGGAAATGTGTTGCTGGCCGACGACGGTCGGGTCGGCTTCCTCGATTTCGGCCTGTTCAATCGGATGGATGCCGAACATGTGCGGTTCGAGACGATCTGTCTGCGCGCGGCGGCCGAGGATCGGGCAGAAGACCTGCGACAGTTGATGATCGAGCGCGGCGTGATCGATTCGCCGGATGAGATCGGTGCCGAAGAATGCCTGGAGTATGTGCTCTCGGCCTCGGAGTGGTGTCTGATCGACGAGGAACTGACCATTACCCCGGAGCTGGCCAGTGGTGCGTTTCTGCTCGCGGTAGATCCGCGGGCCAGTGAATTCGCCGGGATGAAGCAACAGAATCTGCCGCCGGAGCACCTGTTCTCCCGGCGCGCCGACTTCCTCACCTTCGGCATGCTCGGCCAGCTCGAATGCACCGCGAACTGGCACAAGATCGCCCGCGAATGGCTCTACGACGAGGAGCCGGTCACCGATTTGGGTAAGGCGCATCGGGAGTGGTTGATCGAGCGCAAGCCGACCCCGACCAAGAAACCGCGGGCTCGGGCGAAGAAACCGAGCACGCCTGGCTCCGGCACCAAATAGTCCATCACCGCAGCTATCGAACGGAAGACCATGGCAGACAATCGAGAATTCGACCTAGTGCTGTTCGGCGCAACGGGTTTCGTCGGCAAGCTCACGGCGGAATACCTGCTCGGCGCGGCGCCGACCGAGGCGCGCATCGCATTGGCGGGTCGCTCGCTCGACAAATTGACCACGGTCCGTGCCGAACTCGGCCCGGCCGCCGCGAATTGGGGTCTGGTGGTCGCCGACTCGACCGACCAGGCCGCGCTCGACGAACTGGCCGCACGCACCACTGTCGTGGTGACCACGGTCGGCCCGTACCTGCGCTACGGCCTGCCGCTGGTCGCCGCGTGCGCCAAGGCCGGGACCCACTACGCCGACCTCACCGGTGAACCGCTGTTCATCCGGGACGCGATCGACCAGTATCACGAGCAGGCTGTGCAGACCGGCGCGAAGATCGTGAATTCCTGTGGCTACGACTCGATTCCGTCGGATCTGAGCGTGTACCAGCTCTACCAGCGCACGGTCGCGGACAATACCGGCGAGCTCGAGGACACCACGCTGATCGCATCGCTGAAGGGCGGAGTGAGCGGCGGGACCATCGACTCGGGGCGGGCCATGATGGAGGCCATCGCGGCCGATCCGGCCAAGGGTTCGGTGATGAGCCACCCGTACTCACTCAGCCCGGATAAGTCGATGGAACCCGATGTCGGCCGTCAGACCGATCAGGCGCTGCAGCGGGCCAGCAGCATCGACCCCAGCCTGGACGGGTGGGTCGGCACCTTCGTGATGGCCGCGCACAACACCAAGATCGTGCGTCGCACCAATGGCCTACTCGGCTGGGTCTACGGCAAGAATTTCCACTACCGCGAGGTGATGAACGCGGGTAAGTCGGCAACGGCACCGCTGGTGGCCGCCGGTATGGCGGGCGGCATCGTGGCGACGATGGCCGCTGGTGCGCTGCTGTCGCGAGTCTCTGTGGGGCGCAAGCTGCTCGACCGGATCGTGCCCAAGCCCGGCACCGGACCGAGCGAACAGGCACGCACCAGTGGCTGGTTCACCATGAAGACCTACGCGCGCACGTCTTCGGGCGCGAAATACGTGGCGACCTTCTCCGGCACCGGCGATCCCGGCTACCAGGCCACCGCCGTCATGCTCGGACAGGCCGGACTGTGCCTGGCATTCGACGGTGCGAAGCAGCCCGAATTGGCGGGCATCCTCACCCCCGCGTCCGCGATGGGCGATGCGCTCACCGACCGGTTGCGCGCCGCCGGCATGACCATCGAGGTCGAGCGCACATAGCGACCACACGGCGGCGTCCATCCGGCCGTCGCCCCACCTACCTTCCGCACGCACGCCGCAGACCTTCTGCAGTCCTCGCACATCGACTCTCCGCGCGACACACCGCATCAGGAACACGAAGCTCTGCGAGACCTAGTGCTCGACGTGGTCGGAACTCCGCAATGATGAGGAGCGCGAATGAGTTGGCCAGTTGGAAGAGTCGGGCGGGGTCACGTGGTAGCGAGGGCGGTGTGGTGAACCTCGCTCGACGCACGATGAACGCCCCCGCGCTCGCTGCGATCTACGAAAAGGCCTGGCGGCCCGCATTGTTCTATCTGGCCAGTGGTCGCACCACTTCCGCCGACCGCCGCGACGCCGTCACCACATTGCGACTCGGCGGATCCAAGAAGGTGCTCGATATCGCTTGCGGCCCGGGCAACTTCACTCGCTATTTGAGTAATGCCCTCGACGGCGACGGCTATGCCATCGGTCTCGACTACTCCGAACCGATGCTGGCCCGAGCCGTCAGCGATAACGCGGGCCCGCGCGTCGGCTATCTTCGCGGCGACGCGCGCACCCTGCCCTTCGCCGTGGGCACCTTCGACGCCGTCTGCTGCTTCGGTGCGCTCTACCTGATTCCGGACCCGATCGCGGCGACCCGCGAAATGATCCGCGTCCTCGCCCCTGGTGGCCGCATCGCCATCACCACGAGTCACCGTGCCGACAATCCGTTCGGCCACGCGAGCAGGGTCGTCGGCGGGTGGAGCGGTCTGCGCGTATTCGACGACGAAACCTTCCCGAAGCTGTTCGCCGAAGCGGGTCTGGTAGATATAGATCAACAGGTCCATCGCCTCCTGCAATACGTCAGCGCCACCCGTCCGCTCTAGGTCCCACACTGTCGTGCGCCACATCACATCGGCGCGGCGTGGTGGACGAGCACAAGCGGCTTACACCGGTGGGAGCCGAACGGTAAAGTTCCCGCAAGCGGTGGGTGGACCGAACGTGAGGGGGCGACCCAGATGGCGGTACCGGATACCGGTCAGCGGATGGCCAGACAGTTGTATGCGGCCGCCACCGGAACCGGCGGCGGCGAACCCTTCGAATTGGCCGAGGATGTCGCCGAAAACCTGGCCGCCGCCTGCGACAAGCTCGTCGATGATCTGCAAAAGGCCACGGCCACCGAACATCTCGTCACCGAGGTTACCGGATTCCCCAACCTGCCGACGGGCCACAGCCTGGCAAAAGGCTTCGGCGACAAGGGCACTCAATTCCTCGACACCGTCACCGCATTCCAGGAAACCGCCCTGCTGTACAAGGCCGCCTATCTGGCCGCGGGTAAACGTTTCGAGGATGCCGAGGCCGCCAACCGCGCCGCGCTACAGTTGATCACCAACTACCTGGAGTCGCCGCGCGACGAACAGGCCGACGGAAACCGCTGAGCCATGGCCGATTCCGTGACCAGGGCAGCCGCGGATGCCATCCGGGTCCAGCAGCGTGCCGTCGCCGCCTCCGCCGGATCGGCAAGCGGCGGAACCGATCCCCCGTACGCACCTGAGCGCGAATTGTTCGGCGCCTACACGCACCAGGAGATCTGGGATCTGGTGCACGAGGTCATCGATCCAGCCGCCCTCGGCCGGGTCGCCGATGCCTGGCGCGCCAATGCCATCGCGGTCGCCGAGGCATTCCAGGCCTTTTCCGATGCCACCAATCGCGAATTCGCGCACTGGTCAGGTCGTTCCGCCGATGCCGCACTGCGCGCCACCCGCGAATTCGTCCGTGCTGGTACCGAGGCGCAGGATATCTGTCGCGCGGTACAGCGCCTGATGGAGCTCAATTCCGATGCGGCACAGGCCATCCGAGCGGCAATTCCGCCGCCGCCGCAGTATCGTGCTCTGGAAGATCCGGCCGCCGAGGCGATCCACGGCGGACAACGCAGGATGGACCACGATATGGCCGCTGCTACGGCGCAGGCCGATGTCCAGGACACGATGACCTATGTCTACGCCCCGATCATGCCCGCATCCGGCGACCGTGTCCCCCGATTCACCCCACCGCCCGATGGACCACAGATCGCGCGGGCCGATGCCGGGGGCGCACGGTGAAATGGGTATTCACCCCGGACGAATTCACGCATGTCTGGGAGAACGAAACGAGTCTGGACCGCCGCCCGTACCCGGTCAATCTGGCGCCCGCCGCCACCGTCCGCACCGAATCCGATTACGCGGCACTGCGACTACCCCAGCGCTTCGCCCGCCAGGCCGATGCCGATCTGGCCGCGGCGCTCATGCTGTGCGCACGCACCGACGCCACTACCATCACCGTCTCCGGTGAGTCGGGGGCCAAGCGGATCCTTGTTTTCGCCGCGGTGGTGCACAACCACGCGGGCATTCTGATCGCCGACATCGACAAGGTGACGGTGCGCATGTCCCATGCCCGCAACCTCGGCAACATTCTGGTCGACATCATCGGCTCGACCCAGCCGGGCAAACTGGCGCCCATGCGGGAGCCGCAGGACGCGGTGCTGAATTCCGACGAAGGCGACAGCGCGACCAACGGCCATCGCCGTGCGGCTCGATTCCGCCAGACCCTACGAAAACCGGTGGACGGTCGCGGCTTCATCACCGTAACCGTGGAACCGGAAAACCCGATGTCGCCGCCCACCCGCCACCGCAGCTGGCTCGATTTCACCGGCGACGGACGCTATTTGCTCACCACCTCGCACGAACTGACCCTGACCCCGGTCACCGACGAGGAATTCGCCGACCAGCTGCTCCGCCTAGCCCAGATCCGCTGACCCGCCGCCAGGCAGTGGCAGTCGCAGCATCCGCGCCCCCAACAGAGCGAGCCCTACGAGCGAGGAATTCGCGGCCCCGTCTCGCGTTCGAGCCGTCGAAGCGCATGCGGGCGCGAGTCTCGCCCTTCCCGCATGCGTGCATCAGGTGCTGCCGAACGCCCCGCCATCACCGACCACCACAGAGCGAGTCTTACGAGCGAGGAGTTCACGGCCCGTCTCGCGTCCGAGCCGTCGAAACGCATACGCCCGAAGGCGCGGCACTTGACCTTCCGGGACGCGCGCACCAGGTGCCGAACGCCCCACCATCCCCAACCACCACGGAGCGAGTCTTACGAGCGACCGTTCGCGGCCCGTCTCGCGTCCGAGCCGTCGAAGCGCATGCGCCGCAGGCGCGAGTCTCGACG
>NZ_JBITGN010000006.1:96309-109371 GCF_044457245.1 Nocardia sp. NPDC050630
GCGGCCGCCGCGCCGCACCCCCCCCCCCCCCCCCCCCCCCCGGGGGGCGGCCCCCCCCCCGCCGCCCCCCCCCCACACCAGGGGGCCGCGAACCCGCGGCGCCGCAGGCGCCGCAATCAGACACAGCCGCATTAAGATATATCGATGGCGAAGAAATGGTCTCTGCCAGCCGTCGAGGCCCTACGGGCCGATGGCTTGCGCATCGCTGATCTCGACACCTCCGGTACGCCCGGATTCGAAGGTGACAAGAGGCAGGGCCAGAAGTTGCTCGCCGAACGCACCGCGGTGCTGTCGGATCTGCAGGAAAAGCTTTATGCCAACGGCCGTTCCGGCGATACCCGCAACGTGCTGCTGGTGCTGCAGGGGATGGACACCGCCGGCAAGGGCGGTATCGTCCGCCACGTCATCGGTTCGGTGGATCCGCAGGGCGTCGACCATGCCTCCTTCGGCGTCCCGACGGAGGAGGAGAAGAGCAACCACTTCCTGTGGCGCATCCGCAAGGCACTGCCGCGTGCCGGTCAACTCGGTGTCTTCGACCGGTCGCATTATGAGGATGTGCTGGTCGTGCGGGTGCACGATCTGGTGCCGCCGCAGGTCTGGGAGCCGCGCTATGACGAGATCAACGCCTTCGAGCGGGAACTGGTCGACCAGGGCACCACATTGGTGAAGGTCGCCATGTTCGTCTCGCTCGACGAGCAGAAGAAACGGCTGCGCGAACGGCTGAATCGACCGGACAAATACTGGAAGTTCAATCCCGCCGATATCGATGAACGCGGTTACTGGCCCGCCTATCAGGAGGCCTACCAGGTGGTGCTGGACCGCACCTCGACCGACTACGCCCCATGGCATGTGATTCCGGCCGATCACAAGTGGTTCACCCGTCTCGCGGTCACCGAACTGCTCATCGATGCGCTGGAGGGGCTGAAACTCGACTGGCCACCGGCCCAATTCGATGTCGAGGAGCAGCAGCGCCGCCTCAGGCGAGCCTGACCAAGGTTCTTCTCAGGTTGAGCACGGATGATGTGGCCGTGCCCGTCCACGCCCCGGGGGTGTTCCGGATCTACCATCGTGGCGGCAGGAAACCGGCAGGCAAGCGAAAGGCGTGGTGAACGCACGGTGAGCAAAAAACCGGGTGGTAAAACGAATCCGCTCGCGGCGGCGGAGCGCGCCGACCGCAACCGCAAGATCCTCATCCAGGTGGGCGTGGCCGTCGTGCTTGTCGGGCTCATCGCGGCGATCGGCATCGGTATCGCGGTGAAGAATGCCGACAAGAACGATCTCGGTGCCACCCCGTCCATCGCCGCCGCCGCGAGCCAGCTGCCCAATGGGGCCGCCGCGACCATCACCGATAACGGTGCGGTCCGCATCGGCAAGCCGGACGCGAAGGTGACCGTCCGTGTCGTCGCCGACCTGCAGTGCCCGGCCTGCAAGGCATTCGAAGCCGCCAACGCCCAGGTCATCAAGGATGCCGTCGACAAGGGCAGGGCCATCGTCGAATACAACATCATTTCGTTCCTGGACAAGGCCTCCACGACGAAGTACTCCTCGCGCGCGGCCAATGCGGCCTACTGCGTCGCCGAGGCGGATCCTTCGAAGTACCTCGGCTGGTTGTCCACCATGTTCGAGCAGCAGCCCGCCGAGGGCAGCGCGGGTCTGAGCGATGACCAGCTGATCACCATCGCGAAGGGCGTCGGTCTTCCCGATTCGGTCGGGCAGTGCATCAAGGACAACAGCTACAGCAAGTACATCGGGGCCAAGACCAAGGACATGCTGACCAGCGGAATCCAATCCACCCCGACGGTCTTCGTCAATGGCAAGCAGCTCCAGTCCAGCCAGGAACTGATGGTCCCCGGCGGCCTCGCACCCGCGATCGCCGCCGCCGCGGGCCAGTGAACACCGCGACATCCAGGGCCGCCTGGGTACTGCTGATCGGCGGGCTGGCCGGGTGGCTCGCCTCGGTCACGTTGACCATCGAGCGGTTCAAGCTGTTCACCGATCCGAGCTACCGGCCCTCGTGCAGCATCAACCCGATTTTGTCCTGCGGCAGCGTAATGACCACCGAACAGGCCGCCAGATTCGGATTTCCCAATCCGATCATCGGCATCGTCGGCTTCTCGGTGGTCGTCACGCTCGCGGTGCTCGCTGTCGCCAATGTGCGCTTTCCGCGCTGGATCTGGGTCGGGCTGTGGGTGGGGACCGTGCTCGGCACGGTCTTCATCTGCTGGCTGATCTTCCAGAGCCTGTACCGGATTGGGGCGCTGTGTCCGTACTGCATGGTGGTGTGGGCGATCATCACGCCGCTGCTTGCGGTGGCCACCGAGCAGGTGTGGGCCGATGCGCGCGGGCCGATGCGGATCGTCGTCGAGTGGCGTTGGACCTTCGTCGCGGTGTTCTACGCGGTGGTGCTGCTGCTGATCTTCCTGAAGTTCCAGGATTACTGGCTGTCGCTGGTCTAGTTCGGTGTGCCCAGCGCGAGCACGACGGTGACTGTGCGCTGCATTCCGCCGACACCGAGGACACCCAGTTGCACGGTGTCGCCGGGTTTGTGCACATTGATCGCGGCTCGCAATGCCGTCGCGGTGGTGATGTCACGGCCGTCGATCGAGGTGATCACATCGCCATCGACGAGCCCGGCGGTGTATGCCGGTAATCCGTACAGTGCGACATCGACTCGTGCCCCGCTCGGTTTCGCATCGGAGATCAATACGCCGAGCGTCGCGGTCGGCCCGATGTGCACGGTTTCGGTGGGCGTGCCGGAACGAATCTGGCTGACCACCCGCATCGCGGTGTCGATCGGCACCGCATAGCCGTTGGGCGTTCGCCCGATCTCACGTGCGGTCTCGCCCGATGCGGCGGTGATCACGCCGACCACCGTGCCACCGGGATCGGCGAGCGCACCGCCGGACTGCCCCGCGGTGACCGGCGCGGCGATCTCCACCATTCCGGTCAGCGCTTTGCGGGTCAGATCGGAGGAATTGAGCGCGACGATCGAGCTGTTCAGATCGGTGATATTGCCCTGGATCGAGGTCGGTGTCCCGCCCGCACCGCCCGCATTGCCGATGGCGAGCACATCCTCGTGCACCCGCAATTCAGCGGAGCGGCCGATGCGCGCGATCGTCAGATCGGCGGCACCGGTGAGTTCGAGCAGCGCGATATCGGCGCCGGCGTCGTAGCCGAGCACCTTCGCGTCGTAGACGGCGCCGTTGCCGACATCGGTGACCGTTACGGTTTCGGCGCCCTTGACCACATGGTGACTGGTCAGCACCTGTCCGTCGGTGGTGAGCACGATCCCGGATCCGGCCGCGCCGAGTCCGAACGGCCGCGAGGACGTGCTGATATTCACCAGTGCCGGTTCCACGGCCTGGGCGACCGCCATCGGATCCAGCGGTGGCAGTGGCTCGAGCAGGGCGGGCTGGGAGTTGTCCGCACCCGAGGGCGACGACCAGTCGGGCAGTTCACCGCGGAAGCCGAAGAATGCGGCGACGGCGAGCAGGAAGGCCGCGAACAGGGCCAACGCTCGCCTGCCACCGCCTCGCTGCTCCTCGGGCGTGCGGTGCCGCTCGTCGTCCATGCCGCTCTCCCGCCTCCGGCTGGGCCCTTGACCAATTCCATTGTGGCCGGAGATCAATATTCGGCGGTGCGTTTGGCAAACCTGCGCTGCGGCGGTAGGCATGTACGCATGAGCGAACGCAGTGAGCGAATTATGGCGTGGCGCCCGACGCGCATGCCGAAGCCGAGCGCCAGGGAGGCGCGGGCATGAGCGTTGCTGCTGCGTATGCGATGTCCGCGCCCGATGGACATTTCGAGAAGCTCACGATCGAGCGGCGCGAGCTCGGACGGCGCGATGTGCTGATAGATGTCGAATACGCGGGCATCTGCCATTCCGATATCCACACCGCCCGCGACGAATGGGGCGGCGCCAAATACCCGTGCGTCCCCGGACACGAGATCGCGGGCATTGTCGCCGCGGTCGGTCCGGAGGTGACCAAGCATCGGGTCGGCGATCGCGTCGGCGTCGGCTGCATGGTCGATTCCTGCGGCGTCTGCGGTCCCTGTCTGGCCAATGAGGAGCAGTACTGCGACAACGGCGCCACCATGACCTACAACACCCCGGTGGACGCGTCCATCCAGCCGGGTGGGCACACCATGGGCGGCTATTCGAGCCAGGTCGTGGTGACCGAGAACTTCGTTCTGTCGATTCCGGAGGGCATCGGACTCGATGTCGCGGCACCTCTACTTTGCGCGGGCATCACGGTGTTCTCCCCGCTGCGGCACTGGAATGCGGGACCGGGTAAGAAGGTCGCGATCATCGGCATGGGTGGACTCGGACACGTCGGGGTGAAGATCGCCGCGGCGATGGGGGCCGAGGTCACCGTGCTGAGTCATTCGCTCAGCAAGCAGGACGACGGCAAACGCTTCGGCGCGCACCACTACTACGCGACCGCCGATAAGCAAACCTTCCGCGATCTGCGCAACCAGTTCGATCTGATCCTCAATACCGTCTCGGCCGATCTGCCGATCGACAGCTATCTGCGCCTGCTGAGGCTGGACGGCACCCTGGTGATCCTCGGCATGCCCGGGAACCCGATGAGCGTCAGACCTTTCACCATCGCCGGATACCGGCGGGCGCTGGCGGGGTCGATGATCGGTGGTATCGCGCAGACCCAGGAGATGCTGAACTTCTGCGCCAACCACGGAATCGGTGCGGAGATCGAGCTGATCTCGGCGGATGAGATCGATGGTGCCTACGACCGGGTCGTCGCCAGCGATGTGCGGTACCGGTTCGTGATCGACGCCTCGACGATCTAGTCCGTGTCGTTGCGCCGATTCGTCGCCGGTTCGCTAGCTTGGCGATGTGTCCGCGGATGAAGAGCAATCCCCACCCGCCGAAACCGCGGTGGTCACCGCCGATGTGACCGCGGGGCCGCCGCCGTGGCTGTTGCGAGCTTTTTTGCTCGCGGCGGCGACGGTGGCCGGGCTGGTGTGCGGCTTCTGGATTCTGCAGAAATTGCAGGGTTTCCTGCTGGTGCTGCTGGTTTCGCTGTTCCTTGCCTTTGCCATCGAGCCAGCGGTGAATTGGCTTGCCGCACGCGGGCTTCGGCGCGGACTGGCGACCGGTTTGGTGTTCCTGGTACTGACCGTCGGCACCGTCGCATTCGTGTGGACGCTCGGCGCGCTGCTGGTCGACCAAGTCACCACGCTGGTCGAGAACGCGCCCGCAAATGCGGATCAGGCCGTCGACTGGGTCAATCGCAACTTCAAGACGGATCTGTCCGGCAATGATCTGCGGAAGTACCTCGGTGAGTGGAGTTCCACGATCGACCGCTATCTGGTCGGGCTGGCGGGTAATGCCTGGGGTGTCGGCACCGCCGCGATCGGGGCCATCTTCCAGTCCCTCGGCGTGCTGTTGTTCACCTACTACTTCGCCGCCGACGGACCGCGCTTCCGCAACGCGGTCTGCTCGCTGCTGCCGCCGCGCCACCAGCGACATGTATTGCGCGCCTGGGATATCGCCGTCGACAAGACCGGCGGCTATATCTATTCGCGCGGACTGCTCGCGCTGTGCTCGACGATCGCGCACTATGTCGCGTTGCGCATCCTCGATGTGCCGTCGGCATTCGCACTCGCGCTGTGGGTCGGTGTTGTCTCCCAGTTCATCCCTACCGTCGGCACCTATCTCGCCGGTGCGCTGCCCGTGCTCGTCGCGCTGGTGCACGGGCCGTCCACCGCGCTGTGGATTCTGGGCTTCATCGTGATGTATCAGCAGTTCGAAAACTATGTGCTGCAACCGAGAATCACCGCGACCACGCTGGATATGCATCCGGCCGTCGCATTCGGCGCGGTCATAGCGGGTGCGGCGATACTCGGCCCGACCGGTGCGCTGTTGGCGATTCCGGTCACCGCGACGACCCAGGCCTTCGCGGGTGCCTACATCCGTCGCTACGAGGTCACCGACAGCGATACCGACAAGGCCGAGCGACCGCCGAAGAAATACCGAAAATGGACGCGCCAGTTGACCATTCGCCTCAGCGGCAGCGGTCGGCCACCGCAGTGATCAGGCGATGCCCCGCAATGCATCGATCAGCGCCAGGCTGACCTTGCCCATCCTGGTGCGGCTGTGCCGAGCCGTATCGTATTCGACCTGGATGGTCAGGCGGTCGCCGATCGTGAAGACGGTCAGCTTGGGCGGCATGCCGGGGCCCATTGCGTAGATGTCGTCGCGAATGTGGCGGATACCGTCTGGAGTCGAATGTGCTGGCAGGCGACCGATATTGGAGATGGCGACGGTCGGTGCGGCCGCGAGGATCGAGGCGGTCACCTCGTCCTGGACGCGCTGCGAGGCGAGCAGGAATATAGGGGCTTCGCGCTGCTCCTTCGCGGCCAGCATGCCCGCGGCCACCTCGTGTGCGATATCGATCAGCTTCGCGCTCTCGGGGACGAGCGCGAAGGTGCCCACGCCGGAAGCGCAATTCAGCATCGTGTGAGCGGGCAGTTTCAGCTCGGAGCGCAGATCGACGGCGTGGCCGCAGAACATCGGGAGCCTTCCCGTCGCGGGTTCGAGTTGGGAGCGGACGGCGACGAGTGCGGCGCCGCTGAGCAGGCTGTTGACCGAAAGTCCTTCCGCGCGAGCGGTATCGACGAGGTTCTGGGTCTCATTGGTATCCAACTCGATTCGCTGCACCGCGAACCGGCCGAGTGGATCGTTATCGATCCCGTCCAGCGGTAAGGTCTGCGGAGCCGATTCCGGACCCATTATCGCGGCCCCGGCCCGGATCTGGTCGAGCCACCCGGCGATCTCCGCATCCGAGACGACCCCGGCGAGTTGGATATCGATGGCCTCCGGCAGTTCCTGATCGAAATCCGGCTGTGGCAGTGCGGTTCCGGTCGCATGTGCGGTGTAGCGCTGCCACAGCTGCGCGAGTAGCGCGAAAGCCGATCTGCCATCGGCGATTCCATGATGAATGACCAGGACGATTCGATCGCGGTCACCGTCGCGGAGCAGATGGGCGCGAAACAGCCCGTCGCGCCAACCTTGCGGTGCGTTCACCAGATCCAGGTACTCGGCTTCACCGCCATCGGCGATTTCCAGGTGCGGCCGGTAGGCGTCGTCCCGGCGGAAATACAGCGTGCCGTCGGCATCGGCCACTGGCTTACTGCGCAGCAGTGGGTGCTGGGCCGCCAGTTCGTCGAGTACCCGGCGCAGAATTTCGACATCCAGCAGCCCGTGCACGGTGGAACCGATGAACAGCGGCATACCGCCGGTCGGCACGCTGCCGAGATGGGTTTCGGAGCCGAAGTAGACGAGCTCGAAGGAAGAAAGCGGTCGCTGTGCGGTCATGGTCGTCTCGTACTTCCGTGTGGCGGAGCGGGCTGCGCCCTCAACATACATACGTTTCAAACGCTTGTCACAAACTGCTGTTTGAAACGGTTGTCACAAACAGGCGTATGCCGCGCTGATAAGGTGCGAGGGTGGGAACACGAGATGATCTGCTCGCGGCGGCCAAGCAGTGCCTGGCCGAACGCGGATACGCACGCACCACCGTGCGGGATATCGTGGCCGCCTCCGGCACCAATCTGGCCGCCATCAACTACCACTTCGGCACCCGCGACAAGCTGCTCAACCAGGCGATGATGGAGTCGAGCGCGGATGCGGTCCAGCGGATTCTCGATTCACTCCCCGCCCGCGACGCGGCGGATCCTGCCGCGCGACTGCACGACTTCTTACAGCAGCTGATCACCTCGTTCACCGAGGATCACGCCCTGTGGACCGCCAATGGCGAAAGTCTGGCCCAGGCACTGCACTCCCCCGAACTACGTGCCGAACTGGGCTCCGCCCAGGAACGCGCGCGCACCGAACTGTCCGACTTCTTCGGGCCTGGCGCGCGGCACCCGCAACTAGGTGCCGTTCTGCAAACCATGATCGGCGGGCTGCTGATCCAACACCTGGTCGACCCGGAAAATGCCCCTACCGCTGCCGATATCACCACAGGCCTGCGCACTCTCGGCGCATTGCTCCCAGCTGACGGCGGGATATAGCCGCCGCATGGTCGCTCTGGCGTGCTTCCGCGCCTCCGGGCCGCCCAGGGCGCTCACCTCAGTGCGCTGTATCCCGAACTCCGCAAGTGCGGGCGTCACCGCAAGCGCTTGCCCGCGCAACTCGGCGGCGCGGAATCCGCTCGGCCGCCGCTTCACCGCGCCCAGGTACCGCCTGGCCACGCATCCCGGTCCGCTAGGCATGCGTATCCCGCTCTGCGCGCCCGAATACGTCCGCCGCCGATGACCGCACGCCCTAGCATCGCGAATAGACAGCAACGTACTGCCCGGAAATCGCTTCGCGCTGGCGACAAGTGACAGATGCTGGACCGATGGCGATTCTGCTGGCGCTGGTATCGATGTGCTCGACCTTGGTCGGCGGGCTCGTGGCGGTGCGGATCGGCGACCGCAAACATCTGGTGCTCGGACTGGCGGCCGGTGTCATGTTGGGGGTGGTGTTCTTCGACCTGCTACCGGAGGCACTGGAGCAGTCGGGGGATATCGTGCTCGGCGTCCCTGCGGCACTCATCGCCACCGTGGTCGGCTTTGTCACCATCCACGTCATCGAGCGCGCGGTCGCGATCCACACCGGCCATGAAGGCGAATTCGGTGCACACAAGCACGGTTTCGAATCCGTCGGGCTGGTCGCGGCGGCCGGGTTGATCTTCCACAGCACCCTCGACGGTCTCGGCATCGGATTGGGTTTCCAAGCCGGAGCCACCGTCGGCATCGCGGTCGCCATCGCCGTCATCTGCCACGACTTCGCCGACGGCTTCAATACTTTCACCATCACCACGCTCTACGGCTCAGCCCACAGACGCGCATTGACCCTGCTAGCCATGGACGCCATCGCCCCGGTCGCCGGTGCGGTAATCGGCACCGTCATCCGGGTTCCGGCCGGGACCGTCGGCCTCTACCTCGGCTACTTCGCCGGATTCCTGCTCTACCTCGCCACCGCCGATATCCTCCCCGAGGCCCACGCCGAACACCCGTCCCGCCTGACCCTCGCTTGCACGGTCACCGGCGCGACATTCATGCTCGCCGTGTCCGCCCTGAGTTGACGACCAGACAGCGTCAGCCGACAGCACCTCTTCGAGTTCGAATGCACTGTCCGGCCACAATCGGTGCGGCGCGAGAGACCCGAGGGCCGCTCCGCTCGCCGACTACTTCCCCAAGGGCATGGCATCAACTCCCGAATTCGTTGTTCCTGACGGAGGTGACGCCGGGCACTCCCTCTGTTCACCAGGCGGGTGCCTGGCTGATGGACGGGGTGCCCGGTCGATCGGATCTCAGCGGGAGTCGCTCGACGATTCCGGCGCGCAGTCGGGCGGTCAGCGGGCGATCGCGCGCAGGACGGCATCGACGGACTGATCGGCCAGCGGGTCGGTCAGGGGTAGATGGCCGAAGAGGGCGCGGTAGTAGATCGGGGCAGCGATCGCGTCGAGGACGAAACCGAGATCGATACCGGGATCGATCTCGCCGCGCTGGATGGCCGACTCCAGGGCGATCGCGGTGGTTCGCCTGCGTGGTTCGAAAACCGTTGCCAGGAAATGTGCGCGCAGTTCAGGATCGTTGGCGAGATCCGCTACGAGGGCGGGTAGTGCGTGGTTCAGCGAGGTATCGCGCAGTGCGGCAACCAGATTGCGCATTGCGATGGTCAGGTCGGCGCGCAGGTCGCCGGTATTCGGTGTCGGTTGCGAACCGAGCAGGTCGGCGACGACATCGACAACCAGGTGGCGTTTGGAGGGCCAGCGGCGATAGATCGCCGGGCGGTGCAGACCGGCTCGGGCCGCGACCTGCCCGATGGACAGCTCGGCATAACCGTTCTCGTCCAACAGCTCTCGTGCCGCGGCGAGCACCGCGATATCAATGCGGTCCTCGCGGGTGCGTCCCGGCATCAGAAGACCGGACGTGGCATCAGCACGACTCGCCAACCGTCCGGATCCGGAAAGGTCAAGCCACCGTTGGCGGCCCAGTACGGATTCTCGGCGGAGACCGGCTCCACGCCGAATTCACCGAGTCGCTGTGCCACGTCGTACATCTGGGTTTCGGTCGAAAAGTAGAGCACCAGTAGGTTTTCCGCGCTCGGCGCGTCGCCGGGACTGCCGTCCACGTGAGTGGTGAACTCCAGATGATATCCGGTGCCCGGCAGTCCGAGCATTACCCCGTCGTAGCCCGCGTGATTTTCGAATCGGTAGAGCTCGCGCAGTCCCAACCCCTCGACGTAGAACCGCACGACCTCTACCAACCGATCGGTGGGCCTGGCAATTCGAACCTGGGCCACCGGCAACGACTCGGGCCATGTCTGCTCAGCCATGCCTCAACGATACAGTACGAACTGTACCGATTTGATATGGCATCCATCACCCGAGCCGCAAAAGACCGCCGCCACGTTCGAGACATGGCGGCGGCCTTCGTCTTCGGTATTACTCCGTCGGCGTGGCCCGCCGACGAACGCGGCGCGCGGCCGCGACTAAATTGCGCAGCGAGGGCTCCAGCTGCCAGTAGTGCCGGGTCTTCAGCCCGCCGTCCGGATTCGCCCACAGGCGTTCCGGACTGATGGCTTCGGCTGCGGCCGTGAGCAATTCGTCGAGCTCGTCGATATCCGGGATCCGCGCGGAACGACTCTCGTAGACACCAGGGCCGACACCGTGACTCAGGCCGTGACCCGACCCGGAGTCGTCTTTGAGCGCCTTGAGCACCCATTCGATCGAGCGCGTCGCCACGATCGCGGTGACATCGGCGTCGAGCTCCTCGATCGCATCGACCACCTCGGTGCGACCGGAATAACCGATATGCGTGTGGATCTGCGTCTCCGGCTGCACACCGGAGGTGGCCAAGCGGAATGCCGCGACCGCCCACCGCAGATATTCGGCGCGTCCCTGCGGACGCATGGGTAGCAGCTCCCGGATGGCGGGCTCGTCGACCTGGATGATCGAAATCCCGGCCCGTTCCAGATCCACGACCTCATCGCGAATGGCCAGCGCGACCTGATCGGCGGTCTCGTACAGCGGCTGATCCTGGCGCACGAAGGAACGCGCGATCATGGTGACCGGACCGGTGACCATGCCCTTGACCGGCTTATCGGTCAACGACTGGGCATAGCTGATCCACTCGACCGACATCGGCGCGGGCCGCGACACATCACCGTAGATGATGGGCGGTCGCACACAACGGGATCCGTACACCTGCACCCAGCCGAAGTGCGTGGTCGCGAAGCCGTCGAGCAGCTCGGCGAAGTACTGGATCATGTCGTTGCGCTCGTGCTCACCGTGCACGAGAACATCGAGGCCGATGTCCTCCTGCAGGCGGATCGTGGCCTCGATCTCGGCCTCGATCTTCTTGCGGTACTCGTCGTAGGACAGTTTGCCCTCGCCGAGGTCGTAGCGGGCCTGACGAATTTTATTCGTCTGCGGGAAGGAACCCAGCGTGGTCGCGGGCACCGGCGGCAGATTCAGCTTGCGCTGCTGAGCTTCTCGCCGCACCTCGTACGGCTCGCGCGAGCGCATACCGGGCGTGATCGCGTAAACCCGTTGCCGCACCGCATGTTTCTGCTTGAAGTGCACCTCGGTCGGCCGCTTGCGCCACTTGTCCGAAGGACCCTCGGTGAGCGCCTTGGCGAGCGAAACGACCTCGCCCACCTTCTGCTGCGCGAAGGCGAGGCGGTCGGCGACATTGCCCTCGATGTCGTACTCGGCGAGCACGTCATAGGGTACGTGCAGCAGTGTCGTGCCGGTGGACACCACGAGGTCGGGGCACACCTTGGCCAGCTCGTTCAAGTATTCCAGCGTCACGTAGCGATCCGCGCGCCACACATTGAGGCCACTGATCACGCCCGCGTACAAGCGCTTACGTCGAATGCCCGGAATCTCCGCGAGCTCTTCGGGCTGGATCCGATAGCTGGCCAGATCCAACCCGATTGCCTCGACATTGGTTTCGGCCAGAATGCGCAACGCCTCACCGAAATCGCCGTACTGCCCGGTGACCAGCATGCGCGGCCGCAGCGCCGAGGTCGAAAGTCGTTGGTAGGCACGCTCGAACGCGCCCAACTCGGCCGCAGTGCGCTCACCGGTGAAGCACGGTTCGTCCAACTGCACGCAGGTGGACCCGCGCTTGGCGAGGATCTCGAACAGCTCTTCATAGACCGGAAGCAGCTTGTCCAGCAGACTGAGGGTGTCGAAACCGCCTGCCTCACCCGGAATGTGGCCCGCCTTGGACAGCAGCAGCAATGACACCGGACCCAGCACCACCGGGCGCAGCTCGATATCGCTGGCCTTGGCGCGGTCCCATTCGTCGAGCAATGCCTCCGGGTGCAGCGAGAACTCGGTGTTCTCGTCGAGTTCGGGCTGGCGGTAGTGGTAATTCGTCCCGAAGAACCGCACCAGCTCCAGCGGCGGGAGATCCGGACGACCGCGCGCCATCAGAAAGTAGAAGTCCAGCGGATGCAGCTCGTCCTGGTAGGGCTTGAATCGCGCGGGCACCGCACCGAACAGCAGCGCATTGTCGAGAATGTGGTCGTAGAAGGAGAAGGTGTTGCCCGGGACCTGGGTCAGACCTGTGGCGGCCAGCCCGCTGTACTGCCGCTCCTGGATATCGCGCCCGACCGCGAGCAGTTCGTCGCGGGAGACCCCACCACGCCAATACCCCTCGAGGGCCCGCTTGAGTTCGCGGTGCGGCCCGATCCTCGGATAGCCGAGAATGCTGGATCCGTAACCGTCCTGAACATTGACCATGAGCGGGGCCACTCCCTTTCGATCACCTGCGCGGAGTCCTCGACCCAGACCCCGCAGCAGCGCTTCGCTCTCGGTATTCCGGACGAGCCGCTGGTCACGGCCCGACCTTCTTTGCAGCCTATGCCGCTGACAGCATCGGCAGGGTAAGACTCCAGCGCTCAGGTGAGCGTTGACACCTGAGCAACCACCACGGAGCGAGTCTTACGAGCGACGTGGGCGGCCCCGGGGGGGGGGGGGGGGGCGCCCCCGCCCCCCCCCCCCCGCGCGGGGCGGCCCGGCGGGCGCGGGCCACCCC